>NZ_CP025113.1:2495000-3107010 GCF_002831585.1 Bradyrhizobium sp. SK17 | reverse complement strand
GCTTGATGCCGCCACCGAACGGCTGGGACGCGACAACATCCTGACCAGCCATCACCTCACCGGCTGGACCGAGACCGCCGACGGTGTCCGCGCCGAGTTCATCGACAAGGCAACCGGCAAGCCGGCGGACAGCCATGACGGCGCGGTGCTGATCGCCGCCGACGGCATCCATTCGGCGGTGCGCGAGAAGCTCTATCCGCAGGAGGGTCCGCCGATCTGGAACGGCCGCATCCTGTGGCGCGGCATCACGCGGGCGAACGCCTTCCTGACCGGCCGCACCATGATCATGGCCGGGCACGAGACCCTGAAATTCGTCTGCTACCCGATCTCGAAGGAGGCCGGTGCCGACGGCAAGTTCGACATCAACTGGGTCGCCGAGCGGCACATGCCGCCGACCTATCAATGGCGCCGCGAGGACTATAACCGCACTGCGAAGCTCGACGAGTTCCTGCCCTGGTTCGAGACCTGGAACTTCGACTGGCTCGACGTGCCCGGCCTGATCCGGAACTGCCCGCATGCCTACGAATATCCGCTGGTCGATCGCGATCCGATCCCGCAATGGACCTTCGGCCGCGTCACGCTGATGGGCGACGCCGCGCATCCGATGTACCCGATCGGCTCCAACGGCGCCTCGCAGGCGATCCTGGATGCGCGCACGCTGACGCGCGAGATCCTGGCGCATGGCCCGACGCAGGCGGCGCTGTCAGCCTATGAGGCCGAGCGGCGACCGGCGACGACCGATCTCGTGATGCTGAACCGCCGCAACGGCCCGGAACAGGTGATGCAGCTGGTCGAAGAGCGCGCGCCCGATGGCTTCAGGATCGTCACCGAGGTGCTGTCGCAACAGGAGCTGGAAGACATCGCTGCCAACTACAAGCGCGTCGCCGGCTTCCAGGTCGAGGGCCTCAACGCCAAGCCGCCGATCGTGCAGCGGGCGGGCTCATACAATCTATCCCCGTCATCCTGAGGAGCGCGTAGCGCGTCTCGAAGGATGCACGGCCCGGCCGGTGGCCGTCGACCCTTCGAGACGCGCGCGAGATCCGCGCTCCTCAGAGCGACGGAATTGGGTGGAGCGCAAGTGGCGCTACCGCAGCACCCGCGCCGCTTCCACCAGGCGGATGCTGCTGCTCGCGGTCGCGAGCAACGTGCCGTCGACTGCGGTGAGCCGGCCCTCGACGAAGGCGATGGTCTTGCCGAGCTGGGTCACCGTCGCCTCGCCGGTGATCGGTCCGGGCTTGGCCGGCGCCAGGAAGTTCACGGTCATCGAGATGGTCGTGGTGAACAGCCTGCCCTCGGTCATCACGAACACCGCCGGCCCCATCGTGTCGTCGAGCATCGAGGACAGCATGCCGCCCTGGACGAAGCCGGCGGGATTGCAGAACTCCGGCTTGCCGTCGAAGACGATCTTGATCCAGCCGTCCTGCGGGCGGGCATCGACAAGCTGCCATCCCAGCAATTTGGCACAGGGCGGTTTCGGAATCTGGTCGAGCGCGGTTGCGATCATGGCGGCCTCCGTTGTGACGGAGGTCGTAGCCGGTCGCTGCTGCCAGCATGGTGTCAGCAGGTCAGAGATCGAGGCCGTGGGCGACCACCTTGCGCATCACATTCGGAAACGCCTCGCCATCGAGGGTTGCCACCGGCACCCAGCGCATGCCCTCCGGCGCGCGGGTCCGCGGCGGCACACTGGCGGTGTAGACGACGAGCTCGAGCGGGAAGTGGGTGAAGACGTGGCTGACGATGCCGGCCTTGCGGTGCCAGCGCGTGACGCCCCTGAGCTCCGGGGCCTGCGCCAGCGCGGCGTCTTCCTCCTGCCCGGCCAGCCATTGCGATCCCGGCACTTCGGTCATTCCGCCGAGCAGGCCCTTTTCCGGGCGCGAGCGCACCAGCAGTTCGCCGCCCCGCGTCACCACGAAGGCGGCGCCGCGGCGCAGCGTCCCGGTCTTTTTCGGCGCCTTGCGCGGAAATGTCTCCTGGTCGCCGCGGATGCGGCCGGCGCAATCGTCATTCAGCGGACATAATGCACAGGCCGGTTTCTTCGGCGTGCAGATCGTGGCGCCCAGATCCATCAATGCCTGCGCACTGTCGCCGGCACGCGCCGGGCCAAGCAACGTCGCGGCCATCTCCTTGATCAGCGGCTTGGCCTGCGGCAGCGCCTCCTCGATGGCGTAGAGCCGGCTGACCACGCGCTCGATATTGCCGTCCACCGGCATGGTGCGGCGGTCGAATGCGATCGCGGCGATCGCAGCCGCGGTGTAGGGCCCGATCCCGGGCAGCTCGCGCAGGCCCTCTTCGGTGTCCGGAAACGCCGCGGCATGATCGCCCAGCACCGCGACCGCGCAGGCGTGCAAATTGCGCGCCCGTGAGTAATAGCCGAGCCCGGCCCACATCCTCAGGACATCGTCAAGCGACGCGCGGCCGAGCGCGGTGACGTCTGGCCAGCGCGCCAGGAACTTCTCGAAATACGGCCCGACCGCCCGCACCGTGGTCTGCTGCAGCATGATCTCCGACAGCCACACCCGGTACGGATCGGCCCGCTCCCCGGCGTTCGCGCGCCACGGCAGCGTCCGGCGATGCCGGTCATACCACGCAAGCAGCCGCGCCGGGCGATCGGCGGGCTGTTCGGTCGATTTGGTCTTGGCGGCCGTGCGAGAGCTCATGGACGTATCTTAAGGCAAATCCCACCACGTCATGCCCGGGCTCGACCCGGGCATCCACGTCTTTCTTTGCGTGGCCCGGAAGCGTCACCACATTGATGAACACGGTTTCAGCGGCGTCGCCACCGCACTATAACCCTCCCATGTCCAAACCCGGCCCGATCAGCGCAAAGCCCCTGTCGATCCTGCTCAGCGACGTCTTCAAGGACGCCTATGCCAAGCAGGGCTTTGCCGCGCGCGAATTGGTGACGCGCTGGACCGAGATCGCCGGCGACCGGATCGCGCCCTATTGCGAGCCCATGAAGATACAATGGCCGCGCCCCGTCGAAGGGCAGCCGCAGGAGCCGGCGACGCTGGTGCTGCGGGTCGAGGGGCCGATGGCGCTGGAGATCCAGCATTCCTCCGACGTCATCCTGGAACGGGTCAACCGGTTCTTCGGCTGGCACGCGGTCGGCCGCCTGACCATCCGGCAGGCCCCGCTGTCGCGCCGCAGCCGCCCGGCGCGGCCGCGCCCGCCTGACGCCAAGAGCGTGGCCCGGGAGGCGGCAAACCTCGCCGCCGTGGAGGACGACGAGCTGCGCGCGGCGCTGGCCCGGCTGGGCGCCACGATCAAGCGAAATTGACGCTTTTCGATGGCGCTGCCGCAAGTCCCCGGCATTGCCACAATGGTCGTTTCAAGCTAGCGAAGGCTTCTTTTCGGGACCCCTTCATTCTGGCGTGAACGCGCCAATCCGGGAGCTGACCTTGATCATCACGCGCCGCGCTTTCAACACCGCTCTCTCGCTGACCGGCCTGGCCGCCCTCGCCGGCCTGTCGCCGCTGCGCCTGATCTCGGACGCATTCGCGCAGACCGCCGCCGAGGTCGCCAAGCCGCAGTCGCTGCCGGACATGGGCCTCGGCCCGCAGGACGCAAAGGTGACGATCGTCGAATACGCCTCGATGACCTGCCCGCATTGCGCCAATTTCAACGAGACCGTGTTCCCGAAGATCAAGTCGACCTACATCGACAGCGGCAAGGTCCGTTACGTGTTCCGCGAATTCCCGCTCGACATCAAGGCCGCCGCCGGCTCGATGCTGGCGCGCTGCATCGCCAAGGACGACGCTCCGAAATACTTCACCGTGATCGACCTGCTGTTCCGCCAGCAGAACGACTGGGTGATGAAGAACACCACCGAGACGCTGACCCGGATCGGCAAGCAGGCTGGCCTCAGCCAGCAGCAGGTCGAGGACTGCCTGAAGGATCAGAAGCTGCTCGACAAGATCGCCGCCGACCAGAAGTACGCCAACGAGGTGCTGAAGGTGAATTCGACGCCGACCTTCTTCATCAATGGCGAAGTGCTGAAGGGCGAGACCTCGTTCGAGGAATTCAGCAAGCACATCGACCCGCTGCTGAAGAGCTGATCACGCGCCTTCCGAATCCGACGTCATCGTGCCCCGCGTTCGCGCCGGGCACGATAGTTGTGGATGACTTGCGATCACGGCATGCAGCGGTCGCATTATTTCGTTGTTGAAAACCTGATTCGCGCGATGCGAATCTTCAGGGACGTGCAGCGAGGGCAAAACCCCTGCAAATCCCTTGGGAAAAGCTGGGTCAAGCGGTTGCCCTGACGCGCGGGCATCGCCATTGTCGCCGCTCATGAGAGCTGCACGCAGCTATTCACCCCAGACACCGACATTGCCATCCATGGTATTGTCACGGCAGGGAGATTCGCGCCCGGCCAAGCGAGATTTGTGTACATGAAGCTCACGCGCCTCCGCCTGCACGGTTTCAAGTCGTTCGTTGAACCCACCGATTTCATGATCGAGCCGGGCCTGACCGGCGTCGTCGGACCGAACGGCTGCGGCAAATCCAATCTCGTCGAAGCGCTGCGCTGGGCGATGGGCGAGACCTCGCACAAATCGCTGCGCGCCGCCGACATGGATGCAGTGATCTTCGCCGGTTCCGGCAACCGTCCGGCGCGCAACCACGCCGAAGTCGTGATGACGATCGACAATTCCGATCGCTCGGCGCCGGCCGCCGTCAATGACAGCCAGCTGCTCGAAATCTCCCGCCGCATCGAGCGCGAGGCCGGCTCGGTCTATCGTATCAATGGCCGCGACGTGCGCGCCCGCGACGTGCAGATCCTGTTCGCCGACGCCGCCACCGGCGCGCGTTCTCCGGCCCTGGTCCACCAGGGCAAGATCGGCGAGATCATCCAGGCCAAGCCGGAGCAGCGCCGCCGCGTGCTGGAAGACGCCGCCGGCGTGGCCGGTCTGCATGCCCGCCGTCACGAGGCGGAACTGCGGCTCAAGGCGGCCGAAACCAACCTGACCCGCGTCGAGGACGTGATCGGCCAGCTCACCGGCCAGATGGAAGGCCTGAAGAAGCAGGCCCGCCAGGCGATCCGCTATCGCGAGGTCGCGGCCAAGGTGCGCAAGTCCGAAGCCATGCTGTTCCACCTGCGCTGGATCGGGGCCAATGCCGACGTCAACGACGCCGCGCAGAACCATGATCTCGCCGTGCGCGAGATGGCCGAGCGTACCCAGCATCAGGCCGAAGCCGCGCGCATCCAGGCGATCCGTGCCACCGAACTGCCGGCGCTGCGCGATGCCGAGGCGCGCGCCGCCGCCGGCCTACAGCGCCTGACCAATGCGCGCGAGATGCTCGACCGCGAGGAGCAGCGCGCCAAGGAGCGCGTCGGCGAGCTCGACCGCCGCCTCACCCAGTTCGCCCAGGACATCGCGCGCGAGCAGCAGCAGACCTCCGACGCCGACATCGCGTTGCAGCGCCTCGACACCGAAGACGCGGAACTGAAGGAAGAGATCAAGTCGCGGGTCGAGAAGCGCTCCGGCGTCGACGAGCGCGTCTCGGAGGCCGAGGAGATCCTGGCCGCCACCGAGCGCCAGTTCTCCGAGCTGACCACGCAGCTCGCCGATCTCACCGCCAAGCGCAACCAGCTCGAAGCCGGCGTCCGCACCCATCGCGACCGGCTGGCGCGGCTGGATCAGGAGATCGCCAGCGTCCAGGCCGAGGAGTCCAAGCTCGCGCAGGAGACCGGCAATCTCGGCGACATCGACGCGCTCGCCGCCGCCATGGAGATGGCGCAGCAGACGCTCGCCGAATCCGAGGCCGCCGTGCAGTCCAGCGAGGCGCATCACGCCGCCGCGCGGCAGACGCTGGAAGCCTCCCGCAATCCGCTCGCCGAGGCGGAGAAGCGCGTGCAGCGGCTCGAGACCGAAGCCCGCACCATCTCCAAGCTGGTCACCAGCGAAACCAAGAATCTGTGGCCGCCGATCATCGACGGCATCACCGTCGCCAAGGGTTATGAGAAGGCGATCGGCGCCGTGCTCGGCGACGACCTCGATGCGCCGGTGGATTCCTCGGCGCCGATGCGCTGGACCAATGTCGGCGAAGCTGCCGAGGATCCAGCGCTGCCCGATGGCGTCGAGCGGCTGGCCGATCACGTCCAGGCCCCGCCGGAACTGGCGCGCCGCCTCGCGCAGATCGGCGTGATCGCCAAGGAGCGCGGCGCCGCACTGGTGTCGCAGCTAAATACCGGCCAGCGGCTGGTGTCGCTCGAAGGCGACGTCTGGCGCTGGGACGGCTTCGTCGCCGACGCGCATGCCCCGACCGGCGCAGCCCGCCGCCTCGCCGAGCGCGCCCGCCTGGTCGACATCGAGCATGAGCTGGAACAGGCCCGCATCGATGCTGCCGCCAAGCGCCAGGCGCTGGAGACGGCCGAGGAAGAACTGCGCTCTGCCGCGGCAGCCGAGGGCGCCTCGCGCGAAGCCGTGCGCGCCGCCCGGCGCGAGACCGATGCCGCGCGCGAGCGCCATGCCGCGACCGAGCGCGAGATCAATCGCCATGCCGCGCGCAAATCGGCGCTGACCGAGGCCCACAGCCGCGTCGCCGCCGACCGTGCCGAGGCCGAAGCCGCCCATGAGAGCGCTGCTGCTGCGCTTGCCGAATTGCCGCCGGGCGTCGAGACCGAAGCCCAGCTCGCCGCGGTGCGCTCCGAGATCGACAACCAGCGCCGGGCCGCGGCGCAGGTCCGCGCCGAGGCGCAGGCACTGGCCCGTGAGGCCGAGCTCGCCGACCGCCGCGTGCAGGCGATCCTCGCCGAGCGCAACGAGTGGCAGACCCGCAAGACCAGCGCCGCCTCGCAGCTCGGGACGATCGAGGCACGCATCGCCGAGGTGTCGATCGAGCGCGAAGAACTCGCCAACGCGCCGGAAGTGTTCGCCGAGAAGCGCAGCGCGCTGATCACGGAGATCGAGCACGCCGAGGGCGATCGCCGCATCGCCGCCGATGCGCTGGCAAGCGCCGAAGCCGCGATGGCGGAAACCGACCGCGTCGCCAAGGCCACGCTCGAAGCCCTCTCCTATTCCCGCGAGGCCACCGCGCGCGCCGAGGAGCGCATGGAAGGCACCCGCCGCCGCCTCGCCGATATCGAGCGCGAGATCCACGACATGCTCGAGGTCGAGCCGAGCGCGGTGGTCGCCATGGCCGAGATCGAGCCGGGCGCGGAGCTGCCGCCGGTCGGCCAGGTCGAGGAAGAGCTCGAGAAGCTGCGCCGCGACCGTGAGCGGCTCGGCGCCGTCAACCTGCGCGCCGAGGAAGAGCTCAAGGAAGTCGAGACCCAGCACACTGCGCTGACCACCGAACGCGACGACCTGGTCGAGGCGATCAAGCGGCTGCGCCAGGGCATCCAGAGCCTCAACCGCGAAGCCCGCGAGCGGCTGCTGACCTCGTTCGAGACCGTCAACAACCACTTCAAGCGGCTGTTCACCGAGCTGTTCGGCGGCGGCGAAGCGGCGCTGCATCTGATCGAGAGCGACGATCCGCTGGAAGCCGGCCTCGAGATCATCGCCAAGCCGCCCGGCAAGAAGCCGCAGACGCTGTCGCTGCTCTCGGGCGGCGAGCAGGCGCTGACGGCGCTCTCGCTGATCTTCGCGGTGTTCCTCACCAACCCGTCGCCGATCTGCGTGCTGGACGAAGTCGACGCGCCGCTCGACGACCACAACGTCGAACGGTTCTGTAGCCTGCTGCATGAAATGACCGGCTCGACCGACACGCGCTTCATCATCATCACGCACAATCCGATCACGATGGCGCGGATGAACCGGCTGTTCGGCGTCACCATGGCCGAACGCGGCGTGTCGCAGCTGGTCTCGGTCGACCTGCAAGGCGCAGTGGACATCCTCGACCAGAACGTGGCGTAGGGTTGCCACGGAGTTTTTGGGCGCAAGCGTCTCAGCGTCGTCATTGCGAGGAGCGTAGCGACGAAGCAATCCATGCCTCAGCAAGCGGGTGATGGATTGCTTCCGCCTTCGCCGAAAGGCTTCGGCGGACAAGTCGCCCCGCTCACGATGACGTGCGATAATGGGTCGTATGACCTCACCTGATCTCCCTGCCGAACTGCGCGCCGCGCTCAACGCCCGGCTCGTCGGCCTGTCGCGCAATGACGCCGCCGGCCGCGCCGCTGCGATCTCGCGGACCTATCGCGAAGGCGGCAACTCAGGGACGATCAGGACCGAGACCGATGCACTGGCCTACGCACTGGCGCGGATGCCTGCGACCTATGCCGCCGTGGTCGCAAGCCTGAATGCGCTGACGGAGATCAGGCCCGACTTCGCGCCGGCGAGCCTGCTCGATGTCGGCGCCGGCCCGGGAACCGCGACCTGGGCGGCGGCGGAGACCTTTGCCCCGCTGCGCGGCTTCACCCTGCTCGACGCCAACGGCGCGCTACGGACGTTGGCGGTGGAATTGTTTCGCGACAGTGCACGGCTGCACAGCACCAGCTACGAACTCGGCCAGGCCCGCGCCCTGCTCGACAAGGCCGCCCCCGCCGACCTCGTCGTCGCCAGCTACATGATCGGCGAACTCGGCGAGACCGAGCGGACCGCGCTCGCCGATGCGCTGTGGTCGAAAACCCGCGACACGCTGCTGGTCGTCGAACCCGGCACCCCCGCAGGCTATGCGCGCATCATCGCACTCCGCGCCCGACTGATCGCCGCCGGCGCGCATGTCGCCGCCCCCTGCCCGCATGACCGCGGCTGCCCGCTGGTCGCGCCCGACTGGTGCCACTTCTCGCAACGCCTGCAACGCTCGCGCGCGCACAAGCAGGTCAAGGGCGCCGAGTTGCCGTTCGAGGACGAGCGCTTCGCCTATGTGGCGCTGAGCCGTGCACCGGTGGCCGCACGGCCGTCGCGGCTGCTGGCGCAGCCGGACGTCGGCAAGGTCGAGATCGCGGTCAAACTATGCACGCCGGAGGGCGTATCGGTGACAAGGGTCCCACGCCGCGCCAAAGCCGAATACGCCAGCGCCCGCCGTTGGCGATGGGGCGATGCGGTGCAAATGTCCGACGCTCGTCGTCCCGGCGAAGGCCGGGACCCATAACCCCCGACCCCGATCTTGAAGCGAAGCCGGCGCCGCTTGCGCCCTTTCCACGGGCCGCGGCGTATGGGTCCCGGCCTTCGCCGGGACGACGCAGAACCAGCGGGGCGACGATGTTGAACCAGTTCGCGTCCATCCCCGACCAACCTGTGCCCACCTCTTCGCGGCGGGCTGCCCTGTGCCCCGATCCTGGGTTACGGTGCCGCCGTCTCATCCATCAGGAGCTGCCCTGTCATGTCGACCAGCTGGATCGTTATCGGCGTCATCGTTCTTCTCGTGCTGTTTGCGTTCGGCGCCTACAACCGCCTCGTCGCGCTCAGCCAGCGGGTCGGCCAGGCCTTTGCCGACATCGACGTGCAGCTCAAGCAGCGCCACGACCTGATCCCGAACCTGGTCGAGACCGTGAAGGGCTACGCCTCCCATGAACGCGGCACGCTCGAAGATGTCATCAAGGCGCGCAATTCGGCGATCTCGGCGCAGGGGCCGGCCCAGGTCTCGGCGGCCGAGAACCAGCTCTCCGGCGCGCTCGGCCGGCTGATCGCGCTGTCGGAGGCCTATCCCGACCTCAAGGCCAATGCCAACTTCCAGCAGCTCGCCTCGGAGCTCTCCGACATCGAGAACAAGATCGCCGCCAGCCGCCGCTTCTTCAACAACGCGGTCCAGGAATACAACACCGGCATCCAGCAGATGCCAGCCGCGCTGTTCGCCGGCATGTTCGGCTTCACCCGCAAGGATTTCTTCGACCTCGGCGCCAGCCGCGCCGAAGTCGAGACGGCGCCGAGCGTGAAGTTCTGAGGCGCACAGCGCGCCGGCGAGAGGCTGCTCCGTCATGGCCGCCTATGGTCTCTACACGCACATCGCATCGAACAAGTTTCGTTCGATGCTGCTGCTCGCCGGCCTGTTCCTGCTGATCTACGTGCTGGTCTATGCCGGCGCGCTGGTCGCGGAGGTGATGACCGATAGCGGCCGCACGGTCGACTATTACTTTGCGCGGGCCTGGCGCGACCTGGTCTCGGCCTTCCCGTGGGCGACGATCGCAGCCGTCGCCTGGATCGTGATCGCCTATTTCTTCCACCAGAACATGATCGATGCCGTCACCGGCGGCGAAAGCGTGACCCGGCAGCAAGAGCCGCGGCTCTACAATCTCCTGGAAAATCTCTGCATCTCGCGCGGCATCCCGATGCCGAAGCTGAAGGTGATGGACAGTCCGGCGCTGAATGCATTCGCGGCCGGCCTGAACCGGCGGCAGTATTCCATCACGGTCACCACGGGTCTGCTGAACGCGCTGAACGACCAGGAGATCGAGGCCGTGCTGGGCCACGAGCTGACCCATATCAAGAATGGCGACGTGCAGCTGATGGTGGTCGCCGTGATCATCGCCGGCGTGGTCGGTTTCTTCGGCGAGCTGTTCTTCCGCCTGTTCACAAATCTGTCGTGGAGCGGCGGAGGCTGGTCGTCCTCGTCATCCTCCCGATCGTCGTCATCCTCCTCGGACCGCGACAGCAAGGGCTCGGGCGGCGGCGCGATCATCGTGATCATCATCGCGGTCGCGCTGATCGTGCTGGCCTGGCTGCTGTCGCAGGTGGTCAAGCTCGCGCTGTCGCGGTCGCGCGAATATCTCGCCGATGCCGGATCGGTCGAACTGACGAAGAATCCCGATGCGATGATCTCGGCGCTGCGCAAGATCGAGAACCGCGGCGAGCTGCCGGGCGCCACATCGGCGGTGATGGAACTCTGCGTCGACAATCCGCGCGAAGGTTTCGCCGACCTGTTCGCCACCCATCCGTCGGTGAAGTCCCGGGTCGATGCGCTGGTGAAATATGCCGGCGGCCACGATCCCGGACCGCTGGCGCTGCCGGATGAGACGGACACGAAGGACGAAGCGCAGGTGGGGGCGGCCAGCCTCCGCCGGTGACCCATGGCCCGTGGGGCGACGTGCCGCCGGCGCCGTCGAACAATCCGCCGCCGCTGCCGGGCGCTGGCCCGGCACAGGGACCATTTGGACCGCTTCAGGGACCTTGGGGCCGGCATCGCTGATCGACCCGCACAGGCTTGCGCGCATGTCGCGGCGGAAATCGTCACGCACATAGCCGGATCATGCGCTAGGCACCTCAGTCCATTAAGGAAATCCCTACCAAACCGATTGTAGGCGCCTTAAGGAATTGAATTCTCCCTCGTTTCTGCCATGTTCGCGCCCAAAGCAGGTGTGGGGACTTGCCGATCGCCATCGCGATCGGGAGCGCGCTTTTAAGGGATTTCCATGGCAAAACCGGTCGTGATCGTGGTGGGCGCAGACAAGGGCGGGGTCGGCAAGACCACCGTCTCGCGGACGCTCCTGGACTATTTCAGTGCCAATAACGTGCAGACCCGGGCGTTCGACACCGAGTCGCCGCGCGGTACGCTGAAGCGCTTCCATCCTGACATCACCGAGATCGTCGACATGACGACGACCGCGGATCAGATGAAGATCTTCGATACGCTGAACTCGGGACCCGCCGTCACCGTGATCGACGTCCGCGCCGGCCTGCTGTCGCCCGCGCTGGCCTCGCTGCGCGACATCGGTTTCCTCGATGCGGCGCGCTCCGGCCAGATCACCTTCGCCGTGTTCCACATCCTGGGCCCCTCGATCGCCTCGCTGGACGAGATCGCCGAGACCGCCAACTTCATGACCGGCGCGAAATACTTCCTGGTGAAGAACTTCATCAACGACACCCAGTTCTTCCAGTGGGACCAGGCGACCTACAACTCCTACTTCCACCGCATCAAGGATGCGACCGACCTCACGATCCCCAAGCTCAACGAAATGGCCTATGAACAGGTCGAGGTCTCGTCGGTCCCGTTCCTGAAGTTCGTGGCGAACAAGGGCATCAACGACGACGCCGCCAACTACTCCTTCGTGCTGCGCGGTTATGTCCGGCACTGGCTCGCCAATGTCTGGAGCGAGTACGATCGGATCAAGCTGACCGACCTGGTCGGCGCCAAGTCGGCCAAGGGCGAAAAATAGTCGCGGCTGCGGCCGCGTTGGGGCTGGATTGGGTAGAAATTTGGCCTGATATAGCGGGCGATGTCATCGACGCCCGTCTACATCATCTGCTCGCCCCGCCCGCAGGTCGGCAAGACGCTGATCGCGCGGCTGCTCGGCGAATTCCTGCTGCTGAAGAACGGCGACGTGGTCTGCTTCGACATCAATCTGAAGGAGCCGTCGCTGCTCGACTATTTGCCGCGGATCACCGAGACCGCCGACGTGATCGACACCTACGGCAAGATGCAGCTGATGGACCGCGTCATCGTCAATGACGGCATCGCCAAGGTGGTCGATCTCGGCTACCACGCCTTCGACGAATTCTTCAAAATGTGCGACCAGATCGGGCTGATGAAGGAGGCGCTGCGCCGCCGCGTCGCGCCTGTCATCCTGTATGTCGCGGATACCGACCGCGCCTCGGTGCGCGGCTACCAGACGCTGGCCGGCATGATCCCGCCGAACGGGCTCGTCGTGATCGACAATGAATTCGTGGTGCGTGGCGAGTTGCCGCCGGTCATGACCGCGAGCCGGGTGCTGCGCTTCCGCGCGCTGCCGGTGTTCCTGAAGACCTATATCGACCGGCTGAATTTCTCCTTCACCGGCTATCTGCGCCAGGAGAAGGATTCCTCGACCGAGCTGCACCAGTGGGTCCGGAGGAACTACACCACGTTCCGGGATCTCGAACTGAGCATGCTGCTGCAACGAGGTTAGCCGTCGTCCCGGCGAAGGCCGGGACGACGTGTGGAGAGAGCGGGGCTAATGCCCCTCGAACGCCATCAGCGTGCGCACGGGTACATCCATCGCGCGCAGCTTGGCGGCGCCGCCGAGATCGGGCAGGTCGACGATGAAGCAGGCGGCGACCACATTGGCGCCGATCTGGCGCAGCAGTTTGACCGCGCCCTCCGCGGTGCCGCCGGTCGCGATCAGATCGTCGACCAGGATCACGCGCTCGCCGGGCTGCACGGCATCGGCATGCATCTCCATCTCGTCGATGCCGTACTCCAGCGAATAGGCGATCCGCACCGTGGTGTGCGGCAGCTTGCCCTTCTTGCGGATCGGCACGAAGCCGGCCGAAAGCTGGTGCGCCACCGCGCCGCCGAGGATGAAGCCGCGCGCCTCGATGCCCGCGACCTTGTCGACCTTCGACCCGGCCCAGGGATGCACCAGCTCATCGACCGCCCGGCGGAACGCGCGGGCATCGGCCAACAGCGTCGTGATGTCGCGAAACAGGATGCCCGGCTTCGGGTAGTCCGGGATGGTGCGAACGGTCGCCTTGAGGTCGTGGTCGAAGGTCATTGGTCTCGCAATCCTCAATTGGCCGGCGGACTAAGCCGGAATGCATTCTCGACAATGCGCAGGCCCACCTCGTTGCCGAGCGACATCAGCGATTCCGGATGGAACTGGACGCCGCCCACCGGCAAGGTCTTGTGCTCGATCACCATCGCGACGCCGTCCTCGGTGGTCGCGGTCACCGCCAGTACCTCGGGCACGCTGTCGCGCTCGACATAGAGCGAATGGTAGCGGCCGATCACGATCTCATTGGGCAGATTATGCATCAGCCTGCCGCCGCGCACCTGGACCCGCGAGGGACGGCCATGCGCCGGCTGGGTGAGCTGGCCGAGCTCGCCGCCGAAATATTCGCCGATCGCCTGCACGCCGAGGCAGACGCCGAAGATCGGCAGCTTGTCCTGAAGCGCGGTGTCGATGGTCTTCGCGATGCCGAAATCCTCCGGGCGACCCGGTCCGGGCGACAGCACCAGAAGGTCCCAACCCTTCCGCTTCAGCATGTCCTGGGCATGGATGTGCCGGACCACGGTGACGTTGGCGCCGACCTGGCGGAAGTAATCCGCCAGCATGTGCACGAAGCTGTCGTCGTGGTCGATCAGCAGCACGTTCTTGCCGGAGCCGGTGGCATCGGGTGCGGAGTCTGACAGCGGCTTCGGCGGATCGCCGCGCAACGCCTGGAACAGCGCCGCTGCCTTGACCTGGCACTCGCGATCCTCGGCCGCCGGATCGGAATCGAACAGGCAGGTGGCGCCGACGCGCACCTCCGCGAGGCCGTCCTTCATGCGGATGGTGCGGATGGTGAGCCCGGTGTTGATGCTGCCATCGAAATTGACGCAGCCGATCGCGCCGGCATACCAGCGCCGCGGCGACCGCTCATGGTCCTCGACGAACTGCATCGCCCAGAGCTTCGGCGCACCGGTCACGGTCACGGCCCAGGCGTGGGTCAGGAAGGCGTCGAGCGAATCGAAGCCCGGCCGCAGCATGCCCTCGACATGGTCGACGGTGTGGAACAGTTTCGAATAGGTCTCGATCTGGCGCCGCGCCAGCACCTTGATGGTGCCGGGCACGCAGACCCGCGCCTTGTCGTTGCGGTCGACGTCGGTGCACATGTTGAGCTCGAACTCGTCTTTTTCCGAGTTCAGCAGCTTGCGGATCTGTTCGGCGTCGCCGATCGAGTCCGAGCCGCGCGCGATGGTGCCCGAGATCGGGCAGGTCTCGACCCGGCGGCCGTCGGAGCGGACGAACATCTCGGGCGAGGCTGAGACCAGGAACTCACCGTCGCCGAGATTCATCAGCGCGCCATAGGGCGACGGGTTGATGCGGCACAGCCGCTGGAACACTTCCGCCGGCGAGCGCTCGCAAGGCTCGGCGAACAGCTGCCCGGGCACCGCCTCGAACAGGTCGCCGCGCGCGAACGCCGCACGCGCGACCTCGACCGTCGCCTGGTATTCGCCCGGGGCGTGATCGGCAAAGCCCTGTCGTCCGGCCATTGCATAGAGGCTCGGCGCGGTCTCGTTCGGCTGGCCGGCGGTGGATTTGCCCTTCCACGCGAACTCGTAATTCAACGCCACGCCGCGGCCGGTGGCGCGGTCATAGGCCAGCAGGCGGTCCGGCACGTAGAGCACGATGTCGCGCTGGTCGGCCTCGCGGGCGCGCTTCTGCTTGAGGTCCTCGATCTGGAACACGAGGTCGTAGGCGAAGGCACCGAACAGGCCGAGCAACGGGTCGGCATTGGAGGTGAACGCCGCCACCATGTCGCGCACCAGCGACATCACGCTGGCGCGGCGGGTGCGCTGGTCTTCCTCGACCGGCGCCTCGCCGCGGATGATATGGCCGGCGAGCTTTGTGGCGCTGCGCTCCGAGATCACGACGCACGGCTCGCGCAGCACGTCGCCGAGGAAGGCGATCAGCACCTCACCGCGCGGGTTCAGCGCCTGTAGCGAGAAGTCGGTGCCCGAGGTCTCCAGCACCAGCGGCGGATCGGCAAAGCCGAGGTCGAAGCTCTCGTAGCGGCCCGGCACCGTGGTGCCCGAGGACAGCACCACGCCGCGGCGGCGGTCGAGCAATGCGATCAGATCGTCAAGGCGGTTGGCGCCGCCGGTGAACTGTTCGACCACGCGCGCGACCGCGAGGCCGCCATGGGTCAGATACTCGCTCTTGGCCGGCAGGGAGAAGACTGTCCTGTTCATGTGATCCTCTTACGAGACTTGGGAAGAGAGCGCCACACAGGACAAGGGAAGGTACCGTCGCACTGCGATGGCGACCTTCGACGTTTGTGAAAAAAGAAAACGCACCGGCCACCTATGAGAAGGTGGGCCACCAACGACGGGATGGACTGGCGACGGTGCTCATAGCAGTTACACACCACCCGGCGCGGGCCGTGTCAAGGGAGGCGCCGGCGCCCTGCCCCGGACCGGGACGTCATTTTCGGGGTTTGAAGCGACCGGATTCCGCGTAGGATTTGCTGAAATGGCGACCGATCGGCCGCCCAAAAAACAGACAGATGGCGGAGACGCGCAGATGACGATTTTGGGTCTCGGATATGCCGGCTTCGGCTCCGACGCGCTCGACGACTGGCGACAATTCGGCACCGGCCTGGTCGGGTTGCAGGCGGTCGAGCGCGGCAATTCGCTGCTCGCGTTCCGGATGGACGACCGCAAGCAACGCATCGTGATCGACCGCGCGCAGGGCGAAGGCACCAGGTTCTTCGGCTGGGAGGTGGCGGATGCCACAGCCCTCGATGCACTGGCAGCGCGGCTGGAGCAGGCCGGCGTGGCTGTGACCGCCGAGCCGCAGGCGCTCGCGGATAACCGGCGGGTGCGCAGCCTGATCTCGTTCCGGGACCCCGCCGGCAACCGGCTCGAGGCATTCCACGGTGCCGAGATCGACGACACGCCGTTCAAGCCGGGCCGCTCGATCTCCGGCTTCCGTACCGGGCCGCTCGGGCTGGGCCACGCCGTGCTGACGGTCGAACGGATCCCACCGGTCATGAGCTTCTATGTCGATGTGCTCGGCTTCGGCCTCAGCGACTACATCGAAAAGCCGTTCCGCGCCTATTTCTTCCACGTCAATGCGCGGCATCACTCGCTGGCGCTGATCGAGACCGGGACGAACGGCATGCATCATCTGATGGTGGAGCTGTTCTCGCTCGACGATGTCGGCCAAGCCTACGACATCGCGCAGCAGGAAGACCGGGTCAACGTCACGCTCGGCCGTCACACCAATGACCTGATGACGTCGTTCTACGCCAAGACGCCGTCGGCCTTCATGGTCGAGTGCGGCTGGGGCGGCCGCGAGATCGCCCCCGCGAACTGGACGCCGTTCGAGATGCATGACGGTCCGAGCCTGTGGGGCCACGAGCGGGTCTGGCTGTCGGCGGAGGATCGCGCGATCGCGCGCGAGATGCGGATGCGCGCCGCCACCGAGGGCAAGCGCGCACCGGTGCAGGTGATGGAAGGCAATTTCAGGCTGATGTCGGGCACCTGCCCGTGGTGGGACGGGGTGCGCGGTTCGTAGCACCTGCGTCGTCCCGGCGAAGGCCGGGACCCATAACCACAGGGTGTAGTTGTTTTGGCGCGATGACTGCCAATGTACCCATTACCGCCGCCGCGTATAGGGGTCCCGGCTTTTGCCGGGACGACGCGGAGTTTGCGGCTAGCTCGCTTACCCCAGGTGCTTCCGGAAGAACTCGGTCGCGCGGTCCCAGGCCAGTTCCGCGCAGTGGCGGTCGTGCACCGACAGGCGCTGCTCGTTGCCGAAACCGTGCTCGGCATCGTAGCGGAATAGCTCCAGCGACTTGCCCGCGGCCTTCATCCCCTTCTCGAAACCATCGACCAGCGCCGGCGTGCACCAATCGTCCTTGGTGGCGAAATGCCCTTGCAGCGGAATCCGGACGTCCGCGGGCTTCGCTGCCTGCTCCGGCGGAATGCCGTAGAACACCACGCCGGCGGTCAACTCCGGGATCTTGGTGGCGCCGATGATGGTCACCGCGCCGCCGAGGCAGAAGCCGGTGAGACCGACCTTGGCGCCGTTCTTGGCGAGGTACTGCGCGGCGCCGCGCACCGTCTGGGTGGTGGCGTCCATGAAATCGAGCGAGTTCATCTCTTTGCCCGCCGCGTCGGTGTCGTGATACGGCACCACCGTCCCCTTGTAGAGATCGGGCGCCAGCGCATCGAAACCGGCCCGCGCGAAGCGGTCGCACATGCCCTTGATCTGGTCCTGCAATCCCCACCATTCCTGGATCACGACCACGCCCGGCGCATTGCCGCGCGCCGCGTTGGCGAGATAGCCCGACGCTTCCTTGCCGTCCGGACGCTTGAAGTTGATGATCGTACCCATGGGTTCCTCCGCAATGTTTGCCGGCTGATTGACCGGCATTTTGTCCGCACTCGGTGGCGGACGCAATCCATTCGCCGTCATTGCGAGCGCAGCGAAGCAATCCATGCCTGCGCATCACGGATAGGTGGATTGCTTCGCTGCACTCGCAATGACGCAGGTCAACAAAAAAGCCCCGAAGGGGCTTTTTCAAACTCGCGATCACCGAAGCTCAGTGGGCGTCGGCCCAGACCTTGCGCTTGGTGAAGTACATCAGCAGCGCGAAGATGATCAGGAACACGAACACCTGCATGCCGATCCGCTTGCGCTCTTCCAGGCGCGGCTCCGCGGCCCACATCAGGAAGGTGGTGACGTCGTGGGCGTACTGCTTGACCGTCGCTGGCGAGCCGTCGTCGTAGGTCACCTGACCATCGGACAGCGGCTTCGGCATCTTGATGGCGTGGCCGGGGAAGTACTTGTTGTAGTAGGTGCCCTCCGGGACGGTGACACCGGCCGGCGGCTTGTCTTCAAAGCCCTGCAGGATGGCGTCGACGTAGTCCGGTCCCTGCTCCTGGTACTGGGTGAAGAAGTCGAACACGAACTGCGGGAAGCCGCGCTTGTAGGACCGCGCCTTGGTCATCAGCGACAGATCCGGCGGCGCCTTGCCGCCATTGGCCGCGGCCGCGGCCTGCTCGTTCGGGAACGGCGCCGGGAAGTAGTCCGCGGTGCGGCCCGGACGCTCGAACATCTCGCCCTGGTCGTTCGGACCATCCTTGATCTTGTAGTCGGACGCGAAGGCGGCGGCCTGTGCCTCCGAATAGCCGGGACCACCGGGATCGGCGAGGTTGCGGAACGCAATGTAGTTCAGGCTGTGGCAGGCCGAGCAGACTTCCTTGTAGACCTTCAGGCCACGCTGCAGCGAGCCGCGGTCATATTTGCCGAAAGGGCCGGAGAACGACCATTTCTGCGCCGGCGGGACGTCGCCGCCCTCTTCGGCCTTGGCGTTCTGGGTGCTGCCGGCGAACAGGCCACCGGCCAGCACCAGCGCGAGCACCACCGAAGCCGCGGTCGCCGCCCTGCCCTTGCTCTTCGCCAGCACGTCGTCGGCGATCGAGTTCGGCACCGGGCGCGGCGTCTCGATACGGGCGAGCAGCGGCAGCACGATCAGGAAGTAGGCGAAATAGCAGACCGTCAGGATGCGGCCGGCGATCACGTAGATGCCTTCCGGCGGCTGCGAGCCGAGATAGCCGAGCAGGATGCAGACCACCACGAAGATCCAGAAGAACTGCTTGGCCAGCGGACGATACTTCGACGACCGGGTCCGTGCGCTGTCGAGCCAGGGCAGGAAGCACAGGATGATGATCGCCGAGAACATCGCGACGACGCCGGCGAGCTTGTTCGGGATTGAACGCAGGATCGCGTAGAACGGCAGGTAGTACCATTCGGGCACGATGTGCGCCGGGGTCACGCCGGGGTTCGCCGGGATGTAGTTGTCGGCGTCGCCGAGATAGTTCGGCATGTAGAAGATGAACCAGGCGAAGAAGATCAGGAAGCAGGCTACACCGAACGCGTCCTTGATCGTCGCATAGGGCGTGAACGGCACCGTGTCCTTCTCGGTCTTGGCTTCGACGCCGGCCGGGTTGTTCTGACCCGCGACGTGCAGCGCCCAGATGTGCAGCACGACCACGCCGGCGATCACGAACGGCAGCAGGTAGTGCAGCGAGAAGAAGCGGTTCAGCGTCGGGTTACCGACCGAATAGCCGCCCCACAGCAGGGTCACGATGCTCTCGCCGAAATACGGCACGGCCGAGAACAGATTGGTGATGACGGTGGCGCCCCAGAAGCTCATCTGGCCCCACGGCAGCACGTAGCCCATGAAGCCGGTTGCCATCATCAAGAGGTAGATGATGACGCCAAGGATCCAGAGCACCTCGCGCGGCTCCTTGTAGGACCCGTAATAGAGGCCGCGGAACATGTGGATGTAGACGGCGAAGAAGAACATCGACGCGCCGCAGGCATGCATGTTGCGCAGCAGCCAGCCGTAATTGACGTCGCGAACGATCAGTTCGACCGACTTGAAGGCGAGATCGGCATGCGGCGTGTAGTGCATCGCCAGGATCACGCCGGTCAGGATCTGTAGACCCAGCATCATCGAAAGGATGGCGCCGAAGGTCCACCAGTAGTTCAGGTTGCGCGGCGTCGGATAGGCCACGAACGAAGAGTGGATCAGGCCGAAGATCGGAAGGCGCCGTTCGATCCACTTCAAGGCGGGGTTGCTCGGTTGGAAATCAGATGGTCCGCTCATTGATGCGATCCTGAAGAAGAAAAACGACGCGATGGGTCCAAGTGGAAGCCGCAGCCCCGGGGGTCCGGGACTTAGCCGATCTGGATTTTGGTGTCGGAAAGGAAGGCGTAGGGAGGCACCGCCAGGTTGGCAGGCGCCGGCCCCTGGCGGATACGACCGGAGGAGTCGTATTGCGAGCCGTGGCAGGGGCAGAAGAAACCGTCGTAATTGCCCTCATGGGCGATCGGGATACAGCCGAGGTGGGTGCAGATGCCGATCACCACCAGCCACTGGTCGTGGCCGGCCTTGACGCGCGCCGAGTCGGGCTGCGGATCGGGCAGGCTGGAGAGCGCCACGCTCTGGGCCTCCTGGATCTGCTTCTTGGTGCGATGGCTGATGTAGATCGGCTTGCCGCGCCAGAAGACCTTGATGTCCTGGCCCTCGGCGATCGGCGTCAGGTCGACCTGGATCGGCGCGCCGGCCGCGATCGTCGCGGCGTCCGGGTTCATCTGGGCAACCAGCGGCCATACGGTGGCGGCTGCGCCTACGGCGGCGGCAGCTCCGGTTGCTACGTAAAGAAAATCACGGCGTGTCGGATGGTCCGCCGAAGACGCTGTCGTCACGATTCCTAGCCCTTTCTTTTCTGCAGCCGGTGGAACCGCCCCGGAGACGCGGAGAGCGCCCCAAGAAAGGCTGCCGGCGCCCGCGGCCCCCGCGGCGGCAGAAAACTGCTATTCCCCACCCCAAATGGCGGAACAGCAGTCCAGAATCGTTCTATTGGCACCCTTGCCGGACGAGCGCAAGCCCGCTATCGGCTCGCACACGTGCAATGCACGAAATCCGCGCCGGGCGATGTTTTATTGAGACAATTTCATCCGGATTTCACAGGTCGTCCGCACCATGCAGATCGCGCTGTTCCAGCCCGACATCCCCCAGAATACAGGGACGATTCTGCGCCTCTGCGCCTGCCTGGACGTGGCAGCCCATATCATCGAACCGGCGGGATTCGACACCTCGGACCGGAATTTCCGCCGGGCGGGTATGGACTATCTCGACCATGTGCGGTTGAAGCGTCACGACTCATGGTCGAAATTCGAGGAGTGGCGGGCCGAGGCCGGCTGCCGGCTGGTCCTGTTCACGACCAAGGCCGCGAAATCATACCTTGATTTCACCTATGCGGCCTCCGATGTGCTGCTGTTCGGGCGCGAAACGGCTGGCGTTACCGATGCGGTGGTGACCGCTGCGGATGCACGGCTGGTGATTCCGATCAGGCCGACCATGCGTTCACTCAATGTGGCCGTCTCGGCGGCCATGGCCGTCGGCGAGGCGCTGCGGCAGACGGGTTCAGGATTTGCCGGCTCGCCGTCCGCAGGTTCGGCAATTTAAGGGATTTTTGGTGAGCTACGCGGTCAAGGAGATCTTTCTCACCCTGCAGGGCGAAGGCGCCCATGCGGGCCGGGCCTCCGTGTTCTGCCGCTTCGCCGGCTGCAACCTCTGGAGCGGCCGCGAACAGGACCGCGCAGGCGCCGTCTGCCGGTTCTGCGACACCGATTTCGTCGGTACCGACGGCACGCTGGGCGGCCGCTATGCCGACGCCGCCGAGCTCGCCGGCACCATCGCGGCGCAATGGACCGGGGGCGATGCCGACCGCTATGTGGTGCTGACCGGCGGCGAGCCGCTGCTCCAGGTCGATACCGACCTGATCGAGGCCCTGCACGGCCACGGCTTTGCGATCGCGATCGAGACCAACGGTACCATCGCGCCGCCCGACGGGCTCGACTGGATCTGCGTCAGCCCCAAGGCCGCATCCGAACTCGTGGTCCGCAGGGGGCACGAGTTGAAGCTGGTCTATCCGCAGCCGGAAAACAGACCAGAGGATTTCGCGGGGCTGTCATTCGAACGCTTCTCGCTGCAACCGATGGACGGCCCCGACGTGATCGAGAATACCGAGCGCGCGATCGAATACTGCCTGAAGCACCCGCAATGGCGCCTCAGCGTGCAGACGCACAAGACGCTCGGAATACGTTGAACCAACCGGAGCGTTTTCAAGCGAAGTGGGTACCGGTTCGCATTGAGAAAACGCGACCAACCTAGAGACAGAACTGGATTGTTGAGAGAGATGTGGGAATTGACGAAAGCGTTTCGGTTCGAGGCTGCGCATGCGCTGTCCGGAACGACCTTTGGCACTGCCAGCGAGGAGATCCACGGTCACTCGTTTCGCGCTGAGGTTACCGTGCGCGGCACGCCCGATCCGAACACCGGGATGGTGGTCGATCTCGGCCTGCTCGAGCGCGCCATGGCCGAGGTGCAGAAGACGCTCGACCACAAGTTCCTGAACAGGATCGAGGCGATCGGCGTACCGACGCTGGAGAACCTCTCGCGCTTCATTTGGGAGCGGTTGCAGCACGCGGGCAAGCTGACCCGCGTCAGCGTCCATCGCGACAGCTGCAACGAGAGCTGCACTTACTTCGGCCCGCAAGGTTAGTCATGCTGCCCACAGACCCCGCCATCATCGAAGACCGCAAGGCGCGTGCGCGCAGCTGGTTCGAGACGCTGCGCAACCAGATCTGCGCCGCGTTCGAGCAGCTCGAGGACGATGCCCCCGCAGCGCTCTATTCCGGCGACGCCGGCCGGTTCGTGCGCACCCCCTGGGACCGCACCGACCACACCGGCAAGCCCGGCGGCGGCGGCGTGATGTCGATCATGAAGGGCCGGCTGTTCGAGAAGGTCGGCGTGCACTGTTCGACCGTGCATGGCGAGTTCGCTCCCGAATTTCGCGCCCAGATTCCCGGTGCCGCCGATGATCCCAGGTTCTGGGCGTCGGGCATTTCGTTGATCGCGCATTTGCGCAATCCGAACGTGCCAGCGGTGCACATGAACACCCGGTTCGTCGTCACCACCAAGGCGTGGTTCGGCGGCGGCGCGGATCTGACGCCGGTGCTGAACCGGCGGCGCACCCAGGAAGACCCCGATACGGTCGCCTTCCATGCCGCGATGAAGGCGGCGTGCAGCGGGCCGAACGGCGTCGCCGACTACGACAAGTACAAGAAATGGTGCGACGAATATTTCTATCTGCCCCATCGCAAGGAAGCCCGCGGCATCGGCGGCATCTTCTACGACTGGCACGACAGCGGCGACTGGGAAGCCGATCTCGGCTTCACCCAGGACGTCGGACGCAGCTTCCTGGACATCTATCCCGACCTGGTACGGCGCAATTTCGCGGCGGCCTGGAGCGCGGAGGATCGCGACGAGCAGTTGGTCCGCCGCGGGCGCTATGTCGAGTTCAACCTGCTCTACGATCGCGGCACCATCTTCGGGCTGAAGACCGGCGGCAATGTGGATTCGATCCTGTCGTCGCTGCCGCCGGAGGTGAAATGGCCGTGACCAAGCTGCCACGCGCGATGCTGATCGACATGGATGACACCATCCTGTCGGCCTATGGACGTCCCGAGATCGCCTGGAACACGATCACCACCGAATTCGCCGCGGAGCTCGCGCCCCTGCCCCGGATCAGGTCGCCACCGCGCTGTTGGCCTACGCCCGGCAATTCTGGTCGACCGCCGAGCCGATCTGGCGGATCAAGCTCGGCGAAGCGCGCCGGCTGACCGTGAAGGGCGGCTTCGCCCAGCTCGCCGCGGCCGGCCACCGCGCGCTGCCGGACGACCTCGCCGACCGCATCGCCGATCGCTTCACCGCCTATCGCGAGGAAGAGATGTTCGTGTTCCCCGGCGCGCATGAGGCAATTGATAGGTTCAAGGCGCTCGGCATCAAGCTCGCGCTGGTGACCAACGGCGCCGCCGACATGCAACGCGCCAAGGTCGAGCGTTTCGCGCTCGGCCATCGCTTCGATCACATCCAGATCGAGGGCGAGCACGGCTTCGGCAAGCCGGAGGAGCGCGCCTATCTGCACGCGATGGACGCGCTCGGCGTCACCGCGGCGGATACCTGGATGATCGGCGACAATCTGGAGTGGGAAGTCGTGGCGCCGCAGCGGCTCGGCATCTACGCGATCTGGATGGACGTGCACGGTGTCGGGCTGCCGCCGGGATCGACCATCAAGCCCGACCGCATCATCCGCTCGCTGACCGAACTGGTTCCTGCCGCGCAGTAGAGCATGATCCGGAAACGTGGAAGCTCGTTGTCCGAGAAGATCATGCCCAAACAAGCATCGCGGCTGTTTTCCACGTCAATTCCATCGATCCCGCCGCCGGCCGTGATTTGACTGTCATCACCGGTCGCTAGCGTGCCGCCCGCGTCATCATGCGCGGAGGGAAAATCATGGAACTGAAACCAGGCGATGTCGTCATGCTGAAATCCGGCGGCCATCCGATCACGGTGGTGGAAGTCGACGAGGACAAGGTCGAGTGCCTTTGGATGGGCACGGACGGCGACCTGTTCCGCGAAACCCTGCCGCTCGTCGCACTCGAATCGCTCGATCCCGAAGACGACGACGAGGAAGATGACGAAGAAGACGACGACGAGGAAGAAGAGGACGACGAAGACGAGGACGACGACGGCGACCGCAAGAAGAAGCGCAAAGCGGCGTGAGATTCGTTGGCGCGATGCTGCCCGGCAGGCGCCGGCGGCATCGTCTGCCTTCCGTCTCAGAACGCGCGCAGCGCGTTCGTGATCATCACCGCGCCGCCGGTGATCACGGCGGCATCGAGGATCGCGGTGTGGATATGCACCGGCATCCGCTCGACAAAGGCCTTGGCCAGGAACGCGCCGGGAATGGCGACCAGGCCGATCAGGAATGCGAGCGCCAGGACTTGCGCGGTGATGATGCCGGTCAGGCCGAACACCGAAATCTTGACCGCGGCACTGGTCAGCGAAATCACAGCATCGGTCGCGACCACCGCGGCGCCTTCGAGCCCCGCCGCCATCAGCAGCGATAGCAGGATGACGCCGGAGCCCGCGGTGCCGCCGACCAGCACGCCGTAACCAACGGCACCCGCCGCCAATCCACGTTCCCCGATCCTGACGCTGTGCTTGCGCAACAACCGCCTCAGCGGCACGCTCAGGATCAGCATGCTTCCGATCACCAGCGACGCGCCGGCGCCGGTCAGCCGCGAGTAGCCGTAGGCGCCGAGCGCCGTGGTGAGCAACGCCGCCACGATCACGATGATCGCCTTGCGGCGGTCGGCAAACCTGACGAAGGCGACGAAGCGGCTGGTGTTGGTGAAGATCGACGAGATCGCGATGATCGGCACCACCGGCTCGGCGCCGACCAGCGGCACCAGCACCAGCGGCATCAACGCGCCGGTACCATAGCCGGCGAGACCGCCGATCACGGAAGCAAACAGGGCGACGGCGGCGACGAGAACAAGCTGAAGGAGCGAGATGTCTGAGAAGCCGGAGAGGAAATTCAAAGCCGATGGTCGCGGGTGAAACGGGAAACGGTCTGGTCGGCGATGCCAGACAACACCTGCGGATCGAGCGGAAAATCCGCGGCTAGCCAAGCATCCTCGGCCAAGGTCAGTACATGCCCCAATGCCGGCCCTTCGGCAATGCCGCGCGCGATGAAATCCGACGCCCTCAAGGGAAAGTGAGGCGCGCGCCAGCGCTGCGGCAACGTCGCGAGCGCGCGCCACTGCTCGACATCGGGGCCCGCGCCGGTTCGCGCCCAAGCCAGCAGCAGGCGATCACGATAGGGCCCCTCGTCGAGCCGGTAGAGCCGACGCCTGGCATGCGCTTCGTCCATGCCGGGCAGGCGCCACCAGCGATGGCCCATCGAATCCAGCGCCTTGGCCTCGGCGTTGGAGAGCCGCAGCCGGCTTGCGACCCGGCGCGCGTCCTCGGTGACGGCGACCGTCAGCGCGGCGAGCCGGCGCATCGCGCTCGGCGCAAGCGCCAGCAGGCCCTCGATCCCGATCATCGCCGCGAACGGTCCGGTATAGGCGACGCCGCCGAACAGCGGTTGCAGCAACCCGCCATCCGCCATCGCGACCACCGCGCCCGCGGCGCCGTTCGCGACCACGAGCTTGAGCATCTCCATGCGGATGCGCTCGGCCGAGAGGCCGGCTAATCCCGCGCGGCCGCCGATGCAGGCGAGATAGCCGGCGCGATCGACTTCGCCGGCGCCATAGGCGGCGTGGAAACGGAAGAAGCGCAGGATGCGCAAGTAATCTTCGGCGATCCGCTGCGCGGGATCGCCGATGAAGCGGACCCGCCTTGCCTCGATGTCGGCAAGGCCGCCGACATGATCGTGCACCACGCCCGAGGCGTCGACCGACAGGCCGTTGATGGTGAAGTCGCGCCGCTCGGCGTCGCGCACCCAGTCGCGCCCGAACGCCACCTTGGCCTTGCGACCATAGGTCTCAGTGTCCTCGCGCAGTGTCGTCACCTCGAAGGGCTGGCCGTCGACGACGAGCGTCACCGTGCCGTGCTCAATGCCGGTCGGCACGGTCTTGATGCCCGCCCGCTTGGCGCGCCGGATCACCTCCTCCGGCAGCGCCGTGGTGGCGATGTCGATGTCGGCGAGCGGAATCCGCATCAGCGCGTTGCGCACCGCGCCGCCGATCACCCGCGCCTCCTCGCCGTCGGCATTGAGCAGGCCGAGCACGCGCGCGGCCGGCCCCGAAGCGAGCCACGGCGCGTCGGACAGCAGGCGCGCTCCGCTCATCTCTCAGCTCCCGGCACCAGCCTGCCGTTCTCGATATGGGCCGGAACGTAGGTCGAGTTCGGCGGCGCGCCGGTCAATTCGGCGAGCAGCAGGAAGCTGATGATGACCAGCACCAGCGCCGCCAGCGTCAGCTTCGCCAGCATGTCGAGCGGCCAGGATGCCGGCAGCATCACGCCGGACCGCGTCGCGATGAGGAAGATGGCATAGACCGCGAACGGGATCAGAAAGACTCCGATCTCGGTCAACACCGTGCGGATCATGACAGATAGATCCGCTCGTAGAGCACACGCAGGATGCCCGCGGTCGCGCCCCAGATGTAGCGCTCGGCGAACGGCATCGCATAATAGGAGCGGTCCATGCCGCGGAATTCCTTGGTGTGGATCTGGTGATTCTCGGGGTTCATCAGGAAGGCGAGCGGCACCTCGAATGCATCGACCACTTCGGCCTCGTTAATCTTCAAGGTGAATCCCGGCTTCACCTTGGCGACCGTCGGCAGGATGCGGAAGCCGAACGCGGTGCCATAGAGGTCGAGATAGCCGACCGGGTCGATGAATTCCCGCTTCAGCCCGACTTCCTCGCAGGCCTCGCGCAGCGCGGCATCCAGCGGCGAGGCGTCGGTGGCATCGATCTTGCCGCCGGGAAACGAGATCTGGCCGGCATGGCTCGACAGATGCGGCGAGCGCTGCGTCAGCAGCACGGTCGGCTCGGGATGGTCGACCACCGGGATCAGCACCGCGGCCGGCCGCACCGGCTGCTCCTGCGCCACGATCTCGAGCATGCGGTCGTTGCCGGAATCGCCGGTGCGCGGAATGATATGCGGATCGACCAGGCCCGGCGGCACTTCGAAATTGAGCCGCGTATGGGCCCGCGCGAAGAATTCCGTCGAGCTGATCGTCGCCGGCTTCACCTTCAGCAACGGCTCGTTCAAAGTGCGTCCCTCACCTGGCTGGCATCGGCCATCGCGAAGAACTCGCCGCCGGACTCGATGCCGAACATCTGCTGACCATCGACCATCCGCTCCTCGCCCATGTCAACCAGATCATAATAGAGCGCGCGGGTGACCTTGGCCCAGAGGTCGGCGCGGACATGCAGATAGGGCGTCAATCCGCCATCCTCGGCCGCCTCGAATCGGAGGCCATGCCCCTTCTCGCAATCGACCCAGTCGTCGACATTGGTGCGGAACTTGAGCAGCCGGCCGCGCGCGTCGGCCTCGGTCTGCATTTCCACGGCAAGGAACGGCGCGTCGTCGACGCGGATGCCGACCTTCTCCACAGGCGTCACGAGAAAGTGCTTGCCGTCCTCGCGCTTCAGGATCGTCGAGAACAGCCGCACCAGCGCGGGCCGGCCGATCGGCGTTCCCATGTAGAACCAGGTGCCGTCGGGCGCGATTCGCATGTCGAGATCGCCGCAGAATGGCGGATTCCACAAATGAACCGGCGGCAGGCCCTTGCGTCCGGCCGTACCGGATGCCGCAGCTTGATTGGCGGCGGTGGTGAGCCCTTCGAGACCCGTCTTTCCGAGACCCGTAGTTTCACCGCCGGGATCGCTCTGCCCTTGCTTCGCCATTGTTTGCCTTAAATTTCCTACCCTCAATCTGGCACATTTGGTGCACGTATCCTGAGATGTGGTCGGGATGTCATTCTCGCCACATCGTGATGCCGTTCATACTCTGAAATACCGATAAGGTGGGGATAGTTTAATTCAACGAATACATGGCCTTCGTGCAGGTTTAGCATGTGGGCCAGGCGATGACGACAGATGGCGACGCGGGAATCACGCGGATCGTCGAGTAAGGAGCGGACCGAATGGCTGGTGCAGACAGCGTCGAAAAACTGGAGGATGTGATCGTCCGCTCGGCCGAACAGGTCGCCGGCCAGATCAAGGCCGCCAAGGAAGCGGTCTCCACGGTGATTTTCGGCCAGGATCGCGTGATCGAGAACACCCTGGTGACGATCCTCTCCGGCGGCCATGCACTCCTGATCGGCGTGCCCGGCCTCGCCAAGACCAAGCTGGTCGAGACGCTCGGCGTCACGCTCGGGCTCGATGCCAAGCGCATCCAGTTCACGCCCGACCTGATGCCGTCGGATATTCTCGGCGCCGAAGTGCTCGACGAGAGCTCGGCCGGCAAGCGTTCGTTCCGCTTCATCTCAGGCCCGGTGTTCGCGCAGCTCTTGATGGCCGACGAGATCAACCGCGCCAGCCCGCGCACCCAGTCGGCGCTGCTGCAAGCCATGCAGGAGCAGCACATCACCATTGCCGGCGCGCGGCATGATTTGCCGAAGCCGTTCCACGTGCTCGCGACACAAAATCCGCTCGAGCAGGAGGGTACCTATCCGCTGCCCGAGGCGCAGCTCGATCGCTTCCTGATGGAAATCGACGTCGACTATCCCGATCGCGACGCCGAGCGGCGCATCCTGTTCGAGACCACCGGTGCCGAGGAGGCAACGGCCAAGCCGTCGATGGACGCGGAGACGCTGCTCACGGCACAACGCCTGGTGCGGCGCCTGCCGGTCGGCGATTCCGTGGTCGAGGCGATTCTGACGCTGGTTCGCGCCGCGCGTCCCGGCACCGAGGGTGGCGACGCCGGCAAGCTGATCGCCTGGGGACCGGGCCCCCGCGCCAGCCAGTCGCTGATGCTCGCGGTGCGCGCCCGCGCGTTGCTCGACGGCCGGCTCGCGCCGTCGATCGACGACGTGCTCGATCTGGCCGAGCCCGTGCTCAAGCACCGCATGGCGCTGACCTTCGCGGCGCGCGCCGAGGGCCGCACCATTCCCGACGTGATCAAGCAATTGAAGACGCGGATTGGTTGATGGCCGCTGACACCAGGCAACAGAACGGGGAGATCCTTGCGGTTCGACGTGCAGATGGCGAAAGCCGCACGCTCGCCGCATCGCTGCCGCGCCTGGTGCTCGAAGCCCGCCGCATCGCCGCCAACGTCATCCATGGCCTGCATGGCCGCCGTCGCGCCGGCACCGGCGAGAGTTTCTGGCAATATCGCCGCTTCGTCTCGGGCGAGCCGGCGCAGCGTGTCGACTGGCGCCGCTCCGGGCGTGACGATCATCTCTATGTCCGCGAGCAGGAGTGGGAGGCCGCGCACACGGTGTGGATCTGGCCCGACCGCTCGCCGTCGATGGCGTTTGCCTCGCGCGAGGCGCGCGACAGCAAGCTCGAGCGCGGCTTGATCGTCGCCTTTGCGCTGGCCGAACTGCTGGTCGCCGGCGGCGAGCGGGTCGGCGTTCCCGGCCTGATGAACCCGACCGGCAGCCGCGCCGTGATCGACAAGATGGCGCAGGCGATGCTGCATGACGAAACGACGCGCGCCAGCCTGCCGCCGTCATTCGTGCCGTCGTCGCTCGCCGAGATCGTGGTGTTATCCGACTTCTGGTCGCCATTGACCGAGATCACGACCATGCTGGCCGGGCTCGCCTCGTCAGGCGCGCATGGCACGATGGTCCAGGTGGTCGATCCGGCCGAGGAGACCTTCCCCTATTCCGGCCGCGTCGAATTCGTCGAGCCCGAGGCCGGCAGCGTCATCACTGCGGGCCGCGCCGAAAGCTGGGCGAGCGATTACGTCGCCCGGGTCGCGCTGCATCGCGACCAGATTCGTGCCGAGACCAATCGGCTCGACTGGCTGTTCTCGACCCATACCACCAGCCGCTCCGCCGCCGAACTGCTGCTGTTCCTGCACGCCGGCATGATGGTCAGCAAGGGTGGCGGCCGCTCACCCGTCAAAGCGGGACGCAGCGCATGATCGCCGGCCTCCCGCTCTCCTTTGCCGAACCGCTGCTGCTCTTGGGGCTGGTCAGCCTGCCGGTGCTGTGGTGGCTGCTGCGGGTGATGCCGCCGCGGCCGCGGCGGGTCGAATTCCCGCCGACGCGGCTGTTGTTCGACATCGCGCCCAAGGAGGAGACGCCGTCGCGCACGCCGTGGTGGCTGACATTGCTGCGGCTCGCCGCCGCCGCGCTGGTCATTCTCGCCGCCGCCGGTCCGATCTGGAATCCGCAGACCGGCGTTGCCGCCGGCAAGCAGCCGCTGGTGATCCTGCTCGACGATGGCTGGAGCGCGGCCTCGAGCTGGGACGCGCGGATCAGGGCCGCCGACGAGCTGATCGCCAATGCCGACAGCGACCGCCGCGGCGTCGCGCTGGTGCCGCTGTCCGAGCCGGCGCGCGACATCACGCTGATGCCGGCCGGCACCGCACGCGTCGCACTGCGCCAGCTCGCGCCGAAGCCGTACTCGGTCGACCGCGTCGACACCCTCCCGACGCTGGAACGTTTCCTCAAATCGACCGGCGACTGCGACATCGCCTGGCTGTCGGATGGCGTCGACACTGGCCGCGGCAGCGAGTTCACCGAAGGCCTCGGCAAGGTGATCGAGAACCGCAACCTGACGATCTATGCCGGCGGCGCGCAGCCGGCGCAGGCGCTGGTCGCGGCCGAGAACGCGGCGGCGAAGATGACAGTGAAGGTCTTGCGCACCGAGAACGGCCTCGCGGCCGGCACGGTGCGCGCGGTCGATGCCAAGGGCTCGCCGATCGGCGAGGCGCGCTACAATTTCGGTCCGCAGGAGCGCGAGACCGAGGCCGCCTTCGATCTTCCGGTCGAATTGCGCAACGACATCGCGCGGCTCGAGATTTCCGGCGAGCATTCCGCCGGCGCCGTGCAGCTGCTCGACCGGCGCTGGCGCCGCCGCGCCATCGGCGTGGTCTCGGGATCGAGCAGCGACACCGCGCAGCCGCTGCTGGCCTCGACCTTCTATCTGTCGCGCGCGCTGTCGCCGTTCGCTGACGTCAGGCTCGGCGATCGCGGCGCGCCGCAGCAGGTGATCGCGCAATTCCTCGACCAGCGGCTGCCGATGATCGTAATGGCCGATGTCGGCACGCTGTCGCCGGAGATCCGCGACCGTCTCAACGCCTGGATCGAGCAAGGCGGCGTGCTGGTGCGCTTCGCCGGTCCCCGCCTCGCCCAGGCCGACGACGACCTCGTTCCGGTCAAGCTGCGCCGCGGCGGCCGCACGCTCGGCGGCAGCCTGACCTGGGAGAAGCCGCAGCACATGGCCTCGTTCGCAGCCGACGGTCCGTTCGCGGGCCTCAACGTGCCGAAAGACATCACCGTCAACCGCCAGGTGCTGGCCGAGCCCGATGCCGTGCTCGCGACCAAGAGCTGGGCCTCGCTCGAGGACGGCACGCCGCTGGTCACCGGCGAGCATCGCGGCAAGGGCGTGGTCAGCCTGTTCCATGTCGGCGCCGACATGCGCTGGTCGGATCTGCCGATGTCCGGCACCTTCGTCGAGATGCTGCGGCGGCTGATCGACATGTCCGGCTACACCTCGAAGCCCGGCCCCGGCGTCGCCAGCGACCCCAACGCCGAGACGGTTGCGCCGCTGCGCACGCTCGACGGTTTCGGCGCCTTCGGTCCGCCGCCCTCGACCGCGCGGCCGATGTCGGCGGACTATCGCGACCGCGGCACCGCGGAGCATCCGCCCGGCTTCTACGGCACCGCCGAGAGCCCGATCGCGGTCAACACGCTCGCTTCAGCCGATCGCATCGCGCCGCTCGACACCTCCGCGCTGCACGCCACGCATGCGAGCTACACCAACGCCGAGCCGCGAGACCTGCGCGGCATCATGCTGTCGACCGCGCTGGCGCTGTTCCTGCTCGATGCGATCGTGGTGGCGATGCTCGGCGGCGGCCTTGCGGCGCTGATCCGGCGGCGCGCCGCGCCGGCGGTGCTCGCGCTCGCCTTCGCGCTCGCGACGATGATGGTGCCCTCGCCGACGCGCGCGCAGAACAGCGCTGCCGACGACTTCGCCATCAAGGCGGTGTCGCAGACCCGGCTCGCCTATGTCGTCACCGGCAACGCCGACGTCGATTCCATCGTCAAGGCCGGGATGTCCGGACTGACGCTGTTCCTCGGGCAGCGCACCGCGCTGGAAGCCGGCGATCCCGTCGGCATCGATCCGGCGCGCGACGAGCTGGCGTTCTTCCCGCTGATCTACTGGCCGATCGTGCCGGGCGCGCCGAAGCCGCCGCAGGACGCCATCAACAAGATCGACGCCTACATGAAGCAAGGCGGCACCGTGATCTTCGACACCCGCGACGCCGTCGAAGCGCCGCCGGGCGACAACGGGGCCTCGCAAACGCCGGGCATGCAGACGCTGCGCGAATTGCTGTCGACCCTCGACGTGCCGGAGCTCGAGCCGGTGCCGCGCGAGCACGTGCTGACCAAGACATTCTACCTGCTGCGCGACTTCCCCGGCCGCTTCAACACCGGCCAGACCTGGGTCGAGGCGCTGCCGCGCGAGGATGACGAGGAAGCGGCGCAGCGCCCGGCGCGCGGCGGCGACGGCGTCTCGCCGATCATCATCACCTCGAACGATCTCGCCGGCGCCTGGGCGATCCGTCCCGACGGCCAGCCGATGCTGCCGCTGACGCCGGGCGAGCCGCGCCAACGCGAATTCGCTTTCCGCGCCGGCGTCAACATCGTGATGTACACGCTGACCGGCAACTACAAGGCCGACCAGGTGCACGCACCTGCCCTGATCGAGCGGCTGGGACAATGATGCGGATCATGAGCAAACATTGTCTCCACAACTTCGCCGTCATGCCCGGGCTTGTCCCGGGTATCCACGTCTTCCTTGCTGTAGACGGAAAGGCAGACGTGGATGGCCGGGACAAGCCCGGCCATGACGACGCTGATGGGTTTGCGTCATGAACTACGGTATCGCGTTCACACCGCTGGTTCCTTCGCTCGTGCTGTGGCTCGCGCTCGGCGCGATCGTCGTCATTGCGCTGTTGCTGCTGGTGTCGCGCGCGCGCGGCGCCGCGGTGCGCGTTGCTGCGCTGGCCCTGATCCTGCTCGCACTGGCCAATCCCTCCTTCACCCGCGAGGACCGCGAACCGCTGTCCTCGGTCGCCGTCGTCGTGGTCGACAAGAGCCCGAGCCAGAACTTCGGCACGCGCAACCAGGAGACCGAGAAGGCGCGGCAGGCGCTGGTCGACAGCCTGAAGCAGATCAAGGGCCTCGAGGTCCGTGTCGTCGAAGCCGGCCAGGCCGACGGCGAAACCGACGGCACCAAGCTGTTCGGCGCGCTGACCTCGGCGCTGTCGGATGTTCCGGTCGAGCGCGTCGCCGGCGCCTTCATGATCACCGATGGCCGGGTGCACGATATTCCGGCCAACACCCAGGCGCTCGGCTTCCAGGCGCCGGTGCACGCCTTGATTACCGGCCGCAAGGACGAGCGCGACCGCCGCATCGCGATCACGGCGGCGCCGCGCTTCGGCATCGTCGGCCAGACCCAGACCATCACCTACCGGCTCGACGACCAGGGCGTCACCGGCGAGCGTGCCAAGGTCACCGTCCGCCGCGACGGCGAAGTGATCAACGAGCGGACGCTAACCTCGGGCCAGACCTCCAGCGTCGACATCGACATCAAGCATGCCGGCCCGAACATCGTCGAGATCGAGGCCTCGCCGCTCGAGAACGAACTCACGCCGGTCAACAACCGCGCCGTGGTCTCGATCGACGGCGTGCGCGACAAGCTGCGCGTGCTGCTGGTCTCCGGCGAGCCGCATGCCGGCGAACGCACCTGGCGCAACCTGCTGAAGTCCGACCCCAGCGTCGATCTCGTGCACTTCACCATCCTGCGGCCGCCGGAGAAGCAGGACGGCACGCCGATCAACGAGCTGTCGCTGATCGCGTTTCCGACCCGTGAGTTATTCCAGCAGAAGATCAACGAATTCCAGCTGATCATCTTCGACCGCTACGCCCGCCAGGGTGTGCTGCCGATCGCCTATTTCGACAACATCGCGCGCTATGTCCGCTCCGGCGGAGCGGTGCTGGTGTCGGCCGGCCCCGACTATGCCTCGACCACCAGCATCTGGCGCACGCCGCTGGATTCGGTGCTGCCGGCCGAACCGGTCGGCGTCACCGAGAAGCCGTTCTACGCACACTTGAGCGACGCCGGGAAACGCCATCCGGTGACGCGCGGGCTGGAAGGCTCGAACGCCGAGCCGCCGCATTGGAGCCGGTTCTTCCGCACCGTCGACACCCGCAACGCGGTGACGCCGCCGGTCATGACCGGCGCCGACGGCAAGCCGCTGCTGCTGCTGTCGCGGTTCGGCGAAGGCCGCGTTGCGCTGCTGCTCACCGACCACATCTGGCTGTGGGCGCGCGGCTATGAGGGCGGCGGCCCGCATCTCGATCTGTTGCGACGGGTGTCGCACTGGCTGATGAAGCAGCCCGATCTCGATGAAGAGGCGCTGCGCATGCAGGTGCAGGGCAAGGACCTGATGGTGGTGCGCCAGACCATGGCCGACACCGTCGCGCCGGTCACCGTGACGTCGCCGAGCGGCGCCACCCATGAACTGACCCTGACCGCCGGCGATCCCGGCGAGTGGCGCGCCACGCTGCCGGCAAGCGAGCTTGGTCTCTGGCAAGCCACCGACGGCACCCTTAAGGCGCTGATCAATGTCGGCCCGACCAACCCGAAGGAATTCTCGGAAGTCACCTCGACGACCGAGACCCTGAAGCCGTTGACGCAGGCGACCGGCGGCGACGCGCGGCGCATCGTCGACGGATCGAGCCTCGACATGCCGCGTATCGTGCCGGTGCGGGCGTCCTCGATCTTCCGCGGCGACGGCTGGCTCGGCGTCAAGATGCGCGACGCCAGCGTCGTGAAGGGCGTCGGCGTGCTGCCGATGTTCGCCGGCCTGGTCGGCCTCTTGCTGTTGCTCGGCGCATTCGCCGCAACCTGGCTGCGCGAAGGGCGCTGAGAACTCCCGACATCCAACCACGGCCGTTGCTGCAATCACACACTAGCAACGGATCGATACAGTGTGTCTGAACCACCGTTGACATCGCGGCCTGCCTCCGATGTTATAATGTAACATCGGGCCGCTGGGGTGATGAGCGCCGTCCCGATCGATGGGGCTCAATCGGCATGAAATGGTTCCGGAGACGCATCAGGACTGGCTCGCGGCTGGCGCTGTTCGCGCTCGCCGTCCAGTTCGTGCTGTCGTTCGGACATTTCCATCCGATCGCGGCTGCGCAAGCAGCCCCCGCGATCCAGAACGGCCTGACGCTGACCGATCTCGCCTATATCGGGACCTCGGCGACGCCGGACCTTGCGGTCCAGGTCACCGGGACGCAGCCGCCCACCGAACAGGACCGCGACCGGCATCCGGCCGACCATTGCGCGATCTGCGCCGTCGTCTCGCTCGCGAGCAGCGTGCTGTTCACGGCACCGCCGGTCCTGCTGCTCCCCGAAGCCGTCGAGCTCCTGTTTCGCACCACCAGCGCCGAATTCCTCCATCTGAAATCGGCGCCCGCGGCCTTCCATTCCCGCGCACCGCCGCTGTCCTGACGTCCAACTGATTGCTGCACGCCCTGAGCTGACTGACGAGTGTCGCGTCGCATACGCGACCCGTTGCAGCGGGGCACATCGGAATCGATCCGTCATGTCGACGGACCTGGATCGGGACAATGACACTTCAGAAGAAACGAGCACTCCACATCGGGAGCGTGAGCTGGCTATTGCTTGGCGCAATGCATGGCGGCGCGCTGGCCGACGACACGCCGACGCAACTCCCTGACGTCACGGTGACGGCGCCAAGCCCGATCCAGCGGCATCGGATCGTGCCAACACGCACGCCGACCCGCGCGGTCCGGGCCGCTCCGAGCCGCAACAGCGAACGCGCCGCAGCGGTGCAACCGGCACCCGCGGCACCGGCGCCGCAGCAGGGTGTGCTGCCCGTCGTCACCGACCAATTCGCGACCGTCACCGTGGTGCCCAACGAGGAACTGCGGCGCGCCGGCGGCGCCACGCTCGGCGACCTGCTGTTCTCGAAGCCCGGCATCACCGGCTCGAGCTTCGCGCCCGGCGCATCGAGCCGGCCGATCATCCGCGGCCTCGACGTCAACCGCGTCGGCATCGTCGAGAACGGTCTCGGCGGCGGCGGCGTATCCGATCTCGGCGAAGATCATTTCGTGCCGATCGATCCGTTCTCGACCAATCAGATCGAGGTGGTGCGGGGGCCCGCTGCGCTGCGCTACGGCTCGACCTCGATCGGCGGCGTGGTCAGCGCCACCAACAACCGCATTCCCGACGCGATGCCGACCTGCGCGGCAACGCCGTTCCAGAGCTATGGGCTGCCAGTAAAGGCACCGCTGGCCGATGCCGGCGGTCCCGGTTGCCTCAATGTCGAGACCCGCACGTCGGTGAGCTCGGTCAATCGCGGCGTCGAGGGCGGCATGCTGCTCGACGCCGGCGGCAACAATGTCGCCGTTCATGCCGACGTCTATGGCCGCACCACCAGCGACTACAGCATCCCGAGCTATCCCTATCTGTTCGACCAGACCCGATCGGTGAACGGCCGCCAGCCGAACTCCGCGACGCAGTCGGACGGCGCCTCGGTCGGCGCGTCGTATTTCTTCCAGGGCGGCTATATCGGCGCGGCGATCACCCAGAACGACTCGCTGTACCATATCCCCGGCATCGACGGCTCCGATCACCGCACCCGGATCGACGCGCACCAGACCAAGATCGCGGTCAAGGGTGAGTACCGGCCCGACACGGCCGCGATCGACGCCGTGCGGTTCTGGGTCGGCGCGACCGACTACCGCCACAACGAGCTCGGCCTCGCCGATCCGGCCAACCTGTTCAGCGACGGCGTGCGCCAGACCTTCACCAACAAGGAGCAGGAAGCCCGCCTCGAGGTGCAGATGATGCCGTTCAACGCGCGGTTCGCCACCGTGACCACGGCATTCGGCCTGCAAGCCGGGCACCAGGAGCTGACCGCGCCGAGCCCGGACGATCCCGGCGCGCTGTTCAACGGCCTGTGGAGCCCGAACAACAACAACCGCGTCGCGGGTTACGTGTTCAACGAGTTCAAGTTCACGGACCAGACCAAGGCGCAGGTCGCCGGCCGCATCGAGCATATCGAACTACACGGCGCGACGCCAGATTTCCCGGCCGACTTCCTGCCCGATGGCGCGGCGCAAAGCTCGATCACACGCAACCCGTCCTACACGCCGGTCAGCGGCAGCATCGGGCTGATCCAGAACTTGCCCGGCGATCTCGTCGGCAGCGTCACCGCGCAGTATGTCGAGCGCGCGCCGAAGCCCGCCGAGCTGTTCTCACGCGGTGCGCATGATGCGACCGCGACCTTCGACATCGGCAATCCGAACCTGACCATCGAGACCGCGAAATCGGTCGAGATCGGCCTGCGCAAGGCGACTGGCCCGTTCCGGTTCGAGGCCACCGCCTACTACACCCGCTTCAGCAACTTCATCTATCGTCGCCTGACCGGGGTGATGTGCGGCGAGGACTTCGACTCCTGCGGCAATGGCGATCCCAACAACGAGGGACGTCAGGCGGTCTATTCGCAGCGTGATGCGATCTTCCGTGGCGCCGAATTCCAGAGCCAGTTCGATATCGGCGCGTTCAATGGCGGCATCTGGGGCATCGAGAACCAGTTCGACGTGGTGCGCGCCACCTTCACCGACGGCAGCAACGTGCCGCGAATTCCGCCGGTGCGGCTCGGCGGCGGCGTCTACTGGCGCGACAGCAACTGGTTCACCCGGGTCAACCTGGTGCACGCTTTCGCGCAGAGCAACATCGCCGACATCGGCGAGACCCCGACCGCAGGCTACAATCTCCTCAACGCGGAGATCACCTACAACACCAAGCTCAGTCAGTCTTGGATCGGCGCGCGCGAGATGACGCTTGGCCTAGTCGGCAACAATCTGCTCAACCAGAACATCCGCAGCTCCGTCTCCTACACCAAAGACGAGGTACTGATGCCGGGCCTCGGCGTACGGGCCTTTGCGAACTTGAAGTTCTGAGACGACCCTATCCCTCTGCCGCATGCGGCAGAGGGATCACAATCCAACGTCCGGCTTCAATGCCCGACGACGACTTCGCTGATCTGAATCACCGGTTGCAAATCGGTGTAATTCGGGATGTCGCCCATGATCTCCTGGGCGTGCTTGCCCATGGCGGCCCCGAAGGCTTCGACCGAGTCGCAGAAGATGTGGCACATGCCGACATAGGTGGCGGGCGTTCCAGGGGCGCCGCCGGCGAGCCCCTTGTCGACGGTGTAGTATTTGCAGGCGTCGCCCAGCCGCGCCTTCACCAGCGGCATGTGCTTGTCGCGATAATAGTCGTGATCAAAGCGTGCGCCGGGGTTGTTCGGATACATCACACTGACCTTGATCATGGCGCGCACTCTCCCTGTTGATATGACATGCGCCGGTCTTGTCCCGGCGCTTGCCTCAACTGTGCTTCAGTTTCCAAGAGCGCGCAACCGTTCCGGCAGCGCTCGCGGGAATGTCAGATCGCCTTGCTCCAGTCCGGCTGGATCGGCCCGGACACGCCCTCGGATGCGCCGTCGACCAGTTCCATGACAAGCAGGCGACTGTAGTCGACAGGTCCGGGCATCGTCATCCGTCCCTTCGGGACCGGCTTGAAGCCAACGCGAGAATAGTACGGCTCGTCGCCGACCAGCACGATGATCCGATGGCCCTTGGCGCGGGCATCATTGATCGCGCGCTCGAGCAGCGCACGGCCGACGCCGCGGCTGCGGAACGGCGGCTCGACGGTCAACGGCCCGAGCATCAAAGCCGGCGTCTCGCCGATGCACACCGGCAGCTGCCGCACCGAACCGACCAGCAGCGTGCCGATCCGCGCCGTGAAGGAGACATCGAGCAGATGATCGACATGCTCGCGCAGCCGGTAGGCACTGAGCGCGAAGCGGCCGGGCCCGAAGGTACGCTCGTGCAGGCGTTCGATCGCCTGGGCGTCTCTCGGGGTCTCGGGCAGGATGGTCAGGGTCAGTTCGGTCATCGTGGGGCGGGGGATAGCATCTGGCGCGGGCGCGGTCCATCACCGCCATGTGGCGGTCGGCGGCTTGCCGTCGAGCACCTCCGATATCCGCAGCCGCGTCCCGGGAGTGGTGTCATGGGGCAACTCAGCCGGATCGAAGAAGCCGCACGCCACGATCTCGCGATTCGGCTCCGGCAACCGGTCCTGCCGGTAGTTCCTGACGACATAAACAGCGACATGATCGCGCGGCGAGACGTGGCTGTTGTAGAAGATGCCATGCAGCGCCGGCGTGCCAACGAGCTCGATCCGCCCCTCCTCCTCGAGCTCGCGCCGCAGCGCTTCGATGAAACTTTCGCCAACCTCGACCCCGCCGCCGGGCAGATACCAGCCCTGGACGTAGCTGTGCTTGACCAGGAACACCTTGTTGTCGGCGTCGAGCACGACGGCGCGGACCCCGAGCGTCATGCTGCGGACCAGCCGCCAGTAGAAATGAAACACCCACCTGATCTGCGGCTCGCAGCGCTTGCGTAGATCGTCAAGGATCGTCACTGAGTCCTCGCCATCCGGTGTTTGATCCTTGCTTTGATCCTTGCGCACCCGCGCAGCTCTTGCCAATACAGGGCAGGACGTTCGGGATAGCACGACATGACCGATTGCCGGCCAGTTTTCACGGACAATCCTTAAGGGAATCGCATGATGGCGGCAGCATTCCGGCTCGCGCATCTGTCGGATCCGCATCTGCCGCCGCTGCCGGCGGCGCGGCTGCGCGATCTCGCCGGCAAACGTGCGCTGGGTTATCTGAACTGGACGCGCAACCGTCACAAATATCACCGCCGCGACGTGCTCGACGCGCTGGTATCGGACATGCAGGCGCAGCAGCCGGACCATATCGCCGTCACCGGCGACCTCGTCAACCTGGCGCTCGACGCCGAGTTCAATCCGGCCCGGCAATGGCTGGAGGGCGTCGGCGCGCCCGCCGATGTGACCGTGGTTCCCGGCAATCACGACGCCTATGTGCGCGCGACCCGGCACCGCTTCGTCGGCATGTTCGGCGACTATCTGCGCGGCGACGCCGACGGCGCCACGCATTTTCCGTTCGTGCGTCGGCGTGGCCCGGTGGCGCTGATCGGCGTCTCCTCGGCGGTGCCGACGCCGCCGCTGATGGCCACCGGCTGGCTCGGCCGTGCCCAGCTCGATGCGCTGGATGCGATCCTCGCGCAGCTGTCGCGGGAGGATGCTTTCCGTGTCCTGCTGGTGCATCACCCGCTGCACTCCGACGGCCGCGCCAAGCGGCTGACCGATTCGCACCAGTTGCTGGCGCTGCTGAAGCGGCACGGCGTCGAGCTGGTGCTGCATGGCCATGACCACATCCATTCGACGATGTGGTTCGACGGCCCGGAGCGGAAGATTCCCGCGATCGGCGTGCCGTCGGCATCGGCGCTGGCGCGCAAGCACTATCCGGCGGCGGCCTACAATCTGTTCTCGATCGAGCGGGACGGCAATACCTGGCGCTGCGAGCAGACCGTGCGCGGCCTCGGCGATCACGACGGCATTCGCGAGCTCAAGCAGGTGCGGCTGTCCTAATCGCCTCCGCCGCCGCCACCACAACCACCGCCGCAGCCGCCTCCGCCGTCGCCACCGCCTCCACCATCACCGCCGCCCCCACCATCGCCACCGTGACCACCGCCGTCGCCACCATGGCCGCCGGCATCCCCGCCGTGGCTACCGTCGCTGCCGGCATCGCCAAAACCCGCCGACGAGCCGTCGATCGATGAATCCGAGAAATCACCGCCGCAATACGGACTGCTGCCGCCAATGCCGCTGCGGCGCAGCGCCTCGCAATCGGTGTGATAGATGAAGCCGCCCGCGATGTTCAGCTTGGCGTCGAGCGCGAACAGCAGCGGCAGCCGCGTCGGCCTGACCGGATCGATGTTCTCGTATTTGCAGCAGTACCACCAGACCCGCCGCAAGCCCTCATTGCTCTGCCGTCGCTCCTTCACCAGCACGACCGCGGGCGTGTGATGCAGGAAGCCGCCGAAGGCGCGGCGGCAGAACGCATCGTATTCGCGGGTGTAGAGAATGAACTCGTGCCAGAGGTCGTCGGCGGCCTGCGACGGCATCGCAACGTAGCGCTTGCCGCTCATCAGATAGGCGAGGAAGAACTGCCGCAGGCCGCGCGAGACCAGCGCGCTGTCCTTGCGGGTGAAGCCGGGATGGCGCTTCTCGAGCCGGGCCAGCAGGCCGCGCGGGAGAGCGAAGGTGCGGATGTATTCGGCGCGCCGCAGCGCCTGCCATTTGCCGAACAGCACGGCACTCCCGACCACCGCGGCCGTCGCCAGGATGCCGAAGAACGCCGAGGCGGGCGTTATGACCACGATGCCCCCGGCCGGTATCTGAGCATGATCTTCTCGGAAAACCGCTTCGCACTTTTCCGGATCATGCTTCAGAAATTCTGCCAACTCGTGAGCAGCGCGAGGCCGAACAGCGCCAGCGCGCCGACGACGAAGCCGAACACGAACATGCCGATCCCGCCGCGGCGCTTCGGCACGACCGCGGGTGCGGGCGGCGGCGCCGCCGGCGCTTCGGCGACCGGAAGCGGCGTCGCCACCATCGCGTGCTCGCGCTCGATCATGCGGCGTGCGACATAGTCGGTGACGGCGTCGACGATGACCGGCACGTCGTGCGATTCGGCGAGCACGAGACGGCCGAACCTGGTGTCCTGCACGAAGCGGTAGATGCGCTTGTCGCGCCCCATCAGCACATGGGCGACGACGTCGATCCACAGCCGCGGGGTCTCGCCCTGGCTGATGCCGCGGTCGAACAGGTCGACCTTGTCGGGCACCTGCGCGAACAGGGGATCGAGCGCCTCGTTGAGGATCTCGAGCCGCGCCACCTCGGCATCGCGCAACTCGACCACCACGCCGGTGCGGTCGGCGGCCTCGATCCGGGCCCGCCGCAGCGCCTCACGCAGCGTCGGCCGCATATCGCGCGCCTCGCTGCCGGTATTCTGCGGATCGGACATGCCTTGCGGTCTCGCACTGACGGGTTTCCGGGACGTTAACCTATCAGCAACCATGACGCCCGCAAAGGGCGTTGGTTCCCAAGCACTTAGGCCGCCACTTATCCCCAGATCAAATGCCCCGGGCCGGGTCCCGGAAACGGTCGACCCCACCCGGATGAACCGGATGGGGCCGCCGTCCTTGGACGTCTTCTTAGCTCTGATGATTTTGGCGGTTACGCCGAAACCCGCGACGGCTCCTCAACGATGGAGAAGCGCACGCCGGCCTTGTGGCGGCTCTCCTCGGAGACTTCCTTCCAGCACTCTTCGGCTTCCTTGCGGGTCTTGAACGGACCGCGGACCTGAGCCGAGCCTTCGACGAGCTTGTGGAAGTTCATCGAGCCGAACTCGCCGCCGATCACCCAGAAATTGCTGCCCTTGCTCATCGTCAGTCTCCTCTAAAATTCGGGCCGCCTCTGCTCGGCCGCCTGAAACCTGATCCTCGCCGCCTGTTCGCCGGAGCGACATTCTTAACAGAGCATCGCGAAGCGCGTGTCAGGAGATAAACGCGAAAAGGCGAAGTTCGTATAGATAGCTTGTTTCTTATTGGTGATGTCATGTAACATCTGAACTTGTAATAAATGTCGATTTGTAAATTTTGTCACAAAATAGGTTAGGAAGACTGCCATGCCCGGCGAGTCCGGAAAGAAGCTGTTCGTCGGGCCGCGGTTCCGGCGGATCCGCCAGCAATTGGGGCTGTCGCAGACCCAGATCGCCGAGGGGCTCGGCATCTCGCCCTCCTACATCAACCTGATCGAGCGCAACCAGCGCCCGGTGACGGCGCAGATCCTGCTGCGGCTGGCCGAGACCTACGACCTCGACCTGCGCGACCTCGCCACTGCCGACGAGGACCGCTTTTTCGCGGAACTTAACGAGATCTTCTCCGATCCACTGTTCCGCCAGATCGACCTGCCGAAGCAGGAGCTGCGCGACCTCGCCGAGCTCTGCCCGGGCGTGACCCATGCGCTGCAACGGCTCTATGCCGCATACACCGAGGCGCGCCGCGGCGAGACGCTGGTGGCGGCGCAGATGGCCGACCGCCGCGAGGGCTCGCAATTCGACGCCAACCCGATCGAGCGGGTGCGTGACCTGATCGAGGCCAACCGCAACTATTTTCCGGAGCTCGAGACCGCGGCGGAAAATCTGCGCGACGAGCTCAACGTGCCGACCGAGGGCCTGTTCACGGCGCTCGCCGCGCGTTTGCGCGAAAAGCATTCGATCGTCTGCCGCGTGATGCCGGTCGACGTGATGCGCGAGACGCTGCGCCGTTTCGACCGGCACCGCCGGCAGCTCCTGATCTCCGAACTGGTCGACAGCTCCGGCCGCAACTTCCAGCTCGCGCTACAGATCGGCTTCGTCGAATGCGGCGCCGCGATCGATGTCATCGTCAGCCGCGCCGGCGCGCTCGACGACACCGCGCGCCGGCTCTACCGCATCACGCTCGCCAACTACTTCGCGGCCGCCGCGATGATGCCCTATCCGACATTTCATTCCGCGGCCGAAGCGCTCAGCTATGACGTCCACGTGCTGGCGCAGCGCTTCAACGCCGGCTTCGAGCAGGTCTGCCACCGCCTCACCACGCTGCAACGGCCGAACGCGCGCGGCGTGCCGTTCTTCCTGCTGCGCGTCGACACCGCCGGCAACGTGTCGAAACGGTTCTCCTCGGGCACCTTCCCGTTCTCCAAGTTCGGCGGCACCTGTCCGCTCTGGAACGTGCATTCGACCTTCGACATGCCCGACCGCCTGCTTAGCCAGGTGATCGAGCTGTCCGATGGCACACGCTACTTCTCGATCGCGCAGACCGTGCGGCGGCCGGTGGCGCCCTACCCGCAGCCGCAGCCGCGCTTTGCGATCGGACTCGGCTGCGAGATCCGTCATGCGGCAAAGCTCGTCTATGCGACCGGCATCGACCTGGAAAAGACCGAGGGCACCCCGATCGGCGTCAACTGCCGACTCTGCGAGCGCGAGAATTGCAGCCAGCGCGCGGAGCCGCCGATCACGCGCACCTTGATCCTGGACGAGACCACGCGTCGGATGTCGTCGTTCGCATTCTCGAATGCGCGGAAATTGTAGGCTCGTCTCAATTCTCTCCTGGAGGAGAAGGGCTATGCGTCAATCGACCGCGGCAAAGGCCTTCCACCAGCCGTCCTTGCTGATCGTCCCCTCGACCACCTTGCAGCCATCGGGCGCGACGAACAGCGTGCACAGGCCGCAGGAGTAGATGCCGTTCGGCGCGTCCTGATATTCGGCCTGCGGCTTTGTCATCTTGTCGGAAGCTGCCGCGGTTCGCAGCAGAAGTGCGGCGGGAAGTCCTGCGATCGCGACACCGATGAAGGCGCGCCGCGAACGTCCGGCTTGTTGTTTGGCCATTGGAGTTGTGTCTCCATTTGCGAGCGGCTGTCATCCTACCGATCATTGCGAGCGATGCGAAGCAGTCCGTCCGGTAGCCGCCAAGTTCGGTGTCATCACCCGCGAAAGCCTTGCGGGTGATGACACCGAAGGAGCTGTGTGGCCATAGCGCCAGCTACTCGCCGTCGTCCCTGCGCAGGCAGAGACCATACTCTTCACGAAGAGGCTTGCGTCATCGGCAAATCAACGCTGGGGGGCCGCGCCCGGCAGGCCAAACGGCGCGGCGATCGCGCGGGCCCATCGCGGCCGCCAAGCCAGGGTGAGCGTAACGGCGATCGCCGCAACGCTGATCGTGGTCGCCCACAGCACAGTGCCGAAACCTGCGCCATCGCGCAGCAGCGCGAGAGCAAGGCCGAGTGCCAGCAGCCCGTAACCGCCGACGCGAAGCCGCCAGACCTGCCGCCGTGATGGCGCACCCTGACCGATCGCCCGCCCCCAATGCCGCGGCTGAGCGAGCGCCAACGCGGCAAAGCCGCAATAGGCGGCCGCAAGCAACGCGACGAGCAACATCGCCTCACGCATGCTCCGCCGTCCCTTCCACTGCAAGCGGTGTCAGGCGCGCCGCCGCGCGTAGCCGCCATGCCGTAACAGCGGCGATTGCTGCGCAGAGTAGCAGGAGGATGTCCATTCCTGCGACAGGCCAGAGATAAGGTTGCGTCAGGCTACGGAGCAGATGATCGCCGGTGGTGACGGCATTGAGCGTCACAGCGACGATGGCGAGAACACCGATCGCACCGGCCTGCTCGCGCCAGGCCCGCACGCCGGGCCGCACTCCGGCGTGCACAAAGGTAGCGAGCCAGGCCAAATAGAACACCCAGACCTCGAGCGCGGCCTTGTCTGCCAGATTGGCCGGCAACGCCCGATTGGCAACGAAGAAAGCCAGGGTCGCGGCGATGATGCCGCTCGTGCCGCCGACCGCGAGCGCCTCAACGACGCGAACGCCGTGCAGCCCGAGACTCACATGCCGCTTGCGCCGGGATTCCAGCCAGAACAGAAATCCGGTCAGGATCAGTACGCAGCCGGCAATGCCCAGCACAAAGTAAATCCAGCGGAGCGCCCAATTCTGGAACTGGATGACGTGGAGCCCGAACAGGAAGCGAAAGCTCGTCATGACCGGCGCCAGTTCGGAACGCTGGAACAGCAGCCTTCCAGTGGCACCGTCGAAGAACGCGGTACTTGCCGCGCTGGTGATGCGATCGGCATTGGAAACGTTGAGCTGGACATAGGCCGCGGCGTCGCCGGGATTGAAGACCGTCAGCGACGCCAGTTCGCTACTAGGCCACAGCCGGCGCACCTGCTCGGCCATGGCATCGAGCGATGCCAGTTCGCCGGGCCTGTTGGCCTTCGGCCGCGCGAACGAACTGAAGGCCTCCTGGTTGAACGTGCGCAGATTGGTCACGCCATACGCCGAAACCCAGCCGCTCATGAAATACAGATTGTAGAAAATGACGAGGCCAGACAGCGTGATGACGAAATGAAAGGGCAGTCCGAGCACCCCGGCTATATTGTGCAAATCGAGGATCGCGCGTCGTGGCTTTCGTTCCGGCCGAAAGGTGAAGAAGTCTGCAAAAATTCGGCGATGGATGATGACGCCGGACACGCACAGCGCCAACATCGCCATGCTGGCGGCGCCGACCAGCCACAGGCCGAGATTCATGAAGCGCAAATGTAGATGGTAGTGGAACGGATACAAGAATCCGCTCGCCGCCAGTGTCCCGGGATCCCCAAGCTCATGCCCGTCTGCGGGATCATGGTAGTGCGACTGGATTCCCCGCGCGCCAAACCAGGCGGTGCGCGCCACCGGCAGGCGATCGTTGGGGAGGAACACGTTCCAAGTCGCAGCCCGGTCGGCCACGGCATCGCGATAGGTCGAACGCTGGGCGTCGAGCGACAGCGTGCCGGACGGCATTGCGAGCCGGGTCGACGGCGCCATCCAGCGGTCGATCTCCTTGTCGAATACCGACAGCGTGCCCATCCAGAAGATCGCGAACAACAGCCCGCCAACCACCACGCCCGCCCACGTGTGCAGCCAGTTCATCGATTGCCGGAAGGTCGGCTCCATCCTATCCACCGTGACGATGCAGCAGTGCGACCAGCGCGAAGGCCACGGCCGCCAACCCGGAAAGTCCGAGCACGAGCCGCGACAGTTTCTGCACCGAGAAACCCCAGAGCAGCAGCGCCAGATAGATCAGGAAGCCGAGCATCGAGGCCAGCACCACGGCCTCGCTGCGCGCCAGGCCAGTCGACAACGGCAGCCCCACCGCAAGCAGCGCGACGATGACGGACGTGGCGCCGTAGCCGCCGACCACGACAGTGATGACGCGCAACGATGTCTGCAACCTGCCCCGGCTCATGTCCCGTCAGAAGTTGAAGGTGGTGGAGACGAGGTAGGTACGCGGCGCGCCGAGCGTGATCACGCCGCTATAAGCGGAAGCCCAGTAGGCTTTGTTGAACAGGTTCTCGATATTGGCGCGGACCACGATCGGCTTGCCGTTCCAGGGCGAGATGAACGTATAGCGTGCGCCGAGATCGACCCGCGTCCATTCCGGCAGCGTGACGAGATTGGCTACGTCGACATATTGCGACGACGTGTAGATCGCCCGCCCGGTCAGCGTCAGGTCGTGCAGGAACGGGGTGTCCCACTCGGCGCCGATATTGGCGTTGAAGCCGGGCACGCCGACCGCCTTCTTGCCGTCGTTGATGCCGCCGGCGGTCTTCTCCTGCACGCCGTCGATCATGGCTACGCCGCCGAGCAAGCGGAACGATGGCGTGAGTTCGCCGAACACGTTGAGCTCGACACCGCGGTTGCGCTGGCGGCCGTTGAGTTGCTGCGTCGCCAGCAAGCCGGAGCCGACAGTGATGATGCTCGGCTGCGAAATATCGAAGTAACCCATCGTTGCGGTGATCCGGCCCATATCGACCTTGACACCGCCCTCGGCCTGCGTGGTCTGGGCCGGCGGAAACACCGTTCCGGCATTGGCGAAGGTGCCGCCTACGACGACCGGCGTCTGAAGCCCTTCGATGTAGTTGGCATACAGCGAGACGTTCTCGACCGGCTTCACCACCAGCGCGTAGGCCGGGGTCCAGACCGAGGTGTCGGTCTCTGGCCGGCTCAGCGTCGGCGTCAGATAGTTCGTGACCTCGCTGCCGGCGGTCTGGCGACGTACGCCGACCGTGAGCTGGACGCGCTTGTCGAGGATCGACATGGTGTCGGACACGCCGACGCTCCACAGGTCGACGCCGGTCAACTGGTTGGCTGCGAGCGTCGTGAAGTTCGGCAGCGGGATATTGGTCGGTTCGGTGTACAGATTCCAGAAGATCTGACTACCGGGAATCCGGACTCGCTGCGTGTAGGTGCGGTCATTGATCGCGTAGTTGAGGTTGACCGCGTGATTGACCGGCCCGGTATCCACCGTGGCGCGGACGCCGGCTTCGCCCGCCAGCGTCTCGAAGGTCTCCTTTCCGGTGAACGGCGTCGACCGCAGGCCACCGAGCTGGAAGGCGCCGGGAGGCGAGGCCAGCGCGCCGGGCACGGCGTTGCTGAGGATCGGCGACGGATAGGCATAGTTGATGTTGCTGTCGTGATAGCCGAACGCCGCATAGGCGGTCACCTGGTCGGTGACGTCGACCTCACCGCGAACCGTCGAGAAGAAATCGGTCGGCGCATAATACGTCCACGGTACCTGGAAATTGCTACCCGGCTTGGGCGGTGGCGGAATGATGCTGGAGCCGACGGTGAAGAAACGCAGCGGTGGGTTGAGATTGTCGGCCTGGTAGCCGATATCGACGGCCAGGCGCGCGCGCTCGCCGCGATAGTCGATGCCGATCACAGCGTTACCGAACTCGTCGGTCTGGCGATTCCACGGCGTGTTGCCGTTCGAATAGGTGCTGTTCAGCCGAACACCCCACTCCTTGTTCTCGCCGTAGCGCCTGCTGACGTCGATGGCCTCGCCGAACTGCGACTTCGAGGCATAGGTCGTGGTGAGCTGGGTGATATCGACGTCGGGCGCGTGCTTCGTGACCAGATTGACGCTGCCACCGACCGCCCCGCCGCTCGATACGCCGGTACCGCCGGTAGTCATGCCGTTGAGCAGCGCGCTTGGGCCCTTGAGGACTTCGACGCGCTCGACGAAATTGGCACCGGTCGAATAATATGGCGCGATTCCGTACAGGCCGTTCAGTCCGTAGTCACCGCTGTCGTAGTAGAAGCCGCGGATGAACAGGCTGTCGGCGCCGCCGCCGGCTGCCTGGATCACCCGCACCGACGGGTCGTTGATCAGCACGTCGCGGATCGTGCGCGCCTGCTGGTTCTGGATCAGCTCGGCGGTGTAGCTCGTCTGGTTGAACGGCGTGTCCATCACGCTGCGATTCCCAAGCAGCCCAAGGCCTGCGCCGCTCGCGACCTGGCCGCCGGCGTACGGCGACGGCGGCGCGCCAAGCGTTGCGGTCGGTGGCGTCAGATAACGAACCGGCGCCGTCTGCCGTAGCGGCGCAGCCGCCTGCTGCCGGCGCACCGGCGCGCGCGCCGTCACACGCCGGGTCGGCGCGGCGCGGCGCACGGTCGGGGCTTTCGGCTGATCAACCGTGACGGGAGGGAGCGTTTGCGATTGCGCATGCGCCGGCTCGAATGCGCTGATTGAAACCATGGCACAGCTCGCCGCACTCAGGCTTGCCGCCCGACCAAACGTCTTGAAAAAATTCACTTGCCCCATCCCCGTCACGCCGACTGCGTCAGCAACGGTGATGATCTAGCGTAACGAAAATTGTGGGGTCTCGATTCGAAACCTAGAACCTCTCCACATCAGCGCTTGCGCGACGAAGTGTTGCGCATCAAGCACGCGACAGTGCGTCTCTCGGCATGCTTTGCAAGCGCGCGTCGACACGACGACACCCCTGTTTTGAATTAGACAAAATCTAAAGCAACCGGAACTGCGACGCTGATCAGGCGTTATCTGCCGCGGGGCGATTCCCTGATGATTTGAGTGGCATTCCGAGCAATGAAGAACTTTTCCAATGCAGCGTTTGCGCCCGAGGTGATCGAGTTGATGACACAGGCGCTGGAGTCTTCGGTTGCGACGCTGCCCGAGCCGGTCAGCAGTTCGCATATCAAGACGATCGCGGAATCGATCCTGCGCACGGCGAAGGACGGCGAGCGCGAGATCGATGCGCTGCAGCGTATCGCATTGCTGGAGCTCGCGCTGGCACCGCGCGACTGAAGCCGCTCAGGGCTTCTTCAGGTTGAGCGAGAAGCGCAGGTTGAGCGGCTGCAATATCTCCGGCGGCGGCGCCTCGCCGACATTGCCGCGTTTCAGGATGGTCCGCAGATCCTCGGTCGCGCCGGCATCACTGAGCGCGGCAAACGTGACGCGCTCGACGGTGCCGTCCGGGTTGAGCCAGGCGCGCACCACGAGCGTCGGCGGCGGCCCGTTCTCCTTGCCCGAATGCTCGATGACCCAGTTGCGGAAGCGATTGGCAACCGTCTCGTCGGCCGCGATCCATTCCTCGAACCGGTACTTCACCAGCTTGGCGAACTGCGCCCAGGACGGCGGCGCCTGTTCAGGATTGCGAAAGTCGGTGTTCTGGGCATGGCCCGGCGCTGGGGAGAGGATCAGCAGGCCGAACGAGAGCACGAGCGTGCCCCGCAAGATGAGCATGGTTCTGGACAAGGGTTGACCGCAGGCAGCAGCTGACAGGACGACGCGCGAACATCGATCCGCGAGCAACTAGTCGCTCATTGTTGCAGGCATGTGACGCGCGCCGAGATGCTGGCGGCGCGATGCGCCCGTGACGCGGTGCCGCTCATCTGCGGCCGGTCGTCTTCCTGGATGCGGACGCCTTGGGTCTCGAGAAACGACTTGGCGTGCGCGGCATCGACCGCCAGCACGCGATCGATCGTGGTCCGGCGGCTCACCACGCCCTCGACCAGGCCGCGGGAATCCAGCACCGGCGCACCGCTGGTACCGAATGTGACATTCGAGCGCAGCACGAGATGCTGGGGATCGCGCTGAGTGCCATCGACGAACGCATTGCCGAGCGCACCGCCATGCGCAAGCATCGGCTTCAGCCGGTCATAGGCCTCGGCGAACACCATGTCGTTGGCTGCCGACACAGTCGCGCGCGGGAATACCGCTGCAAGGCCGAGCGTTCGCGGAACCTTGATCAATGCAATGTCGGTCGCGGCCAGCGCCACCAGGCGCGCAGTGACGGAGCGACCTTCCTTGCTGACGACAATGCGGACGCAGTCCGCGACGGCATGGCGCGCGGTCAGCATGTGGCCGAGATCGTCGACAAAGAACGCAGTGCCGTCGAGCCGCTGGCTGACCGTCGGCGGCCCGGTGACGTCGCGCGCCAGCGGCTTCACCGGTTCGATCTGCCGCGCCGGCTGAAACAGCGCGAATGGCACCTGCGCCGCCGCCTCGTGTGGGGCAACGCCATCGAGCACACAACCGATCGCAAGACTGCAGGCCAGCCCGATCATACGGACAGGCAAACCCGCGCGCACCGCCGCTGCCGCGCAGCCAAAAACCGAGTGATGCACCTTCAGAGCCCAACCCCAAGCCATGCCGCCGCGCAAATCGCCGCCAGCAACGTCTGTACATACACCGCACTCTCTACTTCATTTCGCGCGTCGAAGCTGGTTTCCGATCGACGTCTTGCGCGAGATTTGGAACCACCAGGCTCCAGCAACGTGCTCTCTAGGTCGTTGTTCTGGCTACGAAATAAGCCCATCGCGGCAATGTCATCGCATGCCGGCTTCTGCACTTCGTTATTTTATGATATCAAAAAATATCAGCAATTATGCTGGATGCATCAGGGGTTTGCTCCCATGACCATGCAAGATCATTCCAGTCCGGGCCTTTCCACGATCAAGGTCAGGGTCGACGACCGCCCGGCCAGGCTCGTCGGCAGCGGCTATGTCGCGCTTCTGATCGCGCTCGTGCTTCTCGTGCTCACCTGCTGGATCACCTATGGCGCTTTCTCCCGCGATGGCCATGGCGATCTCCAGGTCTCGAGTTGGTCGTTGCTCGGCGCGCTGCTGTGTCTCGTCGGCGCCATCCTGTCCGGCTGGTCGATCTATTCGTTGCAGCCGAACGAAAGCGCAGTGCTGACACTGTTCGGCGCCTATGTCGGCACAGATTCCGCGCCAGGCCTGCGCGCCACCGTGCCGTTCTTCAAGATCGCGAGGGTGTCGCAGCGAGTGCGCTACCATGAGTGCGGCAAGCTGAAGGTCAACGACCTGATCGGCAATCCGATCGAGATCGGCGCCGTGGTGGTCTGGCGGGTCGAGAACAGCGCCAAGGCGATCTTCCAGATCGACGACTATGCCGACTTCGTCGGCGCGCAGACCGAATCGGCGCTGCGCCATATCGCCGGCCGCCATCCCTATGATTTCGACGAGGCGGTTACGCATGCCGGTCCCGAGGAAGTCGTGAGCCACGACCAGGTCGCCGCGCGCACGCTGTCGCTGCGCGAGAGCGGCGATCAGGTCACCAACGAACTCGTCGTCGAGCTCAAGGAGCGGCTTGCGGTGGCCGGCGTGACCATCGACGAGGCCTGGATCAACCACCTCGCCTACGCACCGGAGATTGCCCCGGTGATGCTGCGCCGCCAGCAGGCGAGCGCGGTCATCGCCGCGCGCAAGCTCGTCGTTGCCGGCGCGGTCGACATCGTCAGGGAAGCGCTCGAGAAGCTGAAGGAGCAGACCGACATCGACCTCGATCCCGAACGCAAGGCGGCGATGGTGTCGAACCTGCTGGTCGTGCTGGTCTCCGACAAGGACGCCACCCCGGTCGTCAACACCGGAACGCTGTATGCCTAAGCGCGGGCGCCCGAAGGGGCCGGACAAGGAGCCGATCCTGCTGCGGCTCGGCAGCCCGCTGCTGGATATACTCGATCGCCTGGCCGCCGCGGAATTCCGCTCGCGCCAGGGCCAGATCGAGAAGCTGCTGCACGAGGCGCTGGTCCGGCGCGGTGCCTGGCCGCCGAAGGCCGACTCGGGAGAGGAATCGGGGGACGACGAGACGGCGAAGCCAAGCTGAGCGAAGCACACGTATGTAATCGGCGCTGTCCGGCTGCCGGAATGCGGATGGGCAATCCCGGCGCGGCTTGCGGACACCCGTATAACGGGTATGATCCGGGCCGTTAAACCAGCCTGCGTTCTTCAAGCATTGCAGCGGAGGTCGGCTTGCTCGACTTGCTCCCGATACCCGAAGGTCGCGAGCAGTTGCACGACCTGCTGTTCAATTTCGACGGGCGGATTTCGCGAGCCGGCTACTGGAGAGCGTGCATCGCCTGGGTGATCCTGCTTCTCCTGCTGTTGTTCGTCATGATCGTGTTGGGAAGCTTGATGCCGTATCTCGCGGTCTGCGTCGCGTTGATCGCGGGCGTCCTGATGTTCAACTCCCAAATCGCGGTGAGCAAGAAGCGTCTGCACGATCGCGACAAGAGCGGCTGGTGGCTGCTGTTGTTCTTTCTCGGCCCTGTGATCCTTGCGGCCATTGCGATGCTTGGAGGTGCGATTGCGAGCGTGTGCGACTTGGCTGCGCTTGCCGTCAGCGTCTGGATGATCGTCGAGCTCGGCTGCCGCCCCGGCACCACCGGTCCGAACCGCTATGGGCCCGATCCCCTCTGATCGCGCCAGCCTCTCCCTTGCTCGGCAAGATTGGCATGGCCGCCTCGGTGCGCCGCACTCGTTGTTTCCGGCCTTCCTGATGACGATCGGAACTGCGTCTTGCAAACAAACGCGATCCGTCTCACTGTCTACGCGTCGCCTGCGATCAGTCAATAATCGAAAGAACAAGCATGAAGCATCGTCCGCTCGGCCGTTCCGGCCTCTCCGTTCCTCCGCTCTGCTTCGGCTGCAACGTGTTCGGCTGGACCGTCGACGAGACGTCGTCGTTTCGCCTGCTCGACAACGTGCTGGACCACGGGCTGACGTTTCTGGATACGGCGGATGTCTATTCGCGCTGGGTACCCGGCCATAGCGGCGGCGAGTCCGAGGTCATCATCGGCAAATGGATGAAGTCGCGCGGCAACCGCGACCGCATCATCCTCGCCACCAAGGTCGGCATGGACATGGGCGGCGGTAATGTCGGACTGAAGCCGGACTACATCGCGCGCGCCGTCGAGGACTCGCTGCGACGGCTACAGACCGAGACCATCGATCTCTACCAGTCCCACAAGGACGACGAGACGACGCCGCAGGAGGACACGCTCGCGGCCTATGACAAACTGATCAAGGCCGGCAAGATCAGGGCGATCGGCGCCTCGAACTTCTCGGCAGAGCGGCTCCAGAGCGCGCTCGATATCGCCAAGGCAAACGGGCTGCCGCGCTACGAGAGCATGCAGCCCGAATACAGCCTGGCGGAACGGTCGAGCTATGAAGGCGCGCTCGAGCGTGTGTGCCGGGAGAACGACGTCGGCGTGATCACGTTCTTCTCGCTGGCCGCCGGATTCTTGACCGGCAAGTATCGCTCGGAAAGCGACTTCGCCAAGAGCCCGCGCGGGTCACGCAGCATTCCGAGATACATGAACCCGCGCGGCATGCGCATCCTCGCCTGTCTCGACGAGGTCGCGGCGGAAAAGCGCGCCGAACCGGCCTCGGTCGCGCTCGCCTGGCTGATGGCAAAGCCCTCCATCACTGCGCCGATCGCCAGCGCGACCAAGCCCGAGCAGGTCGCGACCCTTGTCGCGGCAACCAAGCTCGAGCTGAGCAAGGAACAGGTCGAACGACTGGATGCTGCCAGCGCGCAGTAGGATTTACTGGCCCATTCGTTCCGGCATGGCCGGGCTCATCGACGGTCGGGATGCGATCGCGGACCAGCGTCTTGTCTGCGCCCGGACCTTTCGCAGGCAATCTCGATAAAGCCTCACTGTTGCGCGCAGATTGGGCAATTTTCCGCAATCGTCAGGTGCCTGGGAGCTGCCGGTGAACATCCTTGGAATCAACTCGGTCTATCACGAGTCCGCCGCCGCGCTGCTGGTCGACGGCAGGCTCGTGGCGGCCGTCGAGGAGGAGCGGTTCAACCGCATCAAGCACGGCAAGCCGGCCGAGTTCGACAACCCGCACCAACTCCCCGAACGTGCGATCCGCTTTTGCCTGAAGCACGCCGGGCTCACCGCACGCGCCATCGATCATGTCGGCTTCTCGTTCGATCCCAGGCAGCGCCGCAAGCGGTATCGCGCCGACTGGTGGGACCCGCGACTGGAGGAGACCTTCCGGCTCCGGCTCGGCCAGGTGCCCGGCGCCGTCGACGAACTGCTTGGACGATCGCTGGGACAGCGGCTGCATTTCGTGCCGCATCACATGGCGCACGCCGCCTCCGCCTATTTTCCCTCAGGTTTCGAACGCGCGGCGATCCTGACCATCGACGGGATCGGCGAGACCGCAGGCACCTCGCTGGCGAAGGCCATCGGCACCCGGATCCAGACCATCGAGACCTTCGAGTATCCGCACTCGATCGGCTTCATCTGGGAGGTGTTCAGCGGCTATCTCGGCTTCTCGCATTACGACGCCTCGAAGGTCATGGGCCTCGCCGCCTACGGCGATCCGGACGTGTATCGCGAGCAGTTCCAATCGATCATGCACGCCAACGAGGTGAACTACGGGGTGTCGCCGGATTATCTCGGCAACAGCCCGGAGCGTTATGCCCGAATGGAAGCCGTGTTCGGTCCGGGCCGCTATGAAGACGACGAGATCTTGCCGCGGCATGCCGACATGGCGGCGGCATTGCAGGCCGCGACGGATGCCGCTGTCATCGCCGCGGTGCGCCGCCTCAAGCGCAGGGTGCCGTTCGACAATCTGTGCCTTGCCGGCGGTGTCGCGCTGAATTGCGTGACCAACGAGCTGGTCCGGCGCTGCGGCGAATTCAGCGATGTGTTCATCCCGTCGGCGCCGCACGACGCCGGCACCGCGATCGGCGCCGCCTATGCCGTGCATTGCGTCAAGCAGAAGCGCCCGCCCGAGCGCGGCAACGCGACGCCCTATCTCGGGCCTGGATTCAAGCGGCCAGCCATTCTCGCCGCGGTCAAATCCGCCGGCCTCAAGTCGCGGCGCAGCAAGATGCCAGCGCGCGATGCCGCCGACATGATCGCTAGCGGCAAGATCGTCGCCTGGTTCCAGGGCCGCATGGAGTTCGGGCCACGCGCGCTTGGCAACCGATCGCTGCTCGCCGACCCGAGGCGGCCGGACATGCGCGACATCCTCAATCAGAAGGTCAAACACCGGGAAGATTTCCGGCCGTTTGCGCCGAGCGTGCTGGCTGAGCATGCCGAGGAATGGTTCGAGATCGGCCCGCTGACGGCCAGCCACGAATTCATGCTGTTTGCCTGTCCGGTGCGGCCGGAGCGGCGCGATCAGATCCCCGCGGTGCTGCACCGGGACGGCAGCGCTCGGGTGCAGATCGTCAGCCGCCGATCAAACCCGCGCTTTCACCAGCTGATCTCCTGCTTCTTCGCCGAGACCGGCGTGCCGCTCGTCGTCAACACGTCGTTCAACGACAGCGAACCGATCGTCTGCACGCCCACCGACGCGATCGTCACCTTCCGCAAATCCGGCATCGACGCGCTGTTCATGGACGACGTATTCCTTACGGCGTCGGCGTGAGCCTGCATCCGGACGCGAGCTTCAACCCCGAGGCTTCAACCTCAAGACTTCACCCCCAAGGCCCGCGCTGGCCCGATGATCCGCCCCACGGACTGCGCTGCGGATAGGTCGCGCCGGTGTTGCGCGGCGCGGTCTGGGTGCCGAGCTCGGCGGCGAGCTGCTGGAGCGCGGCGATGCGGTTTGCGGTCGAGGGATGGGTCGAGAACAGATTGTCGACGCCGTGGCCCGATAGCGGGTTGATGATGAACATGTGCGCGGTGGCCGGATTGCGTTCGGCCTCCATGTTGGTCAATTGGTGCGCGGCGTTCTCGATCTTCGCCAGCGCGGACGCCAGCCACATCGGCTGGCCGACGATGCGCGCGCCGAAATTGTCGGCGGCGTACTCGCGGGTGCGGCTGATCGCCATCTGCACCAGCATGGCGCCGAGCGGCGCCAGGATCATCATCGCAATCGAGCCGATGATGCCGGGACCGTTGTTGTTGCGGTTGCCGCCGAAGAACATGCCGAACTGAGCCAGCATCGAGATCGCACCGGCGATCGTCGCCGTGATCGTCATGGTCAGAGTGTCGTGATGCTTGATATGCGCGAGCTCGTGCGCGATCACGCCAGCGAGCTCCTCGCGGCTGAGCTGCTGCATCAGGCCCGTGGTGACGGCGACCGCCGCGTTCTCCGGATTGCGGCCGGTCGCGAACGCATTGGGCTGCGGCTGGTCCATCAGGAACACGCGCGGCATCGGCAGCGCGGCGCGCTGCGCAAGCTCCGCGACCAGATTGTAGAGTTCGGGCGCCGTGCGCGCATCGACCTGATGGGCGCCGTACATCGACAGCACCATGCGATCGGAATTCCAGTAGGCGAACAGATTTGTCGCAGCCGCCACGATGAGGGCGAGCACGGCGCCGGTGCCGCCGCCGATCAAATAGCCGACACCCATGAACAGGGCGGTGAGGCCGGCAAGCAGGAGCGCGGTACGAAAATAATTCATCGTGGTTCCCTGACGGCAGGCGGAATGCTGCCACAACTGACGCCGTTGAGGTAGTGATTTTGCCGCGAGCGTCGCAAGGGCACGCCGTGCGTCGCAGCGACGCGGCGCGGATTAACGATTGGTCATGTGCGGCGATCCGTAGGCCGGATGGAGCGCAGCGACATGCGGGGAGACTGCCCCGCACGTCGCGTCGCTCATGCGGGCTACGAATCCGTCTTCCAGGTCGCGCCTACTCCGCCGGCTCCTGCTGCGCGATCACCGTCTCCTCGTCGCGCAGCGCGACCCGCAGCAGGCGCGCGAGCTCGGCGCGGCTGTAGGGCTTGGCCAGGAACAGGATGCCCTGCTCGAGCTTGCCGTCCTGGTCGATCGCATTCTCGGTGTAGCCCGACGTGAACAGTACCCGCAAACCGGGCCGCCGCTGCTGCGCTTCGGCGGCAAGATCGCGCCCATTCATGGCGCCGGGCATGATGACGTCGGTGAACAGCAGATCGACCGGGGCGCCGCTGTCGAGCACGGCCAGCGCCTCCGCACCGTTGTTGGCCGACAGCGTCGTGTAGCCGAGGCTGTCGATCTGGGCGAGCACATAGGTGCGCACCAGCTTGTCGTCCTCGACGACCAGCACCACTTCCTGCGCGCCGCGGACCTCCGGATGTCGCCGCTCGGGCACTACGACCGGAGCGACTGCCGCCGCGCGCGGCAGATAGAGCATGACCCTGGTGCCGCGGCCGACCTCGCTCTCCAGCACGATATGGCCGTTGGACTGCTTGACGAAACCGTAGACCATGCTGAGCCCGAGGCCGGTGCCCTTGCCGACGTCCTTGGTGGTGAAGAACGGCTCGAACACCTTGGCGAGATCGGACTCGGCGATGCCCTGGCCATTGTCGGCCAGCATGATCGCGACATACTCGCCGGCGGCAAGCCCGTCATGGCCCTGCACGTCGGACGGCTTCAGCTCGGCGGCGCGGGCTTCGATCGTGAGCCGGCCGCCCTTCGGCATCGCGTCGCGCGCGTTGAGCGCGAGGTTGATGATCGCGGTGACGAGCTGGTTGGCATCGACCAACGCGCGCGGCAGATCGGGCACCGGGCGGAATTCGATGTCGACGTGATCGCCGATCGTCGGCCGCAGCAGCTCGATGGTGTCGACCATCAGCGCGTTGACGTCGACGTCGCTCGGCTGCAACGGCTGCTTGCGCGCGAAGGCGAGCAGATGCCGGGTCAGCGATGCGCCGCGGTCGGCGGCATCGCGGATCAGGCCGGTGATCTCGGTGAGCTGCCGGTTATGGGTGACCGCATCCGACAGGATGTCGATGGTGCCGGTGATGACGGTGAGGATGTTGTTGAAGTCATGCGCAATGCCGCCGGTGAGCTGGCCGACCGCTTCCATCTTCTGCGCCTGGCGGATCTTGCTCTCATTGACCTCGGCCTCGCGGAACCGCTCCAGCAGGACCTCGGAGCGCTGGCGCTGCCGCCCCTCCTCGGCAAGCGCGACATGCGCCTCGTGCAGCTGCGCCTCGGTCGGGATCGCGAGGATGCGCGGGATCAGCGGCCACAGCAGCACCGCGGTGAAGATCGAGGCGATTGCGGTCAACGCCTTGACCAGGCCCTCGAGGCCGTAGATCGGAACCCACAGCGTGTAGATCGAGAACACATGGGTCAGCCCGCAGGCGAGGATGAAGGCGGCAAACGGCCAGGCCATCCAGCCGAACTGGAAATCGCGCCGCTTGGAGACGAGGATCGCCAGCGCAAACGGGATCGAGAAGTACGAAGCGGCAATGATGGCGTCTGAAATCACGTGGAGCCAGATCAGCTCCGGCTCCCACAACAGGCAGATGCCGTGCGGCGAAAGCGTCGACGAATCCAAGAGACGCTCGAGAAAACTCCATATGGGTCCCTCCGGGCGTGATCGATCCGCCGACACCCCTGCCCGCGAATCACTTGTTGATCATAGCGGCGACGACTCACTCTGCCGAAGCCCAATTGGTCTAACGGCGATGCCCCCGTTGTTGCCCGGTATCGCCCTGGTGTATGCAGGAGGTCTTATCCCCCTATTCAAGCCGGTGATATCGATGCCAGCATCTTCCCCCCGCGTCCCGATCGTGATCGCTGTGTTGGCGGCGGCGCTGGCGCTCTCGACGACCGCCCTGGCGCAGCAGCTACTGCCCAATCCCGCTGCGCCGGCCCCGGCCAGGGCGCGCCCGGCCGCAGTGGCGACGCCGAGGGCGGCGTCCTGCCACAACGGCCAGAGCTTCGATCGCTTCCTCGCCGAGCTGAAGCAGAAGGCGGTGGCCGCCGGCGTCTCACAGGCAACCATCGCGGAGGCCGCGCCCTATTTGGTCTACGACCAGGGCATCGTCAACCGCGACCGCGGCCAGCGCGTGTTCGGGCAGATCTTCACCCAGTTCGCCGGCCGCATGGCCGCAAGCTATCGCATGCAGCAGGGCCAGCAGCACATCCGGACCTATGCGGCCGCGTTCGCACGCGCCGAGAAGGAATATGGCGTGCCGCCGGCGGTGATCGCCGCGTTCTGGGGACTGGAGAGCGATTTCGGTGCCCAGATGGGCAATCTGCCGACGCTGAGGTCGCTGGTGTCGCTGGCCTATGACTGCCGCCGCTCCGAGATGTTCCAGGGCGAGACCATCGCGGCACTGAAGATCATCGAGCGCGGCGATCTCTCGCCCGACGAGATGATCGGCTCCTGGGCCGGCGAGCTCGGCCAGACGCAATTTTTGCCGACGCATTATTTCAACTATGCGGTCGACTATGACGGCGACGGCCATCGCAATCTGCTCGCCAGCGGCCCCGACGTGATCGGCTCGACCGCGAACTACATAGCCAACGGGCTGAAGTGGCGGCGCGGCGAGCCGTGGCTTCAGGAAGTGCGCGTGCCGCAGGCGACGAGTTTTCCGTGGGACCAGGCCGACCTCACGATCAAGCTGCCGCGCTCGAAATGGGTCGCGCTCGGCGTCACCTCGACCGACGGCAAGGCGTTGCCGAACGACGAACTGCCGGCCTCGCTGCTGCTGCCGATGGGCCGGCTGGGTCCGGCGTTCCTCGCCTACCCGAATTTCGCCGCCTATACCGAGTGGAACAACTCGCTGATCTATTCGACCACCGCGGGTTATCTCGCCAGCCGCATCGCGGGCGCGCCGCCGATGCAACGGCCGCACGCCCCGGTCGCGCAACTGCCGTTCAACGAGATCAAGGAGCTGCAATCGCTGCTGGCGCGCGCGGGCTACGATGTCGGCAAGATCGACGGCGTGCTCGGCCAGGCGAGCCGCAGCGCGGTGAAGGCGATGCAGATGAAGTACGGCCTGCCGGCGGATTCCTGGCCGACCGCGGAGCTGCTGGCGCGGATGCGCGGCAGCGGTCGTGCCCAACCGGCCGCGGACGCCGCGGTGCCGGGGATGCGGTAGCCTCGCGGCTCACATTCCGTAGCCCGAATGAAGCGAAGTAAGATCTGGGAGGACAAACAACATGGCTCCCCGGATTGCGCTGCGCTACCGCCGGGCTACGCCCTCTCTTTCCCCGTCACCCTGAGGTGCGAGCGCAGCGAGCTTCGAAGGGTCGACGGCCCGACTGGGGCCGTGCATCCTTCGAGACGCGCTTCGCGCTCCTCAGGATGACGGGAAAAACAAAGAATATTTGACCGACTGTTACCGCGGTCCGCAGTTGTATTCTTCCAACCGCGGCCCCACTTGCAGCATCGCCGTTCGGTCACATCCGGATTTTCATCAGACCCAGGGAGCATCACATGTCCTTTTATGACGCCGTCGTCCCCGCTTATCTTCAGATCCTCAACAGCCTCACCGGCGAATTGACCAAGGCCGAGGCGCATTGCGAGGCCAAGAAAATCGCCCCCGAGGTGCTGCTGGAATCGCGGCTCTATCCGGACATGCTGCCGCTGACCAAGCAGATTCAACTGGTTTGCGATCACGCTTCGAGGGGCTGCGCGCGGCTGACGCACAGCGACGTGCCCTCGACGCCCGACACCGAGAAGAGCTTCGCCGAACTGAAGCAGCGGCTGGCCAAGACGATCGACTATGTGAAGTCGTTCAAGCCGGCGCAGTTCGACGGCGCCGACGCCAAGGACGTCACCTTCCCGATCGGCGCCGAGCGCACCATGACGTTGAAGGGTCAGCAATTCCTCAGCGCGTTCTCGTTTCCGAACTTCTATTTCCACGCCGTGACCGCGCACGGCATCCTGCGCCACAACGGCGTCGAGGTCGGCAAGCGCGACTTCCTCGGCGTCAGCTGACGTCATATTCCCCGCCGCGGGATTTTCGTCTTCGCCGAAGGTCAAGCGGTCACGTCGCCTCTCGCGCGCCGGCATGCTACTGCTCCCTGACAACAACAAGACGTCAGGGAGCACGCTCATGTCGACCACAACCCACGCACCGAAAGCCATCGATCCCTCCGCCTCGCTGCATGCCGAAGCGCTCGGGCTTGCCAAAAACCATGGCCGCCTCGCCGGGCGGCGCATCATCGTGGTTGGCGCGGGACAGCGCACCACCGTCGACGCGGAGCCGCCGATCGGCAACGGCCGCGCCATGAGCGTGCTGTTCGCGCGCGAGGGCGCCGCGCTCGCCTGCCTCGACGTCAACAAGGAAGCCGCCGACAACACCGTTGCGCAGATCACCGGCGAAGGCGGCAAGGCCTTCACCGACGTGGTCGATGTATCCGACATCGCGGCGATCGCGCCCGCGGTCGAACGCTGCGCCAAACAGCTCGGCGGGCTTGACGGGCTGGCGCTGAATGTCGGGATTTCCTCCGGCCTGTCGCTGCCCAAGATGACGGCGGAAGCCTGGGACCGCGACTATGCCGTCAACGTGCGCAGCCACATGTTGTTCGCGCAGAAGGCGCTGGATCTGATGGCGCCGGGCGGCGCGATCATCCTGATCTCGTCGATGGCGAGCCAGCGCGCCGGCGGCCGCAATCCCGCCTATGAATCCTCCAAGGCGGCGCAGATCGCACTGGGCCGGGCGATCGCGCGGGCCGGCGAGGACAAGGGCATTCGCTGCAACGTGATCGCGCCCGGCTTCATGGACACGCCGATGGGCCGCGATGCCAGCCGCCGGCGATCGGATCGCGCCCTGACAGTGCCTTTCGGCCGCCAGGGCACCGGCTGGGAGGTCGCCTATGCCGCGCTGTTCCTGATTTCGAATGAATCCTCCTACGTGAACGCGCACACCCTGTTCCTCGATGCCGGCCACATGGGCGGAATCGTGCGCAGCTAGCCTGCAAACCGCGCATGGACAGGCCATTGCGCTGACCGCGACAATGCACAAGTCTCCTGCATCCATCACATCCGGAACATTTGCCCATGAGCCAACCGACCAAACTCTTCGAGCCCTTCAAGCTTGGCGCGCTGACGCTGCCGAACCGCCTCGTCATGGCGCCGCTGACGCGCAACCGCGCGGTGCCGCCCGGCATGGTGCCGAGCCCGCTCGCGGTGGACTATTATGGCCAGCGCGCCTCGGCCGGCCTTCTGATCACCGAAGCCAGTCAGGTCTCGCAGCAGGGCCAGGGCTACCAGGACACGCCCGGCATCTATTCGAAGGAGCAGGTCGCGGCCTGGCGCAAGGTCACCGATCGCGTGCATGAGCGCGGCGGCCGCATCTTCATCCAGCTCTGGCATGTCGGCCGCATCTCGCACACCTCGTTGCAGCCGAACGGCGGCGCACCGGTGGCGCCGAGCGCGATCCGCGCCAAGACCAAGACCTTCGTCAACGGCACCTTCGCCGACGTCTCCGAGCCGCGCGCGCTCGAATTGTCGGAGATCCCCGGCATCATCGAGGACTTCAAGCGGGCGACCGCGAATGCGCTGGCGGCCGGCTTCGACGGCGTCGAGATCCACGGCGCCAACGGCTATCTGCTCGACCAGTTCGCCAGGGACAGCAGCAACAAGCGCACCGACGCCTATGGCGGCGGAATCGAGAACCGCGCCAAGCTGATGCTGGAAGTCTCCAAGGCGGTCACCACCGAGGCCGGCGGCGAGCGCACCGGCATCCGCATCTCGCCGGTGACGCCGGCCAACGACGTCTCCGACGCCAATCCGCAACCGCTGTTCGACTACATCGTCGACCAGCTCAATGCGCTGAAGTTGACCTATATCCACGTCATCGAGGGCGCGACCGGCGGCCCGCGCGACAACGCGCCGTTCGACTACGCCTCGCTGCGCAAGCGCTTCAAGCAGGCCTATGTCGCCAACAACGGCTACGACGTCGCGCTGGCGGAGAAGGTGCTGGAGGCAGGTGCGGCCGACCTGATCGCGTTCGGCAAGCCGTTCATCTCCAACCCCGACCTGGCCGAGCGGCTCAAGGCCGGCGCCCCGCTCAACGAGTGGGACAAGGCGACCTTCTACGGCGGCGGCGCCAAGGGCTACACCGACTATCCGACGCTGAAGGCGACGGAAGCGGCGGAGTAAGATCGGGCTTGATCTACCTCGTCATTCCGGGATGCGCCGCCAGGCGCAGACCCGGAATCCATTGATCCGCATCACACGCGTCGAAATGGATTCCGGGCTCGCGCCTTGCGCGCCCCGGAATGACGAAAGTGCTTGCTGCGATGGCGATTAATAAGGGCCGGATCGCTCCCGGCCTTTTCGTTGCGCGCCTGCATGTCCGATTTCTACGCGTCGACGGCTTCCCCGCTCTCGACCTCTTCCGCCACCATCCGGTCGAGGTTGCGGTTCAGCCGCCGCAGCAGATCGAGCAACGTCGCCGCCTCGGCCGCGCTGAAGCCGGCCAGCGCCTGGTCCTGGCTGCGATGGAGCGCCTTGCGCGCGGCCGGCAATCTCGCCCTCGCCGCCTTGGTCAGCGAGACCAACTGGCTGCGGCCGTCGCCCGGCATCGGCGTGCGCTGTATGAGGCCGTCGCGCTCCATCCGCACCAGGATTTGCGCCATCGATGGCTGCTCGACCTTCGCGGCGCGAGCGAGATCGCGCTGTGACATCGCCTTGCCATCACGCAGCAGATACAGCACCGGCAATTGCCCGATGCTGAAACCGAGCGGCTTCACCCGCCGCTCGCCGAGCCGCAAGAAGCCGCGCGAGGCCATGTTGACCAGCGGTGCGGGACGATCGAACAGGTCCCAATCGGTCACAATCTCTCCATTTACATAGGTCCCTATTTATACTACATAGTCTCCTATGTAACTTGATGTCAGCGTGGTGTCCATGAGTTCCATTCGCATCGCGATTATCGGCGCCGGCCCAGGCGGCATGACCCTCGCACGCCTGCTGCACCTTGCCGGGATCGAGGCAAGCCTGTTCGAGCGGGAAGGTTCGGCAGACGAGCGGCCGCAGGGCGGCACGCTCGACCTGCATGCCGACAGCGGCCAGCTGGCGCTGGCGCGCGCCGGGCTGACCGAGGGATTCCTGCGCATCGCACGTTACGAAGACCAGGGCAGCCGGCTCTACACCGGCGATGGCCGGCTGCTGCTCGCGGATGACGACATGACCGGCGACCGTCCCGAAGTCGATCGCACGGCGCTCCGCGACCTGTTGCTGCAGTCCCTGCCGCCGGATGCCGTCGCCTGGGGCCGTGGCTTGGGTGAGGTCCTGCCGCGTGAGGACGGCGGCTATGATCTCGTCTTCGACGGCGCACGCGAAGGTCCGTTCGATCTCGTAATCGGGGCCGACGGCGCTTGGTCGCGGGTGCGGCCGCTGGTGTCACGCTATCAGCCGCAATATAGCGGGCTGACCTTCATCGAGTTCGGCATCGACGAGGTCGATACGAAGCACCCTACCCTCTCGCAGCTGGTCGGCCGCGGCAAGATGGGCGCCGAGAGCGCCGGCCGCAACCTGATCGTCCAGCGCAATGGAAGGGCGCATCTGCGCGGCTATGCGATCTTCCGCGTGCCGGTCGAATGGGCCGAACGGCGCTTCGACGTCAGCTCGCCATCCGCGATGCGCAGCGCGCTGCTCGGCGAGTTCGACGGCTGGGCCGATGCCCTGCTCGATCTGTTCCGCGCCAGCAACGACCAATTCGCCCTCCGCCCGATCCACGCGCTGCCGGTCGGCCATCACTGGACCAACCGCCCGGGCATCACCCTGCTCGGCGATGCCGCGCATCTGATGTCGCCGTTCGGCGGTGAAGGCGTCAACGCGGCGATGCTGGATGCGGCGGAGCTGGCACGGCACCTGGTTGGAACGCTGGATTGGCGCGAGGCGGTTCGCACCTATGAGGCCGAGATGTTCGCCCGCGTCGCCGGGCCCGCCGGTGAAGCCGCCGAAGCCGCCGCGACCGAGCTGTCGCATATCAGCCAGCAACTGACATTGGCGCATCACCAAGCGCACATGCAGATGCGCGCGGCGGCCGTCTCCTCCGTTGCGCGAGGAGACGAATCGTAACCTCACTAACGAGCAACTCTAGTTTGATTGACTCAGGTTCAACGGCTGCGAGCCAGAGGGCGCCTGAGTGGATCGCCAAGGTGCAACCATGTCGAATGCTACGTATCGAGCTCCACGAAAAAGGCGTCCATCGGCAGCCCGAATAATCGAGCGATCATACAGAGTTTCCTGGCAGAAATTCCGTCGGCCCCATCCTCGTATCTTTGCAGTTGCAGCAACGAAACCCCAATGAACCCGGCGAGCGCTGCCTGCGTCAGACCGCCTAAAATGCGTCGCTGTCGAATATTCGCACCGATCATCCGATCGATCTCATCAAGACGACTACGCGCCATATCGGCCTGCGCTTGTTACCGGCGTCGTTCTCATCCACCATTGATGTCGGCGTAGCTGGTCAACTTCAATACATCGCCTGCGCAGATTATTTTCATCAGTGTGAATTTTATTTGCCGTGCTTTCGGTTCAAGATTGTACGAATCTTGAAACGGTTTGCGGGGATTCGTTGAGGAACTTTTTGTCCCGTTTATTCGTTCGGACACCCCCGAATCGGGGAACACGCAGACGGGCGCTGGATATACTCCATCGGTCAACCTTCGCGGAACCGGCCGCGGACTCCCTTGTTTCCAACCTTCCGTCACGGCCCCGGTCGCGCCTGCGGCCTGTATACCTTGGCGGATGCGGATTGCGATTTGCCTGCGGAGCCAGGCTCGAAATTGCTAGGCATCGCGCCGGCGACAATAATGCCAAACGCCCCGTCGGGCGGCTCGCGTATCTGAAATGTCCATGAGGATGACGAGATGTACCTGCGTCGCTATCAGGTTTACGAAGCCGTTTTTCGGTTGAAATCATTCTCGCGCGCGGCCGAGGAACTCAACATAACCGCCAGCGCCGTCAGTCATCAGATCAGGATTGTAAGTGAAGAAGTTGGCCGAACTCTGTTTGTACGCGACGTCGATGGAATTCAGTTCACGGAAACGGGGGCGCTGTTGGGGAACCGTTTGATGGAGTCATTTACGGACATCAAACACTCCATCAATGATGCGTCGCGGGAGAGGCTAGACCAGCTGCGCATAACCTGCTGCACGTCAATTTCGGCATCGATCATGCCAGGCATAGTCAAGGAACTGCTGGAAAGCGGCTTGGATGTCGATGTCGCGACAAATACAACGATTGACGACGTGGTGAGTCCAATCAATTGCGACGTCTTCATAACGACGGGAAATTCCTATCGATTGTTCGAGTATGAGGAATTGATGAGCGAGATCGTCGCGCCGGTGACTTCGTCGAAATCGACCGACGGCAATACATTCATTACGACAAAGGGCGTGGAGGCTTTGCTCCCGCTCCTGGGATTCGAGCAGCCATCCGACGTGCGACAGGTGCGATGCTCACTCTACGTCGCGGCTCTGGCGATGTGCTTGCAGGGGGTTGGCGTTGCCATTCTTCCGCTGTTTCTGGTTCGCCCGCATCTGGAGAGTGGAGAATTGATTCTCTGGAAGGAGGCATTCCTTCCGTCGGGACGCAATTATTCGATGGCTGTGAATAAATCGACCAACTTTGACAGCCGGATTTCTAAGGTACGAAAGATCATTCGGAGGAACTTCGCCCAAGTCGCGGGTTCCACTTTGGAGCACCGATCCGCGGCCGGTTCGAATGACAGGCGCCAGCTGTAGTCGTTGCGCAGGCAACCTTCTGCCGCTGCCCTGGGGAATGAAACGACTTCACCGACATGAATTCATTTGATCCCCGGGCCAGCAGCTCTTGCAGGAAGCATTAAAGAGTCCGTCGCTACGGTCGGTCGGAGCGCCCCCGCGGACATATCCTGCGTGGGAATCTCGATGTGTCCGCGCAGAGGTTGGTAACTTTGATGACAATACTCAATTGTGTTTTCCTCACACACAATATCTGGCTTGTGCTGATTGCGGCGCTCATCTGCGCAGGAGGCTCGTGGACGGTCATCCGCCTGTTCTACCGAGCATCCAACACCCAGGGAGCGCAGCGCCTCGGCTGGCATTTCCTTACGGCCGTCGCCGCGGGGGCGGCGATCTGGTGCACGCATTTCGTCGCGATGCTGGCCTTCGACCCAGGCGTGCCCGTTGGTTTTGATCCGATCCTGACAATACTGTCGCTCTTGATGGCCATGGCCGGCACATTCGCCGGCTTCCTCTTGGCGGCGACCAGCTCAACGCAGCCCATTCCCGCGATCGGAGGTGGCCTTGTTGGCCTGACCATCTCCGCCATGCACTATGTCGGCATGATGGCCTACCGGGTCCAGGGGATCGTGTCGTGGGATATGGTCTACCTGGATGCCTCGATTGTGCTCTCAGTCGTTCTTTCGGGCTTGGCGCTGCACTTTGCGATGCGCCGCGCCGCTGAAGTCGACAAGTATCTCGCCACCGGCCTCCTAGCGTTGGCAATCACCAGCCTGCACTTCACTGGCATGACGGCGTTCCAAGTCTTGCCGATGCGCATGGACGGCTCGTTTTCCGATCCAGCGGCGTTGTGGACATTGGCCATTTGTGTCGCCGGCGTGGCGCTGGTAGTTGTCGGCGCCGGGCTCGCCAGCTACCTGATCGACAATAGCACGCGCGCCGCTTCCGACGAGCAGCTCCGCTACATGGCGCTGAATGACACCCTGACCGGATTGCCGAATCGCGCGAGCTTTAATGCGCGGCTCGACCACGAACTCGACTTCGCCCGCAGGACAGGCGCCAGGATCGCCCTGATTGGCATCGACCTCGATCGCTTCAAAGAGATCAACGATCTTCGCGGCCATGCAGCGGGTGATGAGGTATTGAGGGTCATTGCGCAACGCATCGCAAACCTGCTCCGCGAAGGTGAGTTTGCCGCGCGGCTCGGTGGCGACGAATTCATGGCCATTCATCGACTGCGCGATGTGACCGCTCTAGAGGATTTTGTTAAACGGCTCGAAAACGCCTTCTCTCGACCGATCCAGCTCGATAACGTTGAGATCGCTCCGGGGGCCAGTCTCGGGATCGCGATCTACCCCGACAATGGCTCTGACAAGGCTACCTTGATCAGTAACGCAGACTTGGCCATGTACAGCGCCAAATCGGATATTGCGCGAGCCGCCTGCTTCTACGACCCATCCATGGGTGACCTGGTCCGTGCGCGACGAAATCTGGTCGGCGAGTTGCGCGATGCACTTGAGAACAATCAGCTGGATATTCATTATCAGGTGCAGACGTCTGTCACGACAGGGGAAATTTGCGGCTACGAGGCGTTGCTGCGGTGGGAGCACCCGCAGCGCGGATCTATTCCGCCGTCGGAATTCATTCCGTTGGCCGAGCAGAACGGTCTCATTCTGCAGATCGGCGAATGGGTGCTGCGAACCGCCTGCGCGAAGGCAGCAGTCTGGGAGCCTCAATACAAGGTGGCGGTCAACCTCTCTCCGATTCAGCTGGTGCACCACGATCTGCCCAAGCTCATTCTCGAGGTTCTGCTTGATACGGGACTGTCGCCTGAAAGGCTCGAGCTTGAACTGACCGAATCGACGATATTCGTGGACAAGGATCGTTCGCTGCACATTTTGCGCCAGATCCGAGCGCTCGGCGTCAGCATTGCGCTTGACGACTTTGGAACGGGATACTCTTCGCTCGAAACGCTGCGCGCATTTCCGTTCAACAAGATCAAGCTCGATCGTTCATTCATGCAGGAGATCGAATGCAGCCCACAGGCCAAGGCGATCATTCGTGCCGTTCTGGCGCTCGGCAAGAGCCTTGATATCCCAATTCTGGCGGAAGGGATTGAAACGGAAGGGCAGTTCGCCTTACTGAGCGCGGAAGGATGCGACGAAGCACAGGGCTATCTATTCGGGCGTCCTGCGCCGCTTCATCAGATCGTATCAAGCGGCCAACTGGCAATGACCGATCCACATGAAAGTGGGACGTTGGGAGATCGCTCGCCTGCTGTGCCGCTCATTTCTCCGGGCAGCGGGCCATCTGGTCAGGCCGCAATCCAAGCGGCCGACGGCGAACAAGTCAATGGTGCCGCCTGGCATCGTCTTCAGACCGGTTAAGTAGCCAGATCCTGCTGGCATGATGCTTGTGCGCGCGCTCGCAGTTGACAGGTATCGCACGGACTAGCCATCAACTCTGACGCCGCATAGCATGCCTCGTATCGGGCAAACCTGAAGACGGTCACGCGCGGGAATGAGCAAGGACAACGCCGAGGATATCGTTCGACGCGCGACTGTGGCCTTCAACGCCGGCCGGCACGGCGAGGCAATCGAGCTCTGCAGGCGCGGCCTTGCGCGGCAACCCGGCGAGCCGATGCTGAGCCATCTGCTGGCCGCGGTGCTGTTCGCTAAAGGCGAGATCGCGCCAGCGCGCAGGCATATCGAGACCAGCCTGGCGCAGCGCCCCGACAACGCTGCGGCGCGGCTGCTCGCCGCCCGTCTCGCCCGCACAGACGGCGAATTGGATGCAGCGTTGGCACATCTCGACCGCGCCATCGTGCTGAAGCCGCAACGCGACATCTTCGTGGAGAAGGCGCGCACGCTGGAGCTGGCCGGCCGCAAGGCAGAGGCGCGCGAGGCCTGGGAGGCGATCCGGAAGGCCATCCCCGAGCATCAGGAAGCCAATGTACGGCTTGGCCGGATGGCCTGGGAGGATGGTGACCTCGCAGGCGCGGCGAGCCTGCTCGCGCGCGCCACCGCGAGCGCGGCGCCGGCCTCGGTGTGGTTCGATCTCGGCGTGGCGCGGCAGGATCTGCGCGACCATGACGGCGCCGAAAACGCCTATCGCAAGGCGCTCGAGATCAGGCCCGACTATGCGGAGGCGGCGCTCAATCTCGGGATCGCGCTCCAGGAAAGTGGCAAGCCCGATGCAGCGATGCAGGCCTTCGCGCGCGCCTATGCCTTGCGCCCGCAATTGTTCGGGTCGATCGCGATGGCGCTGACCTCGGCCCCGCACGGCCGGCTGTGGCTCGATGAACGCGCGTTGCGCCAGGCGCTGGAGGGATAGCGCGAGCGGCGCACGAAAACGCCGCGCGCTCAGGCGGCGACGCGGTCGATCCAGGCTTGCAAAACCGCGAAGACTTCGGATCGGTTGGTCTCGTTCAGCACCTCGTGACGCGCGCCGCCGAAAATATGCCAGGAGACGTCTTTCAGGCCCGCTTCACGGTATCGGTCGATCAAGGGCCGTAACCACGCCAGACTGGCATTCACCGGATCGCAGTCGCCGGCGAACACGAACAGTGGCAACTGCTTGCGGATACGCCCGAGTTCGGACGGATCGGCGAGCCGCGATGCGATCGAGAACAGCGACTCATAGGATTCTTCGTTCACGTTGAAGCCGCAAAGGGGATCGGCGATGTACGCATCGACCTCGGCCGGGTCGCGGCTCAACCAGTCGAACGGTGTCCTGGCCGGTGCAAAGGCGGCGTTGAGATCTTCCAACCGCCAGCGGCCGGTCGAGGCGGCAGCGCCAAGCAGGTCGAGCGCGGTCGAGCCGGACAGCGCCACGCCGTCGACGAGATCGCTGTGGTCGAGCATGTAGAGCTGGGCGGCAAACGAACCCATGCTGTGCCCGAGCAGCAGCATCGGCTTTGTCCCTTCCTCCTCGCGCGCCGTCCTGGTGACTTGCACCATATCGTCGACCACGCCGGGAAAACCTTGCGAACCGAAGTCGCCGAGCTCGCCGGCTTCGGAGGCCGATTTGCCGTGGCCGCGATGATCGTTGGCGTAGACGGTGAAGCCATGGCCCGCCAGCGCTTGCGCGACCGGACGATATCTGAGAGCGTGTTCGCCCATGCCGTGCGCGATCTGCACGATGCCCCGGACCGGCGACGCCGCCTGCCAGCGATACACGCTGATCGACTTGCCGTCGGATGCACGCACTGTTCTTGTCGATTCACTGATCGCCATTGCCGCTCGCCTTGTTGCCATCAGATGGGGGCGCGACGCGATTACGTTGCGTCGCCACGAGATCGTACATTAGCATACCATATCGCCGCAACAGCCTGAATTCAAGATCAAGCCGCTTCGGCCGATACGATTTCCTTGAGCCGGCTCAGGAGGACGTGAGGCGCCCGCGCTTGGCGCGGAAATGCTTGCGATAGACATTCGGCGCGGCCAGCACTTCGCCCACGACCTTCGCATAGGCTTCCCGGTGCGCGTCGTCGAAGGGTTCGAACACCAGCTTCGGCGCTTCGCGCGGCACCACGAAACATTGCGCGACCGGCGTTCCCTTCGGCAACACGCCGGCAAAATCGGGCTGGGTCCACAGCGCCGGGAAATTGATCCCGCCGTCATGAAAGCGGTCGGCATCGACAAGCCCCGAGATCGAGCGGAACGGCAGGTCGTCGCGGTTGACCGGATGCATCGCGAACAGCGACCAGCCCGGCTCGAGCTCGATGGTCCAGAAGCTGTTGAACTTGAGCGCGGCCTGACCGTTGGCGAACGGCGCGCCGGCAAGCTGCGCGGCCGGATGGAAGCTGAGCGGTGCGCGCGGATGGCCCTGCGTTGCGGGCTCCGGAATCTCCCAATCCCAGGCGAAGGCGCCGCGCTCGACCCTGACGTCGCAAGGCAGCGGGATCATGACCCCATGGGCCATCGCATCGACGAACGGCGGGCATTGCTTGACCGTGCGGATCTCGCGGTCGTGGATCTCGGAATGCGCCTTCGCCGGCATCGCGCGCAGCCAATCGGGCAAGGCACTGCGCGCCGGGTAGGGCCGCGGCAGATGCTCGGCAAGCCGTGGATCGCAGCGAAAAATCATGCGCATGGCGAAACTCCCCGGTCATGATGCGACGACACACGGACGCATGATGACCTCATCGCCGTATTTGAGCACAATCCCGAACCGGCCTCCACCGCCCTCGACAAAGCAAAAGGCCGGGATTGCTCCCGGCCTTCTGTGGTTTGCGGATCGCGTGGGCTGGTACGCCGTCTTACTTCGCTTCGGCGCGCTTGGGCGGCGAGGCCGGCCACGACTTGATCAGCGTGTCGTAGTCGATCGTCTCGCCCTTCGGCTTCTCGTTCGCGAGCTTGCGCTGCGGAGCGATGGTGCCGTCCTTCTCGGCCTTCTTGTACCAGTACTCGGCGGTTTCCTTCTTGTTCAGCTTCGGTCCGCAGGCACCCTGCACACCGGACTTCTCAAGACGTTCCATCACCGAGTCCTGGGCCGCGGCGAGCGCGTCCATCGCGGCTTGCGGCGTCTTCGCACCGGACGACGCATCGCCGATGTTCTGCCACCACAGCTGGGCCAGCTTCGGATAGTCGGGCACGTTGTTGCCGGTCGGGGTCCACTGCACGCGCGCGGGCGAGCGGTAGAACTCGATCAGGCCGCCGAGCTTCGGCGCACGCTCGGTGAACGACTTGTCCCAGATGTCGGATTCACGAATGAAGGTGAGACCGACATGGCTCTTCTTCAGGCTGACCGTCTTGGAGACGATGAACTGCTGATAGAGCCAGGCCGCCTTGCGGCGATCGACCGGGGTCGACTTCAGGAGCGTGAGCGAGCCCACGTCCTGGTAACCGAGCTTCATGCCGTCCTTCCAGTACGCGCCGTGCGGCGACGGGGCCATACGCCACTTCGGCGTACCGTCCGCGTTCATCACCGCGATGCCCGGCTTCACCATGTCGGCGGTGAAGGCGGTGTACCAGAAGATCTGCTGGGCGATGTTGCCCTGCGACGGCACAGGGCCCGACTCGGAGAAGGTCATGCCCTGCGCCTGCGGCGGAGCATACTTCTTCATCCAGTCGAGATACTTGACGATCGAATAGACCGCCGCCGGGCCGTTGACGTCGCCGCCACGCTCGACCGACGAGCCGACCGGACGGCAGCCTTCCATGCGGATGCCCCATTCGTCGACCGGCAGGCCGTTCGGAAGGCCCTTGTCGCCGTTGCCGGCCATCGACAGCCAGGCGTCGGTGAACCGCCAGCCGAGCGAGGGGTCCTTCTTGCCATAGTCCATATGGCCGTAGACCTTGACGCCGTTGATCTCCTTGACGTCGTTGGTGAAGAAGTCGGCGATGTCTTCATAGGCCGACCAGTTCACCGGCACGCCCAGATCGTAGCCATACTTGGCCTTGAACTTGGCCTTGTATTCCGGGTTGGTGAACCAGTCGTAGCGGAACCAATAGAGGTTCGCGAACTGCTGGTCGGGCAGCTGATAGAGGTGACCGTTCGGCGCCGTGGTGAACGACTTGCCGATGAAGTCGTCGACGTCGAGCATCGGGTCGGTGACGTCCTTGGCTTCGCCCTTCATCCACTCCGTGAGGTCGACCGCCTGGCCGTAACGGAAGTGGGTGCCGATGAAGTCGGAGTCGTTGATCCAGCCGTCATAGACGTTCTTGCCGGACTGCATCTGGGTCTGGATCTTCTCGACGACGTCACCTTCCTGGATGATGTCGTGCTTGACCTTGATGCCGGTGATCTCCTCGAACGCCTTGGCGAGCGTGCGGGATTCGTATTCGTGCACGGTCAGCGTTTCGGAGACGACGTTGATCTCCATGCCCTTGAAGGGGGCAGCGGCCTTGATGAACCACTGCATCTCCTTCATCTGGTCGTCCTTGGAGAGGGTCGACGGCTGGAATTCACTGTCGATCCACTTCTTCGCGGCCGCCTCGTCGGCGCGGGCCGGCGCGACAAGCGTGACCGATACTGCGACCAGCGCGACCGCGCTGGTCATCGTCAAAAGTCTTTCTCTAGTCATTCGTAATTGTCGCATGTGATTCCTCCGGTTGCAGCGACTAAAATCCAGGCCCGGGTAGACCCCGGATCTGCTCTTTTTCGCGTTCTTCAGACGGTGCGAAAGATCACCACGGCTGAAAGAAGCGAAATTACCGTTCCGAGCCACAGGCTCGAAATCTCAACGCCCTCCCCGATCGGCAGGGTGAAAATCGGATCGGTGCCGACGAGCCCGATCCACAGCAAATGGATCACCGCCGCCAGCACCAGCGAGACGAACAGGCGGTCGCCGCGCGTGGTCGGGATCCGCAGCACGCCGACCCGCTCCGCCTCGGGATAGGCGATCGCGAGCCAGGTCATCATCCCGAGCGTGCAGGCCAGCAGCACGAAGAAGACCGCGGTCGGCCAGGTCCATGCCATCCATGCGATGCTATCCATGCCTCAGCTCCTTCCGCACGGCGCGGCACGCCCCCTCTCCCATGGGGAGAGCGGGTACGGTCTATCGATCGAGCGGAACCCCTCACCCGGATTTGCCGCTTCGCGCCAAATCCGACCTCTCCCCCCGGGAGAGGTGAAATCCGGCATCGAGATGCTCGTTCGTCGATTGATCATTGAATTACACCCGGCCGAGCGCGAAGCCGCGCGCGATGTAGTTGCGGACGAACCAGATCACGAGCGCGCCGGGGATGATGGTGAGCACGCCGGCAGCGGCGAGCAGGCCCCAGTCCATGCCGGCGGCCGACACCGTGCGCGTCATGATCGCGGCGATCGGCTTTGCCTGCACCGAGGTCAGCGTGCGCGCCAGCAGCAGTTCGACCCATGAGAACATAAAGCAGAAGAACGCGGCGACGCCGATGCCGCTCGCGATCAGCGGCACCAGGATCTTGATGAAGAAGCGCGGGAACGAATAGCCGTCGAGGAACGCGGTCTCGTCGATCTCGCGCGGCACGCCGGAGACGAAGCCTTCGAGGATCCACACCGCCAAGGGCACGTTGAAGATGCAGTGCGCGAGCGCGACCGCCCAGGGCGTATCGAACAGGCCGATCGCCGAATACAGGTTGAAGAACGGCAGCGCGTAGACCGCCGCTGGCGCCATGCGGTTCGACAGCAGCCAGAAGAACAGATGCTTGTCGCCGAGGAAGCGGTAGCGCGAGAACGCATAGGCCGCCGGCAGCGCCACCGCGATCGAGATCACGGTGTTGATGACGACATATTCCAGCGAATTGATGTAGCCCGAATACCAGCTCTCGTCGGTGAAGATGCGCCGGTAGTGCTGCAGCGTCGGCGTGTGCGGCCACAAGGTCATCGTCGAGACGATCTCGGCGTTGGTCTTGAAGCTCATGTTGACGAGCCAGTAGATCGGCAACAGCAGGAAGATCAGGAACAGCGCCATGATCAGGCGGCGGCCGGGGATCGAATGCATCACGCCGCTCCTTCCTTGACCGGACGCTCGGAGCCGGCATTGGTCATCACGGTGTAGAACACCCAGCACACGATCAGGATGATCAGGTTGTAGACCAGCGAGAGCGCGGCGGCCTTGCCGAGGTCGAACTGGCCGAGCGCGATCTTGACGAGCTCGATCGAGACGAAGGTCGTCGAGTTGCCGGGCCCGCCGCCGGTGACCACGAACGGCTCGGTGTAGATCATGAAGCTATCCATGAAGCGCAGCAGCACCGCGATCAGCAGCACGCGGTTCATCTTCGGCAGCTGGATCGCCTTGAACACCGCCCAGCGCGAGGCGCCGTCGATCTGCGCCGCCTGGTAATAGGCGTCGGGGATCGACTTCAGGCCGGCGTAGCACAGCAGCGCGACGAGGCTGGTCCAGTGCCAGACGTCCATCACGATGACGGTCACCCAGGCATCGACCTCGTTGGAGACGTAATTGTAGTTGAGGCCGAGGTGGTTCAGCACATAGCCGAGCAGGCCGATATCGGGCCGGCCGAAGATCTGCCAGATGGTGCCGACCACGTTCCACGGAATCAACAGCGGCAGCGCGAGGATGACGAGGCAGGCCGCGACGCTCCAGCCCTCGCGCGGCATCGACAGCGCGACGATGATGCCGAGCGGCACCTCGAGCGCGAGGATCACGGCGGAGAAGAACAGATTGCGGCCGAGCGAAGCGAGGAAACGGCCGCCGAGATCGGTCGAGGGATCAAGCAGCTCCTTGAACCAGCCGACGCCGTTCCAGAAGAACTGGTTGTTGCCGAAGGTGTCCTGCATCGAATAGTTCACCACCGTCATCAGCGGCAGCACTGCCGAGAACGCGACCACCAGGAACACCGGCAGCACCAGGAACCAGGCTTTTTGGTTGATCGTCTTGTCCATCAGGCGACCCCTTCCACCAAATGGCTATCGGCATAGACGTGGACATAGGCGGGATTGAAAACGAGACCGGCGGTATCGCCGGAGACCGAGAAGCCCGGCGGCACGCGCGCCGCGAGTTTGGTGTTGCCGACGCGCACGCGCGCGAACTGGATGCGACCGAGATCGTCGATCCGCTCGATGGTGGCCGAGAGCAATCCCGGTGCCGGCGGCGCGATATCGACGAATTCGGGCCGCACGCCGATCTCGATCTTCTTGCCCGCCGGCAGGACGCCGTAGTTGCGGCGCAGGCCGATGACGTGGCCGTCGATCCGCGCCTCGTGACCGCTGACCTCGGCGGGCACGATGTTCATGCCGGGCGAGCCGATGAAATAGCCGACGAAGGTATGTGCCGGCTTGTCGAACAATTCGGCCGGCGTGCCGCTCTGCACCACACGGCCGTCATGCATGACGACGACGGTGTCGGCGAAGGTCAGCGCCTCGGTCTGGTCGTGGGTGACGTAGATCATCGTGAGGTCGAGCTCGCGATGCAATGCCTTCAGCTTGGAGCGCAATTGCCACTTCAGCTCGGGATCGATCACCGTCAGCGGCTCGTCGAACAGCACGGCGGCGACGTCGGAACGCACCAGGCCGCGGCCGAGCGAGATCTTCTGCTTGGCATCGGCGGTGAGCCGCGTCGCCTTGCGGTTCAGGTAGGGCGTGAGGTCGAGCAGATCGGCGATCTGCCTGACCCGGGCATCGACCTCGGCCCTGGCGACGCCGCGGTTCTTCAGCGGGAATGCCAGGTTCTCGCCCACCGTCATGGTGTCGTAGATCACCGGGAACTGGAACACCTGCGCGATGTTGCGCTTCTGCGTCGATAGCGGCGTGATGTCCTTGCCGTCGAACAGGATCTGTCCGCGCGACGGCGTCACGATGCCCGAGATCAGATTGAGCAGCGTGGTCTTGCCGCAGCCGGACGGCCCGAGCAGCGCATAAGCGCCGCCCTGCCGCCAGGTCATGGTGACCGGCTTCAGGGCAAAGGATTCCAGCGGCGCGTCATTGCCGTTGTAGGACTGCGCGAGATCGACGAGGTCAATGCGGGCCATGAAGCATCTCCCTCACTTCGAGAAACTTGTTGCGGGCGAAGCGACGAGGCGATCGGCCGCGTCGAACACGAAGATGTCGTTGGGATCGAGCGCGGCGTCGAGCACCTGCCCGGGTTCATATTCGTGCACGCCGTGCAGCACCGCGACCCAGTTGGAGTCGTGGACATGGACGTGGACGAAGCTTTCCGAGCCGGTGATTTCGGTCACCGTCACGGTCGCGGAGAATTTGTGGCGGCCGGCCGCGAAATTGCCGACATCGAGCTGGTGGGCGCGGAAGCCGATCCGGTAAGTGCCATCAGGCAGGCCGGCGTAGAGGCCGGCCGCCGGCGCCTGCTCGCCGCCGGCATAGATCACCCGGTCGCCCTTCTTCTCGATGCCGATGATGTTGAGCGGCGGATCGGAGAACACCTGCGCAACGCGCAAGGTGTCGGGATGGCGGTAGACCTTCGGGGTCGCGCCGGTTTGCAGCGCCTGGCCTTCCCACATGCACACGGTGTCGCCGCCGAGCAGCAGCGCTTCCGACGGCTCGGTGGTGGCGTAGACGAAGATGGCGCCGGAGGCTTCGAAAATCCGCGGCAGCTCGGCGCGCAATTCCTCGCGCAGCTTGTAGTCGAGGTTGGCGAGCGGTTCGTCGAGCAGCACGAGGTCGGCGCCCTTGACCAGCGCGCGCGCAATCGCGGTGCGCTGCTGCTGGCCGCCGGAGAGCTGCAACGGCGTGCGCTTGAGAAACGGCTCGAGCCGCAACAGCGCGGCCGCTTCCGCCACCCGCTTCTCGATCTCGGCCTTCGGCTTGCCCTGCACCCGCAGCGGCGAGGCGATGTTCTCGTAGACCGTGAGCGAGGGATAGTTGATGAACTGCTGATAGACCATCGCGACCGAGCGCTGCCGCACGTCGGCGCCGGTGACGTCCTTGCCGTCGACCAGCACGCGGCCGGTGGTCGGCTTGTCGAGGCCGGCCAGCAGCCGCATGATCGAGGTCTTGCCCGACAGCGTCGGTCCGAGCAGCACGCTGAGCGTGCCACGCTCCAGCGTCAGCGACACGTCGCGGATGGTCGGAACGCCATCCACCGTCCGCGTGACGTTTTGCAGTGTGACGCTCATGCCCGTCCTCCCGCTTCGCGGAGGGGACGTTCACCGGACACGCGGTTGGCGGCCATCCACTCTTCGAGCGCGGCGATTTCACCCGCCGTCATCCGCAGGCCCAGCTTGGATCGTCGCCAGACGACATCTTGCGCGGTCCGGGCCCATTCGTTCGCCATCAGGTACCGGACTTCACTCTCCGTCAAGGTGGCGCCGAAGGCGCGCCCGAGATCTTCGGCCGATGCTGCATTGCCGAGGACTTTGCGGGCGCGCGTGCCGTAGGCATGCGCCAGGCGGTTGGCATGGGGCTGCGCGAGGAACGGATAGGTACGAACCAGTTCGGCGGTCAGCGCCGCGACCGCGGAAACATCCATGTCGCCGCCGGGCAGCGGCGCCTTGCCGGTCCAGCCCTCCTGCGCTTTCGCGCCGTTGAGATAAGGCGCGAGCCGCTCCAGCGCCTCTTCGGAGAGGCGGCGGTAGGTCGTGATCTTGCCGCCGTAGATCGACAGCAGCGGCGCGCCGCCCGGCGTATCGAGCTCGAACACATAGTCGCGGGTCGCAGCCTTGGCTTCGCTCGCGCCGTCGTCATAGAGCGGACGCACGCCGGAATAATCCCAGACCACATCCTCGGGCTTCACCGGCTTGGCAAGGTACTCGCTCGCCGAGGCGCAGAGATACTCGATCTCCTCCCGCGTCGCCTTCACCTTGGCCGGATCGCCGTCATAGTCGCGGTCGGTGGTGCCGATCAGCGAAAAATCGCCCTGATAGGGAATGACGAAGATGATGCGGCCGTCGGCGTTCTGGAAGATGTAGGCGCGGTCGTGGTCATAGAGCTTGGGCACCACGATGTGCGAGCCCTGCACCAGCCGCACCTTGGCGCGCGCGTTGACGCCGGCGCCCGACGCCAGCACCTGCTCGACCCAGGGGCCGCCGGCGTTGACCAGCACGCGCGACTTGATGGTGTCGCGCGAGCCGTTGGTGGTGTCCTCGACCGTCACATGCCAGACTCCGTCGACCTGCCTGGTCTCGACCGCGCGGGTGCGGGTGCGAATCTCGGCGCCGCGGTCGGCAGCATCGCGCGCGGTCAGCGCGACGAGCCGCGCGTCGTCGACGAAGCAATCGGAATATTCAAAGCCCTTGCTGTAGCGGCCCGGGATCAGCGGCTTGCCGACGACGTCGCGCGTCAGATCAACCGAGCGCGTCGCCGGCAGCAGGTGCCGGCCGCCGATATGATCGTAGAGGAAGAGGCCGAGCCGCAGCAGCCAGGCCGGGCGCAGGCCGGCATGGTGCGGCAAGACGAAACGCAGCGGACGGATGATGTGGGGTGCGATCTGCCAGAGGATCTCGCGCTCGATCAGCGCCTCGCGCACCAAACGAAACTCGTAATATTCGAGATAGCGCAGACCGCCATGCACGAGCTTGGTCGACCAGGACGACGTCCCGCTCGCCAAATCATTCATTTCACAAAGGAAAACAGAGTTACCCCGGCCCGCCGCATCGCGCGCGATGCCGCAGCCATTAACGCCGCCTCCGATGATGGCGAGGTCGTAAATTCGATCCAAAGAACGCTTCCCCCGGCAACCGCCTTCGCTTTAGCGGTTTTACTTTCGAATATGAGTAGATCACAAGCCAAAACGAAAGCAAAGCGAAAACGGGGAACTTATGTTGGGGATTTCTTAGGCGGGACGCCCTTCGGAACGGCGGGATCGGGATGACGGAGTGCCTATGCTGCGCTCACATCAGACGTCGCGCTCCACCGCGATTGGATGCGGTTGCCTTTGGAAGGGATCTCGACCCGCGCGCCGTTGGTCTTGATGGCGCACCGTCGGTCAGCGTCGCAGCGACTCGGGATTGACGGCCGCTACTGCGACCAGCGCAACTTCGACCACAGCGTCTCCCGGCAACGACGCCACTCCAACCGCAGCGCGCGCCGGAAGCGGACTTTCGGGAAGGCAGCTTTCCAAATGCCCCGACGCAAAGTCGGCAATTTGGACGTGGTGCAGATAGCCCGCAGCAGCGTTGATGTAGACGGTCAAGCTCAACGCCGATGCAATCCGCTCTCCGTCACCCAACGTCGCTTCTGCAGCTTGCAGAGCGTTCTGCGTGGCGAGTTCGACGGCGGCACGATAGCTTTCGATCACGGCACCCGGCGCGACCTGCCCCACATGGACGAGCTTTCCATTCCTTCGTGGGGTCATGCCCGACACGAAGATCAAGTCACCGTGACGCCTCGCCGAAACGTAGCGCCCTTGCGGTGCAGGGAGCTGTTGCTTGGTCATGCGTCGTTACTTGCGATAGCGCTTCGCCATCTCGGTGATGCGACGGCAGGCGGCCACCGCTGCGCCGTGGTCCTGAGAGAAGTTCAGTCTGATACTATCCGGGTACGGACCAAATTCGGTGCCGGGTGTCACGATGATGCCCGCCTGATGTCGGAGCAATCGGACGAAGTCCTGCAATCCGACCTGGAGCGGAGGCAATTTCGGAAAAAGATAGCTGCCTGCCTGCGGTCGGCGCGTCGGCAGGCCGCCGTCTCGGAAGACCTCCAGGAGATCATCTCGGATCGCCTCGTGCTGCCGAACCCGCTGCTCCATCCAGCCCTCGGGCTCCCGGAACCAGGTTCGGAACACGGCTTGATTGTAGCCGGCGGCGCGCAACGAGACGATGGCTTGCAGCTTCTCCATCCGCTCGACGATCCAGCGAGCGCCAAATGCGATGCCAAGCCTGTAACCGCTCAACGACTCGGTCTTCGACGGCCCCATGATGGTGATCACCTGCTCCTCGGGCAGTCCTGCCGAGCGGATGTGGGTATATGTTTCCCGGGCGTAGAGAAGCCTCGAATAGAGTTGGTCGGCGATGACCGTGACGTCGAATGCCCTGGCAAGCTCGACGATCTCCCCGATCTCGCGCCTGGAATAAACCGCGCCGGTCGGGTTGTTGGGATTCGAGAACAGGAAGACCCGAGCGCCCGCCTCAAACGCGAGCTTGAGCTGCGCGAGGTCGAGCCCCGCCTCTTCGGATCCACTCAGATAGTCCATGGACACGGGCATCGCCTGCCCACCGAAGAACTCCACGAGTTTTCGGTTGGCAAAGTAATCAGGCTGCACGATCGCTACTTTGTCTCCGGCGTTGACCAGGGAGGCGACCGCGAGGAAGAGTGCGCCCTGGGTACCCGGTGTCAGGATCGTGCCGTGCTCGGCCGAGACGGGCGCGCCGGTGAAAGCGGCGAGCGCTTCGGCCAGTTCCGCGCGGATATCGACCGAGCCTCGGTATTCGGTGTAGGCCTGCGAGCCTCCAGCCACCAGCGCCTCGGAGAAGCGATCGGAGGCGCCGGGTGTCGGCAAGAACGCGTCGACATCGCCGTGCGAGAAGTCGACGGGGCGACCGGCAATGATTGGACCACGCATCAGATTGCCGATATTGCCCGCGGCCTGGCGAACCTCCTGCCCCGGCGCGTTGTCGGTGGCCAGCGCGGTGAACTTGTCGATGATCATCTTGTTTGTCTCGTTTCCTGTCACGCCGCTCGAACCGGCTCGTTGACGTCGAAATCCAGAGCCTGCTTGAAGACGGCCGGATCGACGTTTCCACCGGAGACGACGACCAGCACATTCCTGCCGCGCACCAGCGTCGGATCGCAGAGCAGCGAGGCCAACGCGATGACGCCGCCAGGCTCCGCAACCAGTCTCAAATCCTCATATGCAAAGCGGATGGCCCGTCTGACGTCGTCGTCCGAGACGGCCAGAACGCGGGCAAGGCGCTTGCCGTTGATCGCAAACGGCAGTTCCGCGGGCGTCGGTGCCAGCAACGCATCGCAGATGGAGCCCGACAGCAATCGATTGACCTCTCGGCTGCCGCTCGCCAGCGAGCGCCGCGTGTCGTCGAACCCCTCCGGCTCGACGGCCCAGATGTCGGATCCCGCCTGCATTGCCTCGCTCGCAAGGCAGGAACCGGCGGCGAGACCGCCGCCACCACATGGCACGACGATCGTCACGTCACGGGCGGATCCGATCTGAGCCAGCCCCTCCGCAACGGCGGTGCCCTGTCCCGCGATGATGAACGGATCGTCGCCCGGCGGGATCACGGCCACCGGCGATCTTGCGGCTATCTCCGCCGCGATGTCCTCGCGTGATTGCGTGTTGCGGTCATAAAGGACGATCTCGGCGCCATTCTCCCTGACCTTGCTGACCTTCACACCCGGTGCATCGCTCGGCATGACGATCGTTGCCCGGATTCCCAGCATCCTCGCGACGGTTGCAACTGCCTGGCCATGGTTTCCCGTCGAATAGGCCACCACGCCGCCCGGGAATTGCTTGCCGTCCAACCTCGACAGGCAGTTGTAGGCGCCGCGAAACTTGAAGGCTCCGGTTCGCTGCAAGTTCTCGCATTTGATATGAATCGAGGCGCCGGTCAGGCGGTCCAGCCGTTCGGAGCGCAGAACAGGCGTCTCGACGGCGATACCAGCGAGAGCGCGGCGCGCATCGAGAACGTCTTCAGCCGAAGGAACCGTCAGATGTGTCATGTCAATGAGCCAGGATTTGCGAGAGGAAGCGGCGGGCGCGGTCCGAGACCGGGGCTTCGAAGAAGCGTTTCGTTTCGTTGATTTCGACGATCGATCCCTTGTCCATGAAGACCACCCGATCGGCGGCAGCTTTTGCAAAGCCCATTTCGTGGGTCACGACGACCATGGTCATTCCCTCCCGGGCGAGTTCGAGCATGACGGACAGCACCTCGCCGATCATTTCGGGGTCCAACGCGGATGTCGGCTCGTCGAACAGCATCGCGACAGGATCGACCGCCAGCGCTCTCGCGATGGCGACGCGCTGTTGCTGGCCGCCGGACAATTGAGACGGATACCTGTCTTCCTTGTCTGGAAGCCCGACACGCGCCAACAGGTCCCTCGCCTTTGCGACCGCCATCTCCCTGGGACGTTTGAGGACGTGCACCTGGGCCAGGCAAATGTTCTGAAGCACCGTCAGATGCGGATAGAGTTCGAAATGCTGGAACACCATTCCGATTCGTGCCCGCAGTCGCGTCATCTCCGCCGCAGACCTTCCGACCGAGACGCCATCGACGACCACGGACCCCGCACGGAACGGCTCGAGGCCGTTGACGCATTTGATCAGCGTGCTCTTGCCGGATCCGGATGGACCGCACACGATCACCACTTCACCCCGCGCGACCGTGAGATCGCAGTCCTTCAGCACGTCGAGCTTTCCGAAGCTTTTGCAGAGCCCCTTGATCTCGATCATCGGAACGGGAGCTGCTCCTTCGGTTTCCACCGGCGATTCGGCGCTCGGCTCGAACAGCGTCTTGACGATGGCTCCGATCATGCGTGCCTCCTCTGCCGGTTCAAGATCGACGCCGTGCGGGAGCCGATCGCGCAGATCACGAAATAGACGACGGCGGCGAACAGATAGATTTCGACCATACGGTTGTCTCGGGTAGCGACGATGCTGGCCGACGTCATGAAATCGCGGAGTGAGATGACGTAGACAAGGGACGTGTCCTGGAACAGGATCACGGCCTGGCTGACCATCAGCGGCAGCATGTTGCGGAATGCCTGCGGAAGGATCACGAGCCGCAGCGCCTGCATCTGACCAAGGCCGGACGAGCTGGCCGCCTGCCACTGACCCGGGCGCACGCTTTGAAGACCGGCCCGAATGATCTCGGAATAGTATGCGGCTTCGAACAGCGTGAAGGCGATCAACGCCGAGTGCAGCGCATCGACGCTGTGCCCCAGCGCCAGCGGCACCAGAAAATAGAACCAGAAGATGACCAGGACCAGCGGCACGGCGCGGAAACCGTTGACGTAGGCAGCCGCGAAGGTTGCTGCCACTCGCCAGCGCGACAGGCGTACCACGGCCAGCACAAGGCCGAGCGTAATCCCTCCGGCCATCGCCGCGACGGTCAGAAGCAGACTGAGTTGCAAGCCATCGAGCAGAAACGGCAGCGACCTCCATATGACGGCGAAGTCGAGGGTCATGGCACCGCTCCGATCATGGTCGGCAGTGCCGTCCGGCGCTCCAGACCGCGCATAAGCGCGGTCACGATCAGCGCGATCACGAGATAGACGAGGGTTGCGGCCGTGAACGCTTCGAAGCCTTGAAACGTGTAACTCTCGATCTGCCTGCTTTGCGCGGTGAGCTCAAAGACGCCGATTGTCAGCGCCAGGGCGGAATTCTTGAAGATCGTCAGGAAGTCGGAGGTCAAGGGCGGCAGGACGATACGCAAGGCTTGCGGCAGCAGGACGAGCCCGTAGATCTGGGCCGTATTCATGCCGCTCGCCGTCGCGGCCATCTGCTGCCCGCGCGGCACCGCTGAAATTCCCGACGTGACCTGAACGGCGACCCGGGCCGACGTGAACAGGCCGAGCGCGACGATCGACGTCCAGAACTCCGGGAAGGGCAGATCGCGCTTCAGCCAATGACCCCAAGCCGGGGGAAGAAGCTCGGGAACGACGAAGAACCACAGGAACAACTGAAGCAGCAGCGGGACGTTGCGGAAGCCCCCGATATAGACCGCAGTCGCGGACCGGATCGCCCGGTTCGGCAGCGATGCCGCGATACCGACCACGGTTCCGGCGATCAACGCAACGAGCCAGGCGACGATCGAGATCGTCAGGGTCAAGCCTATTCCAGTGAGAAGCCACCCACGGTATGGCTCCTGGAAAAGGACAGCCCAATTCCACGAATAGTTCATGAGTGATCCTCAGCCGGGCCTATTCGGGGATCGCCAGAATCTTGAATGTCGTTGCGAGATCGGCCGACAGCGGCACGTCGAGCGGATTGAACCATTTGTCATAGAGGCTCTGCATCGTGCCGGCGCGGACCAGCCGGGCGATGGTCGCGTTGACCAGGCTCAAGAACACGGTGTTGTTCTTCTGGACGAGCAGACCATATGAATCGAACGACAGCGGCCGGCCGACGATCTTGAAGTCGGACGAATTGGACGCGGTCTTCTTGAGCCCGAAGAGCAGGATGTCGTCGGTCGCGAAGGCGTCGGCGCGGCCGGTCGACAGGGCAAGGAACCCTTCCGAATTATCCCGCACAGGGACGATCTTGATGTCGAGCTTCTTCTCCTCGATGATTGCCTTGATCAGCCGCTCGGGCACCGAATTGATCGGAAGGGCGATGACCTGGCGGTCGAGATCCTCGACCTCCTTGATGCTTGATCCGCCTTTGACCAGCAATCGCGTGTGAGAGATGAAGTAGGGAACGCTGAAATCGACCTGCGACTGGCGGGCGATGGTGTTCACCGCGGATTCGCAGGAGATGTCGACGGTACCGTTTGCGACCAGCGGAACCCGGTTCTGAAGATTGACGGGCACCCAATTGACGGCGAGATTTGGCAGATCAAGTTTCTTGCGGACCGCTTCCACAACCGCGAGGCAGATATCGGTCGAATAGCCGACCGGCTTGCGGGCATCGTCGAGATAGGAAAACGGGATCGAGGCCTCGCGGTAGCCAATCGATATCGAGTTGTTCTTCCTGATGCGGTCCAACACCGCGTCACTCGACTGTGCGACGGCAGCTGTGGTCGTCGCGCAAAGCAGGCATAGCGCAGCAGCTAGAACGGGCCTCATCATCGATCCGCCTCCAATATTGATCAAGCGTGCGTTGGGTCGCGTTCGGTGATTGCCGAAACGAGCTCGGCCAGGCTGCTGACGGTGAGATCGGGGCGAGCCTCGGCGGCGCCCTCCCCCGCTAATCCCAGTGCGCGGCCGGGACGGTTGATCCAGGCGCATTTGAGGCCCAGCCGGTTAGCCGGCGTAATGTCGGCACGAAGACTTTGCCCCACATGCAGAATGCGCTCTCGCCCGATGCCACGGGATTGGAGCCGCTCGATCGCCGTATTGAAATGCGGCCAGTCCGGCTTGTAGGCGCCAACGCCCTCGGCCGTGACAACCAGATCGAAAGTGATCTCCAGCTTGCCGCATGAACTGGCAAGCGACGCATTGTCGATGTTGCTCAGCGCGCCGATCTTCGCCCGCGCCTGAAGCGCCTTGAGGCCGGCATGGCTGTCGGAATAGGCCGGCCATCGATGCGGCGAGGCGGCGAATTGCTCCCGCTCGGTCGCGTCCGGCTCGACGGCGAATTCCTTCGCGATCCGATCGAAGCAACGCCGCAGCACGTCGGGATAGAGATGGGCCGGCCGCTCCTTCTGGATATCGGCGCGAGCGCGATCGAACGACATCAGGAGGTCCTGGTCGCCGGCCTTCACGCCATGACCCGCGGCCCATTTCGACAGAAAGCCGATGATCGACGGCTCCCAATCAATCAGGGTGCCGTAGACGTCAAACGTGACGGCGTCGAAGTCAGAAAGGCGTATCGGCATGACGTCTCCATATTTCGGTTACAAATTAGCGATAATCGCTTATCGTTAGATCGTCAACCGAAAATGACTGGTGATCTGCTGCCGGGCAGCCTGAAAGTCACCGAGTGCTGGGCTAAGTTGTTGATGGGTCGCGGGATGCGGCCATGTGCGAGGAAATTGTGGTGCCGGAATTATCCTGGGATAGAGGTCAGTCCGATGACGCGGTCGAAGGCCGCTCGGCCTCCGTTGTGGTCGCCGATGCCCTGCGCGAGCGGATCCTCCATGGGACGATTCCTGCGGGCGAACGACTGCGCCAGGATGCGATCGCCACGCGGTTTGGTGTCAGTCAGATGATCGTCCGCGAGGCCTTCCGGCAGCTGACCAGCGAAGGTTTCCTGAAAGCCGAGCCGCGGCGCGGGGTCAGCGTCGCCTCGATGAGCGCGGAAGAAGCGCAGGAGATCACCGAGCTCAGAAGCGCCATTGAATCCAAGGCGCTTTCATGGGCGATCCCGCTGCTGTCGGAGTCCGACTTCGAGGGCGCGAACCGCATTCTGACCGAGCTGGACAAGGCGAAGGCGACCGACCGCATCATCGCCTTGAATGCCCAGTTCCACGAACGGCTCTATGCACCGTCGCAGAAGGAACGCACCTTGAGCCTGATTGCGACGCTCCGGCTCAACTTCGAGCGCTATCTGCGTTTCACCTGGGAAGAAACCCACCATATCGAGCAATCCCAGCAGGAACACCGCGAGATCCTCAAGTTCTGTCGGGAGCGCGACATCGATCGGGCTTGCGCCCTCCTGCAACGCCACATCGCGGCGACGGGAGCGGTTCTGGTTCAGCGGTTGCTGGCAAGGACGTCTTTGCTCTAGGCGCTGCGCAGCGTCGCCGGTGCGACGTCTGTGCCGGTGTCGTCGATGTCGCTCGACGGCTTGTCCATCGCCACCACCACCTCGATGCCTCTGCTGTGGCAGATGTTGGCGAGGCCGGCGGGCAGCGGCGAATCGGTCACGAAGGTCTGGATCTGGCTCATATGGGCGATGCGCACCGGCGCGCTGCGGCGGAGCTTGGTCGCATCCGACACCAGCATGACGTTGCGCGCATTGGCGATGATCGCCTGCGCCACCTGCACCTCGCGATAGTCGAAGTCGAGCAGCGCGCCCTCCTCGTCGATCGCGGATGCGCCGATGATGGCGTAATCGACCTTGAACTGGCCGATCAGTTGCGTTGCGGTGGAGCCGACCACGGCACCGTCGGCGCGACGCACCGTGCCGCCGGCGACCACCACCTCGATGCGCGGATGGCGATACAGCAGCATCGCGACGTTGAGGTTGTTGGTGATGACCAGGAGGTCCTCGTGCGAGGTCAGCGCGCTCGCGACCTCTTCCGTGGTGGTGCCGATGTTGATGAACAGCGAGCAGCCGTTCGGAATCCGCGCGGCCGCGGCGGCGCCGATCGCCTTCTTCTCCTCGGCGGCGACGAAGCGGCGCGCCTCGTAGGCGAGGTTCTCGACGCCGGAGGCGATGATCGCGCCGCCATGGATGCGGGTCAGCGAGCGCTCGTCGCAGAGATCGTTGAGGTCCTTGCGGATGGTCTGCGCCGACACCTCGAATCGCTTGGCAAGGTCCTCGACCATGACCCGGCCGAACGCGCGTGCAATGTTGAGGATTTCAGTCTGGCGATGGGAGAGTCCGGCCACGGCGGCCCCCTTGAAAAGGCAATTGGTTGGAGCACGATCGTTTCAGAAAACCGGTTGCCACTTCTCCGGATCATGCCCAGCCCATGGTGCGACCGTTCGGCGCGGAGGTCAACGTGCTTCGCCGGCTGCGCCGCAGCAATCACACCGGCAACGCCGATTCACCATGCCATGATGGATGCGACCAGCCCGATCAATTCGGGATCGTCGAATGCCCGAGCGCTGGCGACTGCGCCGGCCGCGATCAGATCGGCATGGCTCAGTCCGGTGCGCATCCCGATCGTCGCGATGCCGGCGGCAGTGGCGGACTGGATGCCGGAACGCGAATCCTCGAACGCAACTGCGCCCTCGGCGGAGGCGCCTGCGAGCCGCAGGCCTTCGAGATAGGGCAACGGATGCGGCTTGCCATGCGCCAACTCGTCGCCGATCACGATCGCCTTGAAGCGGTGCGTGATGCCAAGTCCCGACAGCAGCAATTCGGCATTCGGGCGCGGCGCGTTGGTCACCGCCACCATCGGCACGCCGGCGCCGTCGGCCTGGTCGAGCAATGCCGTCAATCCCGGTACCGGCACGATCTGGCCGCGGACCAGTTCGCGGAATACCCGCTCCTTCTCGCCAAGGATGATGGCGCGGCGTTCCGGCGGTTCATGAGCAAGAAAGCGCTCGCCGATCGACGCGTTGGAAAAGCCCTGCAATTCCTTGCCGAAGCGGGCGTGATCGAACGCATGTCCGTGCGGGCCGAGCACCTGGTTGAACGCGGCAAGATGAAGCGGATCAGTATCGGCCAGCGTGCCGTCGATATCGAACAGCAGCGCCTTGCCTGGTGTCTGCGACGCTTTGCCTTGTGTCTGCGACACCGTGCGTACCTGCGACATCCGGGGATGATGTTTACGTGAGCCCGGGCGCATCAATACAGAATCTTGCGGCGCGCGCAAACCGCGCGCCGCAGCCGTGGCGTCGATTCAGGACGCGAACTGCAAAATTTGCCCAGTGACGAGACGGCGCGCCGCGCGTTCGGCCTCACGCGCATTGCGAAACTTCTGGCCTTCGAGGGCCAGGAAGCGTCGCGAGGACGCAAAGAACTGGTAACCACGCACATCACGCACCACGATACCCGCGGTCTCTGAACTCACTTCGATGACATAGCTGTCGGACATTATCGGCCTCGGTTGGACTCCGGGCCGACAACGGCATCACGAACGGTTTGTTCCTGAGCTTTTTTGTCGCCGTGGCCCGGGATCGATCACGGCCGGGCCCGGTTTTGACACGTTTTGTTGACGCAAGCCGGCGCCTGATTCGTACCGCGGCGCATCACGTCGCAATCGTCGCGCCGTCGCGCTGGATCGGTTGCGGATGGCCCTGATCGTCGATCGAGACGTAGGTGAAATTGCCGTCGGTGACCAGGATCGACTGCTGCTCGCGGCGGCGCAGCACCCAGGCTTCCAGATGCACGGTGATCGAGGTGCGGCCGACCCGCACGAGATTGGCATGCACCGAGACGAGATCGCCGACATAGACCGCCTTGCGGAAGTTCATCGCGTCGATCGCGACCGTCACGGTGCGCGACTTCGCGACCTTGGAGGCGAATACGCCGCCGCCGACGTCCATCTGGCTGAGCAGCCAGCCGCCGAAAATATCGCCATTGGCGTTGGTGTCGGCCGGCATCGCCAGCGTGCGGATGCAGAGATCGCCCTGCGGCTCGTTGCCGCTGATCGGCGGCGCGTGGACATGAGTTTCGGGCGTTTGAGTCTCGCTCACTTGAAGCCCTCCCAGCCGGTGTCCGGCGCAAATCGTCCGCCGAACTTGCGCATCAAGGTTTGCATCGTCGACACGATATTGTCGACGCCGCGGCTGCGCGCATAGTTGAGCGGGCCGCCGCGGAACGGCGCATAGCCGGTGCCGAAGATCATCGCGCCGTCGACCGTGTCGGGATTGTCGACGATGCCCTCGCGCAAAGCGGCCACGCAGACATTCGAGATCGGCAGCACCAGGCGGTCGATCATTTCGTCGCTGACCTTCGGGCCGGTGTCCGGCAGCGGCGCTTTCTCGGCCTTGCCGTCCTTCCAGGTGTAGAAGCCCTTGCCGGTCTTGCGGCCGAGCTCGCCCCTGGCGACTTTTTCCCGCAGCCAGGCCGGCGTCGGCGGCAAGGTATCCCCGAACTTCGAGCGCAGCATGTCGCCGACATCGAGGCAGATATCGAGGCCGACCTGGTCGGCCAGTTCGATCGGCCCCATCGGCATGCCGAACTCGATCGCGGCGGCGTCGATCAGACGCTGGTCGGTCTTCTCGTCCAGCATCATCATCGCTTCCAGCATGTAGGGCGTCAGCGCACGGTTGACGAGGAAGCCCGGCGAGCTCTTCACCGGCAGCGGCAGGCGGTCGATGGCGCCGACGAAGGCGAGCGCCTCCTTGAGCATCGCGGCGTCGGTGCCGTCATGGCTCACGACCTCGACGAGTTGCAGCCGCGACACCGGATTGAAGAAATGCAGCCCGAGCAGCCGCTCCGGCCGCGCCAACGTGGTGCGCAGATCCTGCAACGGAATGCTCGAGGTGTTGGTGGCGAGGATCGCGCCCGGCTTCATCTTCGGTTCGAGGCCGGCATAGACCTTCTGCTTCAGCTCGAGCTTTTCCGGCACCGCCTCGATGATCAGGTCGGCGTTGCGCACGCCCTCGCCGTCCATGTCGGGGACCAGCCGGTCGAGCGCGTCGCGCTGATCGATTTTCTTGCGCATGATCTTGCCGAACAGCTCGGCGGCGCGCTTCATCGCGCCCGCGATCGGCTCGGCTTTCATGTCGGCGAGCGTGACCCGCATGTCCTGGTTGGCGCACCAGGCGGCGATGTCGCCGCCCATCGCACCGGCGCCGATGACATGGACGTGCGCAACCTTGTTGCCGGAGCCTGCCATCTTCTTCATCTGCTCGCGCAGGAAGAAGACGCGGATCAGATTCTGCGCCGTCGGCGTCACCATCAGCTTGGCGAACGAGGTCTTCTCCGCATTCAGCATCGCCGTGCGATTGCCAGCGTGCTTCTCCCAGAGATCGATCAGCGCATAGGGCGCCGGATAGTGCTTGCGCGGCGCCGCCTTCTCGGCCTCGCTGCGCATCCGCGAGGCGAGCAAGCCCCTGACCGGACCAAGATTGAGCAGCGAGTTGAGCGCACCTGGCTTGGCGCGCTTCAGCCGGCCGAACACCGCATCCTTGACCGCGTTGCGGACGTGGCGTTCCTGCGTGACCGCATCGACCAGGCCGAGCGATTTGGCGCGGCGCGCATCGATCGTCTTGCCGGTCAGCATCAGGGTCATCGCCTGCATCGGGTTGACCAGCTCGGTGAACCGCACGGTGCCGCCGAGGCCGGGATGCAGGCCGAGCATCACCTCGGGAAAACCGAACCTCGCATCGTCGATCGCGATCCGCATCTGGCAGGCCAGCGCGACCTCGAGGCCGCCGCCGAGGCAGAAGCCGTGGATCACCGCGACCGACGGCACGCGCAGCGCCTCCAGCCGGTCGATCACCGCATGCGCCCGGCCGATCTGGGTCTCGACCGCGCCGGGATCGCTTACGCCGCGGAATTCATTGACGTCGGCACCGGCGATGAAGCCGCTCTTTTTTGCTGAGCGCACCACGAGCCCGGTCGGCCGCTGGCTTTCCAGCGCCGAGACGATGGCGTCGAGCTCTTCGAGCAGGTCGGCCGACAGCGTGTTGGCGCTGACGCCGGCGCGGTCGAACAGCAGCCACGCGATGCCGTCCTCGTCGCGGGTCAGCTTGAAATTCCTGTAGGGGCTGTCGGCGGTCGGCTTCGGCCCGAGTTCGAGCACGCGATCGGCGAGAAGGTCCATGATCCGTGAATCCATGATCACACCGTCTCTATCAACATCGCGCCGCCCTGCCCGCCACCGATGCATTCGGTGGCGACGCCGCGCCTGGTGCCGAGCCGCTTCATCGCATTGACCAGATGCAGCACGATGCGGTTGCCGCTGGTGCCGACCGGATGGCCGAGGCTGATCGCGCCGCCATCGACGTTCAGCCTGGCGCGGTCGATCTCGCCCGCCGCGCCGTCGAGCCCGAGGATCTCGCGGCAGAATCTCTCGTCGGCCCACGCCGCGAGGCAGCCGAGCACCTGGGTGGCAAAGGCCTCGTTCAGCTCCCAGGTCTCGACATCTTGCAGCGTCATCCCGTTGCGCTTCAACAGCGCGCTCGCCGACAGCACCGGGCCGAGGCCCATGATCGAGGGATCGAGCGCGGACCATTGGCTGTCGAGGATGACGGCCTTCGGCGTCAGGCCGTGCTGCGCTACCGCCTTCTCCGACGCCAGGATCACCCAGGACGCACCGTCGGTGATCTGCGAGGAATTGCCGGCGGTGACCTGGCCCCAGGGCCGCTCGAACACCGGCTTCAGCTTCGCCAGCGTCTCCGATGTCGAATCCGGGCGGACGCCATCGTCATGGTCGTAGAACTTGCCGTCACGGGAGAACGCGGTCTCGACCTCGCCCTTGAGGAAGCCGTCCTTCTGCGCGGTGGCGAGCCGCTGATGGCTTTCGGCGGCGTAAGCATCGGATTGCGCGCGGGTGATGCCGAAGAGATGGCCGACCTTCTCGGCAGTCTGCCCCATGTTGAGCTCGGTGATCGGGTCGGTCAGCCCGCGCTCGAGGCCGATGATCGGCTTGAAGTAGCTCGGCTTGACCTTCAGCGCCGCGGCGATCTTGGCGCCCAAGCCCTTGGCGCCGGCGAAGCCGGCAAACCAGCGCACGCCCGAGTTCGGCCAGACCAGCGGCGCGTGGCTCAACGCCTCGGCGCCGCCGGCGAGAATCAGATCGGAGATGCCCTCGCGGATATACCGATATCCAGTATCGATCGATTGCATGCCGGAGCCGCAATTGATCTGCACCGTGAAGGCTGTCATCTGCTCGCCCATGCCGAGCCGCAGTGCCGCGACCCGCGCCGGGTTCATCTCGTCGGCGATCACGTTGACGCAGCCGAGGATGACCTGGTCGAAGGCGGTGGGCGCGAACGGCTGCCGCGCCAGCAGCGGCCGGCCGCATTGCACGGCGAGATCGACCGGGGTGAATGGGCCGGGACCGGAGCGCGCCTTCAGGAACGGCGTCCGGCTGCCGTCGACGATAAAGACTGGTCGCGCCATCAGCTCGCCGCCCTCTGCTCACCCAGTTCCTGGAAGAACTGATGCACGTCGGCGGATTTCTTGTAAATCGGGGACAGCGCCTCCGGCGCAAAATCATCGACCTCGATGACCTTCGCGACGGCCTCATGGGCGGCAGCGAGCTTCTCGCCGTCATCCTGGGTGATGACGCCCTTCTTGACGCCCTCCTTCCAGTCCTGAAGCCGCGCCGCACGCAGCTGCTTGGCGGCATCCTCGGCCGCGGTGACCAGGCGGAAGGCCTTCTCCAGCCGCGCGATGCCGCCGTCGTCGTCGACAAAGGCGAGATCTGGCGTCAGGCGATCGCGCGCCGCCGATGGCGACAGCACGAGCTGGGCGCATTGCTGCACGACACGGTCCGACGGACCGGTGACGCGGGCGCCGAACGGCTGGATCAGGAATTTCAATAGCCATGCCACCGGGCGGTTGGGCAGATTGGCGAGGATTTCCGCGAAACGATTCTCGATGGTCTTGAAGCCCGATGCCATGCACCATTCGAGTGCGGGAAGATCGTCCTTCTGTCGGCCCTCGTCCTGCCAGCGCTTCAGCGCAGCGGACAGCAGATACAGCTCCGAGAGGATGTCACCGAACCGCGCCGAGAGCATCTCCTTGCGCTTCAGCGCGCCGCCGAGGGTCAGCAGCGCCATGTCGGCGCACAGCGCGAACGCCGACGAATAACGCGAGAGCTGGCGATAGAACTCGGTCGCGTCGCCGGCATCCGGCGCCGGTGCGAACAGGCCGAAGCTCCAGCTGCGGCCCCAGGCGCGGAACATGGTCGCGAAGCTGTGGCCGACATGCTTCCAGAACGCGGTGTCGAACGCGGTCAGGCCCTTGTCGCGATCGGTCTCACCGAGCGCGTTCATCTCCTGCAACAGATAGGGATGCGCGCGGATCGCACCTTGCCCGAACACGATCAGATTGCGGGTCAGGATGTTGGCGCCCTCGACCGTGATGCCGACCGGCACCGAGCGGTAGAGCCCGCCGAGATAATTCTGCGGCCCGTCGATCACGGCCTTGCCGCCATGGATGTCCATCGCGTCGTCGATCGCGATCCGCATCCGCTCGGTGGCGTGGAGCTTCATGATCCCCGATATGACGGCGGGATGATGCCCCTCGTTCAGCGCGGCGCAGGTCAGGCGCCGCGCGGCGTCGAGCAGATAGGCGGTGCCGGCGATGCGCGCCAGCGGCTCCTCGATGCCCTCGAACTTGGAGATCGAAATGCCGAACTGTTCGCGGATGCGGGCATAGGCGCCGGTGGTGCGCGCGGCGTAGGCCGCACCGGCGGCCGACAGCGACGGCAGCGAGATGCCGCGGCCGGCGGCAAGCGCCGTCATCAGCATCTTCCAGCCCTGGCCGAGGCGCTCCTGGCCGCCGATGATGTAGTCGAGCGGGATGAAGACGTCCTTGCCCCAGTTCGGGCCGTTCTGGAACACCTGCATCGCCGGCAGATGTCGGCGGCCGATCGAGACGCCGGGCAGATGGGTCGGGATCAGCGCGACCGTGATGCCGAGTTCGTCCTGGGTACCGACCAGGTGATCCGGATCATAGGCCTTGAACGCGAGCCCGAGCAGCGTCGCGACCGGACCGAGCGTGATGTAGCGCTTGTGCCAGTTCAGCCTCAGCCCGATGACTTCGCGTCCCTCGAAATTGCCCTTGCAGATGATGCCGCTGTCGATCATCGAGGCGGCATCGGAGCCGGCCTCCGGGCTGGTCAAGCCGAAGCAGGGAATGTCCTGGCCGGCGGCCAGCCGTGGCAGCCATTTGTCCTGCTGCTCCCTGGTGCCGAAGCGCATCAACAATTCGCCCGGCCCGAGCGAGTTCGGCACCATCACGGTGACGGCCGCGGTCAGCGAGCGCGAGGAAATCTTGCGCACCACTTCGGAATGCGCATAGGGCGAGAAGCCGAGGCCGCCGAATTCCTTCGGAATGATCATGCCGAAGAATTTCTTGGCCTTGATGAAAGCCCAGACCTCGGGCGGCAGATCGCGCCATTCCCAGTTGATCTTCCACTCGTCGAGCATCTTGCAGAGCTCGTCGACCGGACCGTGCAGGAAAGCGCTCTCCTCGTCGGTCAGTTTCGCCGGCGCATAGGCCAGCAGTTTCGACCAGTCGGGATTGCCGGTGAACAGATCGGCGTCCCACCAGACGTCGCCGGCTTCCAGAGCCTCGCGCTCGGTGTCCGACATCGTCGGCAGCACGCCACGCGCCCAGGAGAAGATCGGCTTGGAAAGGTAATCGCGGCGGAAGCTCATGGTGGGGTCCTCATGGATCGGCGCGGATAGCTGATATTATCGGAAAGTGCCGGTCGCGGGTGAACACTTCGCCCTGCAAATAAAGCGAAATTGACGCGGCCAAGCCGCCGTTTGTTAACGGCAGGCCGCGCGTTGAGTTCCGAAAGTTGAGCTGCGACAATCAGGTAGCAGGGGATGGCGCCGGCGGATTACGCCGACGCCAAGCCTCCCGCAAGCTAGGCCGGCCCTGCCCCTGGGTCGCGGTATAGACCGCGTAGAGCGACTGACTTGCCGCCATGAACAGGCGGTTGCGCTTGGGGCCGCCGAAGGTGATGTTGCCGCAGACCTCGGGCAGCCGGATGCGGCCGAGCGGCTTGCCTTCCGGCGACCAGCAGGTCGCACCGTTATAACCCACGGCGCGGCCGGCATTGCTCGAGCACCAGACATTGCCGTTGACGTCGCAGCGGATGCCGTCCGGCCCGCACTTCACGCCGTCGATCGTGAAATCGCTGAACCGCTTGCCGTTGACAGGCTTGTTGTCGGCGCCGACGTCGAACACGAACACGTCGCCCTTGCCGCCGGGACCGGTGTCGCCCGGTCCCTTGCCGGTCGAGACCACATAGAGCTTCTTGTAGTCGGGCGAGAAGCAGATGCCGTTCGGGTCCGGCACCTGATCCTCGGCCACCACGAGATCGATGCGGCCGGACGGGTCGATGCGATAGCAATTGGTCGGCAGCTCGCGCTTGAACGGCGCGAAACCCGGCGGCTGGCCGATCCGCGGATTGAGCTTGCCGGCCGAATTGCCCGGGCCGCCGGCCGCATCGGGCTCGCCCTCGTAGAGCTGGCCGCCGTAGGGCGGATCGGTGAACCAGTAGCTGCCGTCCGGATGCGCGACGATGTCGTTCGGCGAGTTCAGCTTCTTGCCGTTGTAGCTGTCGGCAAGCACGGTCGCGGTGCCGTCGTTCTCGTAGCGCACGACGCGGCGGGTGAGATGTTCGCAGGACAGCTGACGCCCCTGGAAGTCGAACGAATTGCCGTTCGAGTAGTTCGACGGCATACGGAAGACGCTGACATGGCCGTCGTCCTCCGACCAGCGCATCTGCCGGTTGTTGGGAATGTCGCTCCAAAGCAGATAGCGGCCCTGCGAACTCCAGGCCGGGCCTTCCGCCCACAACACGCCGGTGTAAAGCCGCTTGATCGAGGTGTTCGGCTGGGCAAGGTCGTTGAAGGCCGGATCGACCGCGATGACGTCGGGGTCCCAGAAATAGGTGGTCGGCGCACCGCGCGGACTGAAGTCGCGCGGCGGGCTGGTGATCGTCGTCGGTGGCCCGACCGGAGCCGGCGCGTTCTGCGCCAGCGCGCCGCGAGCTCCCGTGGCGGTGGCAGCGGCGGCAACCGCGAGCCCCTGGACCAGCGTTCGTCGTGATACGTGTGGATCGCGTTGCGCTTCGTCTGGATCGCGCTGCTGTTGGCGTGTCATCGCATCCTCCCACTCTGTCGGCCGGCCGTTGATCCGGCCTGGCACGCGGGAGGTTAGACTGCTCGCGCCGAGGTTGCGAGTGACGGTTTTTCATCACCACGCGCGGAAATTTCACATTGTTGTGGTTCCCGCTTCCGTCACTGCGAGGAGCGAAGCGACGTCCCTCAGCTCGCCCCGCCTGCGGGGAAAGGTCGGATCGCATCGCAAGATGCGATCCGGGTGAGGGAGCACAGGTCTCACGACGTTCGCAACTCGCGGAAGCAGCCCCTCACCCCAACCCTCTCCCCGCAAGAGCGGGGCAAGGGAGAAGGAAAGCGATCAATCCGGCCGGATCATCTCGAACATGTTTTCCGGTTTGATCTCGAAATAGTCCCCTCGCCTGCCGGCACGGACGATCGGGTGCGCGAGACCGGTCTGGTAGACGCCGTCCTTGATGAAGGCCTTGTCGATGTGGACGGCGACGACCTCGCCGAGCGTCAGCCAGGCCTCGGCCTTCTTGCCGTCGGCGCCCTGCAACTGGATGATCTGGCTCACCTTGCATTCGAACGACACCGGGCTTTCGGCGACGCGCGGCACGTTGACGAGCTTGCCGGCGATCTGCGTCAACCCCGCCAGCTTGAACTCGTCGACGTCGCGCGCGACATGCGCCGCGGTCGCATTCATGTGCTTGGCGAGATCCATCGTCGCCAGGTTCCAGACAAACTCGCCAGTGTCCTGGATGTTGGCGACGCTGTCCTTCCAGTTAGTGGAGGAGAAGCCGATGATCGGCGGCACGTAGCAGAACGCGTTGAAGAAGCTGTAGGGCGCGAGGTTGACGTTGCCGGCCTCGTCGCGCGAGGAGATCCAGCCGATCGGGCGCGGCGCCACGATCGCGTTGAACGGATCGTGCTTCAGGCCGTGGCCGTTCTTCGGCTCGTAGAAATGCAGGTCTTTCGCGGTCACTGGCGGCCCCTCGTCGTTCCAGGTTCGATGCCTACGCATCGCCCCGGAACGACAAGGAAGTCAACTGACGAAAACGTCAGCCCGGACAGCTCAATGAGCGCGGGCGCGCGGCGACAGGCCGGCGATGACGAAATCGATCATCTGGTCGATGGTCGGGCCCGGCTTTTCCGCGCATTGGGCAATCATCTGCGGGTGGAAGAACCGCATCATCGCCGTGCAGGCGCACAGCGCGGCGACCTCGAGATCCTCGACCTCGAACTCGCCCGAGGCCACGCCCTGCGCGATCACCTCACCGATCGTCTGGCCGATCAGTTCCATGTGGGCGACGCAGACGTCCCAATCTTCCTGCATCGCGATCTCGACCATCTCGTGCAGTTTGGAATCGCCGACATAGCGTTCGGTGTTCATGCGATTGATGGTCGTCATCATCTGGCGCAAGCGCGTCGCCGCTGGCCCCTCCGATCGCGCGATGCGCTGCGCCTCGACCTCGACCTCGCCCATCAGCCTGCGCGCCACACTTTCGTGGATCGACTTCTTCGAATCGAAGAAGCGGTACACGTTGGCGGGGCTCATCCGCAGCTCTTTGGCGATGTCGGCGACCGTGGTCTTCAGGTAGCCGATCTGCCGGAACAAGCGCTCCGCCACCACGAGAATCCGTTCGCGGGTGTCGGTTTCGCTATGTTCCGAGATCAGTGTCATGTTGGCCTGCTCAATGTTCAATTATTCAGCCGCCTCAGCAAGCGGAAATGCGTGTTGCGCATCGCCGGCATGCTGCGGCGCAGTATCGGCATGCTCGCCGCCGCTCTCCTCGAGGGTCTTGCGGAACCAGAGGGCGTAAAGGCCCGGCAGATACAGCAAGGTCAGGAAAGTCGCAACAAACAAACCGCCCATGATGGTGATCGCCATCGGACCCCAGAACGCCGAGCGCGACAGCGGGATCATGGCCAGGATCGCGGCGAGCGCGGTCAGCACCACCGGCCGGGCACGCCGGACGGTGGCCTCGACGATCGCCTCGCGCCGGGTCAGGCCGGAGGCTACGTCACTCTCGATCTGATCGACCAGGATCACCGTGTTGCGCATGATCATGCCGGCGAGCGCGATCAGGCCGAGCAGCGCCACGAAGCCGAACGGCTGGTTGGCGACGTTGAGCCCGAGCGAGGCGCCGACGATGCCGAGCGGCGCGGTCAGGAACACCAGCGTCAGGCGCGAGAAGCTCTGCAACTGGATCATCAGCAGCGTCAGCATCACCATCACCATCACCGGGAACAGGATGAAGATCGACGCATTGCCCTTGGCGGATTCCTCGAACGCCCCGCCCGGCTCGATCCGGTAGGCCGGCTCGAGATGATCCTGGATGTCCTTCAGCTTCGGCGAGATCTGGTTGGTGACGTCGGGTGCCTGCACGCCGTCGACGACGTCGGACCGCACCGTGATCGCCATGTCGCGGTTGCGCCGCCACAGGATCGGCTCCTCATGCGCGTATTCGATTTTTGCGATTTGCTGCAGCGGCACCGCCACGCCATTGCGTGACGTGATGGTGAGGTCGCCGACCCGGCCGAGATCGAGCCGCTCGGACTGCACCGCACGGGCGACCACGCCGACCTTCTCGATGCCGTCGCGGATGGTGGTGACCGGCGCACCCGAGATCAGCATCGCCAGCGCCTGCGAGACGTCCTGCGGGGTCAGGCCGAGCGCGCGGGCCCGATCCTGATCGACCACCAGCTTCAGGTAGGGCGACTGCTCGTTCCAGTCGAGCTGGACGTCCTTGACGTTCTTGTTCTGACGCATGACCTCGCGCACCTGATAGGCGATGTCGCGCACCTTGTTGGCGTCGGGGCCGATCACGCGGAACTGGACCGGGAAGCCGACCGGCGGACCGAAGTTGAAGCGGTCGACCCGGACCCGCGCCTGGTTCAGCGCGCCGTCGGCGGCGGCCTGCTCGATCTTCGCCTTGACGCGCTCCCGCGCCTCGACGTTCTTGGCGAGGATCACGATCTCGGCGAAAGCCTCGTTCGGCAGCTGCGGGTTGAGGCCGAGCCAGAAGCGCGGCGAACCCTGGCCGACATAGGACGTGTAGGTCTGAATGTCCTGGTCGTCCTTCAACAACCCTTCGGCCTGCTTCACCGCCTTTTCGGTGACGTTGAAGGCGGTGCCTTCGGGCAGCCGGAGTTGCAGGAACAGCTCGGGCCGCTCCGACAGCGGGAAGAATTGCTGCTGGACATGGCCGAAGCCGATGATCGAGGCGACGAACACGCCGACGGTCGCCACCACCACCTTGATGCGGTGATCGACGCACCACTGCACCACGCTGCGCAGGCCGCGATACATCCGCGTCTCGTAGATCGCGTGCGGATCGTGGTTCTGGTGCACCTTGATGTTCGGTAGCAGCTTGACGCCGATATAGGGCGTGAAGATCACCGCGACGAACCACGAGGCGACCAGCGCGATCGCCACGATCCAGAAGATGCCGCCGGCATATTCGCCGACCGCCGAATTGGCAAAGCCGATGGGGAGGAAGCCAGCGGCCGTGACCAGCGTCCCCGTGAGCATCGGAAACGCAGTGGATTCCCAGGCAAAGGACGCCGCCTTCATGCGGTCCCAGCCCTGTTCCATTTTCACCACCATCATCTCGACCGCGATGATGGCGTCGTCGACCAGAAGGCCGAGCGCGATGATCAGCGCACCGAGCGTGATGCGGTGCAGGTCGAGCGACATCGCGTTCATCACGATGAAGACGATGCCGAGCACCAGCGGCACCGACAGCGCCACCACGATGCCGGTGCGCCAGCCGAGCGCGACGAACGAGACGAACAACACGATCGCGAGCGCCTCGACGAAGGAGTGCACGAACTCGCCGACGGCGTGCTCGACCACCTTGGGCTGGTCGGCGATCTGCTGGATGTCGACGCCTTGCGGCACCGCCTTCAGGAACTCGGCGGTCGCCTTCTGGACCTCCTTGCCAAGCTCGAGGATGTTGGCGCCCTTGGCGGTGACGACGCCGATGCCGAGCGCGGGCTTGCCTTCCTGGCGGACCTTGAAGGTCGGTGGGTCGACATAGCCATGGCTGACGGTCGCGATATCGCCGAGCCGGAACACGCGGCCGTTGCTCTCGACCGGCGTCTCGGCCACCGCCTTGACGCCATCAAGCGCGCCGGTGACGCGCAGCGGCACGCGCTGCGACGAGGTCTCGACGGTGCCGGCCGGAGTGACATTGTTCTGCTTGGCAAGGGAATCGAACAGCGCCTGCGGCGTGATGCCGAGCGTCGCCAGCTTGGCATGCGAGAACTCGACGAAGATCCGCTCGTCCTGGGTGCCGTAGAGGTCGATCTTGGTGACGCCAGGCACCTTCAGCAGCCGCTGCCGGAAGCCCTCGGCGACCTTCTTGAGCTGCGCATAGTCGGCGCCGTCGCCGGTCATCATATAGAGGATCGAATCGACGTCGGAGAATTCGTCGTTGACCACCGGGCCGAGGATGCCGGAGGGCAGCTCGCCCTGCACGTCGACCAGCTTCTTGCGCAGCAGATAGAAAAGATAGGGCACATCCTTCGGCGAGGTCGAATCCTTGAAGGAGACCTGCATCGCCGTGAAGCCCGGCTTGGAATAGGTCTGCACCTTGTCGAAGAACGGCAGCTCCTGCAGCTTCTTCTCGATCGGATCGGCGACCTGCATCTGCATTTCCTGCGAGGTCGCGCCCGGCCACATCACCGAGACGTTCACCACCTTGACGGTGAAGAACGGATCCTCGGCGCGGCCGAGCTTCTCGTAGGAGAAGAAGCCGGCGGCGCCGAGGATGATCATCAGGAACAGCACCAGCGTCGGGTGACTGACCGCCCAGGCCGAAAGGTTGAAGCGCTTCATCGAACTCTCCAGGTCCAAATCGTCTCGACTTCAATCGTCATTGCGAGCGAAGCGAAGCAATCCATTCTTCAGTGTACGGCGACGTGGATCGCTTCGTCGCTTCAGCGCAAAATTGCTTTGCAATTTTGTCGCGGGCTCCTCGCAATGACGCGGGACTAGAACGACAGCGACGACACGACCCGCACCTTCTGGCTCGGATCGAGTTTCTGCACACCGAGGGCGACCACCTTGGCACCGTCGTCGACGCCGCCGGAGATCACGACGCAATTGCTCTCATAGGCCTTCACCTTGACCGGCTTCAGCGCGATGTCGCCCTTGTCGTCGACGATGTAGAGCGAGGGATCGCCGCCCTGGCTGTAGAGCGCCGACAGCGGCAATTTGGCGACGCGCTCGCTTGCCTTGTCGGCCAAGGTCAAGGTTGCGGTCATGCCGAGCGACACGGCGTCGTCGGCATCCGGCAGTGAGAATTTCGCGAGATAGGTGCGGGTGGCGGGATCGGCCTGCGGCGCGACCTCGCGCAGCCTGGCGGCATAGGTCTTCTTCGCGTCCGACCACAGCGTCACCGTGGCAACGCCCGACCTGGCACGAGCAAGAAGCGTCTCTGGGATCGCGACGACGGCTTCCTTCTCACCAAGTCGGGCGACACGGATCGAGGCCTGGCCCGCGGCAACCACCTGGCCGGGCTCGATCATGGTCGCTGTGACGACACCCCGGGTGTCGGCCACCAGCGTTGCATAAGAGAGGGAGTTCTTGGTCAGCTCGACCGAGCGCTCGGCGCGGTTCAGCCGCGCCCGGGCCTCGTCACCGGCGGCCTTGGCGGAATCGAGCTGCGCGTCGGTGGTCCAGCCCTTGGCCTTCAGGTCGATCGCGCGCTGCTCGGCAGCCGCTGCCTGCGCCAACACGCCGGTGGCGGCGCGAAATTCGGCCTCCGCCTGCTCGGCCTGGAGCTTCAGATCGACCTCGTCGAGGGTGGCCAAGGGCTGGCCGACGTCGACTGTCTGTCCGACCTCGACCAGCCGCTTGGCCACCTTGCCGGCAACCCGAAAGCCCATGTCGGCTTCGATCCTGGGCTTGACGGTGCCGACAAAGCTGCGCTCGGGGGTTTCGGCCTCGTAATGGACCGTCGCCACCAGAACCGGGCGTCCCGGGTCGGCCTTCTCGGCGGCTTTTTCGTTACAGCCGGTCAGCGCGAACACGGCAAAGGCCAGCGATGCTCCGGTCAAGAGCCTGTAATAGCTCGACAAAACGGAACGAACGAACATCTGGGATCTCCATCGGGCTGACGACTGATGAAGACTATCAATTTATCACTGACGATTGTCAATATTCGTCAGTGATAACCTGTTCGTGAGCGAGAGCCCGCGACCGGAGTTCCCTCGCCGGATATCTCGACTTTCGCGGCCCCCCTTTACTGTCCCTGAAGCACGGGCATGCGAGGTTGGGCGATGTCGTGGATCCTGGCTCTTGGTTACGCCGGCTTCTTGATCTGGTCCGTCGGCCGAGCGCGCGAGCGCGCCGCCGAACACGCCGCGACTGGAATGTTGCGCTCGCCGCTCTATTGGTCGGGCACAGGGCTCGTCGCCGTCCTGGTGGCCCTGACATTCAGCGAGCACTACGCGCTGGCGCGGGGTGGCCCCCTGATGTGGGCGTGGCTTGCGGCAGTTGGCGCCACGCTGGTCGCGATCTTCTTGGTCCGACGCGCGCTGAAGTGGCGCTATCCGATTTGATCAGACGCATCGTCGATCGGAGCGATCGTAGGATTCCTACGCGGACGAACCACGCATATGTTTTCTACTTCGCGCTCGCGAACTCGGTCTTGGTCTCGTGGCTGCCGAGGAACACCAGGAGGCCGGCGATCAGCGGCAGCAACGACAGCACCAAAAGGCCGGTCGATGTGTTGCCGGTGCTCTCTTTCACCCAGCCGATCAGATAGGGCCCGAGGAAACCGGCGAGGTTGCCGATCGAGTTGATCAGCGCGATCGCGCCGGCGGCCGCGGTGCCGGACAGCCAGGCGGTCGGCAGCGTCCAGAACACCGCGAAGGTGCAAAACACGCCGATCGCGGCGACCGTCAGGACGACCATGGTCAAGGTCGGATCGGAGATGTAGCTGGAGACCGCGAGCGCCAGCGCGGTCAGCAGCAGCGGCGCGCCGACATGAAACACGCGCTCGCGCGTGGCGTCCGAGCGGCGCGCCCACAGGATCATCGCAATGGTGCCGAACACATAGGGAATCGCGGTGACGAAGCCGGTCTGCGCATTGCTGAGGCCGAACGCCTTGACGATCTGCGGCAGCCAGAACTGCATGCCATAGAGTGCCGCGACGAAGCCGAAATAGATCGCGCTGAGCGCCAGCACCTTCGGCGAGCACAACGCCTCGAACAGCGTGAAGTGCCTGGCCGCCTGCTTGGCCGCCACCTCGGCATCGAGCTTCGCCTTCAGCCATGCCTTCTGCTCGACCGAGAGCCAATCGGCCCGCTCCGGCCGGTCGGTGAGATAGAACCAGGTGACGATGCCGAGCAGCACCGAGGGGATGCCCTCGATGATGAACAGCCACTGCCAGCCCTTCAGTCCCATGGCGCCGTCGAGCCCGAGCAGCAGGCCCGAGATTGGCGCGCCGATCGCGGTGGAGACCGGGACGGCGATCGCGAACGCGGCGAGGAAGCGGGCGCGATATTCGGCCGGATACCAGTAGGTGAGATAGAGGATGATGCCGGGGAAGAAGCCGGCCTCGGCCACGCCGAGGAAAAAGCGCAGCGCATAGAAGCTGTGCTCGTCATAGACCGCCGCCATCAACGCCGAGAGGATGCCCCAGCTCACCATGATGCGGGCGATCCATCGGCTGGCGCCAAATCGCTCCAGCGCCAGATTGCTCGGCACCTCGAAGATGAAATAGCCGATGAAGAAGATGCCGGCGCCGAACGAGAACACCACCGGCGAGAACTTCAGCTCGGAGTTCATGGTCAGCGCCGCGAAGCTCAGATTGACGCGGTCGAGATAGGAGAAGAAGTAGGCCAGGATCAGGAACGGGATCAGCCGCCAGGAGATCGCTCGGATCGTCGAGGTCTCGACTTCGCTGCGGGCGCCGCGGTCAGGCGTAAGGGTTGCGGTCTGGCTCATCTGTTTCCCCCAAGGCGATTGCTTGCCTTGAGGAATATTGGCTGGCCCGGCCTTCAGCAATGGCAAAAACTCATAGCACACAGGCGGAATGCGGAACTTTTGCACTTTCCACGACGTCATTGCGAGGAGCGAAGCGACGAAGCAATCCACCGCTCGGCATACGCGGTGAAATGGATTGCTTCGCTTCGCTCGCAATGACGAATGTGAGAGACGGACTTACTCCGCCAACTGGAATCGCTCGAAGCGGCCGAGCTCTTCCTCGATCCGGCGCTTCAGCTCCTTGCGCCCCGCCTGCTTCTTCCCATTGCCGATCCAGCTCCATTTCTGCATCAGCAGTTTCCTGTTCTGCCGGTCGGTCTTGAGGTCGAGCGCGGCCACGATGTCGTCGCCGACCAGCACCGGCAGCGCGAAATAGCCGAACAGGCGTTTCTCCTTCGGCACATAGGCCTCGAACCTATGGCCATAACCGAAGAACAGCTCGGTGCGCTTGCGCTGGATCACCAGCGGATCGAACGGCGACAGGATGTGAACCAGCGCGGGATCGCCCTCGCCGGTCGCTTCGAGCACCTCGGGCCGCGCCCAATGCTCCTGCTTGCCGGCACCGTCGAGCGCGATCCGGACCAGCTCCTTGCGGCGGACGCGCGCCTCGATCAGGCCGCGCACCGCCTGCTTGCTCGGCGCGTCGAGATGGCAGATCGAGTCGAGGCTGACGATGCCCTGCGAACGCAAGGCGCGGTCGAGCAGATACGCGATCCTGGCCGAAGCCGGCGCGGGCTTCGGCGGTTTGTCCCAGCCGAAATGCCGGGCCATCAGCTCGTAGGTCTTCAGCATGCCGGCGCGCTCGGAGACCGTCACCACGCCGCCATAGAAGGCAAGTTGCAGCGCCCGCTTGGACGGTTTCCGGCTCTGCCAGAGGTGCTCCTTCTCGGTCAGCACGTCGTCGTCGATGTCGCGGATGGTCAGCGGTCCGGCGCGCAACAGCCGCATGATCTTGCGCGTGTCCGCCGGCGTGACCGAGGCGAACCATTTGTGGCCGTCGCGCTTATGCGCCCTCATCGCCGGCAGGAAGATTCCGATGTCCTTGGACGGCACATAGGACAGCGCGTGCGTCCAGTACTCGAACACGCTCTTGTCCTGGCTCTGCGCCTGCTTGAGGTCGGCGCGGCGGTAGTCCGGGATGCGGGTGAACAGGATGTGGTGATGGCAGCGCTCGATCACGTTGATGGTGTCGATCTGCACATAGCCGAGATGGTCGACCGCCGCCGCCACCGCAGCGGCCCCTTCCCCGAACGGCACGCTGGTATCGAGCCGTTGCGCCCGCAGCCAGATGTGGCGGGCGGCGGCATTGTTCAACGAAAGCGGTTCGGCGGCGCGGGGCATTGCGTCAGCAATGTAGTGAGATTCGCGCCGCTGTGGAGAGCCGAACGGCGCAAATCAGCCGCGTGATCGTGCAGGCTTCCGCGCGCCGGCGCAGCGGTTCGGCTATTCGGCCCGGACTGCCTGTCGCAGCCAGGGAATTTCGCGCATCGCCGCCTCGAGGGCGGCGCCCTCCTCATGGAAGACCCGCGACGAATGACCGCCAACCGCAAACCAGCCGCGGCCGTCTTCGACATCCCGCCGATACTCCTCGAAGCCGATCGTCCCGTCCGGGCGAACGAAGAGATCGACGCAGCGCGTCGCACCCTCGTCATTGATCGAGCGCAGGACGCGATTGGCGTGGGCCATGGCTCCTCCCTCCCGACGGCGTCCAAACCCCGAGCGTGACCCAAATCACATTTGGGACTTTGAACCGGGTCTAGGTTCCCAGCATCAAAACGACAGCAAGCCGCATTGGCTAGCCCTACATTTCAAGGACCGAACCATGACCCGCTCCCTCACCTTGTCTGTTTTGACAATCGGCGCCGCGCTGTCGCTGACGGCGGGCGTCGCACTGGCCGGCAGCGACACCGTCCCGGCTGCCCAGATCCTCAATGCGCTGAAGCCGAAGTCCGCCACCCGCGGCCTCTCGGCCGGCCCCCAGGTCGACCCGGCCGCCTCCGCCAAGGAAGCGAGCTTCCTCAACACCGTTCGCAACCGGCAGAGCCGCTCGCTATCGCTTGGCGAACGCCAGGAGATCGCCGACATCGCGGCCAGCAAGCCGAAGATCGATCTGGAGATTCACTTCGACTACAACTCGGCCGACATCAGCAAGGGCTCGACCCAGGCGGTGCAGGAGCTCGGCAAGGCGCTGTCCGATACCAGCATGAAGGGCTCGACCTTCGTGCTCGCCGGCCACACCGACGCGATCGGCGGCGAGGCCTATAACCAGGACCTGTCGGAACGCCGCGCCGATACCATCAAGAAATATCTGGTCGAGCATTACGGCCTCAACGGGTCCGACCTCGTGACCGTCGGCTACGGCAAGACCCGGCCGAAGGACCCGAACGCACCGATGGATCCGACCAATCGTCGCGTGCAGGTCGTCAACATGGACACCAAGACCGCGCAGCAGTAGCCGCCCCGCAATATCGGACCGCCTGCCTCGCGCGGCAGGCGATTCGGGACAATTCAGATCCAGTTCTGGAACAGCATCAGCCGATTGAAGGTCGCCATCGACGTCCCGATGATCGCGGCCGTGACCGGCAGCATCGCGATGAATCCTGCGCATCCGACCGCCACGAACGCCCACAACAACCAGCGCGGCGCGCGCTTGCGCGTCAACGCATAGACCAGCACGAAGCTCGCGGTGGTCGCCGCCGGCAGATAGTAATAGATGAAGCCGAGCGTGCGCGGCAGCAACGCCCAGGCGAGATACGGGCCGAGATAGAACGCCAGCACGAGAAACGCATCGCGACGGCGCTCGACGATCCAGTCGCGCAGAGCGACGATCAGCGCGATCAATGCCGGCCACAGCACCAGGGGATTGCCGAGAAACACGATCGCCGCGAACCTGTCGTCGCCGACCTTCTCGAACAGATACCACACCGGGCGCACCAGCAACGGCCATGACGGCCACGAGCTCATATAGGTATGGCCCGCGATCGCGGTCGTGGTGTTGTCGGCGAAGATGCGGCGTTGCGCCTCGATGAGACCAGAGAACGAGAGGCCGTACAGCGGCACGAAGCTCGCGAGATAGACCACCGACGGGATCAGCACGAAACAGACGACGAAGTGAGCCAGCCGGAAATCCGGCCACAGCTCCGGGCGGTACCAGTCCGCCGCATCGGCGTCGGCAAAGCGCGCGCGCCAGCCTTGCAGCAGGCGGATCGCCACGACGATCGCGATGCAGGTCGCGAGCACGAACAGCCCGCTCCATTTGCAGGCACTTGCAAGACCCGCCGCAAGCCCCGCCAGCGCGAAGGCAGATTGCGGCCGCGCCTGCCTGAAGCCGTGCACGAAGGCCGCGATCGCGAACACAGAGAAGGTGAGCGCGAATATATCCAGCATCGCGATCCGCGACTGCACGAACAGCATCTGGTTGAAGAAGGCAAGCAAGGCCGCGGCAATCGCGCGCTCCTGCGACTCAAACAGCGCGAGCCCGCCGAGATAGACGGCGACCAGCGCGAGCGCACCGAACAGCGCCGCAGGATAGCGCCATCCCAGCGGCACGTCGCCAAACGTCCTGATCGAGAGCGCGATGATCTCCTTGGCGAGCGGCGGATGCATCGGATTGAGGATCGGCTCTTGCAGCACCGGCAACAGCATCTGGCGCGCCGCCGGGACGTAGTGCACCTCGTCGAAGTAGAGCTTGTCGGGCAGCGTGATCCCGAGCAACAGCACGATATGGGCGACGATGAAGATGATTGTCGCGACGATCGCCGTGCGCGTGACAGGACGTCGCAGAACAGAATGGGATTCGGATGCGATGTTCAAAGGACGGGCACGCTGCGAGAGGAAGATGTGTGAGCGAAGTGTGAGCTACGAACGCGATGTGTGAGACGAGTGTGATCGGAACTCACCTTGATCTCCGCAACGGTGAACATTCGCAAGTCCATCGACACTAACCATCAAGCTCAACTCAGCAAAGCTTGTGACAATTATACAATATCAGCTGCATCTGCGATCCGGTACGGTGTCGGCGAAATTCGATCGGTATTGCAGATGAATTCGCGTAACAGCTTTTTCTCGGTATTTGCACTCGGTCTCGCCGTCGCGTTGACGGCGCATCCTGCTCAGGCGCAATCGCGCGTCGGTGAAGCGGCGATGGTGAAGAACGAGGTGCTTCGCGTCGCGGCCTCGGTCACGCCGATCAATGTCGGTGACGCATTGCTGCGTGATGAAACGGTGCGCACCGGTCTCGAAAGCGCCGCGCGACTGGTGATGGCCGACAGCACCAACCTCTCGCTCGGGCCGAATGCATCGCTCAAGCTCGATCGCACCGTGTTCGACGACGAGCATCACTATCGTGATGTCGCGATCCGACTGACGTCAGGTGCATTCCGCTTCGTCACCGGCCATTCGGACAAGGCCGCCTACAAGATCACCACGCCGCTGGCGACCATCGGCGTTCGCGGCACGGTGCTCGATATCCGCTCGCAGCGCGGCCAGACGATCGTCGTGCTGCAGGAAGGCGCATCGACCGTCTGCACCACGAGCCGGCAGTGCATCGACCTGACGCAGCCCGGCGACACCGCGATCATCACATCGAGCGGCGGCCGCAGCACGATCCAGAAGACCAACAACCCGCCATGGACCTTCGCTGCGACCTGCAACGCAGCCGCCGGCCTTTGCGCGGTCACGCAATACGCGGATGCAATGCCGGCCGGCGCTGATCCCACCGGCATGCTGTGCGGACGGTGAGCATGGCACGCGGTCTCCGTCACCTGGGCCTGTCGATCGCTCTGACGACGGCGTTGTCGCTCGCAATGCTACAGGCGTTCGCCACAGTGGCCCATGCTCAGACGCCGACGCCGACACCGACCCCAACGTCGACATCCACGCCTACGTCGAACTGCACGTCGGTCCCCTCGGAATCACTATTGCCGTCGTCGAACTGCTCGACGTCCACGCCGACACCGACGCCGACGCCTACTCCGACCCCCACCGCAACCCCGACGCCAACGCCAACGCCGAGCCCTTCGCCGACACCGACGCCGATCACCGGCGCACCGTCGAGCGGCAACTCGATCAACGGGCTCGCGGACCAGCGCTTCAATCAGATGATCACCAACCGCGTGCTCGGCACGGTGCTGCTCGGCGTCAATGAACAGATCAATTGCGACGACTGCATCAGCGCCTTCGGCTCGGCCGGCTCGTTCTCGGCCGGCATTCATGGCCGCAAGACCATCACGCCGAATCTGTCGCTGCTTGCCGGCATTGCCTACACACAGTATGGCGAGGGCGGCTACAACGTCACCAGCGCGCCGATCGGCGCCTTCGCGCTGCGCTACGACTTCGTCGACTGGGGCTCGTCGCGCCCGTTCTTTGACATCGGCACCATCCTCTCGCCATCCGAGAAGGTGCGCTACACCCGCAGCTACACGACGAGCCTCGGCCCGGTGTCGGTGACCGGCCAGACCTCGAGCGAGAATTACGGCGTCTACGGCCGCGCGGGCTGGATCAGCCGGCTGTCGGCGCGCGACGAGGTCGCGGCATCCGTCGAGGTCTGGCAGCTGTGGCAGCGGGTCAAGGGCTACAGCGATCCCACCGTCGCCTTCAATCCATTCGATGCCAGCATTGCGGACGGCACCGACCGCACCAGTCTGGTCAAGATCGGCGGCCAATGGACGCATCTGTTCGGGTCGAACGTCGAAGCCAATATCAACGGCGGCTGGGTGCAATCCTTTGCCACCCGTTCCGGCATCGTGGCCACCGTCACCGGCGAAGGGACCGTGGTGCCGACGATCGGCAACCAGGGCTGGTTCGAATATGGCGGCCGGGTCGGCTTCCGCATCACCAAGGGCTGGATCGCCGACCTGTTCCTCAACGGCACCGCGGGACCGCAGCCGGTCGGCAATACGCTGCACGGCGGCATCGGCCTGCGGATCAATTACTGACGCGCGGCCTTTCGTCGGGACGCGCACGGTCCAGCAATCGGATCAGCGCCAGCAGCGACGTAAAGAGCATGGTGAACACCATGATCACGACGGTCGCGCCACGGATATCCTGCAAGCGCCAGGACTGGCCCGCGGCGTCCGCGATGTCACCGGATTGACCCAACATCCACGGCACGACATGCGTGATGCCGCCGCAGACGTAGAACAGGATGCCGACGAGGCGAAGCCTGCGGTCGGCGACCTGATCGGGTCCGGCCGGATCGTCGCGAAGGTGCAGGTACAGGGCAAAGCCCTGGAAGAACAGCCATGACGTCAGCAGCCAACCGAAGAAATTCGAAGGCGGCACGCCGAACAGGGCTCCGCCCTCATGCCAGATCCATGCCTTGGCGATCGTCGCGCTGGGCGGATCAATCACCAGATCCCACTGCGCTGTGACGAATGCCGCGACGACCGGCAACACGATCACGTTGAACCGGCGATCCAGCCGGCGATCGACGCCGCCGAGCAGCGTCGCGGCGACCACCCAGGAGAAATAGCCCGCACCGAACCACATCGGGCCGACGATGAACGGGATGGATCCGACCTTCATGAGGTCGGATCCGATCTCGAAATGATATCGGCCGAACGGGAAGCCGGTGGTGGTACCGATATTCTCCATCGCGAATCCGACCCCGACGGACATCGCGACGAAAACCAGCGCCGACTTCGTTCCGTAGCAGGCGATAGCGTGCACGATCCCGCACGCGACGAAGAGGGCTGCGAGCAACTGCGCCATCGGCGTCGGATTCCAGGAGAAGGCAACGCCCGCCGCGAGGATGATCGCGATGGCCGGCCAGGTCACCACATCCATCTTCGATCCGAAGGTGAAACCGTCAGTCCGACCGCGCATCGCCCTGCCCCGCGCTTCCGTACCCATATCCACCGAACGACGATAGTCATTCGATCCGGTGGCGACAAGCCGAGCCGGCAATCGCCACCCGGGCGGCAGCGCCGAAGATCAATTGCAGGCTCGGCTGTTCATGGTCGGTAGGCGTGGCCGTGCAGCTATTCGTTGTCCCAATAGCCATCCGAGTACCCTTCCCGGTACCCATAGGCATAACCATGATCATATCCGCTGGGATAGTCGTCGCCATATTCGTAGACGTGACGATGGTAGTGGACGACGGGCGGCGGCGAATAATAGTCCCTCTCGTAGACATAGACGGGAGCGGCCCTGGCACTCATGGTGGAGCCCAACAAAGCGCCGACGGCCAGGCCGCCAACGATGCCGGCGGCCACGGCGCCCGCCCGCCGGTCACCCGCCGTGGCGTCGGTCGAGCCAAGACACGCCATCGCGACGACCGCGACCGCGGTGAAAACAGCTACTCGTTTCATTTCACGCATATCCTTGTTTGAGTTCAGCAACCGCGGCTTCTGATCGCCGGACGATCGACGCGCGGCCGGTGGAGATCCGCTAGAATGTGACGAGGTCCTTGATCTCGCTCCTGACAAATCGCGGCACGACCCGTCGACCCACGAAATCATTCCAGTCCTTGAACTTGGACTTCGTCCTCGCCTCCGTGATGGCAGTGACGCCACGCGCGCTGAGGTGGGGAAGCTTCACCAGCTCACTGACCGGAGCGGTATTGAGGTTGATCTTCTCAGCCTGACTGACCGGCTGCCGTGTCGCAGGTGCCGGGCGGGTTGAACCGGTTGGGGATGGCGATGTCTGCGCGAGCGCGGTCGCACCGACGATGCAAACACCGAGGCAGATGCAAACGAACCGAGTGAACATGGACCGTTGTCCTTCGTGATATGACGCCCTTGACCCGGCTGCCGGTAAAGCGCGCGTCGATTACCGCAAGCTTACCGTCCCATCGCCTTCGCAAGGATCGGAGCAGCCGACCAAGACGAATGGGCTCCCGCCCCTCAGCGGGCTGCGGTGAATCTGCCTGCGGAGACACGCATCCTGGTCCCGCCCTGCATGATGGCGAGGCTTGACGCTGCGCTGTCCGGCTCGCGAAGCGGCGCCACCAGGAACACGACGATGTTGCGCTTGACGCCCGGAATTCCAAACAGGCTCGATTGGACGGACAATTCGCGTTTGAGATAGCTTCCGGCCTGGGCCGCCATTTGCTCGGTCCATTCGAGACAATCGTCCTGGTCGTCGAAGCAGAGCGCGGCCCAGCCGCGCTCCGGTCTCACCTCGCGAGGCAACGCCAATGAATATTCGTGGGCGAATGGGTCGCCGTAGTGCGGGTGATCGGAGCTATAGAACGCCACCGCAAGCCCGAGACTATCGTTGCCTCCGACGATCGACAGAGGGACCCCCATCTGTTCGTGCCACAAGCGGGTGAGTTGGTCTGCTGCCTGGTGGTAGAAGCTGCGTCCTTCCTCATAGCCATGGCTGTTGCGGTAGAGCGCATGAACCGGGGCCGCGATCACAGCGGCAACGATCGCTATTCCGGCGACGAGCAGCGTTGCGTTGACCGCATAGAAGCGCTCGATCCGGTAGCGCGTGCTGCAAACGACCGGCACGGCAAGCAGGAACAGTCCCTGAAGTGCCCAAAGCGACGGCAAGTCGGTGCGCAGGAATATCGATGTGATGACGGGAAGCACGGTCGTGCCGATCGCGATGTGGCAGAGCAACTTCAGGTTCGGATCCGACGCCGAATAGTCCCGGGAAAAGCGTCTTATTCGATAGCCTGCAATCAACACCCAGGTCGCAGCCGACACGCTCACCGCCGCAGCGAGGCCCAGCAGGAAATTGGCCGCATCTCGCAGCGACGCGAACAGATCGGCCCGGACATGGGTCGCTGCATAGCGGATGGGCTCCGCGCCTGTCGTCACCAGCCAGTGGAGATGCGGAAACAGCGCAAGCAGACCGACCGCGGCCGATATCCAGGGTGAAGCGGAGCTGAAATAGGCCCGTCGCGCGGGATGGATCATCGCCGACAACGCGAAGCTCGCCACCAGAAAGATCGAGTAGTACTTGCCCAGCATCGCGAGGGACGCGGTCAGGCCGGCGGCAACCGCCCAGAGCGGCGTCCTCGTTTCGAAGGCGCGGAGGAAGCAGTACGTCGCAAGGGGCCAGACCGCGAGCAACACCGCGTTGGCATTGAAGCGCTGCGCATGAAACTGGTACGCCGGGGTCAGCATCAACAGGAGCAGCACGATCAGGCGCTTGTGCCCACTGGTAAACCGTCTTGCAATCAGGTCGACGAACCACAATGCCAACGCCGCATTTGTCATCGCCATGAGCTGCAACGACCAGTCGGTCAGCGGAAACACCGAGGTCCACGCGCCGGTCATCCACCCCATCAACGGCGGGTGCTTGGGATATCCCCATGCGAAATGCCGTCCATACGTCCAGGTCTCCAGCACGTCGGGATGCAGGCCGGCGCCGTGATAGGCCAGGACCAGATAGACCATCCAGATGCCGACGAAGCAGGCGAGCAACAATGCTATCGACCACCCGGCTTCGACTCCCTCCAGCCACCGGTCGAACGGGCGGCGCCAACGCGCGGGGCAGCGATCCGACCGCTTGGCCATCGCAGACAACGCAAAATCTAACGGCATGAAGTCTTCGTTCTCGTATCGCTAACGCCATGTCGGCGACTTCCATCGACATGCTCTTCACAGCGAGCATTACGGTAGTCTGACGTTGCGCGGCCCAAGTCGCCGCCGTTGCGTCGTCACCGATCGCTGTCATTTGCTGGTAATGTTGATCGATGCCTCTAGCGAACAAGTTTCACGGAGGAGGCACGGATGCGAAGACGCGCCACGCTGCTCATGTCACCGACCGCCCATCGAGCATTGGTGTCCGGAGCTCGCGCTGGTTACGAGGCGGCAGTCGGCGCAAGGTCATCGACGCTTTGGCGATCGGCGCGATCGGCGCGATCGGCGGCGCCGCGATAGCAAGCTGCCGGCGCACTCACGCTGATCAGCATGACGACCACGATTCCATTCTCGCTCATCGAATTGGTCGAACCGCTGCTGCTCACGCGTGCAGGTCACCAGCAGGGCGCGACGCGCCCCGGCAAGCATCTGAAATCCGGCCGCCGCGGAAGAGGTCGAGCGAGATCGACGGCGTTTCGGCGATCGCCTGACGCCCGGACGTCCCTCGATCGGGCCTCCATCGCATCATTTCCCGGCCCGGAACGGTCGACAGATCCTCGGAAAAACATCAATTGAGTCAATATACTGAGATGAAATATTGCATCTTTCCTGCCGGCCGTAATCTTATTGTAATCCGTCCGTAATGGAACAAGCCGCGTCTCATGCTTGGGAGAATACGGTGCGCGTTCTGGTCGTGGAGGATGATCCTCAGCTTGGGCCATGGCTGCAAGATACTCTGGGAGCGGCCTTCGGCTCGTCTGACATGGTCACGACGCTGGAGGAAGGCCGCGCCGCGGTGGCTGTGCGGAATTTCGAGCTCGTCGTGATTGATCGCGGACTGCCGGATGGCGATGGCTTGGCCTTGCTGCGCGACCTGAAGCAACAGAAGCCGAGCCCTGCGACGATTGTGCTGACGGCGCTCGATGATCCCATCGACATTGCCCGCGCCCTCGACGACGGGGCGGACGATTACGTGGCCAAGCCATTTGAGCCGATCGAGCTGGTTGCGAGAGCAAAGGCCGTGCTGCGGCGCCTGTTCCTGGATCGAGGAGCGGTCGTCCGGATCGGAAACCTGAGCTACGACGTGCTCAATCGCGAGGTCTGCGTCGATCAACGGCCGATCGTCGTGCCACGGCGCGAACTGGCGATTCTGGAAGCGATGGTCCGGCGCATCGGACGCGTCGTCCTGCGGGAGACGCTCGAAGTTGCGGCTTATGATTTTGACGATGAAATTCAATCGAACGCGATCGAGGCACACGTTTCGCGGCTGCGCCGACGCCTTCGCGCGGCCAACTGCAAGATCGTTATCAAGCCGGTCCGCGGCCTCGGATATCTGTTGAGTGGCGAATGATGATGTTCAAGTGGCAAACGCTCAAGCGCATCCATCGCTCGATCACGGTGCTGTCCGCGACCCTGATCGGCGCCGTGACGACCATCATGCTGCTCTGCGCGGCGGCACTGCTGATCCGGTTCGGCGGTGACGATGACGGCACCTGGGCGGCCGCCGACGTCGCCGACGCCCTGAAGGCAGCCGTCACGCGCAACGAGGCGGGGCAGCTCGCCCTCAAGCAGACCTCGAGACTGGACGAGATCATCCGCGAATTCCCGACGTTCTGGTATGTCGTCTCCGACAAGAGCGGCGAGGTCAGCTACGGCCCGGTGCCGAAGTGGCGTCCGCAAAAGACCCCGACGTCGCGCGATGGGACGAGCTTCCTCGCCTATGCGATCGATGGCGAAACCACCAAGCTGAAGAAGATGGCCGCGGTCCGGAATACGCCAGTCGGCGAGGTGTGGATCGAGACCGGCGGCGTCGCCTATACGGCAACCCAACTGACGCTCGGCGCGCTCACCGATGCGACGATCGTCGCGCTTCCGATCATCCTCGTCCTGGCGGCGACGGCGTTTGCCGCCATGGTGTTCGTGCCGACGCTGATCGCGCGGCCGGTTCGAGCGGTGGCCGCCGCCGCGGAGATGATCGACGGGGTTTCGGATGGCCGCCGGCTGCCGGAAGACAATGCGCCGGCCGAATTGTTGCCGCTCGTCGTGGCCTTCAATCGCGCACTGTCACGAATTGACGTTGCTTCGAGAGCGCAACGGAATTTCCTGTCCAACGCCGCACACGAGCTCCGTACGCCGCTGACCAATGCGCGCACCATGCTCGAGCTGGTCCAGGATTCTCCGCTGCGCGCCAGGCTCATCGCCGAGAACCAGAAGCTGTCGTCGATCGTCACCATGCTGCTTCAGCTGGCGCGCATCTCGGTCGAACCTGCCGAACTGATGGAGATGGATCTTGCCGCGCTTGCGCGCAGGGTCGCAGCCGAACACGTGCCGATGGCGCTGAACAATGGAAGCGACATCGAGTTCACCGAGCCTGGTCACCCGATCCGGGTGCGCGGCTCGGAAGCCGCGATCGCCGTCGCGCTCTCGAACCTGATCCGGAATGCCGTGACCCATGGCAGCGCGGGCGGCTCCGTCCTGATCAAGGTCGAAGCACCGGCGCGGCTGAGCGTCATCGACTTCGGGTCCGGCCTCCAGCTTGGCCAGCCCGAGCTTCTGCTCGAGCCGTTCAAGCGTGGAAACACCCATGCGGAAGGGACGGGACTGGGGCTTTCAATCGTTTCCCAGGTGATGACCACCCATAACGGCACCGTTTCCCTTTGCGAGACGCCGGGAGGCGGAACCACGGTCGAGCTGAACTTCCCACCCCTCGTCTGTCAGCCGTCGGACTTGCCTCCAGGGAAACGAGCCACCGACGCCATCACCGATGCTCGCACCAACAGCGTCCCCGCTGCCTGAGATCTCGCGCCGGACCACAGGCAGGGTGACACCTCGAACTCCTGGTCGACCAGCGATCAGGCGGTCGCCGCGGCGGACTGCGCCTTCATCGCAGCCTCGACGTCCATCCACATCACTTCCCAGACGTGACCGTCGGGGTCCTCGAAGCTGCGGCCATACATGAAGCCGTAATCCTGCTTCGGCGACGGATCGGCGGTGCCGCCCGCACCCTTCGCTCTGGTCAGATAGCCGTCGACTGCGTCGCGGCTGTTGGCCGACAGGCAGATCAGCACCTCGCTGGTGGCCTTGCCGTCGGCGATCTTCTTCGGCGTGAACTGGCGGAATTTGTCATGGGTCAGCAGCATGACGTGGATGGTTTCGGAGATCACCATGCAGGAGGCGGTGTGGTCGGAGAATTGCGGGTTCTTGGTCGCGCCGATCGCTTCGTAGAACGCGGTGGCGTGGGCGAGGTCGCTGACCGGCAAGTTGACGAAGATCATCGTGGGATTGGCCATCAAAGGCGCTCCTGTTTGCGTGGTTATACCCGGAGGACGAACCACATGGCCGGCTCCCGACAACGCGACAGTGATTCTTCCTGGATTTTTGTGCGGCGTCCTGCCGCACGCCGCCTCAGGTCACGATCGGCGCCGGCATCGTCAAGAACGCCCGGGTCACGTGCCAGAACAGCTCCCGATTGACGGCGAGCGCCACCGAATGCGCGGTGCCGGGCAAGATGACGAACTGCCGGTCGCCGTTCGGCAGCTTGTTGAAGAACTCCTCGAGATCAGGCACCGCCGCGATCCCGTCATACTCGCCGCGAACCAGCAGCACCGGCGCCAGCACCTTCTCCGGATGCACCACCGGCAGATTGGCCGTCATGTCGAGATAGGTGCCGGTCGGAATCTGGTCGCCGAACTGCATCTCGACATCGGCCAGCGCTTCCATCACGTCGGGATCGGATGTGCCGGGCTTGTCACGGGTCGCGATCGAGCGGATCATGTCGCGATCGCGCTTGCGCATGTTGTGACTGCGATAATAGGCAAGCTGCTCGGCGCGTTTCGCAAGCGTCGGCGAGCCCTCGCCCTTGTAGGTGAAGGCGGCGAACACCAGCCGGTCGATCCGCTCGGGCGAGGCCATCGCGAACGCACCAGCACGCAGCGCGCCGGAGGATTCACCGACGAAATGGTACCTGGTCTGCCCGGTCTCGCGCGCGATCACCTCGACCGCGGCTTTCAGGTCCTCGACGCCGCTGGCGATGTCGGCATTGCCTGAGGTGCGGCCTGACTTGCCGTAGTTCTCGTGATCCATGGTCCAGCAATCGAAGCCGTAGCGCGCAAAGACATTAAGCAGCGAATACTCGCCCTTGCCTGGCACCGTGAGGTCGAACGCCCGCGATGTCACCGACGAGCCGTGGACGAAGAACACCACGGGCCGCGCCGGCTCGCCCGGCTTTGGCGCGCCGATCCGCTTGCGGAACATCCATAGCGGGACGTCGCCCTTCTTCGCCCAGTATTCGTTGCTCCATATTTGTCCCTCGGTTGGAATCGGGGTTGCGGCCTGCACCGGCGCTGCGCCGAACGCACCGGCAGCTGTTGCAACGCTGATGCCCTTGATGATGGTGCGCCGCGAATGGTCGGAATGCGTCATTGCCTGCTCCCTTCCGGATTTCTTCGGCCGATCCGGTGCGCTGGAGCATAGCAGCGCCCATGTCCGGTGGCGCGACGCCCGCATCTCGCGATCGCTGATCCGATGCACGATTTTGTGAATGCCAATACCGGCGATCGACGCGGACGACCGGCTGACTTGGTCCTAGTCTCCACGGCGGTCCGACCGGAAAAATCCGGCGAAAAGCGGGAGCAAAGAATGAGCAGCAACCTGACCGATGAAGAACTTGCCGCCTTGATGCCCTCCGAACTGTGCCAGTACCAGACGCCGATCCCGACCCAGATCGTCTCCAGCGACGAGTTCTATCCCGACCCGCAGAACGAGCGACAGCGCGAGGTCGAGGCGCGGTTGCTCGCGATGGCCGACGATCTCGGCGGCAAGCAGGGTCTCGACCGCCGCAGGTTCTTCCAGACCGCGGCCGGCATGGCCGCCTCCTTTGTCGCGATGAACCAGGTCTACGGCGAGTTGTTCGACGTGACGCCGGCGGAAGCCGCGACGCCCGCGATGGCGCAGGATCGCGCCAACGCCCTGAAGGACCAGTTCATCATGGACATGCACACGCATTTCCTGCGCGACGACACCCGCATCATGGGCTTCGTCGAAATGCGCAAGGCGGTCGGCAAGGCCGGCTGGAACAAGGAGCTCAACGACCACGAGCAGACCATCGAGGATCTCAAGTTCAACAACTACAAGAAGGAGATGTTTCTCGATTCCGACACCAAGATCGCGCTGATCTCCTCGGCGCCGTCGGATATCGAGCAGGACTGGTTCCTGACCAACGAGCAGATGGCCGACGCGCGCAAGAAGATCAACGACGAGGCCGGCTCGCGGCGGGTGTTCTGTCATGCGATCTTCACGCCGGGGCAGCCCGGCTGGCTCGACAAGCTCGACGCAGCGCTGGCCTTGAAGCCGGAATCCTGCAAGGGCTACACGATCGGCGACAACACTCACAAGGAGATCAGCCGCTACCCTTGGCGGCTCGACGACGAGAAGGTCGCCTACAAGGGCTACGAGAAGATGGTGAAGGCGGGCATCAAGAATGTCTGCATCCACAAGGGACTGTTCCCGCCCGGAATCGAGAAGCAATATCCGAATCTGCGCGGCTTCGCCGACGTTGCCGATGTCGGCCAGGCCGCCAAGGACTGGCCGCAGCTCAACTTCGTGATCTATCACTCGGCCTATCGCCATGTCGGCGGCGATCCGCGGGTCGCACTCGCCGAGTTCGAGCGCACCGGCCGGATTGCATGGACGTCCGATCTCGCCGACATCCCGGCGCAGTACGGCGTCAACAATGTCTATGGCGATGTCGGGCAGTTGTTCGCGACCACGCTGGTCGCCGAGCCCAATGTCTGCGCCGCGCTGATGGGCACGCTGATCAAGGGGCTCGGCGTCGACCATGTCTGCTGGGGCACCGATGCGCTGTGGACCGGCGCGCCGCAATGGCAGATCGAGGGCCTGCGTCGGCTGGAGATCCCCGAAGTGATGCAGAAGAAGTTCGGCTATGCGCCGCTCGGTGCTGCCGACGGGCCGGTGAAGACCGCGATCTTCGGCGACAACAACGCCCGGCTCTACAACATCCAGCCGAAACGCGCGATGCTCGACATCAAGGGCGACCGCTTCGCGATGATGAAGGCGCGGTATGACAAGGCCGGCCCCGAGCCGTCGCATACGCGCTACGGCTACGTGGTGCCGAGCGGGACGATCGATCACCGGGTGTTTGTGTAAGGCTCTCCACACGTCATTCCGGGACGACGCGTAGCGTCGAGCCCGGAATCCATCGGGCCGCAACAAATGCTGCGAAATGGATTCCGGGCTCTCGCTTCGCGAGCCCCGGAATGACGGGGAGAGAAGACCTTCCTATCTCCCCGTGAACCTCGGCGTCCGCTTCTCTGCGAACGCCTTGACTCCTTCCTTGAGATCGTCGCTGTCCCGCACTTCGTCGAGCAGCCGTCGCACGTCGGCGACGGTTTCCAGCGGCCCCTTCGGCATCGCTTCACGGGCGAGCTTCTTCAGGGCGCGGACCACGAGTGGGGCGTTTGCCGCGATCTTGGCGGCCATCTGCTGCGCCATCGCGACATGCTGGCCTTTTGGCGCGACCTTGTTGACGAAGCCGATCTGCCAGGCGCGCTCCGCGGACATTTCCTCTCCGACTAGGAGAAACTCCATGGCGATCTTGTGCGGCATCCGCGCCATCACCGACGAGACGCCACCAGCCGTCGTGCCGATCTTTCCCTCCGGATAGATGAACCGGGTCGTCTCGGATGCCACGCACAGATCGGCCATCTGGACCAACACGAAGGCCCCGCCAACCACCCAGCCCGAGGTCGCTGCGATGACCGGCTTGTCCAGCTCGACGCCGAGGCCGGGCACCGCGTGCCACATGTTGACGGGAAGATCGGCGACATCGGCGCCGACTGAGAAATACTTCTCTTCCGCGGAAGCCAGCACCGCGACGCGATCATCGCCATCGCGGAAGCGCAGCCACGCATCGCGCAGCTCGCTGCACAGCGCATTGTTCAGCGCATTGTGCTTTTCGGTGCGCGCCATCGTGATGGTGGCGACGTGATCCGCGCTCTCGTAACGAACGAGCGTCATGCTGGCCTCCCTGCTTTGTTGTCATTCCGGGGCGACGCGCAGCGTCGAGCCCGGAATCCATTCATCCACCAACGCTGCGGCCCGATGGATTCCGGGCTCTCGCTTCGCGAGCCCCGGAATGACGAGGCTCCATTATTTCTTCTCGTCAGGGTGCCGGTGCACCGGGTCGACCCACAACACGTTCTCCGGCTTCTCGACCGGCTCGATGTCGAGATTGATCGCGACCGCCTCGCCGTCGGAGCGCACCAGCACGCATTCCAGCACCTCGTCCGGACTGGCGTTGATCTCCTGGTGCGGCACGTAGGGCGGCACGAAGATGAAATCGCCGGGACCGGCTTCCGCGGTGAATTGCAGCTTCTCGCCCCAGCGCATCCGCGCCTTGCCCTTCACGACGTAGATGATGCTTTCAAGATGGCCGTGATGATGCGCACCGGTCTTGGCGTCCGGCTTGATGCTGACGGTGCCCGCCCACAATTTCTGCGCGCCGACGCGCGCGAAATTGATCGCGGCCTTGCGGTCCATGCCGGCGGTCGACGGCACGTTCGGGTCGAGCTGGTTGCCGAAGATCACGCGGACGCCGTCGTGCTTCCAGCGCTCGTCGTCGTGATGGTGGTGATCATGGGAATGATCGTGGGAATGGGTGTGATCGTGGGAACCGGTCATCGTTCTTGCTTTCGGTGCTCAAGTTTTCGTGCACGGAACGCTAGCGAAAACCAGGCCTCCACGCGAGCAGAAAATCGGAACCATCGTCGTCAGCCGGACGTTGTCTTGGCGAAGTCAGGAAGTCTTGGCTAAGTCAGGAACATCAGAGGGAGACAGTGATGAGCAGCACCACCGACAAGATCAAGGGTACCGCGAACGAGGCGATGGGCAAGGCCAAGCAGAAGATCGGCGAGGCCACCGGAGACCGGAAAATGCAGGGTGAAGGCGCGCTCCAGGAGGCCAAGGGCAAGAGCCAGAAGGTGCTGGGCGACGCCAAGGATATTGCCAGGGATGCGGTCGACAAGGCCACCGGCGCGGCCAGCCACAAGCACTGATCTCTTGCGCGATCGAGTACCGAGAGGACCGGCCCGTCGGGCCGGTCTTTTTCGTGCCGCTTATCGGCTAGCTGTGCGGACGCGCATGCGATAGCACGTCCGGATTGACCACGTTGGTCGGCGCGCCGGCCGCGTAGGCCACGATCTGGTCGAAGATATCGGTGAACTGGATCTCGTATTCGTCGCGCGACACGTAGCCGAGATGCGGGGTGCAGACCACATTGTCCATATTGAGCAGCGGATCCGACGTGTCGCGTAGCGGCTCCTTCTCGTAGACGTCGATTGCCGCCATGCCCGGCCGGCCGGCGCGCAGTGCATTGACCAGCGCGCCGGGCTCGATCAGCGGCGCGCGGCTGGTATTGACGATCAGTGCAGTCTGCTTCATCCGCGCGAGGTCTTCCGCCTTGACGATGCCGCGCGTCGCGTCGACCAGCCGCATGTGCAGCGACAGCACGTCGCAGCGGGCAAAGAAATCCGCCTTGCTGGCTGCGGTCTCATAGCCATCGGCGCGCGCCTTCGCCAGCGCGGCCTCGCGCGCCCAGACCAGCACGTTCATGCCGAACGCCCTGCCGTAGCCCGCGACCACCGCACCGATGCGGCCGTAGCCATAGATGCCGAGCGTCTTGCCGCGCAGCGTATGGCCGACGCCGATCTGCCACTTGCCCGCCTTCAGCGCCGCCATCTGCTGCGGGATCGCGCGCATCGCCGCGAGGATCAGGCCCCAGGTGAACTCAGCGGTCGCATAGGACGGCGTATCGGCATGCTGGCTCGACGACACGATGATGCCGAGCCGCGTGCAGCTATCGATGTCGATATGCGGATAAACGCTGCGCTGGCTGATCAGCTTCAGCTTCGGCAGCCGTTCGAGCAGCGGCGTGCGGATCTGGGTGCGCTCGCGGATCAGCACCAGTGCGTCGGTGTCGCGCAGCCGCTCGGCGAGCGCATCGACGTCCTGGACGTGATCGTTCCAGACCTTGACGTCAAAGCCGTCGAGCTTGCGGAAGCAATCGAGGGTGCGCAGCGTGTCGAAATAATCATCGAGGATCGAGATCTTCATCGCTGCGCCTCCTCTTTTCCTGTTGTCCGGCGTTACTTCACGCCCAGCAGCTCGACGTCGAACATCAGCGTGGCATTCGGCGGGATCACGCCACCGGCGCCCCGCGCGCCATAGCCGAGGTCCGGCGGGATGATCAGGGTGCGCTTGCCGCCGACCTTCATGGTGGCGACGCCCTCGTCCCAGCCCTTGATCACGCGCCCCTGGCCGATCGGAAACTCGAACGGTTCGTTGCGGTCGACCGAGGAGTCGAACTTCTTGCCCTTCTGGCCGTTCTCGTAGAGCCAGCCGGTGTAGTGCATGACGCAGGTCTGACCGGTCTTCGGCGAGGCGCCGGTGCCGACCTTGCTGTCGATGATCTGGAGACCTGAGGCTGTCGTCATGGGCTTTCCTGCCGTTTGCGCTGTTGCCGTTCCGCCGGCAACGGACGTGGAGACTGCCGCCGCAAGGCCGGCAAAGGCAGTCTTGATGATCATACGTCGTGAAGATTGCATCCCGGACGTCCTTCCTTGATTGATGTCGATGCCGATCAGTAGCCGAGTGCGCAGCCATCCTTGCGCGGATCGGAGCCGCCGGTCAGCGTGCCCTTGTCCCAGTCGATCCAGATGCCCTGGCCGCCGCCGAGCGGCGCGACCACGCTGGTGGTCTTGTGGCCGATCTTCTTGAGGCCCTCTACGATCTCCGCGGGCACGCTGTCCTCGAGCTGGTAGACGCCCTCGTAATGCAGGCCGCGCGGCATGTCGATCGCCTCCTGCACGTCGCAGCCATAATCCAGCATGTTGGTCAGCACGTGGGTCTGGCCGACCGGCTGATATTGCCCGCCCATCACGCCGAACGACATCACCGAGCGGCCGTTTTTGGTCGCCAGCGCCGGAATGATGGTGTGCAGCGGACGCTTGCCCGGCGCGATGCAGTTCGGATGGCCGGGCTGGATGCGGAAGCCGCCGGCGCGGTTCTGCAACAAGACGCCGGTCTTGTTGGAGACGATGGCCGAGCCGAAGGAATGCGCGATCGAGTTGATGAAGGAGCAGACGTTGCGATCCTTGTCGACCACGGTGATGTAGACCGTCGACGGATTCATCGGCGGCGCGACGTTCGGCAGGTCGAGCAGCCCGTCCATCCTGATGTTCTTGATGTGCTCGTCGGCGAATTCCTTCGACAGGATGCCGGCGACGTCGACATGGGCATGCTGCGGATCGCCGATATGCTGCTCGCGCATCATATAGGCGATGCGCGCCGCCTCCGCCTCGAGATGGAAGCGCTCGACGCTGAGTGGCTTGAACTTCGTCAGGTCGAAGCGCGACAGGATGTTGAGCATCACGAGCATGGTGATGCCCGGGCCGTTCGGCGGGCACTGCCAGACGTCATGGCCCTTGTAGATGGTGCCGATCGGCGCGGTCGTCTCGGTCGAGTGCGCGGCAAAATCCTCCAGCGTATGCAGGCCGCCGATGCCGCGCAGCGTGTCGACCATGTCGGCGGCGATCTCGCCGCTGTAGAAGGCGTCGCGGCCCTTCTGCGCGATCGCGCGCAGCGTCTTGCCGAGCTCGGGCTGGCGGATCACGTCGCCGGCCACCGCGGGCTTGCCGTGCGGCAGCAGATAGCGCTCGGTGTTGGTGCCGTTCTTCAGCTTCTCGAAGCCGTTCTTCCAGTCGAATGCGATGCGCGGGGCGACAACATAGCCCTCTTCGGCCGCCTTGATCGCAGGCTGTAGCAGCCGGTCGAAGCCGAACTTGCCGTGATCCCTGAGGATCACGTCCCACGCATCGATCGCGCCGGGAATGCTGACGGCATGCGCCGAGGTCAACGGCACCGAATGGATGTTGCGTTCGAGGTACCACTCTGCGGTGGCCGCCATCGGCGCCCGGCCGCTGCCGTTGTAGGCGGTGATCTTGCCTTCGCCCTTGGGCTGGATCAGGGCAAAGCAGTCGCCGCCGATGCCGGTCGATTGCGGCTCGATGACGCCGAGCAACGCACAGGCCGCGACCGCCGCGTCGGCAGCCGTGCCGCCCTCGCGCATCACCTCGATGGCCACCAGTGCCGCCTCCGGATGCGAGGTTGCCACCATCGCGTTCTGGGCATGGACCGTGGAACGGCCGGCGAAATGGAAATTCCTCATAACGAAGCGCTCGCTCGATTGTAATATTTTGTCGCTGCTGCGGCGGATGCCAAGTAGATGCGGAGTACATGGCACATTCATCCCCGGCAGGGCAATGGCTGGCATGCCAGAGGAATTATCCCGATAACGCATGGCTTTGCGGGGTTTCGCCGGCCTGACCGGCCTGATACACCCCCGCCATGCCGCTCAAGGTCGCCGCCTTCTACCAGTTCGCCGCGCTGCCCGATTTCCGCGCGCTGCGCGAACCGCTGCGCGCGCTTTGCGCACGCCTCGATCTCAAGGGCAGCGTGCTGCTCGCCCATGAGGGCATCAACGGCACCATTGCCGGCACCGAGCAGGCCATCACCAGCTTCGTCGCGGAGCTCAGGCATGGAGCGCTGTTCGGCGGCCGCCTCGACAACCTCGAACTGAAATTCTCCGAAGCCGCGCAGATGCCGTTCCAGCGGCTCAAGGTCCGGCTGAAGAAGGAGATCGTGACGCTCGGAGACACCACGGTCGATCCGACGCGACAGGTCGGCACCTATGTCGACGCCGTCGACTGGAACGAACTGATCGCATCACCCGGCGTGCTGGTGCTCGATACCCGCAATGCATTCGAGGTCGCGATGGGCACGTTCGAAGGCGCGGTGGATCCCGGGATCGCGAGCTTCGGTCAATTCAAGGATTTCGCCGCGCGCCATCTCGATCCCACGACGCACTGCCGGATCGCGATGTTCTGCACCGGCGGCATCCGCTGCGAGAAAGCCAGCGCCTATCTGCTCGCGCAGGGCTTCGCCGAGGTCTATCACCTCAAGGGCGGTATCCTGAAATATCTCGAGGACACACCGGCGCAGGACAGTCGCTGGCGCGGCGATTGCTTCGTGTTCGACGAACGTGTCGCACTCGGCCACGGCTTGCGCGAACGCGGGAGTGCCGCCCATGAATGACGCGACACGACTGAGCGAGCGGATCGACGCGCTGGAGGTCCGCCTGACCTACCAGGACGAAACCATCGAGACGCTGAACCAGACCATCACGGCCCAGTGGAAGCAGATCGACGCGCTGACGCGCCAGATCGCCGAACTGCGCGACCGGCTTCAGGAAGCCGAACGTCACGCGCCAGGCCCCGTCAGTGAACGCCCACCACACTATTGATCGGCGCCGCCGGCATGCCGCGGCACCGATCATCTACATGTTGCTCACCTGACGCATCGGCTTCGCGCCGCTGAAGAACAGGCTGGACAACCGCTGCACCATCGCCGTCGCACGGCTTCCTTCGAGGCCGGGACGAACGCACAGCAAGCGCTTCTGCGTCGGGAGTTCCGGAAGATAGTAGTCCTTTGCCGAAATCAGCGAGGACGGGATCATCCGCTCGGGACACGCCGTCAGGCCGTATCCGGCCCGTGCGGCTTCCAGTCGCAACTGGTGGTTCGGGCTCCTGAACACGATCTTGTACGAGATGTTGTGCTTGGTGAGCGTCCGGATCATCCAGTCGTCGCCGGGCCACGCCAGGATCGGAATTGGGGCGCCTGGTCGCAGAACAAAATCGCGTGATCGTACCCACACCGAACGCTCATCGGCCTCGGCGGCGATCGTCACCTCGTCTTCCATCTCGAGCGAAGGGTTGCTGTAGACGAACGCGATGTCGATGTAGCCGTCGATCAATCCTCTGATGACGATCGGTGACATGTCGGCGTGGACCAGCATGTCGGCCAGCGCGTCGGCTGGATGGAGCTTGAGGAACTCCTCGGCGAGCATCGTGCTCATTCCCAGCCGCAGCGGCTGGGGACCTTCATGATTGCCGCCGAGTCGAAGCAGTTGATCGTTCGCTTCGAGGATCCGCCTTGCCTGCTGCACGGCGACTTTGCCGAGATCAGTCGTTGTGGTGCCGTTTGCCGTTCTGACGAACAGTGCGCCACCAACCAGGCTTTGCAGTCGCTTGACCTGCGAACTGATCGCCGGCTGACTCAGGCCGAGACGCTCGCCGGCCTTCGAAAGACTTCCCGTCTCTGCAATCGCAACGACGGTACGAACAATCTCGGTAGGAATATTCAGATGCTGACGTGGTCTGTGCATCGCGAGCCCTCCAATCTCAGCACGGGACGCAGTTGAGTTCTCCAGTATGTGATTCAGCTATACTAACATTTGGTTGCACTTTCGTTTAGCTTCAATTCGTTTCTATGAGGCAGTAGTTGCGCTTCATATGTATTGTTACGTGCATTGCCACGTAGAGCTACGGTATCGGACTGGTGCATATGCACATGCGCGCAGCACTTCTGCAGCATCGTCCCCGCAATTCTGCGGATGGGATATCAACAATTTTGATCGCCCCATAAGTCATCGCGCGTCCGATAAATTCTAGTGCGGTCATTCGTCCGAATTGACGTGACTGATTCGCGGAAGCGTTTTCATAGTTTTCCTTAATCAAAGCCTCGCAACGTGGCGCCACCGTTTGCGTTTCGAGGTGTGCCATGACCAGGTTCTTTCGTTGTCGAAGCGGCGCTTCTGCTGTCGAATTCGCACTTATGCTGCCGCTGTTTCTCGCTTTCATTTTCGGCATTATCGTATTCGGCTCGTATCTCGCGATGGTGCATGGCGTTCAGCAGCTCGCCGCCGAAGCGGCGCGTTCGTCTGTCGCCGGAATGACCAACACCGAGCGCAACAGCCTCGCGACGAGCTACGTTGCCGCCAACGCCTCCACCTATCCGTTGCTCGTTCCTGGCAATCTCACGGTGAGCGCCGCGCCTTCGCCATCGAACGCGAACGTCTACGTCGTGACGGTCAACTACAACGCGGCCGGCAATTTCATCTACCAGCTACCTTTCGTGCCCGCCCCGGCGAGCACCATCGTCCGCTCGGCGGCGATCCAGTACGGAGGGTTCTAGCATGACCGGCATCCTCACGCTGATGCGGCGCTTCGGCGCGGATGAGCGCGGCAACTTCGCGATGATCAGCGCCGGCCTGATGACGCTCGTCATCGGGTGCGCCGCGCTTGCGGTCGATCTCGGCTCGATCTTCGCCGATCGGCGCAAGACGCAGAGCACCGCCGACCTCGCCGCGATCGTCGCGGCCGCCAACCTGAGCAACGCCACCAATGCCGCGACCGCGACGGTGACCCAGAACAACTATCCGGCCAGCGCGCTGGTCAGCGTTCAACTCGGGACCTACACGGCGAACCCCGCGATAGCGCCGCAGTCCCGTTTCGTGACCCCGGCGGTCGGCACCGCAAACGCTGCACGGGTCACGCTGAACACCCAGACCCCGCTCTATTTTGCGCGCTACTTCACCGGCTCGAACAGCTTCACCATCAAGACGACTGCGACGGCGACGTCCACCGCCATGGCCTCCTTTGCCATCGGGTCGCGGCTGCTCTCGCTCAATGGAGGCGTGCTCAACGCGATGCTCGGCGGCATGCTCGGCACGACGCTTTCGCTCTCGGTGATGGACTACAATGCCCTGGTCGGCGCCCAGATCGACGCACTTACCTTCCTCACCGCGCTGGCAACGCGCGTCAACATGACCGGTGTGACCTACAACACCCTGCTGACCAGCAACATCAAGGTCTCCGACATCATCGCTGCTGCGCTGTCGGCGCAGCAGACCACCAATGGCGCGACCGCCGCGACGACGGCGCTGTCGACGATCTCCCAGGCCGTCAACAGCGTCACGACCAAGATCACGCCCGGCTCGCTGATCGATCTCGGCCCGTTCGACGACCTCACGGTGGGGCAGAGCCCCAAGCTCAGCGCCGTGGTATCGGTCTTCGACCTGCTGTCCGCGACGGCACAACTTGCCAACGGCACCAACCAGATCGCGACGTCGGTCAATCTCGGCTTGCCCGGCATCGCCAACGTGTCGGTACTCGCGACCGTCGGCGAACGGCCGGTTGGGTCCGGCTGGGTGCAGTACGGTGCCCAAGGCGTCAGCGTCCACACCGCGCAGACCCGGTTGCTGGTATCGGTTCAGGTGCTCGGCAGCGGCCCGGTTTCGGCCATCAACCTACCGATCTATGTCGAAATTGCCTCTGGCACCGCGACACTCAACGCTGTGACTTGCGGCTATCCCAACATCAACACCTCGCAAGTCACGCTCGGGGCCACTCCAGGGATCGTCAATGCGTGGATCGGCGCCGTCACCCCCGCCGACATGACCAACTTCACGACCTCGCCCAACCCGCCTCCGGCGACACTGGTCAATCTCGGCCTCGTTACGGTCACCGGTCTTGCAAACGCCTACATGGGCAACACGACGCCGACTAACGTCAACTTCAGCTATAGCGACATCCAGTCGCTGAACATGAAGACCGTGACGACCACCAACTTCACGTCGTCGCTGACATCGAGCCTGCTCGGCAATCTGGCCCTCAACGTCAATGTCATCGGGCTCGGGATTCCGATCCCGGGCCTGGGTGCGACCGTGGCCGGCATCCTGAGCGGCGTCACGAGCCCGGTCGATCAGGTATTGGCCTCCCTGCTTGCGACCCTCGGCGTGAGTATCGGCCAGGTCAATCTGTGGGTGATGGGCATCCGCTGCGACGGCGCAGTGCTGGTGAACTAGGGGAATGATCGCGACGGAAATGACAACGGGGTAGGAGACTGCCGTGAGCACAACAATAAAAAAATACAAGACCGACAGCCAACGAACGATTCTGATGAAGCGCGGAACACTCTTCTTCCGCGACACCAGCGTCGGATGCCTGGTGCTCAACATCTCGACCGCCGGCGCGGGCCTCGCCGTGGAAAGCGACGTCGCAATCCCGTTCGCGTTCGACCTCGAGATCGAGAGCGAGCCGATCCGGCGGCACTGCATTCTGGTCTGGCGCCTCGAGCGCCGGCTCGGCGTGACCTTCGAGTTTGACCGGATGCAACGGCCCGAGACGGGGCCGATCTAACGGCCTGACCGTCATTCGACGAGCAAGATCTGTTCGGAGACTGCTCTGCGCTGCCTCGAGTGGTGCTCTGGATCGCGACCGATGGCGATGCAGTCATCTGACGCAACATCGCGTTGCGCTTGCTGTGGCTCGGGCCGCCGCCTGTTGGCCGCGCGTGGGATGCGCCTCGCCTCGCTCCACGGCTGCCGCTGAACCGCTGCTCCGGATCAGATCTCGCAGGCCGCGTCATGGATTCCAGTTGAATTCGTGGTTAGCGCGACGCTGCGGCAAAGCAGCCAATCGTCCAGACTGGATTCAAGCCTTGCTAAGGCCGGACGAACCGAAATGACCTGATCAGACACCAACGCGGCAGCGACGGCGCGCCATATGCGCGGTTGCGTGCTCTCGCTACGGGGCACGATGGTATCGGGCGGTCGAATTCGTCCGTATACGCCGCACATCGCCCCGATTTGAGCGGACGCCGCATCATCGAATTTTGATCACCCCATAAGGAACGGTGCCACCATCCGCGCGGATCGCCGCCGCCGTTTGGCGAATGTGTTTCTATAGTTTTCCTTAATCCGCGGGCCAGCAACATTCGCTCACAGGTTGTGTTTCCAGGTGCGCAATGTACAGGTTCCTCCGCAGTCAATGCGGCCCGTCGGTCCCCAAGTCAGTCCTGACCCGGTCGCTGTTTCTCTCCGCCATCCCCAGCATCCTCATATTCGGCTCCTGCGTGGCGATGTTGCGCGCCGCTCTGCCGCTCGCTGCCGGGGCGACGCATTTGTCGATCGCAAGATCGAACAACTGCGAGCGCGGCACCCTCCGTTTCATGGCTCCGCGGCCAGACACCGTCATCCGCATGGCGCAAGACCAACGCGGAGGATACTGAGATGGCGCGATTGCTCGATCTGTTGCGGCACTTCCGCACCGATAACCGGGCCAGCTTCGTGGTGATGACCGCCGGCCTGATGACACTCATGATCGGCTGCGCCGGGCTGGCGGTCGATCTCGGCACGATCTTCGCCGACCGGCGCAAGACGCAGAGCACAGCCGACCTCGCGGCCATCGTCGCCGCCGCCAACCTGAACAACGCGGTCAACGCCGCCACCGCGACCGTCGTGCAGAACAAGTATCCGGCGAGCGCGGTCGTCAAGGTCGAGACAGGGACCTACACGGCCAACGGCGCGATTGCGCCACAGGCCCGTTTCGTGACCCCGGCTGTCGGCACCGCCAACGCAGTGCGCGTCACGCTGAACACCCAGACCCCACTCTTTTTCGCGCGGTATCTGACCGGCCAGCGCAGTTTCACCATCAAGGCAACCGCCGTCGCCAGCACGACGGCGGCGGCGTCGTTCTCGATCGGATCGAGGCTGCTTTCAGTCAATGGCGGTGCGCTCAATGCGCTACTCAGCTCGCTGCTCGGCACCTCGATATCGCTCTCGGTGATGGACTATAACTCCCTGATCAGCACCAAGATCGACGCGCTGGATTTCCTCCAGGCGCTCGCGACGCGGGTCAATCTGACCGTGGGAACCTATGACACCCTGCTGAAGGCCAACATCAAGGTCGGCGACATCATCGCGGCCGCCTTGTCGACGCAGCAGTCCACCAACGGCGCGAGCGCAGCGACCACGGCGCTGTCATCGATCTCGCAGGCCGTCGCCAGCAGCCCGGCCAAGCTTGTGACCGGCAAGCTGATCGATCTCGGCCCCTTTGCCAATCTCACGGTGGGGCAGAAACCGCAGATCGGCGCCAACGTGTCGATCTTCGACCTGATCAACGCGGTCGCGCAGATCTCCAACGGCACCCATCAAGTCGCAACCAACATCGACCTCAATTTGCCTGGCCTCGCGCAAGTAGCGGTGTACGTCACCATCGGCGAACGGCCGGTCGGCTCGAGCTGGGTGCAGTTCGGGACCCAGGGCGTCAGCCTCCACACCGCCCAGACCAGGCTGCTGGTATTGGTCAAGGTTCTCGGCACCGGCAGCGTCTCGCTGATCAAGCTGCCGATCTATGTCGAAGTGGCATCGGCCACCGCGACACTCAACGCGGTGTCCTGCGGCCGTCCGGACATCAGCACGTCGCAGGTCACGCTCGGGGTGACACCTGGGATCGTCGATGCATGGATCGGCGATGTCGGCGTCGCCGAAATGAACGACTTCACACGCAAGCCGAATCCGCCGCCGGTGAAGCTGGTCGATCTCGGCAACCTCCTCACGATCAGAGCGCTCGCACATGTCGGCATTGGCAACACCACGCCGACCAGCGTCAATTTCAGCTACAGCGACATCCAGGCGGGAATCAAGAAGACGGTGACGACGAGCAACTTCCTGTCGTCGCTGGTCGGGAACCTGCTTGGTGACCTCGATCTCAAGATCTATCTGCTCGAGGTCCCGCTGACGCTGCTGGACACGGTCCTCTCGGGCGTTCTGAATCTCGTTAAGGGCATCCTGATCGGTGTCACGGCCCCGCTCGATCAGGTGCTGTCCAATCTGCTCTCCACGCTCGGCATCGGGATCGGCCAGGTCGACACGTCGGTGATGGGCATTCGCTGCGACGGTGCGGTGCTGGTGAGCTAGAGCATGATCCGGAAAAGTGCGAAGCGATCTTCCGAAAAGATCATGCGCAAGCAAGAAGCTAAAGCGAGCTGACGATTCGACCTGATCTCATCTCGCTTTGGCGGAACGATCGCGACGCGAAGCCCCAACCGGAATTCTATTTGTCCCGACCGCCGTCGTGCTTCGTCGGTGCCGGCTGCGTGACGCTGACCGGATCAGAGGCCGGGAAGGTGTCCTCCAGCCCCTCCTTGAGGCGGGAATGCGCCTTGCGGTCGGCGGCCTGTGCCTCGCGCGGCGTGTCGGCATGCTTGTCATGCGCGGCTGGGTCGAATTTCTCGGCCATCCATCCCTCCGTTTCGGTCCGTTGCCCGCGGACAACGCGCCCAGACAACGCCTCCATGCGAACGGGGGTTCCAGAACCGCCTTGGCCCATTGCGTCGCAGCGTGTATCAGGGGCGCAAATCTGACCGTGACCAGGAACTTGCCGCGTGCCCCAGGATGCCACCAAGAAGCCGCTCATCGAGGTCCTGTCCGGCCGCCGGCAGGACGTGCCGCCGCTCTGGATGATGCGGCAGGCCGGCCGTTACCTGCCGGAATATCGCGAGCTGCGCGCCAGGGCCGGCGGTTTTCTGGATCTCTGCTTCACGCCCGAATTCGCGGCCGAGGTCACGTTGCAGCCGATCCGCCGGTTCAACTTCGACGCCGCCATCATCTTCTCCGACATCCTGGTGATCCCCTACGCGCTCGGCCGCTCGGTCCGCTTCGAGGCCGGCGAAGGGCCGCGGCTCGATCCGCTGGCGACGCCTGGCGAGATCGCAACGCTGGCCACGCGGGCCAATTTCGACAAGCTCGAGCCGGTGTTCGAAGCCCTGCGCCGCGTACGCCGCGAGCTTGCGCCCGACATCGCGCTGATCGGCTTCTGCGGCGCGCCATGGACGGTTGCGACCTACATGGTGGCCGGACAGGGCACGCCGGATCAGGCGCCCGCCCGCCTGCTCGCCTATCGCCATCCGGACGCCTTCGCTGGGATCATCGACGTGCTGGTCGAGAACTCGATCGACTATCTCGTCGGCCAACTCAAGGCCGGCGCGGATTGCTTGCAGATCTTCGACACCTGGGCCGGCGTGCTGCCGCCCCGCGAATTCGCCCGCTGGTCGATCGAGCCGACCCGGCGCATCGTTGCCGGGGTACGCCAGCAGGTCCCCGGTGCCAGGATCATCGGCTTCCCGCGCGGCGCCGGCGGCATGCTGCCGGCCTACATCGAGCAGACCGGCGTCGATGCCGTCTCGATCGATTGGGCAACCGAGCCGTCGATGATCCGCGAGCGCGTCCAGGGCCGCGTCGCCGTGCAGGGTAATCTCGATCCGCTGGCGCTGATCACCGGCGGCGCCGCGCTCGACCGCGCGGTGGACGACGTGCTGGAGAATTTCGGCAAGGGGCGGATGATCTTCAATCTCGGTCACGGCATCCTGCCGGAAACGCCGATCGCCCATGTCGAGCAGATGGTCGCGCGGGTGCGCGCGTATAAGGGGTGAAGCCACCTCCTTCACGCCCCGCCGGGTGCGCGCGGCCAAAACATCGAAAACAACCCCATGCAAAGGAGCCGGGCGGCTACCGTCCTATATGCTGATATTGAATTCGCGGATCACGGACGCCCAGCGCTTGACTTCGTCGTCGACAAATCCGGCAAAATCGGTGACGTCGCTCATTTCCTCGAACCCGAGGTCGAGCAGCTTGGAATTCACGTCTGGAAGCGCGACAATCTCCCGCAGTTCCTTGCTCAATCGAGCCGCGACGGCCTTTGGCGTGGCTGCGGGGGCAAAGAAGCCGCTGAAGCCGGTCAGCCCCAGCACGGGAAATCCCGCCTCGTCGAATGTCGGGATAGCCGGATACCGCTTCATCCGCGACGGGTTAGCGATTGCTAGCGTTTGTGCCTTTTCGTCTTGAGCCAACGCACCGCCGACCGAAACAAAGGCGCTATCCACTTCGCCGGAAAGGATCGCGGTCAGTGCCGGGGCCTCGCCGCGATAGGGCACCTGCAAGAGCTTGATGCCCGTGTTCTTCATCAGCACCTCGCCGATGATATGCGCGCTCGAGCCGAGGCCGTAGGTTCCGTAACTCAGTGGTTTCGCGCTGCTGCGCGCCTTCTCGACGAAGTCCCGCAAAGTCGCGACGCCGAGGGTCCTGGGCACGATGAACGCGATCGGCAGGCGGCCGAGAGGCGCCAATGGCAGCAGATCGGACATCTTGTAGGACGGTAATTTGTGCAGCGAGACGTTCTGCACGATCGAGCTCATCGTGGAGAGAACGGTGTAACCGTCCGGCTCCGCGCCCGCCACAGCGCTTGCCGCGATCATGCCGTTGGCACCCGGCTTGTTTTCCACGATGACGGACTGGCCCAACCGCTGGGCCATGCGATCGGCGACCACCCGCGTCAAGCCGTCCATCACGCCGCCGGGTGGCAGCGGCACCACGATCTTGATCAGCCGACTGGGCCAGGCGGGCGTCTCAGCCAGCGCAGGGGTCGAAACAAGGGCTGCAATGCCGGCTGCGCCCTTCATAAGTGCCCGTCGCGTGATCATGGTCCCTCTCAGATCTGCGTCGACCGCCCGGCCCAGAACGGTTCGCGCAGCTTTCGTTTGAAGATCTTTCCGCTCTCTTCGCGCGGCAGCGTGTCGTGGAAAACAACTTCGCGCGGCACCTTGAACACTGCGAGGCGCTGGCGAACAAAATTCCTGACCTCGTCCTCGCTCAGTGCTGCGCCCGCGTCGCGCTGAACGGCAGCATAGATGCGCTCACCGAACTCATCGTCGGGAATGCCGAAGACCGCGCAGTCGTGGACGCCCGGACAACTCTGAAGCACCCCTTCGATTTCGGCAGGATAGATGTTCACCCCGCCCGAGATGATCATGTCCCGCTTGCGATCGTTGAGGAACAGATAGCCGTCGGTATCGAGGTATCCGACGTCACCGCACGTGATCAGCCCGTCGATTTCGACGGAGCGACGATCATCGTCACGGCCGTGATAGTTGAAATCAGGATAGGCCGGTGAACGCGCGTAGATTTCGCCGCTGACGCCCGGCGGCTGCTCGCGACCGTTCTCGTCAAATATCTTGATTGTGCCGCCGGGAGCGACGCGCCCCACGGTGCCGGGTCGCGAAAGCCAGTCGTGCGACGTGCAGACAGTGGCGATGCCGGTCTCGGACCCGCCATAGGTCTCGACCAGGACCGGCCCCCACCACGCGATCATGGCGCGCTTGATGTCGGGCGGGCACGGCGCACCCGTGTGCAACACCAGTTCGAGCGAAGACACGTCGTATTTGCGGCGGACGTCTTCCGGAAGCTTGAGCAGCCGCACAAAGAATGTCGGCACCATCACGAGTGTCGTCAAACGATGGCGATCGATCTGCCGAAGCAACTCTTCGGGGTCGAAGCGCGACGACAACACGACGACGTCAGCCATCGCCAGGCCTTGCCGTGCAAACGCGTTGGGCGAGGCGTGATAGAGCGGTCCGCCGACATATGAACGCATGCCGTCGCGACAGCCATAGACGATCCGAAACAGATCGCGCATCGCCTTGGCCTGCTCGGGCGTTGCCGGCGCTCGCCGAACGCCTTTTGGGCGACCCGTGGTCCCTGACGTGTAGATCCACGACGTTCTCGGGGGTTGCGCCGGCTTGTCCCACTCGGCATGCGCGGCCAGCCACCGGTCCCAGTCGATATCCGTGTGCGGCGCGGCGACAAGCGGGTTGACGTCTGGAGAGTCTGGAGCCTGCACGACAAGTACCGCGCATCCCGCGGGAATGACGTGACGCACCGGATCGAGCAAATGGGAATGGACGACAAGCACCTTCGGCTTCGAGTCGCCCAGCATGTAACTGATTTCGTCCGGGCTTGCGTGCCAGTTCAGCGGTACGGCATAGGCGCCGATGATATTCGCTGCATGGGTAGCTTCGAGGAAGGCAAAGTCGTTTCGCAGCAACAGGGCGACGGCGTCATTTTCGCGCACCCCGAGCCCGGCAAGTCCGCAGGCCGCCCGGCGTGCACGCGCCAGAAGCTCGGCTTTCGAACGGACGCGTTCGCCAACAATGACGGTCGCAGTGTCGTTTTCCATCTTCCCCCCGCCAGCAGGTTCTACGTCCGGCTTGACATCGACTTCGATATAATGGTCTTACCATTAAATCAATAGTCCAATCGATCAATGATTGGCCGGCAAGACGCGAAGGAAGCACGCCATGCGCAACATCGTTTCTCTGGAAGGAAAGACTGTCGTCGTGACCGGCGCCGGCCAAGGCATCGGTCGCGCGACGATCAAACTGGCAAGGGAGCTCGGCGCCAACGCGGTTGCCATCGACCTCAACCGCGACACTCTGTCGACCTACGACGCGTCCGACCGCCAGTTGATGACGATCACCGGCAGCGTGACCGATGAGGCCTTCGCAACCGACGCGGTCGAGAAGATCGTCCAGCGGTTCGGTGCGATCCACGGCCTCGTCAACAACGCCGGCATCACCCGGCCGGCGATGTCGGAGAAGATGACGCTTGCGCAATGGAATGCCGTCATCGAAGTGCATCTGACCGGCGCGTTTCTCTGGACCCAAGCCGTGGGGCGCACCATGCTGAAGCGTGCAAAGGGCGGCGAAACCAATGTCGGCTCCATCGTCAACATCTCCTCTGACGCGGGCCGTGCCGGCTCGATGGGCCAGATCAACTATGCCGCCGCCAAAAGCGGCATGCTGGGCATGACGATGACATCGGCCAAGGAGTGGTCGAAGTTCGGCATCCGAACCAATTCCGTCTGCTTTGGCGTGGTCGAAACGCCGATGACCGAAACAATCCGGGGCGACAAGTTTCGCGAGGGAATACTGGCTCGCATTCCCATGGGTCGCTGGGCCCAGCCTGAAGAGGTCGTACAGCCGGTGTGCTTCCTGCTCTCGGACGCGGCCTCCTACATCACCGGCCAGCACTTGGCGGTGAACGGGGGTTTCCACATTTCCATCTGATCAACCGGCGGAAACCCTTGCAAAGCACTCGGCGGAGGCTGAAGAAGACCTACCATCAGGGATGACTCATGCCGCAACAGCGATCCAGATCGACGCAGCGCGCCGCCGGCAGGCGCGCGGCAAGTCCATCGGCATCAGAAGCGGCCGACCGCATCGGGGCACGGGCAGCCGGCGGGCCGTTTCGCCCCGTCAAGACGCGCCGTATCTTCGAAGAGATCAGCGACGCCATTCGCGACAAGCTGGTCACCGGAGAACTGAAGGCCGGTGACCGCTTGCCGTCCGAACGCGAGCTTTCGGAAATGCTCACTGTCAGCCGCACCGCGCTGCGCGAAGCCATCCGAAGTCTCGAGATAGCCGGCATCGTCGAATTGAGAAAGGGAAGCAAGGGCGGAGCGTTCATCACCAAAAGCGGCGCCGGACAGGTCACCCGCACGTTCCGCGATATGCTCGACTTCGGCCACGTTTCCCTCGCCACGCTGCTGGAGGCTCGGTTGCTGGTGATGGACGCAGTGGTACGCGCAGCATGCGAGCGCGCCAGTGGCGCGGACATCGAGGAGTTGAGCAGGAACGTGACCGAAACGATCGAGTTGACCCGGCAGGGACGCTATGAGGAACGTACGCTGAAGGCGGTGGAGTTCAGCACCTTGCTCGCAAACTCGACCGGAAACCAGGTCATGTCGGCGATTCTGGAAGCGATGGCATCCGTGATCCGCCACTTTGTCCTGATTGCCGGACCGCCGGCCCATGACCCCGTGATCGCCTCACGCCTGAAGCTGATCGAGCAGATCAAAGCGAAGGACACCAAGGGCGCGTGTGAGACGATGCACCGCTATCTGACCAAGCTCAACGCCCATCTGTTGAACGCCGAGCAAGCCAAGCTCCGCAGCGATGCGCGCTGACGTTCACGGTTGCCCGCCTGATTGATCGATTCCACGGCAGCCCAGCGAGCTGGTGATGCCGCAGCACATCCGAAGCCACAAGGCGCTCGGCAATTGCTCCTCGATCCCGGTGTGACGGAAGACGAAGCCGGCGGCGGCCCGTCGGACCACCGCTTCGCCGACCAGACTACCGCGCATCCTCCAGGATCATGTCCGAGGCCTTTTCCGCGATCATGATCGTCGGCGCGTTGGTATTGCCCGACATCAGGTCCGGCATCACGGACGCATCGACCACGCGCAATCCGTCGACACCACGCACCTTGAGCCTGTTGTCGACGACCGCGAGCGGATCGTTGCCCATCCGGCAGGTCGAGGTCGGATGATAGACCGTGCTGCCGGTGCGGCGGCAGAAATCCAGCAGGTCGTCGTCGCTGACCACCTTGGCGCCGGGATCGACCTCTCCGACCGAATAGGACTTCAGCGCCGGCGCCGCCAGGATCTTGCGCAGGATGCGGATGCCGTCGATGAAGGCGCGGCGATCGGTTTCGGTCGCGAGATAGTTGATGCGGATTTCCGGCGGCACGCTCGGATCCGCGCTCCTGATCTTCAGCGAGCCGCGGCTCTCCGGGCGCAGCTGGCAGACCGAGGCGGTGAAGCCCGAGAACGGATGCAGCTTCTCGCCCATCTTGTCGGTCGAGAACGGCAGGAAATGGATCTGGATGTCGGGTGACGCCAGCCGCGGGCTGGTCTTGAAGAACGCACCCGACGTGCCGGCCGCGATGGTCAATGGCCCCTTGCGCAGCGCCGCGTAGCGCAGCCCGGCCATGACGCGGCGCACCGGATTGTTGACGACATCGTTCAGCGTCACGTTCTGCGCGCAGCGCGTGACGATGCGCACCTGCATGTGATCCTGCAAATCGTTGCCGACGCCTTGCGCATCGAGCACGATGTCGATGCCGTGCTGCTTCAGCAGGTCGGCCGGGCCGACGCCGGAGAGCTGGAGCAATTGCGGCGAATTATACGCGCCGCTCGACACCAGCACCTCCTTGCGCGCCTTGGCGGTGCGCAACTGCCCGTTCTGCCTGTAGGCAACGCCGCTCGCGCGCTTGCCGTCGAACAGGATGCGCTGCGCCAGCGCCGAGGTTTCGACATGCAGATTGCCGCGGGTCAGCGCCGGCCGCAGATAGGACCGCGCCGTCGAGGCACGCCGGCCGCGCCGCGTCGTGGTCTGGAAGAAGCCCGCACCCTCCTGGGTCGCGCCGTTGAAATCCGGATTGGTCGGAATGCCGACCTCGGCCGCGGCATGCACGAAGGCTTCCGACAGCGGATCGTGATGCCGCCAGTCCGACACCGGCAGCGGGCCGCCGGCGCCGTGATATTTGTTGCCGCCGCGCTGCTGATCCTCCGCCTTGCGGAAATAGGGCAACACGTCGTCATAGCCCCAGCCGGCATTGCCGCGCTGGCGCCAGCGATCGTAGTCCTCGTGCTGGCCGCGCACATAGAGCAGTCCGTTGATCGAGCTGGAGCCGCCGAGCACCTTGCCGCGCGGCTGGAACACCTGCCGTCCGTTCAGCCCGGGCTCAGGCTCGGTCTGGTACATCCAGTTGACGGATTTTTCCTTGAACAGCTTGCCGTAGCCGAGCGGGACGTGGATCCAGATATTGGTGTCCTTCGGCCCGGCCTCGAGCAGCAGCACCGAGTGCTTGCCGTCGGCGCTCAGGCGGTTGGCGAGCACGCAACCGGCCGAGCCGGCGCCGACGATGACATAGTCGAACTCGGCGACGTCGTTCGGCGACGCGCCATGATTGTTGTTCATTGGTTTCCCCCGGCCAATCGGCGCGGCCGGCAGAGTTGCGCCCCTGCCAAGCATTGGGAAAAGACGTAGCGAGCGTGGCAGATGCGGTCAAGAAAGATAGCTGACGTTCCCGAACGGTACCACCGGACCTTCGATTGTCGGACCGGCAGCCGCGAACGCAGCAACGCGACGGTCGCGTCAGCTGCCGGCCTTTGTTCGACGCGAGCCGGCGCGTTGCTGGCTTCGGCGTGCCGGCTTGGCCGGAGTGGCCCGGTCCGCGCCGGCGGCGGGCGGCGCGCCGTATTTCGCCGACACCGCCTCCAGCGAAGCGTCCTCGTCGGGCACATGCAGGCTGGAGAGAAAATCCGCACCGGCGCGCATCACATGCTCCGCGGCAAGCGTGGCCGCGGCGCGCTCGTCGCCGGCGATGATCGCACGCAGGATCGCGGCGTGCTCGTCCCAGGTGCGGGCCTGGCGCACCGGATCGGTCGGCGAGAACAGCATCGCAGTGCGTTCGCGCAACCGCTTCAGCAGATCGGCCAGCACGCGATTGCGGCCGGCCGCGGCCAGCTCGTGGTGGAACTGCTGGTTGAGGTCGGACAATAGATCGTAGTGCCGGGCCGCAACCGCTTCGTTGCCCTGCTTCAGCACCGCGGCAATCCGCTTGATGATGCTCTCTTCGCGGCGACGCGCCGCAAGACGTGCATTCTGCCCCTCGAGCAGGGCGCGGACCTCGATGGTCTCGCGGGCCTCCTCATCGCTCATCGTGATGACCGAGGCGCCGCGGCGTGCGGTCACCTCGACCAGCCCCTCCGACTCCAGCACCCGGATCGCCTCGCGCACCGGATTGCGGGAGACCCCGAGCTCTTCGGCAAGCCGGCCTTCCACCAGCCGCTCGCCAGGCTTGAGCCGCCGGCTCAGGATCGCCTGGCGCAACTCCTGGATCACCTTGCCATGCAGGGAAAGGTAATCGTCGCCAAGGCGTTTGGAATTTCCGAGACTGCCTGCCATGAGGTGACCTGTCCGGCCCCGCTTCATTCGTTTGATGGACCACGTGACGAGGTCCAACGAGCTGCCAGACTCCCGGCCGAACGGCGGCAAATCGGTATTTAGACCGCCGGCTGCGTGCCATCAAGCCGCGCTCATTCGCCGTCAACAGCTACCGGCCGCGCCGGCGGCACGGCGCTTCGCGGCGTCCACGATACGCTGACGCTGCCGTTGAGAAAGGTCTGGCACGCCATCCGGTAGCCCGCCGCGAACTGCTCTTCGGTGAGGTGCTTGCGCTCCTTCGGCTTGATCGCATCGGTGTTCTCGATGCCGCTCTCGATCAGGCACTTGCAGGTTCCGCAGAGGCCGCCGCCGCATTTGAACGGAATGCCGCCCTGCTCGCGCAGCGAGACGCGCAGCAGGTTGCTGTTCTCCGGCGCGGTCACGGTTTTCCCACCATTGGTCAGAAACGTGACTTCGATCATCGCAATATCCGTCAGAGCTTGCGCAGCTTGGTGTCCATGTGGCCGAAGGTGATGAGATGCTCGAGCTCGCTCAGCGCCCGTTCCGGGGTTTCGAACTTCTCGAGAAACTTCGAGGGCACCTCGTTCACGATCGGCGGCGACCAGGCCTCGTCGACGACCTTGACCTTGGTCTCCTTGATCAGCTCGGCGATCACGAATGTCGCCTTCCTGGTGCCGTAGAACAAATAGTCGTAGGCCGCGAGCGGCCGCAGCCCCTCAACGATCTCGGTGCGAAACTGTCCCGGCTTGCTCGTCAGTATCACATACATCGGTCACGGCCTCCCAACCGCTGCGCCGGCCGGCGCGACGACGTCGGCGAGCGGCATGGCCTCTTGCGATAGTTCAACGTCGTGCGTGAGCCAGAGCTGGCAGGCGAGACGGTAGCCTTGCTCGATCCTGGCGCCGAGACGCTTCTTCTCTTTCCAGTTCGGCTCCGGCAGATGCTCGCCGCCCGCGATGATCCGCGACGCGCATTTCCCGCACTTCCCCATGCCGCAGCCATAGAGGAAGTTCGGATAGGGAAACTGGCGGATGCCCGCACGCACGACGAGATTGGTGTTCTCCTTGACCTCGCCGGTGAAGGTCTCGCCGTTGCGGTGAAAAACCACCTTGGGCATCGCGCCGTTCTCCGTTCCCTGACCGGTCAGGCCTGCAACAGCACGCGCTCCTCGGCAGTGACCCCGGTGGCGAGATCGAGCTCGGCCAGCGGAATCTCGCCCGCGACGTAGTCGTGATACAGCGCCGTGGTGTAGAGCAGCCGCATCTGCGCGCCGATCTCGCAAATCTTCAGGCAACGCTGCTGCAATTCGACCGTGTCGGCGTGCTCCAGCACGATCTGGTAGCCGCGTTCGCCGTGGATCTCGTCGGAGACGATGTGGAGATCGAAGAACTCGACCTCCTCGTCGGTGAACTTGTACTTCTCACGCAAGGTCGGGGTCTGCTTGCGGTAGATCGACGGCACCTGCGATTCCAGGCCGACCACGAGGCCCGCGACCGCGACGATCGGATCCTCGCGCATCGCGACCGAATAGCACCAGCTCTGCAAGCCCCGGGTGGTCGGGGTCATGTTGTCGGGGTCCTTGACCCGCGCCGCGGTCGTACCGCAGGCCTCGGCGAAGCGGATCAAAAGATCGGTGTGACGATCGCCGCCGATCTCCTCCTCATACATGTTGGCAAGCAGGAAGTCCTTGGCCTCCTGATACTGCTCCGGCATCCGCGCGTAGATGTAGCCGAGATAGTCGGCGAACGGACCGACATAGTGGTAGTGGTTCTCGGCCCAGCGCGCGAGATGCGCACGGCTCAGCTTGCCGCTGGCCCAGGCCACGCTGAACGGAGCCTTGTTGGCGCTCTTTCCCTTGATGGCGTTCTCGAGGGCGGTTCGAAATTCCACATGATCCATCAGCTTCTGCATCGTTGCGCTCCTGTGCCGTGAAGAACTGCCGTCCGGGCGTCGGGCCGCCGGTCGCGGCGACGTCTTTGATGTATATTGTATACTGTTTTTGGGCGTGTCAACATCAAAGCGCATGGCGCAGACCGCTGGATCACCCTGCCCACGCGCGATGCACGACCGCTCCGATCATAGGCATTTCATGCCTCATAATGCAGTCGGCCGCCCCTTTGCCCGACAAATATCCGAACGTCCGGCCTTCAATTTGGGCTTGTCATTCTTGAATACAGTATACATTGTTGGGCAAACAGGGGGAAGCAATAAGCATGCAGCACGTTCCGATCGTTGCCGCGCATTGGGTCTATCTGCTCGGCGTCGCCGTCATCGTCCTGACCATGATCTGGCGCGCCAACGTCGTGGTGCCGTCGGTGATCGCGACATTCCTGGTCGCACTGGCCTGGACTCACAGTCCGGTCGCAGCGCTTGCCAGCGTGTTCAATGCGAGCTTCACCGCCGCAAAGGAGCTCTTCAACATCTTCCTGGTGATCGCGCTGATGACCGCGCTGCTGAATGCGCTCAAGGTGCTCCGCTCCGACATCCGCATGGTCGAGCCGTTCCGTGCCGTGATGAAGACCGGGCACACCGCCTACTTCGTGCTCGCCGCGATCACCTATGTGATCTCGCTGTTCTTCTGGCCGACGCCTGCGGTGCCGCTGGTCTCCGCGGTGCTGTTGCCGGCGGCGATCGCGGCCGGGCTGCCGCCACTCGGCGGCGCCATCGCCATCGCGATCGCCGGACAAGGCATGGCATTGTCGTCGGATTACGTGATCGGCGTCGCCCCCGGGATCAGCGCCAAGGCGGCCGGCGCCGCGGTCAGCGCCGCGATGGTTGCCGACCGCGCGCTGGTGCTCTCGCTGATCACCGGCGGCGTTGCGCTGACGCTCGCCTATCTCTCGATCCGCAAGTCGATCACCAAGCCCGACGACCGCTTGCTGGAACGCTGGCAGGCGCAGTCGAGCAATGGAGAGCTGGCCCGGCTCGAGCAGGAAGGAACTTTCGACAAGGCCGAGATCGCGCGCGGCACCGCCGAGGGCCAATGCCCGTTCGCAACCCAGGCGCAGATCGACAAGGAACTGGCGAAAGTGCCGACCCGCCGCGAGCGTTGGTCGAAGTTCTTCGCGGTCGCGACCCCGCTCGCCTTTCTCTGCGTGATCGCCGTGATGGTGCTGGCCAAGCTCGGCATCGGTCACGATCTCAAGGGCGGCGACGCCGCGGCATTGGTCGGCGGCGTCGCGGCGATGCTGATGATCTGCGCGTCCTTTGTCACTGACGATCTGCGAAAATTCCTCGACACCAGCGCCGATCACGTCACCGAGGGCTTCGTCTTCGCCTTCAAGGCGATGGGCTCGGTGCTGCCGATCGCGGGCTTCTTCTTTCTCGGCGCCGAACCCGGCCTGTCCTCGCCGATCCTCGGCGTGCCCGCGGCCCAGGCGCCAAGCCTGCTGTTCGAACTGATCCAGACCGCGCAGGCCTGGATACCAGGCAACGAGTTCTTCGTCGCCTTCGGCGTCCTGATCGCCGGCATGATCACCGGCATCGACGGCTCCGGCTTCGCCGGCCTGCCGCTGACCGGCTCGCTGTCGGGCGCGCTGGCACCTTCGGTCGGGCTGGAGCCCGCGACGCTCGCCGCGATCGGCCAGATGGGCGCGGTGTGGACCGGTGGCGGCACGCTCGTGGCATGGTCGTCGCTGATCGCGGTGGCCGGCTTCGCGCGCGTGCCGGTGTTCACGATCGTGCGAACCGCGATGCTTCCGGTGCTGACCGGGCTCGCGGCGTCGACGATCGCAGCGGTTCTGATCTTTCATTGAAGAGGCCTTTTGACGATGACTGAAGCGGCTATGCGCAACACCCACCCCTCCACGCCGACCGAGATCGAGGAGTTCCCCAACCTGATCGCCGGCGAGCGCGTCCGCAGCGCATCGGGAAGGCTGACCGCGAATATCAACCCCGCCGACAATGCCGACATTGTCGGGCGCTTCCAGGAATCCAGCGCCACGGAGGCGCGGGCCGCCGTCGATGCCGCCGCCGCTGCATTCGAAGGCTGGAGGCGGACGCCGATCTCCAAACGCGCCGCCGTCCTGAATCGCGCGGCTGATCACCTCGAGTCGCACGCCGATCGGATTGCGCGCGAGATGACGCGCGAAATGGGCAAGTCGCTCGGCCTCGCCCGCGACGAGGTGGTGCGCTCGGCTCAGACCTTCCGCTTCTACGCGGTCGAAGGGCAGTCGTGGACGGGCGAAGTGTTCCCGAACGACGATGCCGACATGACCGTCTACACGCTGCGCGAGCCGCTCGGTGTCGTTTCGGTCATCACGCCGTGGAATTTTCCGATTTCGATTCCGGCGCGCAAGATCGCGCCGGCCCTCGTCACCGGCAACACCGTGGTGTTCAAGCCCTCATCGGATGCGCCGCTCAGCGGCTACCGGTTGGCGGAAGCGCTGATCGCGGCGGGGCTGCCGAAGGGCGTGCTCAACTTCATCACCGGCAGGGCCGGCGAGATCGGGCCCGCCATCACCGAACCGCCGGTGATCCGGGCGATCTCCTTCACGGGATCGACCACTGCCGGCGAACAGATCTGCAGCGCGGTCGGCTTCATCACCCGCACGCAGATGGAGCTCGGCGGCAAGAACCCGCTGATCGTGATGGACGATGCCGATCTCGACCAGGCCGTCGACCTAGCCATCAAGGGCGGTCTGTCGCTGGCGGGCCAGGCCTGCACCGGCACCAGCCGGGTGCTGGTCATGAAACAGGTGCGGTCCGAATTCACCGCCCGGCTGCTCGCCAGGGTGCAGGCGATCAAGATCGGCAGCGGTCTCACGAGCGGCATGGAGATGGGGCCGCTCGCCACCGCGCGGCAACTCGAGACCGTGCTGCGCTATGTCGCGATCGGCAAGGCGGAGGCGACGCACCTCTACGGCGGCGATCGGCTCACCGGCGCAGGCTTCGATGGCGGGTACTTCGTCTCGCCCGCGATCTTCACCGACGTGACCCAGGAGATGACGATCGCGCGCGAGGAGATCTTCGGTCCCGTGATCGCGATCATCGAGGTCGAGAGCTATGCCGACGCGATCGCCAAGGCCAATGCCAGCGAATACGGCCTGTCGGCTGCGATCGTGACGCGCAACCCGCGCGTGATGCACGATTTCGCCAACGACATCCAGTCCGGCACGGTGAAGATCAACCGCACCACGACCGGCAATCTGATCAACGCGCCGTTCGGCGGCCTGAAGCGATCGAGCACCTCGACATTCCGCGAGTCCGGCCGCACCGGTCTCGAATTCTACACCCAGATCAAGACGGTCTATCGCGGCGTTTGAGCCGCGATCGACACCCCTCAATATCGAAAGAGAACGATGAGACAGACATTCAAACTCGAGCTTGCCGAAGCCCGCCATATGATCGCCGCCGCGATCCGAAAATCGGCCGAGATCGGCGTCACCGAGACGGTCTGCGTGACTGACGATGGTGGTTACCCGCTGGCCCTGGAACGGATGGACGGCGCGCGGGTGACCGGCCCGCAGATCGCCTGGAACAAGGCGTTCACCGCGGCCGGCCACAAGCGTTCGACGCATCTGTTCAATCAGCCGCCGAACGGCCCCGCTTTGCCCGGCAACGAGGCGTTCGGCATCCAGTGGAGCTTCGACGGCAAGTTCGCGGTGTTCGTCGGCGGCTTTCCGATCGTCGTCGACGACGAGGTGGTCGGCGGCATCGGGCTGAGCGGCGGCAATGGCGAGCAGGACACCCAATGCGGCCTCGCTGCGCTGTTGGCCTTGCAGGAGCTATTGCGCGGCCATCGCGTCCTGGTCGCAGCCGACATCAAGAAATGACGGGCGACTTTCTTGCGCCGAGCGCGCCGATCAATCGCTCGACCAGCATGTTGAGCTGTTCGGCGCTGCACGCGGCGCCGAACACGTAGCGATCAGGCCGCACGATGGCCGCCGCTACGCCGTGCTGCCGCATCCAGTCGGCAAACAGCCGGTCGCGCTCGACCACGCTCAGAATGCCGTTGGCGTCGCAGCTCTCACCCGACGCGGTGATGACGACGCGTTCGCCGGACAGGCGCTGCCAGCCGGCGCGTGATGTTTCCGACAGCCACGCCATCTGCTGTGCGGCCAGCGTCACGATCGCAAACTCCGGCTTCAACAGGTCGTCGAGCCGGCACATCCGTCCGTCGGGGGCGCGCACATGCGGCTGCACGAACAGCCGCCCGGCAAGTTCAGCGCCGGGCGCGATGAGGCCGGACTCGAGGTCCGGGATGAATTTCTGCCTGATGGTCTCGGCCTTGCCAGCCTTCAACTCGGCGCGCAGCCGCAGGTCGCGTTCGGCGGCGGCCAGTGGATCGAGCTCGCCGATGATCTTGCCGAACTCCTTGGCGCTGGCGACGACGGCGCGAACGTGCGGCTTGCGCTCGATCTCGTAACTGTCGAGCAGCGCCGCGTCGGCGTTGCCGCGCAGCACCAGGCGGAGCTTCCAGGCCAGATTGACGGCATCGCGGATGCCGGCGCAGAGGCCCTGCCCGAGGAACGGCGGCGTCTGGTGCACGGCGTCGCCCATCAGCAGCACCCGGCGATCGCGCCAGCGCTGCCCGAGCAGGGCATGGAAGCGATAGACCGCCGAGCGCCAGATCGTGAGATCGGAGATATCGGTGAAGCCCTTGAGCAGGCGGACAACATTGTCAGGCGCGCCAGCGGCCTCCGGATCCTCGCCGGGCAGCAGCTTGATCTCCCAGCGTCGCAAGTTTCGCGGCCCCGGCACGAAGGTGCCCGGACGCGACGGCCAGCAATACTGAAAACTCTTGGCCGGCCGCTTGGCGGGATCGCTGGTCAGCGTGTCCACCACCATCCAGCATTCATCGAAGGCGAGATCGTCCAGGCCGATGCCGAGCCGCTTGCGGACAAAGCTGTTGGCGCCGTCGCAGCCGACCAGATAGCGCGCGCGGATCACGAACTCCGCGCCGGACTCGCGCCGCGCGGTCAGGGTCACCGCGCCGTCGTCCTGCTGCAACGACACGCCGGCGGCCGCGAGGAAAATGTCGACATGCGGATCGTCCGCGAGCTGGTCGCGCAGCGCCTGCTCGAGCTCCGGCTGCACGAAGGTGACATTCGGAATCCAGCCGAGCGGGAACGGCGGCGGCATCGGGTCGAAGATCTTGATGATCTCGCCGTCGACGCCGAGATAGTGCGAGCCATTATGCGGGGCGATCGCCTGCTCCATGAAATCGCCGAGCCCGATCGCCTGCAACACCCGCAGCGCCTCGTGGTCGAGCGTGATCGCGCGCGGCTTGTCGTAGATCTCGGCGACACGCTCGACGACAGCGACGCTCAGTCCGGCTTTCGCGAGCAGATTGGCGAAGATGGCGCCGACCGGCCCGAGGCCGACGATCGCCGCGTCATAAAGGGAGTTCGCGACCGGCATCGACATGCTACTTCGCGAGGTAACTCTCGAGCGTCAACGGCTTCGGCTTCACCTGCGGCTCGCGGATCGCGACATCGGCGAACGGCGTCGCCTCCTCGAACCAGGCCTGCCGCGCCGGGAGCCCCCAGGGAAACGAGATCTTGTGGTCGGACGGGTCCCAGCCGATCGGCTCGTTCTCGATGTCCATGATCTGGTAATGCGTGTTGAACAGCTCGACGCGGTGCCCGTCGGGGTCGCGCATGTAGACATACATCGCGTGTCCCGGCCCGTGCCGCCCCGGGCCGCGTTCGACGGCGGCGCCATAGCCGAGCTCGCCGGCGATGTCGCAGGCGTTGAGCAGATGATGCACCTCGGGCGCCAGGAACGCGAAATGATGCAGCCGCGGTCCGGCACCGTTGAAGAACACGATGTCGTGCGGATTGCCCTTGCGCTGCAAGAACACGCCGCGCAGATCGAACGTGCCCGCGGGGGCGATATATTCGCTGAGCCGAAAACCCGCCGCGGTGTAGAACTCGCAGGCCTTGCGCACCTCAGGCGTCAGCACCTGGTAATGGTCGAGCCGCAGCGCCGAGCCGCCGCCATGGCGGGTGAATTGGGTGATCATGCGCGGCTCGATCGGCATGGTCGCGCAGAACTCCAGCGGCGTGCCGGCCGGATCGGTCGCATGCAGCGTGCGGCCCTGATGCGGCACCTCGGCCCAGGCGACGCGGCAGCCATGCGCCTCGAAAAAGCCCTTGAGCCGGTCGAGGTCATCCTCCTGGAACACCCGCAGGCCGAGCCGCGCGCAGGCGGCGCCGCCACCCTTGCGCAACACAAGGCTGTGATGGCAGGCCTCCTCGACGCCGCGGAAATAGAGCGCATCGCTCTCCTCCGCGGTGAGGATCAACCCGATCACCTTTTCGTAGAACCGCCGGCTGGCGGCGAGATCGCGGACGGTCAGGACGACGTGGCTGGCCCGCGTGATACGAAACCCGGGATCGTGGTTCGTGGTCGGGAGGCTCATGCGCACCTTCTGATTTGCCGTCGCCGGAACTCAACTCATTGCGAAAAACCGGCGGCCGATCAAGCCGCGCGGCGTTGGGCAATCCCTGCCGGTCCGTGACCTCGCGTCACGCATTTGTATCGATTTGTTAGCAATGCCCGCCAGTGGAACCGATCCGCTCCCCCAGCGCGGCTTGGTTCATCCCAAGAATTCATAGTTTGTCAAAGGTTTGCAGAGAATTCTTCGGCACTGCGTCATGGCCAGACCACGCAGGCAATGTAGTGAGATGCGTAGCGATCTCAGATCATATTTCGCGGCCTTGTTCGCGGGAGACCTTGCGGCGTTCGGCGCACCACCGACGGATGAAGCGCTTGCCGGCCACATCCGCGCCGAGCAGATCTCGCTCGTGCTCGGCTATTCCTTCGGCATCATGCTCGCCAATGCCTGCAACGCGATGGTGCTCGCGGTCGCACTCTGGCTATCGCCCGATTGGGTCTTCGCGCTGATATGGGCCGCCGCCGTGAGCTGCGGCGCACTGCTCTTCGGCTTGCAGGCGCGCGCAGCACGCCGCATCGCCAAGCCGCAATTCGTCTCGCGCCGGACCATGTACCGGCTGGTGCGCAACGCGCTGGCGCTCGGCGCTGCCTGGGGCGTCGTCCCGGTCGCCTTCTTCGCGAACGCATCGAGCGGCGGGCAATTGGTGATCACCTGCCTGTGCGCCGGGATGCTGGCGGGTGGCGCCTTCGCCTTCTCGACCATTCCGGTCGCCGCGATCGCCTTCACCGGGCCGATCTTCGCCGGCATCGCGATCTGCCTCGGCCGCGACGGCGACTTCGTCTATCTGCTGTTGGCCGTGCTGGTCGTGGTCTACGGCTCCGTGCTGCTGCGCGGCGTCTTCGTCAACGCGTTCGAGTTCAGGCGGCGGATCATCGCCCAGCATGAGGCCGAACGAACGGTGCGGCAGGATCCGCTGACGCATCTGCCGAACCGCGTCGCCTTCAACGAGGCGCTCAACGGCGCGCTCGGCCGGCTGGCACGCTCGGGCGAGGAATTCGCGGTGCTGCTGCTCGACCTCGACCGCTTCAAGGAGGTCAACGACAGGTTCGGTCATCCGGCCGGTGACGAATTCCTGGTGCAGGTTGCGGCCCGGTTGCAGCGCTGCACGCGCGCGGCCGAGCATGTCGCGCGGATCGGCGGCGACGAGTTCGCGCTGATCATGTCCAATCTGACGCGGCCGGAGGATGCGCTCGCGATCGCGGAGCAGTTCGTCGCGGCCATTGCCGATCCGTTCCCGATCGACGGTTTCGAGATATCAAGCGCCATCAGCATCGGCATCGTGCTCGCACCCCGTGACGGCAGCACGTCCCACGATCTGCTCAAGCACGCCGACATCGCGCTCTATCGGGCGAAGAAATCCGGTCCGGGTCCCATCTGCTTCTTCGAGGCGAGCGACGACCAGGCCGCGCGCGACCGCCGCGCCTTGCAACGGGATCTGGAACACGCCATCGAGGCCGACCAGCTGTTTCTGGTCTACCAGCCGTTCCTCGACATCCGCAAAGGCCGTGTCACCGGCTTCGAGGCATTGTTGCGCTGGCAGCATCCGGTGCGCGGCCTGATCCCGCCGAGTGTCTTCATTCCGATCGCCGAGGAGAGCGGGCTGATCCACCAGCTCGGCGAGTGGGTGATCCGCAACGCCTGCGCGATGCTGGCGCGCTGGCCGCAGGACATCAGGATCGCGGTCAATTTCTCCGCGGTCCAGTTCCAGAACGTCGGCATCCTGCAGACCATCGTCGACGCGCTCGCCGCGGCGAACGTCGCCCCGAACAGGCTCGAGGTCGAGATCACCGAATCGATGCTGATCTCGAAATATGGATCGGCGCCCGCGATCCTGAACGCGCTGCTCGAGCTCGGCGTGACGGTCGCGCTCGACGACTTCGGCACCGGCTTCTCTTCGCTGACCTATCTGCGCAAGCTGCCGTTCAGCCGCATCAAGATCGATCAATCCTTCATCCGGGACATGCTGACCCAGCCGGACTGCGCCGCGATCGTCAAATCGGTGATTTCTCTCGCGCAGGATTTGCAGATCGGCGTCGTCGCCGAAGGCGTCGAGACCGCGGATCAGCTCGAATATCTGCGCCAGACCAGTTGCGACGAGGTGCAGGGCTATCTGATCGGCCGCCCGATGTCGGGCGGCGAGATTTCCGCCCTGCTCGATCACAATCCGCGGCGGTCGGTGCACGCGGCGTAAAGCGGGATAAGTTTTGGTTGATCGGCTTGCCGCGGTCTCGATACACCTCTCCTCGTTGGGGAGAGGTCGGATTGCGAAGCAATCCGGGTGAGGGCTCTTGCCCTATCGATAGAGCGTATCCCCTCACCCGATTTGCTGCGCAAATCGACCTCTCCCAAGGGAGAGGTGAACTCTCGACGCCGTTCGACCTCAACCTGATCTCTGGCACAGCCTTGTTCAGGCGCCTTGCCGGCCGGGCGCGTCAGAGTGCGTCGGCGCGATGCAGGGTATCCACCGTGATGGTGCCGCGGGCGCGGGAGACGCAGGCGCAGATCTTGCGGCTCTCCTGCTTCTGGTGCGCGCTGAAGAAGACGTCGCGATGATCGATTTCGCCATCGACGCCGACGACGTCGAGCGCGCAGACGCCGCATTCGCCGCGCCGGCAGTCGCTCATCACCTCATGGCCGGCCTCGTCGAGCACATCCAGCATCGATCGGTCGCGCGGGATCACGAACTCGGTCAACGCTCCGGTTCCCTGGTTCCTGACCCGCACGCGGAACGCTTCAGTCGGCAGCAGCCCGCTCGATCCGAAGGTCTCGTAGCGCAGATCCGTCATCGGACGACCAGCCGCTTCCCAGGCGCGCCGTGCCGCATCGAGCATCCGCATCGGACCGCAGAACAAGGTCATGGTATCGCGCGGCAGGGCGGCGAACACACCGTCGAGGTCGAGCCGCCTGCCCTCGTCGCCGGCGTGAACCACGAGCCGGTCGCCGAGCAGACCTTCGAGCATGTCGAGATAGGCGGCATCGCTGCGCGTGCGCACGGCATAGTGCAGCGTGATGCCGGCGCCGCGGCGCGCCAGCGCCTGTGCCGCGCCGACGATCGGCGTGACGCCGATGCCGCCTGCGATCAGGCAGAACTGCCGCCGCGTCCAGTCGAGTTGCACCAGCGAGGCGGGTAGCGTGATGTTGAGCCGCGCTCCCGGCGCCAGCGACCACATATAGTGCGAGCCGCCGCGGGAATCCGGAGCGCGCCGAACGGCGATCCGATAGCCCTGCGGATCGATTTCGCCGATCAGCGAATAGGAGCGGGTCTGCGGCTGGCCCTCGATGGTGACGCCGACATCGATATGGCTGCCGATCGGGTAAGGCGAGCCCGAAAAACCGTCCGGCCGCAGCAGGAATTCACGGATGCCGGGCGTGAGGTCGCGCGTCGCGAGCAGCGTGGCGGACGTCCAGGTTGCAATGAATCGCATGGGACGCTCCGTTCAGCCGGCCGTGACCAGCGCCAGCGCCGGCAGCAGATCGAGATGGGTTCGATTGCGCAGCGCCAGCCGCAGGTTGCGGGACGCAAGCCGGGCATGCTCGCGCATCACCGCCTCGGCGCGCGCGCCCTCGCGGTTCTCGATGGCGTCGACCACCACGCAATGATGTTCCTGCCCGATCAGCAGGATCCGGCGCGCCTCCGGCAAGGCCGATTGCGCCATCACGAAGCTGCTCGGCGAGGCGAATGGCAGCGCCGAGGCGCGGTCGATCTGCCGGATCAACGGCGGACTGCGCGACAGCTCGGTGAGCAGCGCGTGAAATCGCGCGTTGAGCGCGACAAAGGATGAAAATGCATCCATCGAGATCGGATCCTGCCGCACCAGGTCGTCGATCTCGTTGAGACACTGCTTCAACGGCTCGAGGTCGCGCGACGAGACGCCACGCTCGGCGGCGAAGCGCGCGGCCAGCCCCTCCAGCGTGCCGCGCAGCTCGATCGAATCGAGAATGTCGCGCTCGGAAAACGCCTTGACCATGAAACCGCCGGACGGGATCACCTCCAGCAGTCCCTCCTCCTCCAGCCGGACCAGCGCCATCCGCACCGGCGTGCGCGACACTCCGGTGATCTCGACCGCCTGCAATTCCGAGATACGCTCGCCCGGCCGCAGCCGGCCCGCCAATACCAAGTCGCGCAGCGCGAGCTGCGCCCGCACGGTCTGCGACACTGAGCGATCCGCTTCGCGCTCCGCCATGGCTTGCTCCCGCCTACTCGGCCGCCTGCATGCGCTGCGGCGGTGGATTTTCCTTCGCCACCATGCGGTCAATCACGCGCCGCGCCCACATCGCACCGGCATCGATGTTGAGATTGTAGAACACGCGGTCGGGATTCTCGTCGATCGCACGCTGCTGTGCTTCCAGGATGATCTCGTCCTCGTGGAAGATGCCGGCGACGCCGTCGCGGATCTCCGAGGTCAGGCGTTGCTCGGTGAGGCGGTGGTTGCGGACGAAGGCCCAGAAGTAATGGCAGGTCTTCTCGGTCTCCGGCGTGATGGTGTTGAGCACATAGCCGTTGACGCCCTGCGAGCGGTCGCCCTCCGGCGCGCCCGATCCGGCCGGCGCGACGCCGACATCGATGGTGACGGTGCATGGCGCCTCGAACCGGATGATCTGCCAGCGATCGACCGGCCCCGGCTTCTGCAACAGCTTGATGAAGAACGGCGGCGCCTGGATGCCCTTCATCCAGCGCGTCACGGTGACGATCTTCTCGCCATGGGTGACGTCGAACGGCGCTTCGGCGACCGCGTCATTGCCGATGCTCGAACCGTGCACGAAGGTCTCGTGGGTCAGGTCCATCAGATTGTCGACGACGAGGCGGTAGTCGCATTTGACATGAATGGTCTTGCCGTCGCCGGCCCAGGCCGGATCGTGGTTCCAGTGCATGTCCGGCACCAAGGCAGGATCGGCCAGTGCAGGATCACCCATCCAGAGCCAGATGAAGCGATGGCGCTCGACCACGGGATAGGCGCGCACGCAGGCCGACGGATTGATCGTCTCCTGCGACGGCATGAAGGTGCAGCGGCCCTGCGCATTGTACTTCAGGCCGTGATAGCCGCAGACCACGGTATCGCCGTCGAGGCGGCCCTTGGAGAGCGGCACCAGGCGATGCCAGCAGGCATCCTCGAGCGCCACCACCTCGCCGTCACCCTTCCGGTACATCACGACGTGCTTGCCGCAGATCGTGCGCGGCAACAGTGCCTGTTTGATCTCGGCATCCCAGCCGGCTGCGTACCACGCGTTCATCGGGAAGGAGTTGGGCATCGATCGCTCCCATTCTGGATACTCTATGTATACATTAACTCCCGATCGATAGCAAATTCCATCGAAAATCGTCGATATCGAGACATAGCGGTATACATAAATATCTCAAAACCTCATGACGCGCCAAAGTGCGCGGCCAGGCGTGGCCTGGACACGGTGAGGTCAACGGGGAGGGAAATTGAGGGGCCGCCAGCGGCCCGGCGACGCTTACGAGTTCGACGGCGAGCGGCTCGAGGCCGACTGCGTGTCCTTGATGCTGATCACCACGGCGATGCGCTTGATCGTGCCGCTGCGGTAAGCTTGCAGGAACTTGTCGTAGTGCTTGACTGAGATACAGCCGTTGGAGTCGCCGTTCGGGCCGAGCATGTAGCTGTGCACCAACAAGCCGACGCGTCCGAAGGTCTCGCTGCCGTCGACCGGGGTCATGCGCAGCGCGGGGACGCCATGGAACAGCTTTTCGCGCGGCTTCATCTCGTAGATGCCGGGCGGGGTCGCACCGGCGTTGCGGGCATTCACATGCGCCGGATCGTCGAGCAGATTGCCGAGACCCGAATGCGCCTCGAACTTGGTGCCGTCGGGCATGTACACGATGCGGCCGGTGATGTCGTAGACCGCCGTGGTGCTGTCATAGCCGAGCGCGCCGAGATCAGGGCTCGGGCCGGACAGCAATCCGTCATTCGGATCGAGCGAGGCGAGTTGCAGCTTGCCCGGCATCATGTCGGCGATCTTCTGCAGGAAGGTGCGGTTGTCGCCCTGCTGTACCGGCGCCGGCTGCGGCACTGGCGCCTGATCGTTCCGCGCGAGCAGATTGGCCTCGGCCGGCCGCGAGCGCGGCATCGGCACTGTGGATGTCGCCGGCGCAGTCGTGGCAGCGACGGACGCCGTCGCCGGCTGGCTGGTAGGCAATTCGGTCTGCGTGTCACGCAGCTGACCGGCGAGCGCGTCTTCGATCTGACCGAACTCGGAATTGAAATCGCCGCGGCTCGAGCGGAACCCGCGGCGCAGCGGATAATAGAGCGAGGACGTATTGATCGTGGAGCGAGAGCCGAACCGGTCGTCGAAGCTCAGCGATGCGGTGGTGTTGGCGAGCGCGGACCCATGCAGCCACGACGTCGGATCGATGCCGACCATCCAGGCGGCAAGGCCGGACGACAGGACGAGCGCGCTCACGGCAAACGCCGTGCTGCCCACCAGAGACATGCCGCGGCTTGGCTTACGCCCGGCAGCTTTCGTCGTACGTTGACCCATCCATCCCCAAGTACGGTGCTCTGGGGCCTGTTGCCCGGCCCACGCGGGATTCACCGATCGCTCATCATATCAGGGAATTAGAGTAAGGCATAATCGAGACGGAGCGGGCAACGACAGGATTTTTAAACGCTTTTCGGATGGAAACTGCCGGGAATCAGCCCCGGGCGGGCCGAAATGCCCGAAAAAGTCCCAATTCGGGACAATCCCGGGCGACTCAGGCGATCTTTTCTTCCCAGAGGGTCAGCACCGGAACCGGCTTCCCGATCGCATAACCCTGGGCGTAGTCGACACCGATCTGGCGCAGTTCGTCCAGGATGGCGGCGCTCTCGACGAATTCGGCGACCACCTGCTTCTGCATGATCTTCGCGGTCTTGGTGATCATCTCGACCATCGCGCGATCGACCTTGCTGTTCAGGATCTCCTTCACGAACGAGCCGTCGATCTTGATGATATCGACCGGCAGATGCTTCAGATAGGCGATCGAGGACATGCCGGTGCCGAAATCGTCGAGCGAGAAGCTGCAACCGATCTCGCGCAGCCTTGCGATGAATTTCTGCGCCTCGTCCAGGTTCGAGATGGCGCTGGTCTCGGTAATCTCGAAGCACACCGATGCCGGCGAAACGTCGTGCAGCGCGAACAACTCGGCGACGAAGTCGACGAAGTCGCTGTCGCCGATGGTGGCGCCGGAAAGATTGATGGCATAGCTCGCCACCTTGCGCGGCGAGCGCTTGCGCTCGGCGATGACCTCGAAGGCGCGGCGAACCACCCAGCGGTCGATCAGCGGCATCAATCCGTAGCGTTCGGCGGCGGGCAGGAAGCTGCCGGGCGGCACCACGGCGCCGCTCTCGTCGCGCAGCCGCAGCAGCAGTTCGCGCCGCTCATTGCCTTTCAGCACGCCGCTCACGGGACGGATTTCCTGCTCGTAGAGGCAGAACCGCTCCTCGTCCAATCCCTTGCGAATCCGATTGACCCAGCTCATCTCGGCGACGCGCACCGCCATGCCGGTGTCGGACGGCCGATGCTCCTGAACACGGTTGCGTCCCTTGTCCTTGGCGAGGAAGCAGGCAACGTCGGCAAGCCGCAATGCGTCCTGCACGCCGGCACTATCGGCCAGCCTGACCAGCCCGATGCTCGCGCTGATCCGGAAACTCGAGGCGTCATGGACGAAGTTCGACTGCTCGACCACCGCCCTGATCCGCTCCGCGACGTCGGCGGCGACATCGTGGGCAGCAGAGCCGTCATCGCGCAGCAGGATCCCGAACTCGTCGCCGCCGAGACGCGCGACCAGCCCGCTGCCGCCGACTTCGCCTTCCAGCAACCTGGCCACCTGCTTCAGCAGCCGGTCACCCGCCATGTGGCCACAGGTGTCGTTGACGATCTTGAACTGGTCGAGGTCGATCAGCATCAGGTCCGCCCCCGTTGCCGGCGAGACCGACATCGCCCGGTGCAATTCGAACTCGAACTGCCGCCGGTTCGCGAGCCCGGTGAGCGCATCATGGGAAGCGGCCCAAGCCAGTTCCTCGACCAGCCGCCGCTCCGCGGTCATGTCGTGAATGACCATGACGCGGCCGGCCGGTTCGCCAGCATGCACGATCGGGGTCTCGACCACCGAGACCGGCACGCTGGAACGATCCGACCGCACCAGGAGCCGCTGCTGCGAATGGCTGTCATCGTCGGCATTGGCCGCCTGGAACGGTCCTCCCACGGGCTGTTCGGCGATGCTGAACAATGATGCAAGCGGCCAGCCGGTCACATCGTGTCCCGACGCGATCAGCCGTTGCGCCGCAGCGTTCATGTAGCCGACGCGATCGTCCTCGGTCGTCACGATCACCGCGTCGCCGATCGACGCCAGAGTGAGTTGGGCACGCTCCTTCTCGACTGCGAGCGCGGTCTCGGCAAGCCAGCGCCGCCACAGCATCCGTCGCGTATGAAACAGGACGATGCCGGCGAGACAGACCGCGATCACGACATTGACCAGCAGCAGCAGCGCGGAGACTTGACGCGATGCCTTGCCCAGATGGTCGGAGAAGTCGACCGCGAGCGTACTCAGGGCGGCATCGACCGCGCCGATCCGCTCGGCCCAGTGCCTGATCGTCGCGGCCGACGGATCATGCAGCGCGCTGTCGTTCGCGGCTTCGTTCCGGATCTCGATCAGCTGATCGAGCAGCGCATCCGAGTTGCGCCATGCCGTCACCGCGCCGGCGACGTGGTGCAACTTGCGGAAGTATTTGAACAGCCAGATCAGGCCGCTGATATCGTCATCATGATTGCCGGCCCTGGCGAAGCCGTCCCTCGCCACGGCGTCATTGTTGCCCGGCGCTTCCAGCGCGCGCCGCGCCGTGCGATCGGCCAGCGGCACCGCGATCGCGGCATCGAATTTCTTCAGATAGAGCGGCGCGCCGGTGCTGACATAGATCTGAAGGTCATAGATGGCGTCCTTCTGGCCCTTGGAAAAAAGGCTCTCGCCTGCCACATAGGCCCGCACCGCCGACATCACTTGCAGGCTCCCCGCCGACAGGCCGGCAAGCAGCAACACGATCGCGAGCAGCGGCCCTACCACCCGCCACAGTGACCAGCTTCGAAACGAAAAGAACATGTCCAATGCGCTCCGACGGAATAGACGTCGGGTAAGCCTAGGAACCGTGACTTAACCTCACGTTGCAAAACGCAATGAGTTTGAAACGACTTGGCCGGAATAGAATTGCGTCAAACTTTACGCATCCGGCGGCAGGCCAACGACGCTCATGGGCGCAATGTCGGCGACGTGTTCGGCGCCAGAGCCAGCTCCATTTCGGCCTCTTCAGGCAGCTTGTCGGCATGGACGGCAAGCGGTGTGCCGATCCACAGCGGATCGTCACGGTGATCGCGGCGCGGGTTCGTCGTGTTGGGATGGACCAGGATGCTCAGCCGGCCATGGTTCAGCATCAGCCACGGCACCAGGGTCGGAAACAGCTCGGCCGCAAACGCCACCTGATACATCGCCTGGTCGTGCGGACCGACCTTGACGTCATGCCAGCGTCCGAGCGTGACCAGGAAGCGCTCGCCGATCCAGGTGCGGAGCTGCTCGGCCTCGCCCCGGCTGGACGTTGGATCGTAGTAGACATGGGCGTGATAGCTCGCGATCTCGCCGATCGTCCTTGGCGCGTCCGTCATCTCGCTTCTCCTGGTTCAGGCCGGCTCGCATATCGCTCGTCCCATGCAGCTTCGCAACCGATCATTTCCGTCGCAGAACGCTGAACTGAAACGACTGCGCTGCGCCCCACGGCGTCGCGTGCCGATGCGGCTCCGCGGCGATCAGTTCGAATTCCGGACCGATGGTCCGACTGAGCGATGCCGGATCATAGCGGCGCACCGGAAGTCCGCTGCACTGCTCCGGACCGTCCAGCGCGAAGGTGCCGATCACGGCGTGGCCGCCTGCCCGGACACCGCGATGCAACCTGTCGAGATAGGCTGCGCGATCGTCTTCCTCGACGAGGAAATGAAACGCCGCGCGGTCGTGCCAGACGTCGAAGGCCTGCCGCGGCTGCCAGACCGTTACATCGCCTGCGATCCAACGCACCGCATCGCCGGCCGCGCCGATCCGCTGCCGTGCGTTCTCCAGCGCGGCGTCGGACAGATCGAGCACGGCAACATCGTGAAAGCCGTTCGCCAGCAGCGCGTCGACCAGGCGTGACGCCCCGCCGCCGACATCGACGATCGCCGCGTCGTGGCCAGCCGCGACGGATTCGATCAGGCGCAGCGATGGCTGCGGATCGGCCTGCGACCAGCTCACCTGCTGCTCGCCCTTGGTCAGGTAAACGGTCTGCCAATGCGATTGGCGTTCAGAAGCAGTCATGGCGATCGAACCCGAAAGATTAACCATGAGCTAGGCGCGACGGTTTCCCGCGTCAACCGGCACCGGGCGTGCAACCGTAAATGCCGCATTTGCATCGCGGTATTTTCCATCTAACCTGACGCAGAGGTTGAGATCGGGGCGCCCGGGATGGCCAATTTCGGCTGGACACGCGTCAACAGGCCTGCACAAGCGGACGACGCCGCCAGCGATTTGCGCGGCCTGACCGATCCATTGGCGTTTCTCGCAGCGCTCGACAAGGTGGTGCCGCGTTATCTCGATCTGGCCGACAATGGCGTGCTGGTCTATCCGGCCTGCAAACGCAAGCCCGGCGACCTGCTCGGCGATACCAGGGCGGTCTGGGAGCACACGCGGCTCGAAGCGATGCGCTATGTCCCGATGGTGCCGCGGAAGGACGCCGCGCTGCTCGCCGATCCATCCCGCCAGGCCGAGATGATCGACGCTTTCCTGCGCCAGCGCGCGCACGACAAGACCGTCGTCGATTTCACCGGCACCGCGATCGAGGATTACGGGATTGCGATCTATGCCGCGCTGAACTGGCTCAACCATTGCGGCTCCATCGTCAACGCCGATCCGCAAAAGTTCTCCGGCACGCTGCGAAGCTTCCGCAAGGTGATGGTCGTCGCCCGGCAGTGGTGGGCACTCGACGGCGCCACGGACCGCTGCCGGCAGATGCTGGAGGCGCGCGAGCGGCCGCCGCTGGTGTTCTTCCTGCTGTGGGCCGAATGCACCAACCTGGCGCGGGAGATCGCGATCGCGGCGGCCGGCGCGACGGCGACCGAAGACAGCCTCGCACGCCTGCGCGCGGCCGAAGATCCGGAGGCGCTGACGCAGGACAACTGACGTCAGGCGAAAGGCCTGGCGCCCGCAATACCTACAATCGTACCATCGAAAGCCGAACAAGGCCAAGCCGGGATGAAGCACGGGCAGCGTTGCCGTACGCCGACGCAACAGCGCCGTGCCCAAAGCCGCCTGCCGCGGCTTTGGGCCGGATGCTAGGTTCGGTCGAATTCACACCGAACCCGCATAGGCCAGACATGTCAGATAAATCGCTCGCCGACGGCAAGATCCTGCAAAGCGTGGTCGATGGCGTCGGCGTCATCACCTTCAACAATCCCGACAAGCGCAATGCGATGTCGCTGGAGATGTGGGAGGGACTCGGCGAGGCGCTGGTCGCCTTGCGCGATGATCCGGCCGTCCGGGTCGTGATCCTGGTCGGCGCCGGCGACAAGGCCTTCGTGTCGGGCGCCGACATCAGCCAGTTCGAGAAGACCCGCCATAACGCGGCAGCTTCCGAGGAATATTCACGGCGCAGCGCCGCCCAGCGCGCCCTGCTCGCCGACTATCCGAAACCGACCATCGCCTGCATCCGCGGCTTCTGTCTCGGCGGCGGCATGCAGGTCGCGATGCTGACCGACATCCGTATCTCCGGCGCCAGCGGCCAGTTCGGCATTCCAGCCGCCAAGCTCGGCATCGCCTACGGCCATGACGGGCTGCGCCATCTGGTGTCGCTGGTCGGGCCATCCTGGGCGCGGCTGATCATGTACACCGGCATGCGGATCGACTCCGCCGAAGCACTCAGGATCGGCCTGGTCGATCGGGTGCTGCCGGATGCCGAATTGTGGGACGCGACCATGGAAATCGCCCGCACCATTTCCGGCAACGCGCCGCTGGCGATCAAGGCGGCCAAGATCACCATCGCGCAGGTGCTGAAGGACCCCGCCGAGCGCGACATGGCCGCAATCAAGCAGATTGGCATCGACTGCATGGACAGCTCCGATTTCCGCGAAGGCCGCAACGCCTTCATGGAAAAGCGCAAGCCGCAGTTCAAGGGCCGCTAGCGCGGCCCTTGCCGACTACTTCTTCTCGTTGACCGGCACCGTGTAGTTGAGGATCAACCGTCCGCCGTCGGGATAGATGGTCTGGCCGGTGACATAGGACGCGTCGTCGCTGGCGAGGAACGCCACGACGGAGGCGACCTCGCTCGGCTCGCCGCAGCGGCCGGCCGGAGTGCGCGACAGCACGCTGCGCCGGGCCTCGTCGGACGAGAAGATCGCCGTCGCCACCATCTCGGTCAGGATCGTGCCCGGCCCGACCGCCACGACGCGAATGCCGTGCGGCGCGAGCGCAACCGCTGCCACCGAGGTGAGCTGCTTCATCGCGCCCTTCGACATCGCGTAGGTCGCAAGCGAGGGGATCGCGAGCAGCGCGTTGACCGAAGACATGTTGACGACGACGCCGCCACCGCCCTGCGCGATCATCTGGCGGGCCGCGGCCTGGACGCCGAAGAACGCGCCCTTGAGGTTGATCCCCATCACGTCGTCGAACTCGGCCTCGCTGATCTCGAGGAAGTCGCGGTTGCGCGCGACGCCGGCATTGTTGACCATGACGTCGAGCCGGCCGAACTCCTTCACTGTGTGCGCGACGATCCGATCGACGTCGGCGCGCTTGCTGACGTCGGCTTCGACGGTGCGCAACCGATCGGCATGCCCGAGCTCGCGGGCTGTTTCGGCGAGCGCCGCACCGTCGACATCAGAGATCACGACGCTGGCGCCGTCGGACAGGAAGCGTACGGCGCAGGCCTTGCCGATGCCGCGCGCCGCCCCGGTGATGGCGACGACCTTGCCGGAATTCTTCATGGGAGTGTCTCCAGACCAAACTGTTCACGGAGCAATAGCGCATTGCGCGGCGGCAGGGAACGCGGCGGATTCTCCGCAGGCGGCGTCAGGATTTGATGCGCGCGAGAATCCGGTCGGCCTCGGTGCGCCAATCGGCACTGCGGGCAAATTCCGCCGTTCCCTTGCTGCCGAACACGCCCTCGTCGGCAAGATCGGCGACCCAGCCCTGCCGCTCGGCGGTCCCCGACGCTGACCATGGCGTCAGCCCGGCCTCGCGCACGGTCTCCGCCACCTCGCGCACCTCCTCGGCGCGCCGGCGGCCATGCTCGATCACGCGCTGGAAGAAATAGGCGCCCTGCTTCTCCCAATCGATGCCCGGAAACGTCTCCTTGAGCGAGGCGAGCACCGCGTCCTCGACGCCGTAAGCACGCGCGGTGGTGAAACTCTCGATCACCATCGCCTCCAGGCCCTTGATCATGATGCTGCGGCACATCTTGACCGCCGAGGACACGCCGAGCTCGTCGCTCGCGACCTTCGCCGCGAAGCCGAGCGCAACCAGAAGCGGCGCCAGCTCGCGCGCACCCTGGCCGCCGAGCAGCAACGGCACCTTGATCCGGTAGGGCGGCAGCGACGTCATCACCGCGCCCTCGACATAGCGGCCACCCGCGCCATCGATGTGGGCCGCCGCGCGCTGCTTGGCGCCGGGCGACGCTGAATTGAAATCGAGAAACCAGGCTCCCTTTCCGATTGCGGGTGTGGCGGCCTCGGCCACGGCGACGGCCTGGCTCGCGGTCACCGCCGAGATGATCAGATCGGCCCGCGCCGCGAGATCGGCATGGGATCGGGCGAGCTCGACGCCGATCTCGGCCGCGTGCGCCCGGAGCGGCGCACCTTGCTCGCGGTCGAGCTTGATGTCGTAGGCGGACACGTTCACGCCCTGCTTGCGCAGATCTTCGGCCAGGATGCGGCCGACCTCGCCATAGCCGAGCATGCCGATCTGCCATTGCCTGGGATCGCCGGAGATTGTCATCAGTTGAAGTCCCGTGTTGTGGCGTCGAACAGCTCGTCGACCGTGACGTGCCGGGGGATCAGCGCCTGTTGCGCGCAATAGTCGATCATCATTTCGAGCGGTCTGCGGTTTGCCGCGACGCCGAACGGCAGCATATCCGGCGCACCCGTCGGACCAGCCTCCGTTTTGGCGCGCTTGAGGAGATCGTAGAGGCCGCGCACCACATCCGGCCGCGCTGTCGCGAGTTGCTTCGTCACCACCACCAGATGATTGACCGGCACGACGCCGTGCCGCGCGTACCACCGCGCCGCCTCCGCGGCCGGATCGGCGAACAATGGCTTGAGCGTCGGGTCATTCGAGGTCTCGCCCAGCACGGCGTCGAGCTCGCCATCCTTCAGCATTTGGATGATGGTGCTGCCCTTCGGCGCACGTTCGGTGTGGTCGACATATTCGGCGACATGCGGATCCTCGAAGGTGACCCAATCGATGCTGTCGAGGTTGACGCCATGGTCATTGGCGAGGATGCCGCGCATCCAGGCCCCGGTCGTGGTCGTGAACGAGCGGATACCGACCCGCTTGCCTTCGAGATCCGCCGGCGTGATCGCGCCACGATCGGCACGGCAAAGCGCATGGCCATGCTGGAAGCGGCCGACCATCGCCGCCGGCAACAGCACCAGCGGCTTGCCGTGCGCCCTTGCCATCAGATAGGTCACGATCGCCATCTCGCAGACGTCGAAGGCCTGCTCGCGCACCATCGGCTTGAACGCGGCGTTGGTGGGCGTGAACTCGACGAAGTCGAGATCGAACAGGTCGGAGCGCAGCTCACCGCGCTTCACCGCCTCGATGTGCGGGTGATTGCCAAGCACCGTGCGCAGCCGAAGTTTTTCCATGGCGACGAACTCCGCAGGGTCAGGTCAGCGCTCGTCCCGGCGTTGCGCCCGGCACCTTGCGCGGCGGCGCCGGATCGAGCGGCGCGGCCTGGAACGCGGCGACGGTCGCGCGCACCAGTTCCTCGATGGCGTGGCCGGCATCGGTGCCGTCGGCGCGGCCGCGTGACAGGCGCGAGACGCGCTCCGGCGTCACCAGCGTGTAATACAGCGCGCCGAGCAGGAAGTGGCCGCGCCAGACCAGGTCGGTGCGCGGAATATGCGGCAGGCTGTCGTGGATCGCGTCGATGAAGGCGTGGCTGGTGTCGTCGAAGGTCTGCGCGATGATCTTGCGCACCACCTCGTTGCCCTCGGCCGACATGATCGCGCGCAACCGCGTGAACCGCGTCCCGCCGCCGGCAAGGTCGCTGCCCGAGGTGAAGGCCGGCAACACATAGGCGCGTACGATCGCTTCCAGCCGGTCCTGCAAGTCGCGCACCCGCCGTGCCGCCGCCAGCAGTTCGGAGCGGCGCCGGTTCATCGGTCCGCAATGCCGCCGGTAGATCTCCAGCAGCAGGCCGTCCTTGGTCTTGAAATGATAGGTCACGCTGCCGGGATTGGCGCCGGCGGCCTGCGCGATGTCGCGCACCGAGACGGCGTTGAAGCCATAGGTCGAGAACAACTCTTCCGCCGCGGCGAGGATCGCCTCGCGCATGTTCGGCTTGCGGGTGCTGGCGGCCTTCAGGTCGGACTTGATGTTGGATTTGGCGGGCTTGCGGACCATATTTGTACTATCGTCCAAATAATCAGGTCACGTCAACAAGGCGAGCCTGCGGTCAGGAAAGCCTGACATCGGGCTCCGCGCGGCCGCGCGCAGCGGCATCGAGCAGGAAAGTCTTGCCATGCCCGGGATCGGCGGCGCGCTGCGCTTCGTCCATGTCCTGCCAGGCCGAGGTGACCAGCACGCGCGAGAAATCGCGGCCGACAAAGGCCGGGCAGCTCGACTGGCTCGCCGGCACGCGGAGCGAGCGCAGATGCTTGCCTGAAGGATCGTAGACGTCGATGCAGCCGCCGCCCCAGCGCGCGTTCCAGATCAACCCATCGGCATCGACGACCGCGCCGTCGATCCCGCCAGCGCCGCGATGCCGGATCAGGACGGCGGGTTCGCCGACCGGCAGTCCGGTCGCGGCATCGAGCGGCACCCGATACAGCACATTGGTCGCGGTGTCGGCGAAGTAGCCGACGTCGCCGCCCGGCGAAAAGCAGATCGCGTTCGGGATCGTGATGTCGGGATAAAGCCTGGTGATGCGGCCGCGATGCAAGGCATGGATCGCGCCCGCTCCCTGTTCGGCCTGGCGGCCCATGGTGCCGATCCAGAACGTACCCGACGGATGCACGCGCGAATCGTTGGAACGCGTCGCCGGGTTGTCGGCTTCCAGCGCGGCGAACAATTCCAGGCGGCCATCGGCGACCTGTCGCACATAGAGCCCGTCGTCGGTGACGATCAGTTGCCGGTCATCGTCGATCCGCGCCAACGCGCTCGCCATGTTCGGCAGGGCGTGGATTTCAGTGCGTCCGACGGCGAAGCGATGCTCGAACAGCCGTCGCTCGCGGATGTCGAACCACCAGGCGGTGTCGGTCGCAGCATCATAGGTCGGCCCCTCGCCGAGATGGCAGCGCTCGGCCGACAACACCGAGGTCGGCACCTCATCCATCAGCACAGCAGCGGCGTGATCGGTCATGGCGGTGCTCCAATCGTCGAGAAACGATAGACGATGCTGCGCCGGTAGGTCTGCCCGGGATCGAGCCGAGCGGACGGAAAATCAGCCCGGTTCGGCGTGTCGGGCCAGGCCTGCGGCTCAAGGCAGAGCGCATCGGATTGCCGGTACAGCCGCTCGCCCTTGCCGGCGGTCGAGCCATCGAGGAAATTGCCGGAATAGAACTGCAATCCCGGCTGATCGGTGAGCAGCTCCATCACGCGGCCGCTACGTGGCGCCTCGAGGCGCGCGGCGAAGCGCAGGCTCATCCCCAAGGCGAGACAGAAATTGTGGTCATAGCCGCGCCCGAGCCGGAGCTGCTCGTCATCGGCTCTGATCCGTGCGCCGATGGCGGTGGGCTCGCGGAAGTCGAACGGCGTGCCGTCGACCGGCCGCGGCGGCCCGGCGAGCGGGATCGCCGTGGCGTCAACAGCGAGGAAATGATCCGAGGCGATGGTCAGCCGGTGATCGAGGATCTGCCGTTCGGCACGCGCGCCGTCGAGATTGAAGAAGCTGTGATTGGTGAGGTTGAGGCAGGTCGGCCGGTCGGTCGTTGCCTCATACGTGATCGAAAGCTCCATCGGGTTGCGCACGCGATAGGTCACGCGGGCCGCGAGATTGCCGGGATAGCCCTCCTCGCCATGCGGGCTTTCGCGCTCCAGCACCAGCGCGGGCCCCGGATCATCCGATAGTTCGACGATCCGCCACAGCTTGCGGTCAAAACCCTGTAGCCCGCCATGCAGCGCGTTCGGGCCGTTATTGGCGTCGAGCCTCACCGTCTCGCCATCGAGCACGAAGCGCGCGCCGGCGATCCGGTTGGCATAGCGTCCGATGGTCGCGCCAAAGAACTTGCGCTGCGCGAGATAGCCATCGAGATCGTCGTGGCTAAGCACGATGTCGTCGCAATGCCCTTCGCGATCGGGCGTCACCAGCGCTTGCAGCGCCGCACCGAAGGGGATGATGGTGGCTTCGAAGCCATGCGCGCCGCGCAGCGTCACACGCTCGACCACGGTGCCGTCGGGCAATCTGCCGAAGGGCCCGCGCTCAATTCCACCTGATGTCATGCTCAGTCCTCGAACGCCTCGACGAGGCGTCGCCGGCCCAGCATGAAGCTATCGGCAACGAGCTGCAAGGGCGTGAGGTCGACATCCGATTTGCCTTCCGCCGTCAGCGTGACAAAGCGGCGGTAGAGCGCGGGATACTCCTCGTCGGTGGCGTCGACGACCGGCGTGTTGCCATCGCGCAGTTGCCTGCCACCCTTCGACAGTTTGACGGGCCCGGCCTCGGTCTCGCACAGGATGTCCCAGTTCGGCGAGCCGGTCTGGCGGAAGTCGAATTCCACATGAATCGCCAGGCCGCTTGCATCGGCGAGTTCGATCTCGGCTGCAATCGGCGCCGCCCGATTGGAAGGGAAGTCCAGCACCGCGCTCCTGACGAAGAGCGGTCGCGGCAGGATCTCGGTGAGGATCGACAGCGCGTTGATGCCAGGATCGAACACGCCGAAGCCACCCGCCTCGAAGATCCAGGCCTGGCCCGGATGCCAGACCCGGACGTCTTCTTTCCAGATGATGGAGACCTTGCTGATGGTGCGGCCTGCGAGCAGTTGTCGCGCCGCCCCGATCGCGGGCGCAAAGCGCGAATGCCAGCTCGCAAACAAGGTCCGGCCTGCCTGACGCGCCGCTGCGATCAGTGGCGTGAGTTCGGCAACGGTGGCGCCCGGCGGCTTCTCCAGCAGCACATGCTTGCCGGCGGCGAGTGCGGCAGCCGCCTGCGCATGACGCACCTGCGGCGGCGTACATAGCGCGACGGCATCGACGTCAGGGCCGTCGCGCAGCAGCTCCTGCAAATCACGGAAATGCGGCAGGCCGGGCGGCATCTTTTCGGGATCCACCACCGCGACCAATGCCGCGCCGGAGGTCTTGGCAATCGCGGGCATATGCTGCCTGTGAGCGATCTCGCCGAAACCGACGATGGCAATGCGAAGCAGGTCGCTCATGGCCGTCCTCGCATTGTCGACCGCCTCGACCGGCTGACGCCGTCAAGGCGAGACCATCGGTCAGCGCCCGACACCAACCGCACGGCTCTAGTCTGGTTGCAGTCTGGCAATCTCGTCGCACCCCGTTTGCAAGATTGCGGTTAACGGGCGGCTTCGAAGCCGCCCAACACCGCGGTCAGATTGGCGCCAAGGATATCGGAGAGATAGCCGCCCTCCTGCACCAGCACCGTCGGCAGGCCGAACCGGGCCAGCGCCTCGCCGATCCGGCGAAAACCGTCGGTGGTGACGGCGAGGCCCGCGAGCGGGTCCTTCTCGGAGGCATCGAGGCCGAGCGCAACCACCAGCGCGGTCGGCGCGAACGACCGGATCGCCTTCTCGGCCGCCGCCAGCGCCTTCATGTAGTCGTCGTCGCCGGTGCCCTTGGCCAGGGGAATGTTGAGATTGGTGCCAAGGCCAGGCCCAGCGCCGCGCTCATGTGCATAGCCCCAGACGAAGGGATAGAAGAACGACGGATCGGCGTGGATCGAGACGGTGAAGACGTCGCCCCGCTCGTAGAAGATGCCCTGCGTGCCGTTGCCGTGATGCACATCGACGTCGAGGATCGCGACGCGCTCATGCTTCTGGCGCAGATGCTCGGCCGCGATCGCGCTGTTGTTGAGGAAACAGAAGCCGCCGGCGAGGTCGCGATAGGCATGGTGGCCGGGCGGACGGCACAGCGCGTAGACGGCGTCCTCGCCGTCGAGCACCATCTGCGCGGCGGTGACCGCGACGTCGCTCGAGGCGCAGGCGCCGGCCCAGGTGCCGGGACCGATCGGGGCCGCGGTGTCGACGGTGTGCCAGCCGAGCTTGCCGACGATATGGGCCGGATAGGTGCCGGCATTACGCACCGGGTGGATGTTCGCGATCATCTCGGGTCCGGCATTGCCGAGCGCCAACCATTCGTCCCAGGCGCCCTCGAGGAAGCCAAGATATTCCGGACTGTGCACGCGCGCCCGCGGCCCCTGCCCGAACTTGGTCGGCTCGATCAGCCTGTGGCTGCCGGCCTTCAGACCCGCCAGCAGGCGATCGGCGCGCTCGGGCTGCTCGGTGGTGCGCTGGACCACGCCGCGGACCAGGAAGAATTGCGGATCATGGCTGCGGTGCAGATCGCTATAGACGGCCTTCACGGGATACTCCTGTTCGATGCAGTTCCCAGCATAATCGATCCAAAATCGGTATCAATCGATACCCGTTTCGGCTTGGACCCATTGTCGTCATCTCTCTAGGACAGACCCCGAGGAAATTTCCAAGGAGGCGCGAATGAGCGCAATTGTGTCCGCCGCCGACGCGCGGCGATCCCGCGTCCGGCTGCTGATCGTGACGATGCTGTTTCTCGTCACCACCGTGAACTACGCCGATCGCGCCACGCTCTCGATCGCCGGCCCCGCCCTCTCCAAGGAACTGCATCTCGACCCCGTCGCGATGGGTTACGTGTTCTCGGCCTTCGGCTGGTCCTACGTGATCGCCCAGGTGCCGTGTGGCTGGCTGCTCGACCGCTACGGCTCCAAATGGGTCTACGCGATCAGCATCATCGTCTGGTCGATCTTCACCGCGATGCAGGGCCTGGTCGGGTTCCTCTCCGCGGGTGCGGCCGTGGTGCTGCTGTTCGTGCTGCGCTTCCTGGTGGGCATCGCCGAAGCGCCGTCGTTCCCGGCCAATGCCCGGATCGTCGCCTCCTGGTTCCCGAGCAATGAGCGCGGCACCGCGTCGGCCTTTTTCAACTCGGGGCAGTATTTCGCGACCGTGATCTTCGCGCCGCTGATGGGCTGGATCGCGCATGAGCATGGCTGGAGCCATGTGTTCTACGTGATGGGCGGGCTCGGTATCATCATGGGGATCGTCTGGATCAAGACGATCTACGAGCCGAAGGATCATCCTTCGATCAACGAGGCCGAGTTCGACTACATCAAGCAGGGAGGTGCCCTGGTCGACATGGACGCGGCCAAGGACGGCAAGGCGCAGGACAGCGGCCCGCGCTGGGACCACATCCGCCAGTTGCTCGCCAACCGTATGATGCTCGGCGTCTATATCGGCCAGTACTGCATCAACACCCTGACCTACTTTTTCCTGACCTGGTTCCCGGTCTATCTGGTGAAGGAGCGCGGGCTCTCGATCCTGCAGGCCGGCTTCGTCGCGACATTGCCGGCGCTGTGCGGCTTCATCGGCGGCGTGCTCGGCGGCGTGATCTCGGACTACCTGCTGCGCCGCACCGGCTCGCTGACCATGGCGCGCAAGATCCCGATCGTCGGCGGCATGCTGCTGTCGATGGTGATCATCGGCTGCAACTATGTCGACAGCCAGGCGCTGGTGATCGGCTTCATGGCGCTCGCCTTCTTCGGCAAGGGCATCGGCGCGCTCGGCTGGGCCGTGGTCTCCGACACCTCGCCGAAGGAAGCCGGGGGCGTTTCCGGCGGGTTGTTCAATACTTTCGGCAATCTGTCCTCGATCACCACGCCGATCATCATCGGCTACATCCTCGCCGCCACCGGTTCGTTCAACGGCGCGCTGGTGTTCGTCGGCGCCAACGCGCTGGTCGCCGCAATCGCCTATCTCTTCATCGTCGGCGAGATCAAACGGGTGCAACTGAAGGCGGCCTGAGCCAGGCCGCCACCGCCGCAACAACATATCAACGGCGGCTCCGGCCGCCGCCTTTGTCTGCCTTTTGTCTTCTTGGCCAGTGGGAGGCATCGATGCTAGAACGTACAAATCCCCGCGCGATCCATTCCGGGCTTGCATCGATGTTCGACCTGAGCCAGCTCCGCTGTTTCGTCACGGTGGCCGAGGAATTGCACTTCGGCCGCGCCGCGGCGCGGCTCAACATGACGCAGCCACCGCTGAGCCGGCAGATCCAGGTGCTCGAGCACATCATCGACGCACCGCTCCTGGAACGCACCAGCCGTTCGGTGCGGCTGACGCCTGCGGGACGCAGCTTCCTGCCCGAGGCGCGGCGCATCCTCAAACTCGCGGAATCCGCCTCGCAGGTCGCGCGCCGCATCGCGCTCGGCAAGACCGGCTCGCTCAAGATCGGCTTCACCGCGGCCGCCGCCTACGGCTTCCTGCCCGACCTGATTGCGGCAGCACGGTCGCGCCTGCCCGAGGTCGATTTTTCCCTGAAGGAGATGGTCTCCGGCGATCAGTTCGAGGCACTCACGACAGGCCAGATCGATGCCGGCCTGCTGCGGCCGCCGATCGCGCGGCCGGAATTCGCCAGCCGGCGCGTCGTCGCCGAGCCGCTGCTCGCCGCGATCCCGAAGAAGCATCCGCTCGCCGCCGCGGAGACCGTCAGCATCAAGGATTTCGACGACCAGCCCTTCGTGATGTATTCGCCCTACGAGGCGCGCTATTTCCACGATCTGCTGGTGTCGATGTTCACCCGCGCCGACGTGCTGCCGCGCTATGTGCAGCATCTCAGCCAGATCCATTCGATCCTCGCGATGGTGCGCGCCGGGCTCGGCGTCGCGATCGTGCCGGAGGCCGCCGCCAGCCTGAAGATCGCGGATGTCCGGCTGAAGCCGCTGAAGCTGCGCACGCCGGTGCCGGTCGAGCTGTTCATGGTGTGGCGGCGCGATCACGAGAACCAGTTGCTGCCGTCATTGATCGAGATCGCAACTGAAATCGCAGCGCCGCAGTCGCACGGCGATTGATGCAGAGTTGGCATCGTTCGATACCGCGTTTGGCTTGGACGCGCATCGACGCATTTCCTAGAAACAACGCCATGGACGCGCGCTGCTCGCGCATCCTTCCCAACATCATTCAAGGAGTGGCGCCATGAGCAAGATGACCCCTCGGGAGATGGCCGCGAAGATCGGTGGCGGCCTCCTGTCTTTTCCCGTGACCCCGTTCAAGCCGGACTATTCGTTCGACGAGGCGACCTATCGCGCCAATATGGACTGGCTGTGCGGCTATGACGTCGCCGGCCTGTTCGCCGCCGGCGGCACCGGCGAATTCTTCTCGCTGACTCCCGCTGAAATCCCGCACGTCGTGAAGATTGCCGTCGAGGAGACCAAGGGCCGCGTTCCGGTGCTCGCGGGCACCGGCTACGGCACCGCGATCGCGCGCGAGATCGCCGTTGGTGCAGAGAAAGCCGGCGCCGATGGCCTTTTGCTGCTGCCGCCCTATCTCACCCATGCCGAACAGGATGGCCTCGCCGCGCACGTCGAGACGGTGTGTTCGTCGGTCAAGATCGGCGTCATCGTCTACAACCGCGACAATGCGATCTTGCAGCCCGACACGCTGGCGCGTCTCTGCGAGCGCTGCCCGAACCTGGTCGGCTACAAGGACGGCATCGGCGACATTGAGCTGATGACCCGCGTTCACACCAAGCTCGGTGATCGCCTGACCTATATCGGCGGCCTGCCGACCGCGGAAACCTTCGCGCTGCCCTATCTCGACATGGGCGTGACGACGTATTCGTCGGCGGTGTTCAACTTCGTGCCGGAATTCGCTACCCAGTTCTACGCCGCGGTGCGCCGGCGCGATCATCAGACCATCCATGCAGCGCTGAAGGATTTCATCCTGCCGCTGATCGCAATACGCAACCGCAAGAAGGGCTATGCGGTGTCGATCATCAAGGCCGGCATGAAGGTGATCGGCCGCGATTCCGGCCCGGTGCGGCCGCCGCTCACCGATCTCACCGAGCAGGAGATCGCCGAGCTCGCAGCACTGGTGGCGAAGCTGCCGCAAGCCGCGACGCAGCAGGCAGCGGAATAAGCCGAACGGCGAACAACGAAGGGAGGAGCAGATGATTCAAGACACGATCCGCAGCGGTTTTGCCGGCGCCCCCGCCGTCACGGCGATGGAGGTGATCCCGGTCGCCGGCCGCGACGGCATGCTCCTCAATTTGAGCGGCGCGCATGCGCCGTTCTTCACCCGCAACCTCGTCATCCTCACCGACAACTCCGGCCACACCGGCGTCGGCGAGGTGCCGGGCGGCGAGAAGATCAGGAAGACGCTGGAGGACGCCCGCGACCTCGTCGTCGGCCAGACCATCGGCGCCTGCAATAACATCCTGGCCTCGATGCGCCAGACCTTCGCCGACCGCGACGCCGGCGGCCGCGGCAAGCAGACCTTCGACCTGCGCGTCACCATCCACGCGGTCACCGCGGTGGAGTCGGCGTTGCTCGATTTGCTCGGCCAGCATCTCAATCTGCCGGTCGCGGCCCTGCTCGGCGAAGGCCAGCAGCGCGCCGATGTCGAGACGCTCGGCTATCTCTTCTTCGTCGGCGATCGCAGCAAGACCAGCCTGCCTTACGTCGAGGGCGAGACCGGCAAACCCGACTGGTTCAACCTGCGCCATCAGGTCGCGATGACGCCGGAGGCGATCGTGCGGCTCGCCGAGGCGACGCAGGCGCATTACGGCTTCGCCGATTTCAAGCTAAAGGGCGGCGTGCTCAAGGGCGAGGACGAGATCGAGGCCGTCACCGCGATTGCAAAACGTTTCCCCAAGGCGCGCGTCACGCTCGACCCGAACGGCGCCTGGTCGCTGGATGAAGCGATCCGGCTTTGCAGCAACATGCATGGCGTGCTGGCTTACGCCGAGGATCCCTGCGGCGCCGAGGCCGGCTTCTCCGGCCGCGAGATCATGGCCGAATTCCGCCGCGCCACCGGGCTGCCGACCGCGACCAACATGATCGCGACTGACTGGCGCCAGCTCTCACACGCGCTGCGGCTCGGCGCCGTCGACATTCCACTCGCCGATCCGCATTTCTGGACCATGCAGGGTTCGGTGCGGGTGGCGCAGACCTGCCGCGACAACGGCCTGACCTGGGGCTCGCACTCCAACAACCATTTCGACATTTCGCTGGCGATGTTCACCCATGTCGGCGCCGCAGCGCCCGGCAAGGTCACCGCGATCGACACCCACTGGATCTGGCAGGACGGCCAGGCGTTGACCAAGGAGCCATTGCAGATCAAGGGCGGCAGGATCGCGATCCCGGATCGGCCGGGCCTCGGCATCGAGATCGATCGCGGTGCCATTGAGGCTGCGAACGCGCTATACAAGCAGCATGGGCTCGGCGCCCGCGACGACGCGCTGGCCATGCAGTTCCTGATCCCCGGCTGGACTTTCGACGACAAGCGTCCCTGCCTCGTGCGCTAACAAGAAAGTTGGAGAGACACATGACCGCTCACCAGAAGAACTTCATCGCCGGCGAATGGGTCGACGGAACCAGCATCACGCGCGACATCAACCCCTCCAACACCAAGGACGTGGTCGGCGAGTACGCCAAGGCCGACAAGGCGCAGACCGAACGGGCGATCGCCGCCGCGAAGGCCGCGTTCCCGGCGTGGTCGCGATCGACACCGCAGGAGCGCTTTGACGCGCTGACCAGGATCTCGGTCGAGATCCTCGCTCGCAAGGAAGAGCTCGGCCGCCTGCTCGCGCGCGAGGAAGGCAAGACGCTCCCCGAGGGCATCGGCGAGGTGGCGCGCGCCGGGCAGATCTTCGCGTTCTTCGCCGGCGAAGCGCTGCGGCTGATGGGCGAGAAAGGCGCATCGGTGCGTCCAGGTCTCGATGTCGAGATCACCCGCGAGCCGGTCGGCGTCGTCGGCATGATCACGCCGTGGAATTTCCCGATCGCGATCCCGGCGTGGAAGATCGCCCCCGCGCTCTGCTACGGCAACACGGTCGTGTTCAAGCCGGCCGAGCTGGTGCCGGGCTCGGCCCACGCATTGTCCGAGATCATTGCGCGCTCCGGCATTCCGGCTGGGGTCTTCAACCTCGTGGTCGGTTCGGGCTCGGTGGTCGGCCAGACGCTGCTGGATCATCCCGACGTCGCCGCGATCTCCTTCACGGGATCGGTGCAGACCGGCCGCAAGATCGCGCAGGCTTGCGTGCTCTCCAATCCGATGAAGAAGTTCCAGCTCGAGATGGGCGGCAAGAACCCGCTGGTGGTGCTCGACGACGCCGACGTCAAGGTCGCGGTCGAGGTCGCCGTCAACGGCGCTTATTTCTCGACCGGCCAGCGCTGCACGGCGTCCTCGCGACTGATCGTCACCGCGGGCATTCATGACCGCTTCGTCGATGCGATGACCGAGCGCATGAAGGGTCTTTCCGTTGATGACGCCTTGAAGAGCGGCGTGCATGTCGGCCCGGTCGTCGACCAGAGCCAGCTCGACCAGGACCTCCGCTACATCAAGATCGGTCAGGACGAAGGCGCCCGGCTGCATTGGGGCGGCGAGCTGTTGAACCGCGAGACGCCAGGCTTCTATCTGCAACCGGCGCTGTTCACCGGCGCAACCAACCAGATGCGGATCGCCCGCGAGGAGATCTTCGGTCCGGTCGCCTGCGTGATCCGTGCCAAGGATTATGAGGAAGCGCTGGCGATCTCCAACGACACCGAGTTCGGCCTCGCCTCGGGCATCTGCACCACGAGCCTGAAATACGCCTCGCACTACAAGCGCAACAGCGAGGCCGGCATGGTGATGGTCAATCTGCCGACCGCCGGCGTCGACTACCACGTGCCGTTCGGCGGCCGCAAAGGCTCGAGCTACGGCGCACGCGAGCAGGGCGCCTATGCCCGCGAGTTCTACACCACGGTGAAGACGGCTTACACGTTCCCGGGTTGAGAAGCGTAGATGCGTAGGGTGGGTTAGCCGAAGGCGTAACCCACCATTACGACCACCGAACAAGCATGGTGGGTTACGCCTTCGGCTAACCCACCCTACAATTCGAGGAAGCTTCATGGACCAGTCGATCGGCGCGCAGGAGCAGCCCCGCTACATCAAGCTCAATGCGCGCGACAATGTCGCGATCGTGGTGAATGATTTCGGCCTGCCCAAAGGCTCTCGCTTCGCTTGCGGCCTGACCTTGCGCACTTTCGTGCCGCAGGGCCACAAGACCGCGCTCACGGACATCGCCGAGGGCGCGCCGATTATCCGCTATGGCGAGGTGATCGGCCATGCGCTGTCGCCGATCCTCGCCGGCGAATGGGTCGACGAGGCCCGCATCCGGATGCCCGACGCGCCGCCGCTCGACCGGCTCGAGATATCAACCGCGGTGCCTCCGGCATTGCCGCCGCTCGATGGCTTCACTTTCGAGGGCTTTCGTAACCCAGACGGCTCGGTGGGAACGAAGAACATCCTCGGCATCTCCTCCTCCGTGCAATGCGTCAAGGGCACGATGGAATATGCGGTGAAGCGCATCCGCGCCGAGCTGCTGCCGAAATATCCCAATGTCGACGACGTCGTGCCGCTGACCCATGCCTATGGCTGCGGCGTCGCGATCACGGCGCCCGATGCCGTGGTGCCGATCCGCACGTTGCAAAACCTCGCGCTCAATCCGAATTTCGGCGGCGAGATCCTCGTGGTCGGCCTCGGCTGCGAGAAACTTGCGCCGGAGCGGCTGGTGCCGGAGGGCGTCAATGATGCCATCGTGCGGATGCAGGACGAAGCGTTCGACGGCTTCGGCGCGATCGTCGATGCGATCATGACCCAGGCCGAGGCCCGGCTGAAGGTGCTCAACGCCCGCCAGCGCGAGACCTGCCCGGCCGCCGATCTCGTGATCGGCCTGCAATGCGGTGGCAGCGATGCATTCTCCGGCGTCACGGCGAACCCCGCGGTCGGCTTCGCCGCCGACCTGCTGGTGCGATCAGGCGCGACCGTGATGTTCTCGGAGGTCACCGAGGTACGCGACGCGATCCAGCTGTTGACCCGCCGCGCCGTCAACGAGGATGTCGGCCGCGCGCTGATCCGCGAGATGGCATGGTACGACGCCTATCTCGCTCGCGGCGGCGCCGATCGCAGCGCCAACACCACGCCGGGCAACAAGAAGGGCGGGCTTGCCAACATCGTCGAAAAGTCGTTGGGCTCGATCGTCAAGTCGGGCTCCGGCCCGATCGCGGGCGTGCTGTCGCCGGGCGAGAAGGCGCGGCAGAAGGGCATGCTGTTCGCCGCGACACCGGCCAGCGACTTCATCTGCGGCACCTTGCAGCTCGCCTCCGGCATGACCTTGCAGGTGTTCACCACCGGCCGCGGCACGCCCTATGGCCTTGCCGCCGCGCCCGTCGTCAAGGTCGCGACCCGCAGCGAGTTGGCGCGGCGCTGGAAGGACCTGATCGATTTCGACGCCGGCTGCATCGCGACCGGCGAAAAGACGATCGAGGAAACCGGCTGGGACCTGTTCCGCCTGATCCTCGACGTCGCCAGCGGCCGCACCAAGCCGTGGTCGGACAAGTGGGGCATCCACAACGACCTGACGCTGTTCAACCCCGCGCCGGTGACCTGAGGCACCCCTCTGACGGCCGATTAACCGCCGGTTAGCCACGCCTCCAAGAGCGAGGGAACGCGAGGGAACGTCGCAATTCGATTCAAATTGTCTGGGCATGGAGGCAATCATGAGCCGGACAATTGATCATCTCAAGGATGAAGCCGACCGCGCCGAGCGTCTGGCGCGCACCGGCATGGATCCACTGACGGTGGAGCGGTTGCGCGCATTCGCCGCGGAATGCCGCAGCCGGATCGCGACCGAACGCCGCGACGCTCCGGCGGCCGGCCTGCCTGGCCGCGACCTAGACCATCATGCAGATCCACTCACGCATAAGCGCGAAATCTTGCACAAGGAACTCCGCTGAACACACATTCACCAGTGTGGCGAAATGCTCATGTTCCATGCGTTGAATAGCCTGATTTGATGGACCACGTCCTCATCAACAGGAGGACGTTCCATGAAGCAATCCCAGCACTTTCTCGACAATGCGGAGAACTGCGCCCAGCTTGCCGAGCGCGCCGACGACGAGCCGGCCTACAATCGCTTCAAGCGCATGGAAGCGGCCTGGCGCGCGCTGGCAAAGGAGCAGGATTGGCTCGACGGCGAGACCTCGCCGTCGGAAACCGCGGCATGAGCCAAGGGGCCGTGGCCGCCGGAACGACGCCGCCACGGCCCTCGCCTATTCGGCGCTGCGCTGCCGCTGCCAGCGCAGCAAATAGGCCTGTAGCCGCCAGATGATCGCCGAGAGCACGACGCCAACCAGCATCAGCACCACCACTGCGACCATCATGCCCGAAGCCTCGCCGCGCGCCTCCGATTCGATGATGAGGCGGCCGATGCCGCGCTCGGCGCCGATGAATTCACCGACGATGACGCCGATCAGCGCAAACGAGATCGCAGGCGTCAGCGAGGCGAACACCCAGGCCATCGTCGAGGGGATCACCACGGTGCGGGTGATCTGCCATTCGCTGGCGCCGAGCAGCCGCGCGGCGTTGGTGAAGCCCTCGTCGATCGAGCGCGCGCCCTCGAAAGTGTTGAAGAACACCAGGAACACGACGACAATCCAGGACGTCACGATCTTGGACATGTCGCCGATCCCGAACGCCAGCACGATGATCGGCGCCAGCGCGATCCGCGGGATCGAATTCACCGCGGTGATGAAGGGCTGAAAGATCGCGCTGAGCCGGTCCGATCGTCCGAGGATCAGCCCGGCGACGAAGCCAGAGACCACGCCGGTGACGAAGCCGAAGAAGGTGTTCTTCAGGGTGATCGCCGTCGCCGCCCAGAGATTGTTCTCGTTGCGCGCCAGGCACTTGCCGAACTCGCCATTGACCCAGCCGTTGAAGGCGCCGAGCTTGGAGGTCAGGCAGCTCTGGATCAGGAAGTTGTCGAAGATCATCGACGGCTTCGAGATGAAATAGGGATCGAGCAGATCGGGCACCAGCCACGGCAGTTTTCCGCGCAGGTCGTAGCCCCATTGCCAGACCGACAGCACGACGGCGCAGATCAGGACCTGCCAGCCGATCGTGCCAAGCGTGCTGTACCTCTTCATGTGCTGCGGCCCTTGACGAACTCCTCGCCGAGCGAATGCCAGATGTGCTGGAACAGCTCGGCATAATGCGGAGTCTCGCGCACCTTCACCGCATCGCGCGGGCGCGCAAAGTCGACCTCGAACATGTCCTTGATGCGGCCCGGCCGCGCCGAGAACAGGATGATGCGGTCGGCCAAGGTCAGCGCCTCGCCGAGATCATGGGTCACGAACAGCACGGTCTGCTGCTCGCGCTCCCAGATCCGCAGCAGCACCTCATGCATGTCGATTTTGGTGTGGGTGTCGAGCGCGCCGAACGGTTCGTCCATCAACAGGATTTGCGGCTCGACGATCAGGGTGCGCATCAGCGCCGCGCGCTGCCGCATGCCGCCCGACAGCGCCGACGGATAGGCATTCTCGAATCCCTTGAGCCCGGCCTGCGCGACGCATTCCGCGATCCGCTCCTTCCGTTCCGACGTGGGCACGCCCGATAGCTCCAGGCCGTAGCCGATATTGTCGCCGACCGTCCGCCACGGAAACAACGTGTCGCGCTGGAAGACGTAACCGACATTGGGCGTTGCCTTGCCGGCAACGACGCGCTTGCCGTCGATCAGGATCTCGCCGCCGGTGGGACGGATCAGCGAGGCGATCATGTTGAGCACCGTGCTCTTGCCGGAGCCCGACGGCCCCAGCAGCGCGACGAACTCGCCGCGGCGGACGTCGAAGGTGACATCGCGCACGGCCTCGATCGTGGTCCCGGCGAGCTGGAACGACTTGCTCAGGCCCTTGACCTCGACGCGGCGCTCGGCCGACGCGCGCGGCAACAAGGTTGCGCGTGTCTCCAGCGCGCTCAACCCGGATAGGCCTTTCGCGCCGCGTCGATGAGGTTCGAGTTGACCACGTCGGCGATCTTGAGCGGCTTGATGCCGGTCATCTCGCGGAACCAGACCTTCTCGCCGCGCGCGAAGCTCGCCGCGTCGATCGACCCTTCATAGTCCGCGACCTTCTGGATCGCCGTGATCTCCAGCAAATTGGCGTCGCGCGAGGTGCTGCCGACATAAGGCTCGATGGCCTCGTAGACCTCGACCGGCTTGTGCGCCTTGATCCATTGCGACGCGCGCCACAGCGCGGTGACGTAGGCCTGCATCTTGGCCGGATCCTTGTCGATGGTCGCCTGCAACGTGAAATGCGCCGTCACCGGCACCTTGCCGCCGATATGCTTGTTCCAGATCGCCTCATCGGTGCCGTCGAACAGCAATTCGCCCCAGCCCTGCTGCTTCGCCTCGTTCAACAGCGACAGCGAGCTGACGAGGATATCGACCTGCTTCGATTTCAGCGAGCCCAGCATGGTGTCGACATTGCCGGTGCCGATCCAGGTCACCTTGTCGTCGAGCCCCATGGTTTCCATGTAGTAGGACGCCCAGACATGGTTGGTGCCGCCCAGCGAAGACACCGAGACGATCGGCCTGCGGCCGTCGGGCCGCTTCCATTGCGTGAAGGCCTCCAGCGAGTTGATGCCCTGGTCCTTCAGGTCTTTGCGCAGGATGAACATCACCGAGTTCGACCTCGTGTCGACCGGCAGCATTACGCGCGCGGCTCGGCCGTGGTTGGTGAGCTGCATCGGATGGGTAACGTCGCCGATGCCGATATCGCCCTGCGATGAGGCGATGATCTCGCGGGTCTTCACGCCGCTGCCGCCCTGCACCAGCTTGCAGTCGAGCCCGGCCTCCTTGAAGTAGCCGATACGATCAGCGACGAATTGCGTCTGGTAAACCGGCACCGCGACCGGATAGATCGCGCGACCCGGAATAGCCTGCGCCCATGTCCGCCCGCTCGCCAGCGCCGCACCGCCGGCGGCGATCACCGTCAGGGCCGAACGCCGCGAAATGGAGGGTATCGCCAGGCGCGTCATCACGCGTGCTCCCTGGCCGATATCTTGTCCAGCGCGCCGAGCACCGCATCGCCCATCTGGACGGTCGACAGCTTCTTCGCGCCGGCTTCAGCAATATCCGCCGTTCGGGCACCGGACGCGAGCGCGGCCTGCACCGCCTGCTCCAGCAAATCCGCATCCTCGGGCCGGTTCAGTGTCAACCGCAGCAGCATCGCGACGCTGAGGATCGAGCCGAGCGGATTGGCGATGCCTTTGCCCGCGATGTCGGGCGCGCTGCCATGCACCGGTTCGTACAGTGCCTTGCGCCGGCCGAAGCGATCGACCGGGCCGAGCGAGGCCGATGGCAGCATGCCGAGCGAGCCCGAGGCCATCGCCGCACAATCCGACAGGATGTCGCCGAAGATATTGCCGGTCACCATGACGTCGAACTGCCGCGGCTCGCGCACGATCTGCATCGCGGCGTTGTCGACATAGAGATGGGTCAGCTCGACGTCGGAGAATTCCTCCTTGTGCAGCCTGATCACCTCCTCACGCCACACCACGCTGGTCTCCAGCACATTGGCCTTGTCGACCGAGCAGACCTTGTTGCGCCTCGTACGCGCCAGCTCGAACGCCGAGCGCGCCACGCGGCGGATCTGGTTCGTCGTGTATTGCTCGGTGTTGAAGCCGCGGCGCTGGCCGTCCGGCAAGGTCTCGATGCCGCGCGGCTCGCCGAAATAGATGCCGCTGGTCAATTCGCGGATGATGACGAAGTCGACGCCGTCAAGCACCTCGGGCTTCAGTGGCGCCGACGCCGACAGTGCCGGGCTCGCCATGATCGGTCTCAGGTTGGCGTAGAGATCGTATTTGCTGCGCAGCCCCAGAAGACTGCCGGCCTTGCGCGCGGCCGCGGGTACCTCGGTCGTCTCCGGACCGCCGGTCGCGCCCCACAGGATGGCGTCGGCCTCGTCCATTGCTTCGGCGGTGTCCTCCGGCAGCACCTTGCCGGTCGCCAGATACGGGATCAGGCCGTACTGCGCCTCGCGCAAGGTCATCGGCGCGCCACGCTTGGCCGCAAACCAGTCGAGCACGCGGCGCGACTGCGCGGTGACCTCGGGACCGATGCCCTCGCCGCCGACCATGGCGACCTTGACCATGTTGGATGGCGTGCTCATGCAGATATCCTTGTCGAATGAATCCAGGGCCGTGCGGTGCGGTCGGAAGCCTGGAAGGCGTGAATCTCGCTATCGCGCTGCAACGTCAGCGCCACCTCGTCGAGCCCTTTCAAGAGGCCTTCGCGCCGCCGGGGGTCGATCTCGAAGGTATACCGGGCGCCCGACGGCGAGACGATGGTCTGCTCCTCGAGGTCGATCGAGACCTTGCCGGCGCCCTGCGTCGCCTCGATATCGGCGGCGAGTTGATCGACCACCGCCTTGTCGACCACGACGGGCAGGATGCCGTTCTGGAAGCAGTTGGCGAAGAAGATGTCGCCGAAGCCGGAGCCGATGATGGCGCGGATGCCGCGCTCCTGGAGCGACCACACCGCACCCTCGCGCGACGAGCCGCAGCCGAAATTCGGCCCGGTCACCAGGATCTCCGCGTCCCGGTACGGCTCGCGATTCAGGATGAAGTCCGGATTCTCCGAGCCATCAGGAAGATAGCGCAGTGAGCCGAACGCCCATTTGCCGAGCGTGCCGCGGATTCCGTTGCCGACCAGGCGCTCGATGCGGATGATCACGTCGGTGTCGATATTGCTGCGCATGATCGGCGCAGCAGTCGCGGTGAGTCTGTCGAACGGTTTCGGCATCGTCTAGCGCCCCATCATCCTGACGTCGGCGATCGCACCGGCGATGGCGGATGCGGCTGCGCTTGCGGGGCTCGCCAGATGCGTCCGCGCACGCGGCCCCTGCCGGCCGACAAAGTTGCGGTTCGAGGTCGAGACCGAACGCTGCCCCGGCGCCACCACCTCGCCATTGGCAGCCAGGCACATCGAGCAGCCCGGCTCGCGCCATTCGAAGCCGGCCTCGATGAAAATCTTGTCGAGCCCTTCGGCGACCGCCTCGCGCTTGACGTTCTCCGAGCCCGGTACCACCCAGGCGCGGACCCCGGCCGCGACCTTGCGGCCGCGCGCGACCTCGGCCGCAGCACGCAGGTCGCTTAAGCGGCTGTTGGTGCAGGAACCGATGAACACCCAATCGACCGGCGTGCCGGCGATCGGTACCCCGCCTTGCAGACCCATATACTCCAGCGCGGTTTCGATCGCCGCACGCCGCAACGGATCGTCGACCGCCTTCGGATCGGGAATGACGCCGTCGACGCCGACGACATGCTCGGGGCTGATGCCCCAGGTGACCTGCGGGATGATCTTTTCGACATCGATCACGACCTCGCGGTCGAACACCGCGTCGGGATCGCTCGGCAATTCGCGCCACGCTTTCACGGCGAGATCCCACATCTCGCCTTGCGGCGCGTAGGGACGGCCGCGCAGGAATTCGAGGGTTGTCTCATCCGGCGCCACCATCCCCATCTTGGCGCCGAGCTCGATCGAGAGGTTGCAGATCGTGAGCCGACCCTCGATCGGCAGCGCGCGGATCGCACTCCCGGCATATTCGACCGCATAACCGGTGCCGCCGGCGGCGCCGATATGCCCGATCAGCGCCAGAATCATGTCCTTGGCGGTGACGCCGAGCGGGAGCTTGCCCTCGAAGCGCGCACGTAGCGTCTTCGGACGCTTCTGGATCAGCGCCTGCGTCGCCAGCACATGGGTGAGCTCGCTCGATCCGATGCCGAAGGCGAGTGCGCCGAGGCCGCCATGGGTGCAGGTGTGGCTGTCGCCGCAGACGATCGTCGCCCCCGGCAGGCTCAAGCCGAGTTCAGGCCCGATGACATGGACGATGCCCTGGCCAGGCTGATCGACATCGAACAGCGTGATACCGCTCGCCGCGGTCTCGGCCCGCAACGCGGCCAGCAATTCCATGCCGATCTTGCTGGTCCCGGCGCGACCGGGCGCCGTCGACAGCGCGTGATCGGGCGTCGCAAACGTCAGCTCGGGATTGTGGACCTTGAGGCCACGGCTCTTGAGATCGAGCAGGCCGCGCGAGCCGCCGAGATCGTGCAGCAGATGACGGTCGATATGAAGGAGATCAGTGTCCTCGCTCAAGCGGGCAATGACATGCTGATCCCAGATCTTCTCGAGCAAACTTCGGCCGGGCATCCGCCTTCCCCTGCTCTCTGCGTTTCCATGCGTTTAATCTCATTGGCGCCAATCTGTGCCAAAGTTGTCGTCAAGTGAAGCCGTTTCGGCCTAACATCACATATGTGATGGAGGCGCTCATTGCCCCGCGCCGCGGAGACAGCCATGCCGAGTTCGAACAAGACGGCCATCGTCAAATCGGCCATGCGGACGTTTGCGGTTCTGGAGTTCTTCCGGGAAACGAAGCGGGCCGCGTCGGTGACTGAAATATCGTCCGCGTTGCAGATGCCCCAATCGAGCACGTCGGTGCTGCTTAGCAGTCTCGTCGAGTTGAACTACCTCGAATACGACCGAAAGACCCGGCGCTTCATCCCCAGCTACCGGGTCGGTCTGCTCGGTGATTGGATCCGTCGGTCTCCGTTCCGTGACACACAACTCACCGATCTGATGGAGGAACTCTGGAGCGCGACTGGCGGCGAAACCATCCTGCTTGGACAACAGACCGGCGCCGCCGGGATGCGCTATCTACACGTCGTGCCGAGCGGCTATCAGCTTCAGTTCATCACACATGCTGGTCAAATACGACCGATGGTTCGTACCGCGCTTGGACACGTGCTGCTGAGCCAAATGCCAAACACCAAGATTCGCGGCATCATCCGTCGCAACAATGCCGATGAGCCGAGTCAGTCGGCGCGCGTTCGCGAAACGGCGTTTCTCGAAGAAATCGAGCGCATTCGCCGCCGCGGCTTTTCCGAGTCGGGCGGCCGCACGACGCCGGGCGCAAACACGATAGGCATGCTTGTTCCGCTGCCAAAGCGACGCGCTCCGCTGGCTATCGGCATCGGCGGCCCGATCGAACGGATCGCGGCAAAGCGCGAGCACATCATTGCAGTGATGCAAAGCCGGCTGAAGGAATTGACGGATAAAGCCGGGTTGAGGTTCGTCGAGAAATGACCTCTCGGACGCTCGGCGCGCGGTGCGGATGACTACGCGACTGCACAAGAGATCCTATATCGTCCCGGCCTGGTGCGCAGTTGCGCACGGGAGCCGGGACGACGGGAAAGGCTGCGAAGGCTCGCAAATGTTACGACGCCAGCGCTTCCTCCGGCATCACGGCCGACAGATGCTGGCTCTCGGCCACGGCGCGGTTGGTGATGCGGCCGCGATGGACGTTGAGGCCGGCGCGCAGATGCGGATCCTCGACCAGCGCGCGCAGCCCTTTCGACGCCAGCGCCAGACCGAACGGCAAGGTCGCATGATTGAGCGCGTGGCTTGAGGTGACGGGTACGGCGCCCGGCATGTTGGCGACGCAATAATGCACGATATCGTCGACCAGATAGGTCGGCGCCTGATGCGTGGTCGCCTTCGAGGTCTCGAAGCAGCCGCCCTGGTCGATCGCGACGTCGACCAGCACCGCGCGGCGCTTCATGCTGGCGAGTTGCGCGCGCGAGACCAGTTTCGGTGCGCTGGCGCCAGGCACCAGCACCGCTCCGATCACGACATCGGCGGCGATGATCTCCTGCTCGATCGCCTCCAGCGTCGCATAGCGAGCGCGGACCCGGCCGAGGAACAGATCGTCGAGCGCGCGGAGCCGCGGCACCGAGCGGTCGAGGATGGTGACGTCGCTGCCGAGGCCTGCGGCCATCCGCGCTGCATGAGTGCCGACCACGCCGCCGCCGATGATCGCCACGCGCGCCGGCGGAACGCCGGGCACGCCGCCGAGCAGCTTGCCCATGCCGTCGGCGGATTTGCGCAGCGCAGCGCCCGCGGCTTCGATCGCCAGCCGGCCTGCGACTTCGCTCATGGGCGCCAGCAGCGGCAGCCCGCCATGCGCGTCGGTCACGGTCTCGTAGGCGACCGCGGTGCAGCCGGACGCAATCAGCCCCGTGGTTTGCGGAACGTCGGGCGCGAGATGCAGATAGGTGAAGAGGATCTGTCCCTCGCGCAGCCTGATCCATTCGGACGGCTGCGGCTCCTTCACCTTCACGATCATCTCGGCGACGGAAAAAACCTCTTCGGCGGTGTCGGCGATCCGTGCGCCGGCCTGGGAGTAGACGTCATCACCGGCGCCGATGCCGTCACCCGCGCCGCGCTGCACCACGACCTCGTGCCCGTGCGCCACATATTCCCGCACCGAGGCGGGTGTCAGCCCGACCCGATATTCCTCGACCTTGATCTCCTTGGGCACGCCGATGCGCATGGTCCGCTCCTTGCTAGATTGGTTTCCGCCAACCAGAAGGCTATGCCCCGTCACACGGCGTTTCTCAGCGAATTCCGGCTTGCTCACAGCCAAATACGCTCATATCTTTCACGTCCAGCTCAATCCTTGAAGGAAAACTGCGTGGACGGTCTCGATCGCATTGACCTTAGAATCCTCGCCGAGTTGGTCTCTGACGCCCGCGCCAGCCAGATCGAGCTGGCCGAAAAGGTCGGACTGTCGCCGACCGCCTGCGCGCGGCGCATTCGTCATCTCGAGGAGATCGGTGTGATCCGCGGCTACCGCGCCGACCTCGAACCATCAGCGCTCGGACTGGTGACCACGGTCGTCGTCACCATCACGCTGGAGAAGCAGAGCGAGGATTATCTCGCGGCGTTCGAGGCCGCGATCGCGCGTTGTCCAGACGTTGTGTCCTGCCATCTGATGTCGGGCAGCGATGATTATCATCTACAGGTGATCGCCCGCGACATCGCCGACTTCGAGCGTATCCACAAGCAGCATCTGTCGCGAATGCCGGGCGTCGCCCGCATCCATTCCAGCTTCGCGATGCGCGAGGTGGTTCGCCGCACCATTCCCGAGACCGCGTTGCGCGGTTAGCACTCAGGATGGATTGCGGCTCGCGCGCGGCCACATCCGCGCCAGCGTCTCGTCCTTCTTGACGAGAACATGCCAGAGCGTCGCGGCGATATGCAGCGCGACCACCGCATAGACGAAATAAGCCAGCGCGCCGTGAGCCAACTCGCCAGCCTCCGCCACCGCCTTGTTGTCGGCGAACAGGCGCGGCCAGCTGAAGGTCCAGAAGTAGCGCAGGGAGTAGCCGCCGGCCGATGAGAACATGTATCCCGTCACCGGCATCGCGAACAGGATGGCATAAAGCGCCCAGTGATTGAGCCTCGCCGCGATCCTGACCAGCGGCGAAAACGAGCCTGGCTCCGGCGGAGCCGTGGTGACAGCGCGCACCATCAGCCGCAGGATCGCCAGGAAGAACAGGGTGACGCCGAGCGACTTGTGCACCTCGAGCAGTTCGCGCCGCGGCGACGTCCCCGCCGGCTGCAACCCGCAATAGAGCCCGATCAGCATCGCCGCGATGAACAGCACTGCCGTCGCCCAGTGAATCCTGCGCAGCAGCGGGTCGTAGCTGGCCGTCATATCCGTCGTCACAGGTCGCCTTCGCGTGAAGCCAGCCCGTGCGGGTTCGGCCTGAAAAAGGAAGCCGTTCTGTAATGGATCGGGCCGGGCCTGCCTACCGGCGCGGCCGTCACATTCGATCACGATCGCGAAGGCTGGAGGGCCAACGCCCCTTTCGTCATTCCGGGGCGCGCGGAGCGCGAGCCCGGAATCCATTCAACAGCGACACGGCGGCCTGATGGATTCCGGGCCTGCGCTTCGCGCATCCCGGAATGACGAGACCGGGGTTTGGCGGCCCCCCATTGTCACAAACAGTGGGCCGCCGCTCACTGTCACAATCGCCGCGCTGTCACAATCGCTGTCACAATCCCGTAGCCGCCCTGCCCGCGCCACACGCATTTTTTAGTCGTGATTCGTGATCTTCTATGACAGAATTACTACAGTTCAATATCAATTCGGTTACACGCGGAGCGGTGAATGAGCATGGAGCGGCGGGCACGGCCGGTTTCGCTGGCTTGGTCGAATCCAGTGGTCCGGTGGTGGGGGCTCTTGAGCCTCGTCAGCGCCGCCAACATCGCGGTCTGGTTCGCGCTGTATCGCCAGTTCCATGAACAGTCCAACGGCAGCTTCAGCAACACATCCGGCATCGGCCTGATGATGCTGCTGTGCGCGGCCTATGTGTTCGGCTGCGCGTTCCGTTCGGTGCTGCCGCGCGCCGACGTGCAGCGCATCTGCCTGTTCGACCACTGGCTGTCGAGCGTCGTGGTCGGCCGCACCGTCGCCACCGTCGCCGAGGTCTGCTTCGCCGCGCAATGGGCGATCATCCTGCATCAACTCGGCACCATGACCGGCGCCGACACCACCGTGACCATCGCCTGGATCATCGTGCCGCTGATCGTGATCGCGGAATGCTTCTCCTGGTATGCGGTGCTGACCACGCATTATCTCTGCAACGCGATCGAGAACTCGATCTGGGCCGTGGTGTTCTTCCTGGTCGGGATCGCACTGTGCCGGCTGCTGCCCGAGTTTCATGGCCCGGTGCGCTGGGCCTTCATCGTGGCGATCGTCGGCATCGCCGCCTTTCTCGCCTTCCTGATGACCATCGACGTCCCGATGTACCTCAACCGCTGGCGCGCCAACCTCGCCGCCGGCGGCACCCTGCTGCATCCGCTCGACGGCCTGCGCGACGTCAGCCGGCGCTGGGTCGTCACCCATGACATCGCCGAGTGGCGCGAGGAGATCGCCTGGATGTCGCTGTATTTCAGCATGGCGGTGTGGTCGAGCCTCGCGCTCTGCGTCGGCTATTCGCTCGAGGATCAGTTGCCGCGCTATCGCACCGAGCCTGCGATCGTGACGGCGGCGCCGGCGACAGTCAGCACGACGCCCACCGCGCAGCACACCGCAACGATTGACACAGCCACGCCGTCGCGGAATTGATCGACCCACGCGGCTTGTGGCGCCAGGCGCTTTCGGAGTAAACGCTGGGTCGTCCCCATTCAGCCCTCAGCGCGTTCCATGCCCCGCATCACCATCATCGAAACCGGGCTCGTCAGCCCGCAATACCGCGAGCGTCACGGCAGCTATCCGCAGATGTTCGAGCGGATGGTGACCGCAGCCGATCCGTCGGCGGCCTGCGATGTCGTGAGCGTCGCCGGGGGTGAGGCGCTTCCCGATCCCGCGACACTCGACGCGATCCTGATCACGGGATCAGCGGCCGGCGTCTACGATGACGTCGAATGGATGGCGCCGCTCGAAGCGTTCGTGCGTGCGGCCCATGACAGGCATGTTCCGATGGTCGGCGTCTGCTTCGGTCATCAGCTGATCGCGCAGGCGCTCGGCGGCACGGTGCGCAAATCGGAGAAGGGTTGGGGCATCGGCCGCCACGTCTATCGGCTGGCGCCGGACAATGGCTTGCTCGAAGGCGAGACGGTCGCGGCCGCCGCCTCGCACCAGGATCAGGTGATCACCCCGCCGGCCTCGGCGCGCACCATCATGTCGTCCGAATTCACGCCCCATGCCGGGCTGCTCTATGCCAACGGCACGACGCTGTCGGTGCAGCCGCACCCGGAATTCACCGCCGGCTATGCCGACGCGCTGTGCGACCTGCGGCGCGGCCTGGCGCCCGACGCCGTGGTCGAAACCGCCAAGGCATCGCTCACCGAGCCGCTCGACCACGCCACGCTTGGCGGCGTGGTCACGCGCTTCCTGACGCAGCGACCGCGCTAGCCGCGCGGCGGCACTGCGCCGCAGGACGGACTACCAGTTTGTCGCAAATCCTGCCTATAACGCCGGCTGGGGCCGGTCCCGGTCATTTCGGGCGCATAGATGGCGAGTTCTGCCCCGAGGGTGGCCTTATGAGCTTTCAGGACGTTCGCAGCGCCGTATGGGGACCGGTCTCCCTCCGGCCCAATCTTTGGGACGTCGCGGCGCTGCTGCTGCTGGTCGGCGCGATGGTGCTCGTCGTCTATGGCGGCGAGCAGACCACCGTGCCGCTGTCCGAGCTCGCGCGCAGCCCGGTGTCGCTCGATCCGGCCAACCTGCCGTATTACGCGCTCCGGACCACGATGCGGATGCTGCTGGCGATCGTCTGCTCGACCATCTTCACCTTCATCTACGCGACCGTCGCGGCCAAGAGCCGGCGCGCCGAGATCGTGCTGATCCCGATGCTCGACATCCTGCAATCGGTGCCGATCCTCGGTTTCCTGACCTTCACCGTCGTGTTCTTCATGAACCTGTTTCCCGGCCGCGTGCTGGGCGCCGAGTTCGCCTGCGTGTTCGCGATCTTCACCAGCCAGGCCTGGAACATGACCTTCAGCATGTACCAGTCGCTGCGCAACGTGCCGAAGGATCTCGAGGACGCGACCGCGAGCTTCCACCTCTCGGGCTGGCAGCGGTTCTGGCGGCTCGACGTGCCGTTCGCGATGCCGGGCCTGATCTGGAACGCGATGATGTCGATGTCGGGCGGCTGGTTCTTCGTCGTCGCATCGGAAGCGATCACGGTCGGCAACACGACGGTCACCCTGCCCGGCGTCGGCGCCTATGTCGCGACCGCGATCGATCAGAAGAACCTGCCCGCGATCGGCTACGCGCTGCTCGCGATGCTGATCGTCATCATCGCCTATGACCAGCTGCTGTTTCGCCCGATCGTCGCCTGGGCGGACAAATTCCGTTTCGAGCAGACCGCGTCCGGCGAAGCCCCGACGTCGTGGATGCTGGACCTGTTCCGGCGCACCCGCGCGCTGCGCGCCCTGACCTATCAGCTCGCTACGGTGAACAAGGCGGTCTCGACCATGCGCATCGCGTGGCCCGCGATGCTGCGGCCCACCGGCAAACCGGGGCAGCCCTCGCGGGTCGTCGATGGCATCTGGATTGCGGTGGTGGTCGCCACGGCCGGCTACGCCGCCTGGATGGCGTACCAGTATCTTTCCGCATCGCTCGGCCTGTCCGATCTCGCCGCCGCCGTCGGCTACGGGCTCGTCACGCTGCTGCGCGTCATCGTCCTGATCGCGCTGGCGTCGCTGATCTGGGTGCCGGTCGGCGTCTGGATCGGGCTGCGGCCGAAGCTCGCCGAGCGGATCCAACCGCTCGCGCAGTTCCTCGCCGCCTTCCCGGCCAACCTTGCCTTCCCGGTCTTTGTCGTGCTGATCGTCCGCTTCCACCTCGATCCGAATGTCTGGCTCAGCCCGCTGATGATCCTGGGCACGCAATGGTACATCCTGTTCAACGTGATCGCGGGCGCGGCCGCCTTCCCGACCGACCTGCGCGAGGCGGCCAGCAGCCTGCACCTCGGGGGCTGGCGATGGTGGGTGAAAGTCGTGCTGCCGGGCATTTTCCCCTATTACATCACCGGCGCGATCACCGCGTCGGGCGGCTCGTGGAATGCCTCGATCGTCGCGGAGGTCGCGAGCTGGGGCGATACCCATCTCGTCGCCACCGGCCTCGGCGCCTATATCGCGCGCGCGACGGAGGCCGGCGATTTTCCCAAGGTCGTGCTCGGCATCGTCGTGATGTGCGTCCTGGTCACTTTGTTTAACCGCATGCTGTGGCGGCCGCTCTACGCCTTCGGCGAGCGCCGCCTTCGCCTCGGCTGATCGAGAGGAATTCCGATGCTCGACCAAACCAACCAGACCGCGCTGATCGACATTCGCAGCGTCTCCCGCTCGTTCCCGAAGGGAAGCGGCGAGCAGCTGCTGGTGCTCGAGAATGTCGACCTGACGATTGATGCCGGCGAGATCGTCGGGCTGCTCGGCCGCTCCGGATCGGGCAAGTCGACCTTGCTGCGCATCATCGCCGGGCTGGTCGCGCCGTCGTCGGGCGCCGCGACCTGCCGCGGCGAAGCCATCGCCGGACCGCCAAACGGCGTCGCCATGGTGTTCCAGTCATTCGCGCTGTTTCCCTGGCTGACCGTGTTGCAAAACGTCGAGCTCGGACTGGAGGCGCTGGGCGTCGACGCCACCGAGCGCCGCAAGCGCGCGCTCGCGGCGATCGACCTGATCGGCCTCGACGGTTTCGAGTCCGCCTACCCCAAGGAATTGTCCGGCGGCATGCGCCAGCGCGTCGGCTTCGCGCGGGCGCTGGTCGTGCACCCCGACCTGCTGCTGATGGACGAACCGTTCTCGGCGCTCGACGTGCTGACGGCTGAGACGTTGCGCACCGACCTGATCGACCTCTGGATCGAAGGCCGGCTGCCGATCAAATCGGTGTTGATGGTGACGCACAACATCGAGGAAGCCGTGCTGATGTGCGACCGCGTCCTGGTGTTCTCGTCGAATCCGGGGCGCGTCGCGGCCGAGTTCAAGATCGACCTGAAACATCCGCGCAACCGGCTCGATCCGTCCTTCCGCCAGCTCGTCGAGCAGCTCTATGCGCGCATGACGCAGCGCGCGGAGCCCAAGGCACCGTCGCTCGAAGGGGTTCCGGGCGGCGGCGTCGGCATGGTGCTCGACCATGTCTCTTCCAACGAGCTGTCCGGCCTGATCGAGACGCTGGCCGGGCCGCCCTATGGCGGACATGCCGACCTGCCGGTGCTGGCGAGCCAGCTCCAGCTTGAGACCGACGAGATCCTGCATCTCGGCGAGTCGTTGCAGCTGCTGCGCTTTGCCCATCTCAGCGAAGGCGACCTGGTGCTGACCGACCCCGGCGTCCGCTTCGCGCACCTCGACACCGACGCGCGCAAGAAGTTGTTCGCCGAGCATCTCGTCAACCATGTGCCGGTGTTCGGCCTGATCAAGCGTGTGCTCGACGAACGGCCCTCGCATATGGCGCCTGCCGCGCGCTTCCGCAACGAGCTCGAGGACTACATGTCCGAGGATTATGCGGACGAGACGCTCAAGACCATCGTATCCTGGGGCCGCTATGCCGAGCTGTTCGCCTATGACGAACAGTCCGAGACGTTCAGCCTGGAAAACCCGGGCCACGACGGCGCCTGAGCGGTGCGGCGAGCCTCCGAACCAACGCGACGGCTTGCCCCAGGGCGTCAACCGCCGGCAGCCGCCACCTCGACGCGCGGCAGCGCGCTTCGCGACGCTGCCTGCAAGGCGCATTCGACGAACCGGCGCGGCAGCAGCGAGGCGTTCGAACGCATCGCCACCAGCATCCGGCTTTCCGCATCCGGCGTATCCAAGGTCTTCGCCACCACGTTCATGACGCCGGCCTGCTGGTAGCAGGACGGCAGGATCGAAAGCCCGATCCCGGCCGCGACCAGACTGAGCACGGTGCGCAGTTCATGCGCCTCCTGCACGATGCGCGGCGCGAAGCCGGCCCGCCGGCACAGCATCGCCGCCTGGTCGCCGACACCGCAACCGCTCTCGGCCATGCCGACGAACTCGTGCTCGGCCAGATCGGCGACGGTCAGCTTGCCAGGTGCTGCGGCGAGCGGATGATCGATCGGCAGGAACACCATCAACCGGTCGCGCCACACGACATGAACTTGCAGGTCGGCGGCGGGGCGGAAATCGAGCGGCGGCCGCATGATCGCGACATCGAGCTCGGCGTCGGCTATCGCTTGCAGCTGCTTGGCCGTCGACATGTGCCGCAGCTCGATCTTCACCCGCGGATAGCTGGCGCGGAAGCTGCGGAACAGTTCGGCGAACATGTCGAGCATCGGAACGGAATCCGTAAAGCCGACCCGGACCGCGCCGGCCTCGCCACGCGCTGCGCGGCGCACGGTCTCGGATGCCAGATCGAGCTCGCTGACGGCGCGCCGCGCATGTTCCAGCAGCAACTGGCCAGCCTGGGTGAGCTCGACGGCGCGCCGCGTCCGCGACAGCAGCTGGGTGCCGAGCTCCTCCTCCATCGCCTTGATCTGGGTGCTGAGCGGCGGCTGACTGACATGCAGTCGCTTGGCGGCGCGGCTGAAGCTGAGCTCCTCGGCCACCGCGATGAAATAGCGAAGCTGCCTGTAATCCATCGCTTATTCCGATTCCCTATAAGTGAAGGGTCAAAGCGGTATTTGACCTCCCAGGACCGTTTCCCGATCTTGGCGCCAAAATGCCGGTGCTCCAAGGGATAATGCGGGGCAACGCGCACAGCCGGTCAGCCATGCGAAATCGCCGCGAATAACCGGCGCTTCGCCCGGTTCGATCCACCGGCGCCAAAACAAAAGCAAGGGAGGATTACAATGGCCGAAGCGGCAGCAAGCGAACTGGAGCGCGACACCATCCGCCGGGTCTATTGGCGGCTGATCCCGATCCTGTTCGTGATGATGTTCTTCAACTATCTCGACCGCATCAATCTCGGCTATGCCGGGCTGACGATGAACAAGGATCTGGGACTCAGCCCGGCGATCTTCGGCTTCGCCGCCAGCATCTTCTTCCTCGGCTACATGGTGCTCGAGGTGCCGAGCAATCTGATGCTGCACTGGCTGGGGGCCCGGATCTGGCTGGCGCGCATCCTGATCACCTGGGGCCTCGTCGCCACGCTGACCGCCTTCGTCTGGAATCCGCTCAGCCTTTATGTGATGCGGTTCGGCCTCGGCGTCGCCGAAGCCGGCTTCATGCCCGGCGTCGTGCTCTACCTCACCTACTGGTTCCCGTCGCGCTATCGCGCCCGCGCGGTCGCGGGCTACATCATCGCCGGCTCATTTTCCGCGGTGCTTGGCGGGCCGATCTCGACCAGCATCATGACCTTCCTCGACGGCGCAGGCGGACTGCTTGGCTGGCAGTGGATGTTCATTGCCGAGGGCGTACCGACCATTCTGCTCGGCCTGTTCACGCTCTATTATCTGACCGACCGACCGGCCAAGGCGAGCTGGCTCACGAACGAGCAGGCAGCCTGGCTGGAGGGCGAGCTCGCCGCCGAGCGGTCCGAGATCGAACGACAAGGGCAGCACAGGTTGATCGAATGCGTCCTCGACATCAGGGTCTGGCTGCTGGCGGCGCTGTTCGGCTGCGCGCTGGTCGGCATCTACGGCCTGTTGCTATGGCTGCCGCAGATCATCAAGGGCATGGGCGACCTCAGCAACATCCAGGTCGGCTTTCTCTCGGCGATCCCGCCGCTGCTCGGGGTCATCGGCACCATCGTGGTCAGCCGCAGCTCGGACAGAACAGGCGATCGCAAGTTTCATCTCGCGGCCGTCTATCTGCTCGCCGCCGTCGCGATGCTGGGCAGCGCCTATGTGTCGAGCCCGGTGCTCGCCTTCGTGTTCCTCTGCATCGTCGGCTTCAGCCTGAACGCCGGCAACCCGCTGTTCTGGAGCATCAATGCCTCGCTGCTGACGGGTGCGGCCGGCGCCGCCTCGATCGCCATGGTCAACACGCTGGCGCAGTTCGGCGGCCTGATCGGGCCGTGGTGCATCGGCCTGATCAAGGACTCCACCGGAAGCTTCTCCTGGGCGCTGGTCGGGATCGCCGGCTTCCTGCTGGTCGCCTCCGCCATCGCCGCCACCATGCGCGTCAAGCCGCGCGAGACCCAACTGACCGGCGCGATCCCGTCATCCCTCGCACACCGATAGCCCTGCCAAGGGGACAACAAGGAAGCCACCATGATCATCGACTGTCACGGCCACTACACCACCGAGCCGGCCAAGCTGCAGATCTTCCGCGACAAGCAGCTCGCCGGCCTCGCCGACAAATCGCGCCGGCCGCTCACCACCAATCTCGGCATCACTGATGATGAGATCCGCAGCAGCGTCGAGGGCGCGCAGCTCCGCCTGCAAAAGGAGCGCGGCACCGACGTCACCATCTTCTCGCCACGCGCCGCCGGCATGGCGCATCATGTCGGCAAGGAAGCCACCAGCCGCGAATGGACCACGATCTGCAACGACCTGGTGCATCGCGTCTGCACGCTGTTTCCGCAAAACTTCGTCCCCGTCTGCCAGCTGCCGCAGAGTCCCGGAGTGGCGCCCAAGAACTGCATCGAGGAGCTGGAGCGTTGCGTGACCCAGCTCGGCTTCGTCGGCTGCAACCTCAATCCCGATCCCGCCGGCGGCTACTGGTGCGATCCGCCGTTGACCGATGAATGGTGGTATCCGCTGTATGAAAAGATGGTCGAGCTCGACGTGCCGGCGATGGTCCATGTCTCCTCGTCCTGCAACCCCTGCTTCCACGGCACCGGCGCGCATTACCTCAACGGCGACACCACCGCCTTCATGCAGTTCCTGACCTCCGATCTCTTCAAGCGCTTCCCGACGCTGCGCTTCATCATCCCGCATGGCGGCGGTGCGGTGCCCTATCATTGGGGCCGCTACCGGGGCCTGGCGCAGGACATGAAGCTGCCGCCGCTTTCGGAGCATCTGTTGAAGAACGTGTTCTTCGACACCTGCGTCTATCATCTGCCCGGCATCGAGCTGTTGACCCGGGTGATCCCGGTCGAGAACATCCTGTTTGCCTCGGAGATGGTCGGCGCGGTTCGCGGCATCGATCCCGAGACGGGTCATCACTTCGACGACACCCGCCGCTATATCGACGCGTTGCCGCTCAGCGCCGAAGACAAGGCCAAGATATTTGAAGGCAATACCCGCCGCGTCTATCCTCGCCTCAACGCCCATCTCGACCGCCGCGCACATTGAGCGGGCGCACCGCCACACACCGGAGAAAACCGATGGCCACAGGATTTGCTATTCACAAGGCGAAGCGGAAAGTCTCGCCCGACCTCGTCGCGCGCTACCGTACCCTGCCGGTCGCCAATATCAGCGACGTGATGTCGCGGATCGCGGGCACCAACCGGCTGCGGCCGATGCATAAGGGCGGCTGGCTCGGCGGTCCGGCGCTGACTGTGAAAACCCGGCCCGGCGATAACCTGATGGTGCACAAGGCGATCGACCTCGCCCAAGCCGGCGACGTGATCGTGGTCGATGCCGGCGGCGTGCTGGTCAACGCCATCATCGGCGAGATCATGTCGACGCTGGCTGAGAAGAAGGGCGTCGCGGGCTTCGTGATCGACGGCTCGATCCGCGATGCCGGCGCGATCCGTGCCGGATCGTTCCCGGTGTTCGCGGCCGGCGTTGCTCATCGCGGGCCCTACAAGGATGGCCCGGGTGAGATCAATTGCGCCATCTCGATCGACGGCATGATCGTCGAGCCCGGCGACCTCATCGTCGCCGACGACGACGGCGTGCTCTGCGTGCCCCATGACGAGGCCGAGGCGATCTGCAAGCTGACCGAGGCCAAGAAGGCGACCGAGGAGAAAGCCATCCAGCAGATCCTCGCCGGCACCAGCGACCGCCGCTGGGTCGATGAGGCCCTGCACCGCCTCGGCTGCGAGTTCAAGGATTGACCTGACGCCGGTCCCGCGTGGCATCACGGACGGGCGATCAAAAACAAAAGCCTCAGCGCGACCGGCGCTGAGGCCCCACGGCGCAACAACCGAAGCGCCGAAATCTTTACTTCATCAGGCGAAGCAGCGCGCGCCCGGCGTGCGACTTCAGTTCCTTCGCATCCAGCGTTCCGTCATTGTCGGGATTGGCCGCGTTGAAACGCTGCTCGACGACGGCAAGATATTCATCCTTCGTCAGGGTGCCGTCATGATCGGGATCAGCGGCAGCCAGCTCCTTCTTGCTCAGTCTGCCGCGCAGCTCGCGCGCGTCGAGGGTGCCATCCTTGTCCGGATCGAGCTTGTCGAACAGCGCCGACGCTGCGTTCTTCACCTCGGACAGATCGAGCGTGCCGTCATTGTCGGGGTCGAACATCTTGATGCTGTTGTCGTGGCTCGCAGCGAAGGCCGCTCCCGACAAGGTCATGGCAGCGGCCAGCACCAGGCCAGCCAATGGGCGCGAAGTCATTCTCGGTCTCCCATCCAATTACGTCCGTTGTGGACCTAACAGACGAATTAGCTGGTCGACGCATCATCCTCAAGCAATTATCCCGATATATTCGGGAAAAATTCCCGAATTCGAAGGGAACAATCCCAAAACCGACCGCGCACGGCCTACCCGAGGCAGACCGTGCGCGATCCCTGCGGCATGACCCGTTCAGGTCATGCTATTTGCAGGTCATGCTATTTGCTCTTCGGCCGGATCGCGTCCGCGGTTCCCTGGATGAAGGCCTGGATCTTCACCACGTCGGCCTCGGTCAGCTTGCCGGTGAAGTCAGGCATTCCCCGATCACGGAACGGTCCGTTGAACACGATGTCCTTCAGGTTGGCGATCTCCTCGGCAGGGACGTAACCGAGATTCCTGACATTGCCGCCGCGATCGACGCCGGGAACCCCGTGGCAGGTGGCGCAGGCCGCAACATAGATCGCGGTACCCTCAGGGACGTCCTTCGGGTCGTACTTCACGCCTTGCAGCAAGCCCTCGGTCTGGTACTTCACGAACTCCGGCATCTTGGCCTTGCCGTTGAGCGCGAAGGTGTAGACCGTGCCGGGATTCTGGTATTCGGTCGCGCGCGTGGCGATGCCGAACACGCCGCCCCAGCCGACCGCGATCGAGACATATTGCTGGCCATCGATCGTGTAGGTCGATGCTGCCGCCACCACACCGGTGCCGGTCGGCGTTTCCCACAGCGTCTTTCCGTTCCTCGCATCATACGCCACGAAACGTCCGTCGGCGGTACCCTGGAACACCAGATTGCCCGCGGTGGTCAGCGTGCCGCCATTCCATGGCGACACATAGTCGACCTTCCATGCTTCCTTCTGCTTCACCGGGTCCCACGCGATCAGCTTGCCGAAGGCTGGCGCCTTCGGCGGCGTGCCGTTGAGGACGAAACCGACGTTCCAGCCGGTGGTGCCGCCGAACTTGCCGGGGGTCGCCGCATTCTGCGTCAGCGATTTTTCCGACGTCAGATTGACCGGAACGTTCTGCGCCGGCAGGTAAACGAGGCCGGTCTGCGGATTGAACGACATCGGGTGCCAGTTGTGAGCGCCGTACGGACCGGGCACTGCATCAAAAGGCTCGTCGCCGCGCGCCGCCGGCACCTCGATCGGGCGTCCATTGGCGTCGTAGCCAGTCGCCCAGTTCACATCGACGAAGTTCTTCGCCGAGATGAACTTGCCGTTGGTCCGGTCGATCACGAAGAAGAAGCCGTTCTTCGGCGCGTGCAGGATCACCTTGCGCGGCGCGCCGTCGATCGCGATGTCGGCGAGGATCATCGGTTGGGTCGAGGTGTAGTCCCAATTATCGCCGGGCGTCTCCTGGTAGTGCCAGATGTATTTGCCGGTGTCGGCGTTCAGCGCGACCAGCGAGGCGAGGTAGAGATTGTCGCCTCCCGACGGGCTGCGGAATTTGCGATTCCACGGCGCGCCGTTGCCGGTGCCGACATAGACCATGTTCAGTTCGGGATCGTAGGTGATCGTATCCCAGGGCGTGCCGCCGCCGCCGTTGAGCCAGTATTTGCCGGACGGATCCCAGGTCTTGGCCGCGGCTTCCATCGAGGCATCCTCGAACGGCTTCGACGGATCGCCCGGCACCGTGAACCAGCGCCAGAGCTGGTTGCCGGTCTCGGTGTCATAGGCCGTGATGTAGCCGCGTGCGCCGTACTCGGCGCCGCCCTGCCCGATCACCACCTTGCCGTTGAAGGCGCGCGGCGCGCCGGTGATGGTGTAGGAGTGCTCGTGATCGATCAGCGTGTCCTTTTCCCAGACCTTCTGGCCGGTGGCCGCATCGAGCGCGATCAGGCGGCCGTCATAGGCGGCGACGAACACCTTGCCCTTGTAGACGGCGACGCCGCGATTGACGACGTCGCAGCACCCCTTGTAGCCCTTCGAGCGATCGACGCCCGGATCGAACGACCACAGCTTCTTGCCGGTACGCGCGTCGATGGCGTGGACCACGCTCCATGACGCCGACTGATACATGATGCCATCGACCACGACCGGCGTCGCCTCGACGCCACGCGATGATTCGAGATTGTAGCTCCAGACCAGTCCGAGATCCTTGACGTTGTCGGCGTTGATCTGGTTGAGCTTGCTGAATCGCGTCTCCGCATAATCGAGACCGATCGTCGGCCAGTCCTTGGAAGTGGCGGTGTTCGCCTTGATGAAATCGCTGTCGACCTTCGACGTGACTTCCTTGATGCGGTCAGGCGTGGCGTTCTGTGCCGAGGCGGCACCGCAGAAGGCCGAAAGTCCAATTATTCCGGCGAAGACGACCTTCGCAGCCAGCAGCCGCGGAGAAGTTCTCCTCCCGTCTGCAATGCAGTGCGTCAACTCGAACGACAGCAAGCGCTTCATGTGCTTCCTCCAGCGATCTCTAACGGATCTGCTGGGAGCGTAGACGCGCGTTTATGCGACATCAAGATCGATGCATGACGATGACGCGCAACGCGCATGATTTGCGTATGCGCGAGATGACGAACGTCAGGTTATCTTTCCAAGACGGGCCGGGAATTCTTCCCGAAAAATGCGAGAGACAATCTCGTTGATCAGAACGGCGGCAACGATACGATCCGTCTTGCTACTTCCCGCGCATAGCGCAGGATTTATCCCAATGAACTTGTAACCCCGCCTCCTCCGTGAGAGCGGGGTTATTTTTGTCGCTGACGTCAGCAGCGATGCGTTGACGCGGTTCGAGGGCGGTCGTGAGAAGGCGCCGCTTCAGCTCGGCAGGTTCGTGGACATGCCGGCAGCCAGTTGCACCAATTCCCTCGTCGACCGAACTCCGAGCTTGTGCCGCATGATCGCGGTGTCGTTCGCGACCGTTCCGTAGGAAACGCCGATCAGCTTTGCGATCTCGGCCAAGGTCTGGCCAGCTACGAGCAGGTGAAGGATCCTGGCTTCGCGGGCGCTGATCTGCGCAAGCCGGTTCGCCGCGACCGACGGATCAGCCACCGGCGCGTCCCCGCGGCTGCGGGACGGCAGAAACGTGCCACCCTTGCCAACTTCACGGATCGCAACCACCAGATCGTTGGGATCTCCCGACTTGGACACGTAGCCCTTGACGCCGACATCGACGGCGCGCGCGACGAAGACGGGATCGTCATTGATGCTGAAGATGACGATGCGCGCTCCGGCATCCTTTCCGAGGATCTGCTGTGCGAGTTCGAGGCCGGAGACCGTCGGCAGATTGATGTCGATGACGCAGACCTCCGGCGCCTCGGCGGCAAACGACGCGAGACCTCCCGCCGCATCCGCGGCAGCCGTCACGGTCATTTCGGCTTCATCGGCCAGCAAGGCCTGGCAGGCCGCGATGACGATCGGATGATCGTCGACAATCAGGACTCGCATCGGTCCTCGGAGCAGCGATTGATGGATATTGGAGCCATGTCTACAGGCGCCATCCGGGCGGGAACAAGCGACACTTAATGCGCATTGCGGCGCCGATACAAATCAATGCTGAAAGACCCGGCTTAGACACGATTTCGTGGCCATGTCCACTCCATTGCCCCCGCGACAACGCGCTGATTGCATGAGACGAATCGTCGCGGGCCAGCAGCCAGATCGCCGGCACGACAGCCCTGCGCAACAACCGGGAATTTTTCCCGACCTCCGCTGGAAAACAATCCCGCACGTCCGGGACAAAACTTGTTTGCCAAACTGGCATGCCTCCAGCAGTCTCGAACGCGAATGGTTCGTCGGGGAAAATGGCGAGCCGCGAAAAAAGGGTGGGCGCTATGGCTGGTACGTTGCAAGTCGCAACGCGATTTTCGTTGTCTTCAGCACACACGCGCGGCGCAGCAGCCGTGCTTACGGCGATCGGCGTCGTTGCACCGTTGACGGCGGTGTACGCGCAGACACCTGCCCCGACCGAATTGCCGCCAGTCACCGTGATTGCGCCCTCGCCGCTCGCCGGCACCCGCAGCACCAGGCCGGCCACGCGCCCGGTGGTACAGACATCGCGGACCACCAGAACGCGGGCCGCACCGGCTCGAACCGCGGCGGCGCCGGAAGGTGGCATCGGTGTGCCAAGCCCCTCCGAGCGCGATTCGAGCCTGATCGATCGCGACAAGGTTCCGTCCAACACCGAGGTGCTGACCTCGACCGATTTCAGCCGCAACTATTCGACCAATTTTCTGGACTCGGTGAATCGCAAGCTGCCTGGCGTCACGCTCACCGATCAGACCGGCAATCCGTTCCAGCGCAATCTCGACTATCGCGGCTTCACCGCTTCGCCGGTGCAGGGCACGCCGCAGGGCATCGCGGTCTATCAGAACGGCGTCCGCATCAACGAATCCTGGGGCGACGTGGTCAACTGGGATTTCATCCCGGAGAAGGCCATCGACAGCGTGGCCTTGTTTCCCAACAATCCGGTGTTCGGCCTCAACGCGATCGGCGGCGCGCTCAGCATCCAGATGAAGAACGGCTTCACCTATCAGGGCGTCGAGGGTGAAGTGTTCGGCGGTTCATACGGCCGTGTGCAGGGCAGCGTGCAGGCCGGCGGCCAGAAGGACAACGTCTCCGCCTACGCCGCTTTCGAATCCGCCTACGACCGGGGCTGGCGCGACTACGCGAACTCGTCGCACGTCAACCGCATGTATGTCGATGTCGGCGCGCGCAACGACCAGACCGAATTCCACGTCAATTTCACCGGCGCCAGCAATCTGCTCGGCAACGTCGCCGCCACGCCGGTCGAGATGCTCAACCAGCGCTGGTCGAGCGTCTACACCTGGCCGCAATCGACGCTGCTTCAGCTCGCCTTCGTCAATGCGACATTGAACCATAATTTCTCGGACACCTGGTCGTTCCAGGGCAACGCCTATTTCCGCGGCTTCTGGCAATCCCACGTCGACGGCAACGGCACCGACGTCGAAGGCTGCAACAGGGGACGCAACCTGTGCATCGACGGCAACCACGACAATGACCCGATCTACGGACCGGTCGGCGGTCCGCCGGTCCCGAACACGCTCGGCACCGTCTTCCTGGGCGAGATCGACCGCAACCGGGTCGACACCAAGAGCTTCGGCGGCACCGCGCAATTCACCAACACCGATCAGCTGTTCGGCCACGACAATCACGTCGTGATGGGCGTCAGCGTCGACCACGGCTACACCAAGTTCAACGCATCGAGCGAGCTCGGCACGGTCGATCAGAACCTGTTCGTCACCGGCACCGGCATCTTCATCAACCAGCCCGACGCCGGCCTCAGCCCGGTCGACCTGCACGCAACCAACACCTATACCGGCCTCTACCTCACCAACACCTTCGATGTGACGAGCAGGTTCTCGGTCACCGCTGGTGGCCGCTTCAACTTCGCCCAGATCGAACTGCGCGACCAGACCGGGACCAACGACCTGCTCAACAGCAACAACCGCTTCCAGCGGCTGAACCCGGTGATCGGCGGCACCTACAAGATCACGCCGAACCTCACCGCCTATGCCGGCTATTCGGAAGCCAACCGCGCGCCGACGCCGCTCGAGCTCGGCTGCTCCGACCCCAACCATCCCTGCATGATCGACAGCTTCCTGGTGGCCGATCCGCCGCTCAAGCAGGTGGTGGCGCACACCGTCGAGGCCGGCCTGCGCGGCAGTTGGGGCCAGGATGCAAGGACCGGCAGGCTGAGCTGGGGCCTTGGTGCGTTCCGCACCCAATCGGACGACGACATCATCCAGGTGGCGAGCCCGCTCGGTGTCAACAATTTCGGCTTCTTCCAGAATGCAGGGCAGACCTTGCGGCAGGGCATCGAGGCCAAGCTCGACTATCGCTACAACCGCTGGAATGCGTACGCCAGCTACACCTATGTCAGGGCAACCTATCAAAGCGACATCACGTTGTTCTCGCCGAACAATCCCAACGCCGTGACCGATCCGAACAACTCCGACGTCTCGTATGTCAATGTCAGGCCGGGCGACCAGATCCCGGGCATTCCCGCGCACCGCTTCAAGGCCGGCGTCGAATACAACGTCACCGATGCGTGGAAGGTCGGCGCCGACGTTAACGTCGTGGGCAGCCAGTGGATCATCCACGACGACACCAACCAGAGCCCAAAGATCCCTGCCTATTCCGTCGTCAACCTGCACACCTCGTACCAGATCACGCCGAACATCGAGGTCTTCGGCCTGATCAACAACGTGTTCAACCAGCACTATTATCTGAGCGGCGCGTTCTACGAGACCGGCGGCTTCGCCAGCACGACGCGCGGGGTGACCAACCTGATGGCGCAGCTGTCCGATCCCCGCACCTTCGTGCCGGGCATGCCGCTCGCTGCCTATGCCGGCATCAGGGCGAGGTTCTAGGGCTTGATCCGGAAAGCTGCGAAGCGGCTTTCCGGAGTGCTTGTACGCAAACGGGGCGACGCGATCACGCGTGCTAGTCCGCGTGATCGTATTTGTGATCTAGCTACGCGACGGTGCCGCCGTCGACCGGCATCGCGATGCCGGTGACGAACGATGCCTTGTCCGACAGCAGGAACACGGCGACCTCCGCGATCTCCTCCGGACGCGCCGCGCGGCCCATCGGATTGCGGGTGACGGCGGCCTTGATCAGTTCCTCCGGATTAGCCTCGTTGTGACCCGGCTGGTCGGGGCGGTTGACGAACACCCGCAGCATCGGCGTATCGATCGCGCCGGGACAGATCGCATTGACGCGCACGCCATCCTTGGCGTGGCGCTTGGCGAGCGCCCGCGCGAGGCCGATCACGCCGGCCTTGGCCGCCGAATAGGTCGGGCTCCACGGCGAGCCGACCAGGCCCGAGGTCGACGCGGTGAACAGGATGCTGCCCTTGCGCCGCGCCGTCATCTGCCCGAGCGCGGCGTTGGTGGTGATCAGCTGCGAACGCAGATTGAGATCGACGCTGAGATCCCAGCCTTCCAGATCGTCGATGACCGACGGCCCGGGAATGCCGAGATGGTTCCAGACGCAGTCGAGCGCGCCGAATTCCTTCACGGTCGCCGCGACGATATCGCGCGAAAACTTGTCGTCGCGAAGATCGCCGGCCAGTGCCAGCGCGCGTCCGCCGCCCTTCCTGATCTCGTCGACGACCGCCTTCGCACCGGCCTCGTTCTGGTCGACGACCGCGACCGCCGCGCCCTCGCGCGCGAGGATCAGCGCGCCGGCGCGGCCGGCGCCCGATGCGGCGGCGGTGACGAGTGCGATCTTGCCCTGCATGTCCATGTTGCGATCCTGGCTGTGCCCGTGGCCTCGGGCCTTCTCGGTTTGAGCTCAAGCTCTGGTTGGATCAGGACCGCAGCGCTGGGGTCTTGCGCTGACGCGCTATGTTCGTGTCGCCTAGCGGCCGCCGAACAGGACCGGAGACTGGCCGGGCAGCAGCTGCGAATGAATGTCGCTGTCCATGCGCTCCGCCCCTTGCTGGGTGAAGCTCGCTCCCAATGAAAGGCTGAGATTCGAGGTCGGCCGGAACTCGACGCCCGCGCGCGCCGAATAGCCGGCGTTGACGCCGGGATTGCCGCTGAATGGCGCCAGCGGCCCGCCGGCGCCGGGCGGATTGTACTTCAGGCTGTCGAAACCGGCGAAGAAGGTCACCGGCGTATCGCCGACGCCTCTGAAATTGTAGCCGACCTGCGTGCCCTGATATTCCAGCGAGCCGAACGCGGCCGATTGGCCGAGCGCGCTCCAGCCAGCGCGGCCGCCTTCGCTGCCGACGAACCAGCCGTCGGGCCGGCCATTCAGATATGCGGCGCCGCCTTGCGCGCTGGTGGCATCAAAGCCCGGAAAGTTGCCGTAGGTGTCGGCCTTCTGGCCATCGGCCAGGCTGCCGCCGAAGCCGAACAGCGAGCCCGGCGTCCAGTAGCGCACCGGACCTGCCTGGGCATTGGCCTGCTGGCCGCTCAGGCACAGCACCACGAACAGGGATGCGAGACCAGCTTTGCTTGCGAGGGACATTCCGACCAACCACCACGTACGCGCGCGAATTATACGCCGCGGTGGCCGGGAACGCCAGCGCGCCGCTCCGCGGCAACGCGCCCGCCTCTTGCCAATCGCGTGACCGCTCCTTATGTACACGCCTCCTTTTTGAAAGCGAGCGACCCAGGTTTCCAACATGCGGCAGTCACAGCGAGCATCAGTGCTGATGACGGGAGGGCTAGCGCCTTCGTCCGCCGCCATTCTGCTTTGGACCTGACCTCACGTCACACCTGACATTGGACGGCGGCCCGGAGCGGAAGCGGCTCCTGGCGCCGAACGGGCTCTCGCGGTGCCTCGAGTCGTGCAAACCCAGCACGGGAGCTCGAACACCACAGGTGTCCCATGGCCAAAGAGAAGTTCATCCGCCTCAAGCCCAACTGCAATGTTGGCACGATCGGTCACGTGGATCATGGCAAGACGACGCTGACGGCAGCGCTGACGAAGGTTTCAGCCGATCACGGCTGGGGCGCGTTCGTCTCCTACCAGGACGTTGCCAAGGCGTCGGCCGCGCAAGGTACGCGTGACGATTCGAAGATCCTGACGATCGCGACCAGCCACGTCGAGTTCTCGACGGAGACGCGCCACTACTCGCACGTCGACTGCCCGGGCCACGCCGATTATGTGAAGAACATGATTACCGGCGCGGCGCAGATGGACGGCGCGATCCTGGTGGTCTCCGCGGTCGACGGGCCGATGCCGCAGACCCGGGAACACATCCTGCTGGCGCGCCAGATCGGCGTGCCGCGCATCGTCGTGTTCCTGAACAAGTGCGATGTCGCCGACGATCCGGAACTGGTCGATCTCGTCGAGATCGAGGTGCGCGATCTGCTGTCGAAGTACCAGTATGACGGCGACAACGCGCCGGTCGTGCGCGGTGCCGCGATGCAGGCGCTGCGCGGCGAGCGCGGTCCGCTGGCGGATCAGGCGATCCTGAAACTGTTCGAGGCACTCGACAGCTTTATCGAGCTGCCCGAGCGGCCGAACGATCGTCCGTTCCTGATGCCGATCGAGGGGGTGCAGTCGATCGCTGGGCGCGGCACGGTGGTGACCGGGCTGGTCGAGCGCGGCGTCGTCAGGCTCGGCGACGAGGTCGAGATCGTCGGTCTCGGCGAGACCCGCAAGTCCGTCGTGACCAGCATCGAGAGCTACCGCAAGATCCTCGATCAGGGGCAGGCCGGCGACAATGTCGGCTGCCTGCTGCGCGGGATCGACAAGGCCACGGTGCAGCGCGGCCAGGTGCTGTCGCATCCCGGCGGCGCGACGCCGCACCGGACCTTCCGGGCGGAAGTGTATGTGCTGACGAAGGACGAAGGCGGGCGGCATACGCCCTTCTTCGCCAACTATCGTCCGCAGTTCTACTTCCGCACCGCTGACGTCACCGGCACCGTCCAGCTCGGCAGTGGCGCCGAGATGGTGATGCCGGGCGACAGCGCCGAGTTCACGATCGAGCTCAACAAGCCGATCGCGCTCGAGGCGCGCTCACGCTTCGCGATCCGTGAGGGTAACCGCACCGTCGGCGCGGGTGTCGTGACCGAGATCGTGGAGTAACGGATGGAGGCCTGGTGCGAGCCAGGCCTCCATTCACTTTCGGCGCTTGCGCGCCTGGAGGTGTGGCCGGCCCGGCGCAGCGCATCAGATCCTGCCGCTGCTCCAGGACGTCGAATATTTGAACGCCGGCCCCTTCCTGAGCTGGTCGGCCGACGCATTCATGCTGGCGTGCCAGGTCTTGTCGCTGGCGTTGTAGGTGACCTTCACCGCGGACGGGTCGACCGCCACGTCATGGCCGCCGATCCCGAGGAAGCCTCCGACCGAAACGATGTAGGCGGCCTCATGACCGTTCGGACTCAGCGCGATGTCCTTGATCGTACCGATGTCCTTGTTGTCGTTGTTGTAGATCCCGAGCCCGATGACCTTCGAGCCGAAGTCATCGCTGGCGGGCACGTTGACGAAATTGGCATCGTTGTTCGCGGCGCCCGAATCCGCCGCGCCCTGGTTGGTGGCGTGCCGAGGCGTCGCGCCGAACGCGGTCACTTCCGTGAACTGGTCAGGACTGATCGACATCACGACGGGATTGCCGTTGTCGTCCGTGGCGCGGACGACAAAGGATGAGGGAGCCACGCGGATGTCGGTATAGCCCGAGTTGCGCAGCATCTGGGTGAGATTGCTCCGCAGGTTTGACGGCGTGGACGGGGCAGCAGTCTCGGCGGCCCAGGCCGCCGTGCTGACAACGGCAAGCGCGGCCACTGCCGCTCCTGCAAGTAATGTGTTCGAGCGCATCGTCTTGCTCCTTTCAATTATGGCCTCGATTTTGATTCAACGGTGCGCCGCAACGCCAGTTGCATGAACTTTTGCTTAGCTACGAGGCTGGCGCAGGCATGTGCCGGCGGTGTTGCAAAATCGCCCGTTGCTCGGAAATTCAGTGCTCGCTCCAGCAATGTCGATTGACAGGCTAGGGCGTTTTCGAAACTGTGCGGCATTGCGCCGCATGGAGGCTACCGGCTTCGCGCCACCGCTGATCCGGGCCGGCGCGGAATGGCATTGTCATGAACTGGTTTCGCTCGAACATCAGGCAGGGGGCTCGGCTGGCGCTGTTGGCGCTGGCGATCCAGTCCGTGCTGTCGTTCGGGCATTTTCATGCCATTGCAGCGGCGCGCGCGTCGCAGGCCTCGATCGGAACCGCCGCCACGCTCGTTGCGCATGTCGAGAGTGCCTCGCGCGGTGAGCAGCGATCAAATCCGGACTCCGATCAGGCCACAGACCTTTGCGCCATCTGCGCCGTCGTTGCGATGGTCAACACGGCGGTGCCGGCACCGGCCCTGCCTCCGTTGCAGTTGCCGGATGCGGTCAGTCTGCTTAGCTGGCACCTTGCCAGCTACGCCGCCCCGACCGAAACCGGCCGGCTTCACTTTCAGCCGCGCGCACCTCCGATTTCCTGATCTCCCCGCAAAAGAACGTCGAACGCGGCCGCAATCCGGCGGGCGTTTGAGCAATGGGAATCTGGCCGTCGCGCATCGACGGCGAGCTCGGCCGCGTCCTCTTCGGATGGATTCGGATCGCGGCTTGATGAGATCGGAAACAACATGGCAGGACACATCAGACGACACGTCACCGTGAGCACGGCTTCACTCCTGGTCTGCGGGAGCGCGGCGTTCGCGCAGACCACGACGCCAAACACCGAACTTCCGGACATCACGGTGACGGCGCCGCAGGGCCATCACGCGCCGACGGGACCGAGAAAGCCGAAGACACGGGTTGCAGCGGGGAACGGGCACCGCGCGCGCAGAGCCGGTGCAGTATCGGCCACGCCGGAATCCGCCGAACAGGCTCGTGCGCGAGGAATCGCAGGCCAGAACGAACGGCTCGACCAGGCGCGCGCCGCGCTACTGGCGCCGACCGGCGCCAACAGCTACCAGATGAGCCAGCAGTTCCTGGAGTCGCTGCCGCAGGGCACCAACACCACGCTCGACAAGGCACTGCTGCAAGCTCCGGGGGTCTCGCAGGACTCGGCCGCGAGCGGCGAGTTGCATGTGCGCAACGAGCACGCCAATCTGCAATACCGCATCAACGGCATCATGCTGCCGGACGGCGTCGGCGCCTTCGGCCAGATTGTCGACACTGGCATCGTCGGCAGCATGGCGCTGATCACCGGCGCCCTTCCCGCGCAATACGGCCTGCGTACCGCCGGCGTGCTCGACATCCAGACCAAGGCCGACGCCTTCAACAACTCCGGCAGCGTCAGCGTCTATGGCGGCAGCCACGGCAACTTCACCACCAGCGTCGACTATGGCGGCACGATCGGGCAGACCCAATACTACGTCTCGGGACGCTATTTCGGCAGCAATGTCGGCATCGAAAACCCGACACCGGCATACAACGCGATCCATGACCGGACGGACCAGGAGAAGGGCTTTGCCTACGTCTCGACCGCGATCGATCCGACCAGCCGGCTGACCTATATCGGCGGCGTCTCCAACGGCGCCTACCAGATCCCCAACAATCCGGGCCAGCCACCGGCGTTCACTGCCTATGGCATCTCGAATTTCGATTCCGCGCTGCTTAACGAGCGGCAGAAGGAGTTCAACCAGTTCAACGTCGTGGCCTATCAAAAATCGGCCGACGGGCTCGACTACCAGATCGCCTATTTCAACCGCTACAGCCAGCTGCACTTTACGCCCGATCCGATCGGCGATCTGGTCTTCAACGGGGTCGCGTCCGACGTGTACCGCCAGAGTTTCATCAACGGAATCCAGGAGGATACCGCCTACAAGCTGGGCTTCGCGCACACCCTGAAGTTCGGCGTGGCCTTCAGCGCCGAGCGCTCGCTGGTCAACAACGGCTCGACCGTGCTGCCGCTCGACGCCACCGGCAATCCGGTCGACGCGCCGTTCTCGGTGTTCGATTCCAGCGCCAAGACCGGCTATCTGTTCTCCACCTATATCGCCGACGAATGGAAGATCACCAACCAGCTGACGCTCAGCGCCGGGCTGCGCTTCGACCAGATGTGGCAATACGTCGATGCCAACCAGCTCAGCCCCCGGGTCAGCCTGACCTGGAAGCCTTACGACGGCACGATCTTCCATGCCGGCTATGCACGCAACTTCACGCCGCCCGAGCAGGTGCTGGCGGCGCCGACCAATCTTTCACTGGTGCAGAACACGACTGCACAGCCCGGCGTCACCGCCAACGATCCCGTGCTGCCTGAGCGGTCCCACGTATTCGATGCCGGCGTCACCCAAAAAGTCTATGCGATCCCCGGCCTCGAGGTCGGCATGGATGCCTATTACAAGATCGCGACCGACCTGCTCGACGACGGTCAGTTCGGCCAGGCCTATGTCCTGACCGCGTTCAACTACGCGCGGGGCATCAACCAGGGCGTCGAACTGACCGCGAACTACAACCACGAAAACCTGCACCTCTACGCCAACGTCGCCATCGCCAAGCAGATCGCGACCAACGTGGTGTCGAACCAGTATCTGTTCGATCCGGACGAACTGGCCTATATCGCCAACAACTACGTCAACACCGACCATGCCCAGACCCTGACCGCATCGGTCGGCGGCTGGTATCAATGGCACGACACCAAGTTTAGCGCGTCGCTGATCTACGGCTCGGGCCTGCGCGACGGCTTCGCCAATATCGGCACCGTGCCGCCCTACACGCAGGTCAATCTCGGCGTCTCGCACGACTTCTATCTGGTCGCGCCGAACAAGCCGACCACGCTGCGCCTCGACGTCGTCAACCTGTTCGACACCGTCTACCAGATCCGCGACGGCTCCGGCATCGGCGTGTTCGCGCCGCAATACGGCCCGCGCCGCGGCGTCTATGCCGGCATCACGCAGAAGTTCTGACGGCTGATCGCCGAAGAATCCAAATCCGGAGGTCGCCAAGACGCGACTTCCGGATTCACGCTGACCGCGTCCCCGGTCTCGCCTGCGTCATGGCGACGCCGGAAATTGCGAGCAGTCCGCCGACGATCAACTTCGGGGTCATGCGGTCGCCAAGGAACAGCACGCTCGAAATCAGGGCGAACACCGGAATCAGCAGGCCGAACGGTGCAACGCGGCCCATCGAGCATCGACCGATCAGCCAGAACCAAAGCCCAAATCCGACAATCCCTCCGATGAAGATCGTGTAGGCAAGCGCGAGCCAACCTCGTTGATCCGCCGTGACCAGGCTCGCGACTTGTCCATGTTCGAGGAGCAACGACATCAACATCACCTGCGGCACCGTAAGCAGCGAGAACCACCCCATCAACATCAAGGGATCAAAAGGGCCGTAGCGTTTCGTCAAGACGTTGGACACCGCGAACGCGAAGGCTGCCCCGATCACGAGCAGCAGCGGAAGCGCGTTGGCCGATAGGCCGGGCCCCGCTGCCAGCACGACCACCCCGCCGAAGGCGAGCACCACGCCGGCGGACGTGGTGAGCGACGGCCGCTCCGCGAGCAGTGGCCAGGCCAACAGGACGGTGAAGGGCGGAGCGAGTTGATAGGCGACGGCCGAAATGCTCCCCGAGCCGAGTCCAAGGCCAACGTAGAACAGCCCGAAGTTCAGTCCGCCAAGGAAAACCGAAATGGCGGCGACAGGGCCGAGCTGTTGGCGTGTCGGCCTCTTGACGAACGGAACAAGCAATAGCGCGATGGCCAGGAAGCGCAGCGCGAGGAAGAACAGCGGTGGAAACTCCATGACGCCCACCTTGATGGCCACGAACTGATAGCCCCAGAGCAAGGGAACGAGCACGGCGCAGATGATCTGGATGGCAGACATGGCTTTCTTCTTTCAAGACCGATCGGTCCATATATCGGCGCGCCGACAAGACAGGCGTCGATGGGTTGCTTTACCTGATGAATCGCTCGAGAAAGGCGTCGACGGTGGCTTGCGAAATGATCCGCGTCGGTGCCGTTTTGCCAACCACCCGCAGGCCCTCGACGAAACAGACGAGAATTCGGGCCGCACTCGAAGGCTCGACGCCATCGGCCAACTTGCCCGCGGCTTTCGCCCGGGAGAGTGCACCAGCCACCCGCGCCTCCATGTCTTTGAAAAAGCGCCCGATGCGACGATCGACGTCGGCATCGCGGCCAGCCAGTTCCATGGCTGTGGCGACCAGCAGGCATCCGCGTCGACCGTTGGCACCGCTGTTGCGGTCAACGTAGCCGGCAAGGTAGGCCCGCAGGCCCTCGACCGGATCCCGGCGCGGATCGAGTTCGAGATCCATCCGTGTGTGGGCATCGGCGATGTAGCGATCGAGCGCGAGCAAGAACAACGAATGCTTGTCACCGAACGCTGCGTAGAGGCTGCCGCGCGACAGCTTCGTCGCGCGAAGCAGGTCCGGCAGCGCGGTGGCGTGGTAGCCGCGCGTCCAGAACACATTCATCGCGCGCTCGACGGCGGCCTCCGTGTCGAAACTTCTCGGGCGGCCACGGGGCAGCTGCACAGGGGTTTGACGGCTCATCGCGTAAATATAGACCATTCGGTCTTGATATCAAGCGAGCCCGCGCCGCGGCGTCCATGCCGGCATCGCGCAGAAGCCCGCGAGCACGCTTCGCCGAGGCGAAAGTGCGCGGCTCACAGTTCGGCGACCAGCTTGACCAGCTGGTCGCGCAACCAGACGTGAGCCGGATCGTGATCGTAGGACGCATGCCACAGCAGTGACACGGTGACGTCCTTGACCTTCACCGGTGGCGGACTGAGGCTGAGCCCGAGATCGGCGGCGAAACGACGCGCCAGCCGCGCGCCCATGGTGACGATGACAGGCGCTTGCGCCACCAGATACGGCACGGTGAGGAAACGCGGCGTGGTCAGCACGACGGTGCGATGCAGGCCGAGTTCGTCGAGGGCATCGTCGACGAAGCCCCGCACGCTGCGCCCCGGCCGCAGGCTGGTCAGCACGTGCGGAAGCCGGATGTAATCCTGGAGCGAGATCGGCGGCGTGACGCCGGTCTTCTCGGCATTGAACATGCAAAGGAAGCTCTCGGTGAACAGCACGCGCTGCTTGTGGTGCAATTGCCCCTGCTGGATCGGCCCATAGGACAGCGCGAGATCGAATTCGTCGGCGTCGAGGTCATCGAGCAAGCGGGACGTATCGACATTGTAAAGCCGCAGGTGAATGCCGGGCGCGATCTCGCGCATGCGGGCCAGCAGGCGCGGCATGATCAGGATTTCCATGCTGTCCGACAGGCCGAGCCTGAAGGTTCGCACCGCCGTGGCCGGATCGAAGGTCTGCTCGCGCCGGAGCACCGCCTCGACCTGCGCGAGCGCCATCCGCACCGGCTCGAGCAAGGTCACCGCGCGCGGGGTCAGGCGCATGCCGTCGGCCGCCCGCGTCAGCAGCTCGTCATCGAGCAGTTCGCGTAGGCGAGCGAGGTTGTGGCTCATCGCGGATTGGCCGATCCCAACGCGCGCCGCCGCCCGTGTCACGCTCCGCTCGGTCAACAGCGCGTCGAGGTGAACGAGCAGGTTCAGGTCGACGCGACCTAAATTGACGGTATCGATGACCACTATCAATCTCATCTGTTTGATCGATGATCATAGCCTGACCATCTGCTTCGGCAAGGGAGCCGGCGGCATTGCCCGCCACCCAAGTTCTGAGACCCGAGCCAAAGGAGGATCCCATGTCGATCCGCAGTACAATTCTCGCCGCCGCCTTCACCCTGGCCTCATGGGGAACCGCGCACGCGGATGGGCTGAAGCCGTTCGAGGCCCAAAGCATCCATCTCGGCGACCTCTCCGGCGTCGCCTACTACACGGTCGAACCGGACGGATATCGCGTCGTGACCACGCTCGCGCAGGGCACGGCCGGCACGCCGGTGCGTTTCGTGTCGGTACTGGCGCCGGGTCAGCGTGCGCTGCTCTCGACGCCGACACAGGCCGGTGCAGTGGAGATCAGCCGCACCGGCGACAGCCTGACGGTTCGCAAGTCGCACGCGCTCTACGACTGAGCCGCGCAGCGTCAGCACCGTTCCATCACCCGTGCAGGAGCCAACGATGTCCACGATCCACCTTCACCGGACGACCTGGTTGACGCCCGAGCAATACGTCGCCGGTCTCACCGATTTCGGGCCGGGCCGCTCCAGGCTGTTCAGCAACAGCGCCGATGCCCATCTCAAGGTGCATGATCGCGGCCCGTCGCACGCGGACGTGACGGAGGGCTCGAACGGCATCTGGGAGCGGCTGCACTACGATTGGTCGAACCCCGATCACGTCGTCTTGACCACGACCGACTCCAACGTCTGGGGTGGCAGATCGGGCCACACCTACAGCTTCACGCGTCGGCCCGATGGCACCACCGACATCGACGTGGTCGTGGTGCGCGACGGCAAGAACGCCAAAGGACGGATCCTCGGCCTCGTGCTGCGCACGATCGGCAGCGGCGTCCTGGAAAAAGCCTTCGAAAACTCCGTCAACGCCATCGAACAGCGGCACGCGGATCCGCGCCAGCGGGGCCGGATCGCGGCCTAAACCCGGAGCATTGAAAGTATTGCTCCGAGATCAATGTTTATATTGCACCGAGTAATGTATCGGACCATATCTGGTCCATCGAACGCATTGCACCGGGCCCAAGCACCTCGCCAAGTCTGTGCAAGCCGAATGGAGGCAACTCAAATGGAGTTCAATTATCTCGATACGTTCCTGGCATTCCTCGGAATGACCTTCGGACTGGTCTCGGTGGCGCCCCGCTTGTTCTTCCAACCCAAGGTCGAGCCGGCTCGTGCGAGAACGGCGGCCGCGACCCGCGCCGGCAACCGCGGGCGATGACGTGCCGTGGCTTCTGCGCGGCCATCGCGGAGAAGCCTGACGGGAAATCCGCTCAGCCCGCGACGCGCAGCTTCTCCTTCAACAGCGCCGTCAGCCAATCCGCGAACACCTGCAACCGCCGCGACAAATGCTGGCGATGCGGATACAGCAGGGTCATCGGCATCGGCGCTGCGCGGTGATGCGGCATCACCTCGACGAGCTCGCCGGCATCGAGATGCCGCTTCACGTCGTAGGCCGGAATCTGGATAAGGCCGAGACCGGCGAGGCAGCAGGCGATATAAGCCTCGGCGCTGTTGACCGTGACGCGGCCGCGCACCGCTGTCGTACGCGAGGCGCCCTGCTCGCACCACTCCCATTGCTCGATGCGGCCGGTTGATGGTGAGGCGTAGTTGACCGCCCAATGCGCGGCGAGCTCGTCAGGTATTCGCGGCGAGCCGTGGCGGGCGAGGTAGGCCGGGCTTGCGACATTGATCAGCGTCAGATTGCCGAGCGGTCGCGCGATCAGTGCGGAATCGCCGAGCGCGCCGACGCGCACGACGCAGTCGGCGCTATCCTCGATCAGGTTGATGGCACGGTCGGTGACGCCGAGATCGATCTCGATCTGCGGATGGCGATCGAGGAAAGCCGGCAGCGCCGGCGCGATGATCAGGCGCCCGATCCTCCCCGGCACGTCGACCCGGAGCCGGCCTGATGGTTCGGCCGCGGCCTGACGGAACAGCGTTTCGGCATCCTCGACATCGGCGACGAGGCGCAGGCACCGTTCGTAGAACGCCGCGCCGTCATGGGTCGGAGATACCTTGCGCGTCGTGCGATGCAGCAGCCGTGCGCCGACGCGTTGCTCCAGCTCCGCCACCGCCGACGAAACCGACGAGCGCGGCACGCCAAGCGTGTCGGCCGCCCGCGTGAAGCTCGAACATTCGACGACGCGGGCGAAGATGCGGAAAAGATCGATACGGTCCAGAATCGGCTCCAATTGTTCGCAATTTCTGACAAGTGAGGTCAGAATTGGTAGCTTTATCTGCCAATCCTAGACGATATCGTCCTCTCCAGAAAGCGGCCGCAGGGCGTGGCCGCACCATCCGGAGAGGCGAAACGCCAATGACCGACCACAGCATCAAGGACAAGACCGTCATCATCGCCGGCGGCGCCAAGAATCTCGGCGGCCTGATCGCGCGCGATCTCGCCGCCCATGGCGCCAAGGCGATCGCGATCCACTACAACAGCGCCGCGACCGAGGCCGATGCCGACGCGACGGTGGCGGCGGTGCAGGCCGCGGGCGCCAAGGCGGTTGCCTTGCAGGCTGACCTCACGGCCGCCGGCGCGATGGCGAAGCTGTTCACCGATGCGGTTGCCGCAGTCGGGCGTCCCGACATCGCGATCAACACCGTCGGCAAGGTGCTGAAGAAGCCGATGGTCGAGATCTCCGAAGCCGAATATGACGCGATGAGCGCGGTCAACGCCAAGACGGCGTTCTTCTTTCTCAAAGAGGCCGGTCGCCACGTCAACGACAACGGCAAGATCTGCACGCTGGTGACATCGCTGCTCGGCGCCTACACGCCATACTACGCGGCCTATGCCGGCACCAAGGCGCCGGTCGAGCATTTCACCCGCGCCGCATCGAAGGAGTTCGGCGCGCGCGGCATCTCGGTCACCGCGATCGGACCGGGCCCGATGGACACGCCGTTCTTCTATCCGGCCGAGGGCGCCGATGCGGTCGCCTATCACAAATCGGCCGCGGCGCTGTCCGGCTTCTCGAAGACCGGCCTCACCGACATCAAGGACATCGTGCCGTGGATTCGCCTGCTGGTGTCGGAGGGCTGGTGGATGACCGGCCAGACCATCCTGGTCAATGGAGGCTACACCACGAAGTAAGGCGCGCCGGCGTTAACTCACGAAAATGAAGCGGGCCGCGCATTGCGTGGCCCGCTGGCAAGTTACCGAATGACGGGCGCCGATGCGCTCAATCCCAGCTCAGCGCGCCGCCGTTCTGGTATTCGATCACGCGGGTCTCGAAGAAGTTCTTCTCCTTCTTCAGGTCCATCGCTTCCGACATCCATGGGAACGGGTTCTCGGCTTCCGCGAACACCGGCGTCAGCCCGATCTGGGCGCAGCGCCGGTTGGCGATGAAGTGCATGTACTGCTCGCACAGCACGGCATTCAGCCCGAGGAAGCCGCGCGGCATCGTATCGCGACCGTAAGCGGCCTCGAGCTCGGCCGCCTCGCGGATCATGCCGCGGATCTCGTCCTGGAACGCCGACGTCCACAGGTGCGGATTCTCGATCTTGATCTGGTTGATGACGTCGATGCCGAAGTTCAGGTGAATGCTCTCGTCGCGCAGGATGTACTGATACTGCTCCGCGATCCCGACCATCTTGTTGCGGCGGCCGAGCGACAGGATCTGCGCGAAGCCGGTGTAGAACCACATGCCCTCGAAGATCACGTAGAACGCGACGAGGTCGCGCAGGAACGCCTGGTCGGCAGCCGGCGTGCCGGTCTTGAAGTCGGGATCGTCGAGATGCTGGGTGTGCTTGATCGCCCATGCCGCCTTGTCGGTGATCGACGGCACCTCGCGGTACATGTTGAACAGCTCGCCCTCATCGAGGCCGAGGCTTTCGACGATGTACTGGAAGGTGTGGGTATGCACCGCTTCCTCGAAAGCCTGGCGCAACAGATATTGCCGGCACTCCGGGTTGGTGAGATGGCGGTAGATCGCCAGCACGATGTTGTTGGCGACCAGGCTTTCCGACGCCGCGAAGAAGCCGAGATTTCGCTTGATGGCGCGGCGCTCGTCCTCGGTGAGACCGTCGCGCGACTTCCACAGCGCGATGTCGGCCTGCATCGAGACCTCGGTCGGCATCCAGTGATTGTTGCAGCCGGCGAGGTATTTCTCCCACGCCCATTTGTATTTCAGCGGCAGCAGCTGGTTGACGTCGGCGCGGCAGTTGATCATCCGCTTCTCGTCGACCGAGACGCGGCCGCCATGGCGGTCGATGGTGCCGAGGCCGGCGGCCTCGGTCGATGCGGCAGACACAGCCATGACAGGTGGCGGTGCCTTCTTGGCGGTGGCTGTGGTCTCTGACCAGTCGAGCATGTTTTTTGATCCTTCTTACTGGCAGGCTTCGCAGTCGGGATTGTCGATCGAGCAGGCGATCGCACCCGACAAATCCGGCGCCGGTGATGCCAGCGCCACCGACGACACCGCGTTGAGCTTGCCGTCGGTGCCCTTCAGCGTCGACTTCTCGACATGGGTCGCGCTGCGCGAACGCAGGTAGTAGGTGGTCTTCAGTCCCAGCGACCAGGCCAGACGATACAGCGCATCGAGCTTCTTGCCGGAAGGATTGGCGATATAGAGGTTGAGCGACTGCGCCTGGTCGATCCACTTCTGCCGCCGCGCCGCGGCCTCGAGCAGCCAGCTTGAGTCGATCTCGAACGCGGTCGCGTAGAGCGCCTTGAGATCGTCCGGGATGCGGTCGATCGAGCCGACGCTGCCGTCGAAATATTTGAGGTCGTTGACCATCACCTCGTCCCACAGCCCGCGCGCCTTGAGGTCGCGCACCAGATAGTCGTTCACCACCGTGAAGTCGCCGGACATGTTGGATTTGACATAGAGATTCTGGTAGGCGGGCTCGATCGACTGCGCGACGCCGCAGATGTTGGAGATCGTCGCCGTCGGCGCGATCGCCATCACGTTGGAGTTGCGCATGCCGACCGACGTGACGCGGGCGCGCAGCGTCGGCCAGTCACGGGTCGAGGCGCGATCCATCGCGACACCGCCGCGGGCGTCGGCAACGAAGTCGATCGAATCGATCGGCAGGATGCCCTGGCTCCACAGCGAGCCCTCGAACGAGGGATAGCGGCCGCGCTCGGCGGCGAGATCGCTGGAGGCCCAGATCGCATGGTAGGAGATCGCCTCCATGCTGAGGTCGGCGAAGGCAACCGCCGCGTCCGACGCCACCGCGATCCGCAGCGCATGCAGCGCATCCTGGAAGCCCATCAGGCCGAGACCGACCGGGCGATGCCGCAGATTGGAGCGGCGCGCCTCCGGGATGGTGTAGAAATTGATGTCGATGACGTTGTCGAGCATCCGCATCGCGGTCGTCACCGTCGCCTTCAGCCTGGCGTCGTCGAGCTTGCCGTCCTGAATGTGGTTGGCGAGGTTGATCGAGCCCAGATTGCACACCGCGGTCTCGTCGTCCGAGGTGTTGAGCGTGATCTCGGTGCAGAGGTTCGAGGAATGGATCACGCCGGCATGGCGCTGCGGCGAGCGCAGATTGCACGGGTCCTTGAAGGTGATCCAGGGATGACCGGTCTCGAACAGCATGGTCAGCATCTTGCGCCAGAGATCGACGGCGCGAATCTGCTTGAACACCCGCATCTCGCCGCGCGCGGCCTTGGCCTCGTAATGGGCGTAGCGCTCGGCGAACGGCTTGCCGTAGAGATCGTGCAAATCCGGCGTCTCGTCAGGTGAGAACAGCGTCCATTCGCCGTCGGCCTCGACGCGCTGCATGAACAGATCCGGCACCCAGTTCGCGGTGTTCATGTCGTGGGTGCGGCGGCGGTCGTCGCCGGTGTTCTTGCGCAGATCGAGGAATTCCTCGATGTCGACATGCCAGGTCTCGAGATAGGCGCAGACCGCGCCCTTGCGCTTGCCGCCCTGGTTGACCGCGATCGCGGTATCGTTGGCGACCTTGAGGAACGGCACCACGCCCTGGCTCTCGCCATTGGTGCCCTTGATGTGCGCGCCGAGCCCGCGGACGCGGGTCCAGTCATTGCCGAGCCCGCCGGAATATTTCGCCAGCAGCGCGTTGTCCTTGACCGACTTGAAGATGCCGTCGAGATCGTCGGCCACGGTGGTCAGGAAGCACGACGAGAGCTGCGGCCGCTGGGTGCCGGAATTGAACAATGTCGGCGTCGAGGCCATGAAGTCGAACGACGACAACAGATTGTAGAACTCGATCGCGCGACCCTCGCGGTCGATCTCACGCAGCGCCAGGCCCATCGCGACGCGCATGAAGAACGCCTGCGGCAGCTCGATGCGGTTGCCGCGGACATGCAGGAAATAACGGTCGTACAGCGTTTGCAAGCCGAGGAATTGGAACGACAGATCGCGCTCGGGCTTCAGCGCCGCGGCGAGCCGCGCCAGGTCGAAGCGGCCGAGTTCGGCGTCGAGCAGTTCGGTCTTGATCCCGGTCTTGATATAGGCCGGGAAGTACTCGGCATAGCGGCTTGCCATGTCGGCCTGCGAGGCGCTGGTCGGCACCTCAAGCACATAGGACAGCACCTCGGTGCGCAGCTTGTCGAGCAACAGGCGCGCGCTGACATAGGTGTAGTTCGGCTCCTGCTCCACCAGGGTGCGGGCGGCCATCACGGAGGCGAGCGCCAGCTCATCCTGGCTGATGCCGTCATAGATGTTGCGCTGGGTCTCGGCGACCACGGGCGCCGCATCGACGCCGTCGAGGCCGGCGCAGGCCTCGTTGATGATCAGCGCCAGCCGCGCGTGGTCGAGCGGCACCTTGCTGCCATTGGGCAGCGTGACGTGAATGGTCGGACCGGCCGCGGGCTTGGCAACAGCCTTTGCCGCGTCCTGCTCGGCACGCTGCCTGGTGCGTTCGTCGCGATACAGCACATAGGCCCGCGCCACCTTGTGGTGCTCGCTGCGCATCAGCGCAAGCTCGACCTGGTCCTGCACGTCCTCGATGTGGAAGGTGCGGCCCTCGCTCATGCGCCGCGACAGCGCGGTGACGACCTCGGCGGTGAGCTGCTCGACGATCTCATGCACCCGGCGCGACGCGGCGGCGGTGTGCCCCTCGACCGCCAGGAACGCTTTGGTCATCGCCACCGAGATCTTGCTGGCGTCGAATCTCGACACCGTGCCGTTGCGGCGGATCACCTGCATCGGCGGCGCGGCTTCCGGCGCGGCAAGCGCTTCCGGACGCAGCAGGATAAGTGACGCTGGCTTTGTTTCGCGATCGAGAGAGAGAGACATCGTGCAGACCCCGTGATGTTTGTTGGGACTGGATGTCAGGGGACGCTGCATCACCCGGCGGCTGGCGCCACCGGCACGGCTCTGCATGCGACCGCCGGGACACCCCGCCCGTGGACGTAATTTCGGTGTCGCGGCAGGTCTCCTGGCTCGCAGGTCGTCATTGCTCCCTCGTCTTCCCAATGCCTTGCGGCATCAGTGACTTAGCTATCGGGAACAACTCACTGCTTACAGTTGCGGGGGCAGCGCCGGGTTTTTACGGATCAACCCGTAGTTCACCGGCTTCCCTCTTAGCCACCAAATCTAGGGATATGGCAGACCGTGACGCCTATATCTGGTGTGATTTGGGCTGGGGTGTCAACGCCCAGCAGACGGCCTATCCAAAATATTTCGACGCTTATCCAAAGCCTCGTTAAGGGTCTGTGGATGAATCATCCTGGAACCCCGTAGGGCTACTACGGCAGCCGCACCGCGCGTCCGCGACCAAACGGATTGAGCAAGCGGACGATTTCGCAGGCCGCAACCAGGCCGGCAAGCCAGAGCGCGCTGCGCAACCCGATGCGCGCAACGATGGCCGGGGTGAATGCCCCGGCCCCGCCGAGGACCGGCGTGGCGGCCAACAGCGTGATTTCATAGCCAGCATAGGCGCCGACGAAGGCGAGCAGGAAGGTACCCACCACGCGGTTCCTGGGCAGTTGGTGAAAGACGGCGGATGCCGCCGCGGTGCCGGCGAGGGCCGCAGCCCCGATCACAAAACCCCAGGCGATGGTCTTGGCATCGACGGGATAGTGCAACATGCCAAATCCAATGGTCTGGTTGACCAGCCACGTGCCGAACACCACCAGCATGGCCCCGCGCAGCGGCAACACGGCCGCAGCGATCACGGCGAACGCGGCAAACGGCGTCGCGCAGGCGAACACGAAGCTCGCGAGCGCGGATGCGGCGGTCAAGAGCGCAAAGCAGAACATCGGCGCATAGCGCGGCTCGACGGGATGCAGCCGGAATCGATCACTGGAAGGCAGATCGTTCAAAGCCATGGCGTATCTCCTTCCGGCAATTTCTCGCGTCCCATGCCGCTTGGCCTCAATGCGGCGCTTCCATCGGGTTCTCGGAATCTACCAGATCGAGCCGGTCGTGCACAGCAAGCCATTCGACAAGCACCGGCGTCAGTTGTTCCGTCGCCCCCAATTGTCGAAGGGCAACCCGGACGGTCGCCCTGGCGAAACGGTCGCCCGGCAACACCACTGCATCTGGAGCCTGTCCGGCGGCGACGGCCTCGACGACCCTGCGCTTCAGCGCCAGCAGTTCAGGCAAGCCGAAGCGCGCGAGCAGTGCCTGGAATGCGACGTGATGCTCGCGCCGAAATTCACGTTTGCGGCCGAGCTGATCGCGGAGCGCGTGTGCCGGATAGAGATGCGCGCAAGGGATCCAGCCATCGGGCAACGGCTCGGTCGCAGCATGCGTGCGGCCATGCGCCAGCAGTTTGGGCAGAACATGGGTGTGCGGACCGTCCGGACTCCTGCCGCCCGGGGGCGGGATCGGTTGAAACACCTCGACCCGTCCGATACGGCTGGTGAAAACGCGATGCGGATTGGCGCCGAGGATGATCCCCATCGCATCGTTGCCCGGCGCGAACAGCGATTTGCCAACACGGCTCCGGAGGGCGCGGACGGTGTCCTCGTCGTCGAGCCGTACGCAGGCATCGATATGCAGTACGCCCAGGCCGAGGTCGAACAGCACGCTGTTGCGATCCCGGCTGCGCAACGCGTCGCGATCCGGGCCGACTTCGGTCAATTCTGTCCTCCCACCCATGGCGCATCCATGTTGTGGAAGGCAGAGCGCGACGCGATGCATCCAGCTATCCGTGGTCGGCGATTCCGACGCGATCAGACGCAGGCCGGCGTGAGCAACGATCCTGATCGCGCCCTTGTCAGTCACGGCAGTGATCCCGTCGCCGGCCCGTGTCATCCGCACGGGTTCGTCGGGCTCGCGCGTGAACTCGGCGATGGCGCCGAACGTGCCGACGCTCCAGCCGGCCTGTGGATCATCAAGCTGCGCGGCGAGCATGACCATGGTGGCAGGATCTGTTGTCATATCGGCCGATCAAGCTCGCGCGACTGCTGCGCTCATTTCCGACTCTCTCATCCATCCACGACAGGAATGGTTCCAGAATGCCTGCGTCGCTCGTGCCGGCATGAAGATATTATGTCAGACCGCGGCAACTTCACGACAGGATTATCTCGGCACGGCACGCGGCCAGTCACGAATGTCCAATCCGGACCATGGCTTAGATCGATCGCGCCGCGGGATGACCGCGGCAAGGTTGACGTCACCAGCCGATAGCCGCTAATCAGGCTCGTCGAGGTTCTCCAGGTCCCGATTGACCTGGAGCTAAGAGGGAAGCCGGTGTGATGCCGGCGCTGCCCCCGCAACTGTAAGCGGCGAGCTGTTGTCCATCCAAAGCCACTGAGGCGCGAGCTTCGGGAAGGCAGGACAAGAGCGACGACCCGCGAGCCAGGAGACCTGCCCCGACAACATACACGTCCTCGGGCGGGGTGTCCCGGTGGTGCGGTTGCGACCCGCTAGCGCCTTGGCACGTGCGGAGTCCAGACGTGTCACTACGGCCTTTGCCCCCAACTGTTTGGGGTTAAGCCAATGTCTACCAATCTCTCCTCTCTTCCGGTTACCACACTCGGCACGCCGCGGATCGGTCCGCGGCGCGAACTCAAGCTCGCGCTCGAAAGCTTCTGGTCCGGCGCGTCAAGCCAGCAGGCGTTGATCGACACCGGTATCGGATTGCGCGCCGCCAATTGGGCGCGCCAGAAGAAGCTCGGCGTCTCGGTGATCCCGTCGAACGATTTCTCGTTCTACGACCAGGTACTCGACACCTCGGTGATGGTCGGCGCGATTCCCGCGATCTATGGCTGGAGCGGCGGTCCAGTACCGCTTGCCACCTACTTCGCGATGGCGCGCGGCGCGCAGGGCGACACACACGACGCGTCGTGCGGCCACGCCCATCACGGCCACGGTCATGGCGTACCGGCGCAGGAAATGACCAAATGGTTCGACACCAACTATCACTACATGGTGCCTGAGCTGTCGAAGGATCAGCAGTTCACCCTCGCCTCGCGCAAGCCGATCGAGGAATATGAGGAAGCCAAGGCGCTTGGCTACCAGACCCGCCCGGTGCTGGTCGGTCCGGTCACCTTCCTCAAGCTCGCCAAAAGCAAGGACGTCAGCTTCGAGCCGCTGTCGCTGCTCGACCGGCTGCTGCCGGTTTACATCGAGGTGCTGCGCGAGCTCGCCAAGCGCGGCGCCGATTGGGTGCAGATCGACGAGCCTTGCCTGGTGCTCGATCTCGACGATGCCGCGCGCAATGCGCTGCGCCACGCCTATGCCGAGATCGCCAAGGCGGTACCGCAGGTCAAGATCATGCTGGCGAGCTATTTCGGCAGCCTCGGCGCGAACCGCGACACGGCCTTCGCGCTTCCGGTCGCCGGCCTGCATTTCGATCTGGTCCGCGCGCCGGAGCAACTCGACGATCTTGCCCGGCTACCGGCCGACCGCGTCGTCTCGCTCGGAGTGCTCGACGGCCGCAACATCTGGCGCGCCGATCTGAGCAAGCTGCTCGACCGGCTCGAACCTGTGGTCGCCAAGCTCGGCAAGGACCGGGTGCAGATCGCACCCTCCTGCTCGATGCTGCATGTGCCGATCGATCTCGCACTCGAAGCCAAGCTCGATGCCGAGGTGAAGAGCTGGCTCGCCTTTTCGGTGCAGAAGATCGAGGAACTGGCCGCGCTCGGGACCGCGCTTGCCGCCGGCCGCGCGTCGATCGCGGATGCGCTGAAGGCCTCCGATGCAGCCGCCGCCGCGCGCAAGACCTCGCCGCGGATTCACGATCCGAAGGTGGCGAGCCGCCTTGCTGCCGTCGACGCCGCGATGCGCTGCCGCGCCAGCCCGTTCGAAGAACGGGCCGACGTTCAGCATGCCCGCTTCAACCTGCCCGCGTTCCCGACCACCACCATCGGCTCGTTCCCGCAGACGCCGGAGATCCGCAAGGCCCGCGCCGCGCATGCCAAGGGCAGCTTGAGCGACGCCAACTACAAGACCTTCCTGCGGGAGCAGACCGCCGAGACCGTGCGCTGGCAGGAAACCATCGGCCTCGACGTGCTGGTGCATGGCGAGTTCGAGCGCAACGACATGGTGCAGTATTTCGGCGAGCAGCTCGCCGGCTTCGTGTTCACCGAGCACGCCTGGGTGCAGTCCTACGGCTCGCGCTATGTCCGGCCGCCGATCCTGTTCGGCGATGTGTCGCGTCCGAAGCCAATGACGGTCGAGTGGTGGCAGTATGCGCAGTCGCTGACCAAGCGGCCGATGAAGGCGATGCTGACCGGGCCGGTCACCATCCTGAACTGGTCGTTCGTCCGCGACGACATCCCGCGCAGCGAGGCCTGCCGGCAGATCGCGCTGGCGATCCGCGACGAGGTCACCGACCTCGAGACGGCCGGCGCCGGCATGATCCAGATCGACGAGGCGGCGCTGCGCGAAGGCCTGCCACTGCGTCGCTCGGAGTGGACAACCTATCTCGACTGGGCGGTGGAGTGCTTCCGCATCTGCTCGTCCGGCGTCCGCGACGAGACCCAGATCCACACCCATATGTGCTACTCCGAGTTCAACGACATCATCGACGCGATCGGCGCGATGGATGCCGACGTGATCTCGATCGAGACCTCGCGCTCGAAGATGGAGTTGCTGGATGCGTTCCGGAACTATCGCTATCCGAACGAGATCGGTCCCGGCGTCTACGACATCCACTCGCCGCGGGTGCCCGAGGTGACCGAGATGACCGAGCTGCTCAAGCTGGCACGGGAGCGCCTGACCGACGGCCAGCTCTGGATCAATCCGGATTGCGGCCTGAAGACCCGCAAATGGGATGAGGTCCGCCCGGCCCTCGTCAACATGGTCGCCGCGGCCCGCGAGTTGCGCGAGCTGGCCTAGAACATGATCCGGAAAAATGTGAAGCGGTTTTCCGGAAAGATCATGCTCCTATGAAAAGCCAAGGCGCGATGACGTTCACCCGAACGTCATCGCGCCTTGAAAAACCCTGCCCGGGTCGAACCCGGACATCGAAGGAGACACCATGCGTTTCTGGATCGAGTGCACGCGGTTCGACAACGGGCAGGCCATTCACATCAACATCGCGCTGGTCGGCTCGATGCTGCGCGACGGCGAGCGCACCGTGCTCGCCTTCGTCGGCGGCGACGGGCAGACGATCGAGGTCCGCGAGACACCGCAGCAGATCATGGAGCTGCATCTCGGGCCGACGACGAAAGCATAACGGGAGACATGACGATCAGACCTGAATTCGGGCCGTCCGCCCCCACGTCCGCACCTGATCTTCGCAAGATCGCCGCTCATCCGGATTAATGAGACCGGCCCGGCCAGTCGCCGCCTGGTCGATCCCCTGAACCGAATTTGACCGCTGGTTTTGCCGGCGGTATCGTTCGGGCGCCGGGCCCTTCGCAGTGGCAATCTATTCGAGGCGCTCATGGAATGGTCGACCAGGCCGGCCCGTCCGGACCAGCCTTTCGGAAGTTGGGCCGACGACCTCGCGGCTGCTTTCGTGCGGCTGGAGCCGCGCCGGATCGCCGGGGAGTCCTTTGCAGGCGCGATCTCCAAGGTCGATGCCGCTCCGGTTCAGATCTCCCAGGTCACTGCGAGCGGACACACCGTGGTCCGGCTCCCGTCGCACATCGCCGCAAGCACCGACGATCTCTGCTTTGTCAATCTCCAGCTTGAAGGCCTGGGACGGACCTCGCAGCGCGGCCACGAGCAGATCTGCGCACCCGGCGACCTTGCGGTTGCGGATACGACCCAGCCGTTCGAGATCGCCCATCGCCGCGATTTCAGACTGTTCTGCTTCGCCGTGCCGCGACGCCTGTTGCCTGATGCGCTGTTCGATCGACCGCGCCTCGGCCTGTCGGCGACCGAAACCGGCCGCACGCTGTCCCGGACGCTGGCGAGCTACGCCGAGCTCTGCCTCAATGGCCGCCAGCGCGCAACGACCTCGACGATGATCGGCACGCACATCGCCGAGCTGATCGCGCACGCGCCGGACATCCTCACCGACATGCCGGCGGAGCGCGTGCATACGCCCGTGCTGCTGTCGATGATGCTAGATCATATCGCCCGCCGCAGCGACGACCCCGATCTCGGCGCGCTCGCGCTCGCCACGCAATTCCACTGCTCCGAGCGTTACGTGCACCGCCTGTTTGCGACCACCGGCCGCTCGGTGGGCGAGCACGTCAACGCGGAGCGGATTGCCGTATGCACGCGTGCGCTGCTCGATCGCAACTCCGCCCACAGGACCATCGCCGAGATCGCCTTTGCGGCGGGCTTCCGCGACATCTCGCATTTCAACCGCCTGTTCAAGCGCCACAATGGCTTGGCCCCCCGCGAGTTTCGCCGAACCGCCTTGAGCTGACGCACGACGCGGCCAGCCAGTCCGGCGGACGCCGCGAAGACCGGAAATCGCGATGGCTCGGACTCCCGCCTCATCCCCTCAAGATCTGGATCGATGCGCACGCTCGCGCAACTTCGCTTCGGCAAGCTCAAGGTGACGACGCATGGCGGCCCCCATGGCGCCGCATGCCGTTCGCAAGATGAATGGTGTCGACCATTCGACACCTCCAACGCGGGCAATTCCGGCAGGTTTGGCGGCTCCGCTGCGATCAGGCCGGCGCGAGCTTGGGCAATTCCTGCATCGGACCACCGAGCTTGTCGCAAAGAAACGCGAGCGTATCGCAGTCGCGGTTGATCGATTTGCTCAATGCATTGCCCTCGCCGTGGCCGGCGCGGCGCTCGACGCCAAGATATACGACACTCTCCGGAGAGAGGGCATTCAGCGTCGCCACGAATTTGTAGGAATGGGCCGGCGCTACCCGGTCATCATTGTCGGCAGTGAGAACCAGAAGCGGCGGATACTTCACGTCCTTGCGGATATTGTGAAGTGGTGAATAGGCGAGCAGCGTCTTGAAATCCGTCTCATTGCTTTCAGCGTCTCCGTACTCCGGAATCCAGTTGATGCCGAAGGTGAATTTCGGGAAACGCAGCATGTCAGTCACGGGAACGGCCGAGACGACTGCGCCGAACAGGTCGGGTCGCTGCAACATGGTCGCAAGCACCAGCAGCCCGCCATTGCTGGCGCCGTTGATGCCGAGCCTCTCGGTTCGGGTGTAGCCGTTGCCGATCAGCCATTCCGCCGAGGCGATGAAATCGTCGTAGGAGGACTGCTTGTGGGTTCGCCGCCCGCCGTCATGCCACGGCTGGCCGTATTCGCCGCCGCCCCGAATGGAGGCAAGGGCATAGACGCCGCCCATCCGGACCCAGGCGGCAATCCTGTCGCTGTAATAGGGCCACAACGCGTATCCGAAGCCGCCATAGGCGGTGAGCAGCGTGCGATTGTTGCCGTCGCGCGCAATCCCGGGCCGATAGATCAATGTCATCGGAACCCGCGTGCCGTCCTTGCTGGTCACGAAGACCTGGTCGACGACGACATCGGCGAGGCTGTGCCTGGCGGCCGAAGCGCGAAACAACGACGGCTTGCCGCTCTCCAGATCCAGCCATTCGATGCGGCTGGCCCGCTTGTAGTCGTTCACCTCGAGCAGCAGATGGTCGTCGCCCCTGAAATAGCGCCCGAACGCGACGCTCTCGAGGCCGCCGAGATCGATCGTCGAGAGGTGCTGTCCGTTGAGATCGTGGATCGCCACCCGCTGGTTGACATCTCGATAGTGCTTGACCACCAGCTTGCTGTCGAACACCGCCGCGGCGTTCAGCGCCGCATCGCTTTCGGCGATCACGGTATGCCACCGGTCCGGCTTCGGGTCGGCCTGATCGATCCGCACCAGTCGAAAGTTCGGCGCGTCGAGATTCGTGATCGCGTAATGCGTCGCTCCGACATTGGCGATCGGGTAGAAGCCGGCTATCCCGATCGGGAATATCTCCGTGATGTCAGATGCGTCGTGAAGGGGAGCGACGTAGTAACCCGCCTTTTCAGACGTTCCGATGCTCACCACGATCTTCAAGAGATCGGCTTCAGGCGATGCCATCACCTGACAATAGTAATCGTGACGCGCCGACTGCCGAAAGATCACTCGATCTGCCGACTGGGGCTCGCCGATCCGGTGCTGGCACACGATCTGGCTGCGGCGGTACCAATCGGCAGGCTCTGTGTCGCCCGGATAGCGGGAATAGTAGAAGCTGCGTCCGTCGCGGGCCCAAGCGACGGTCGTGTGCTTGCACCATGCGAGCACGTCCGGCAGGTCCTGGCCGGTCTCGACGTCACGGACATGCAGCGTCTCCCGATCGCTACCGGCTTCGGACAGCAGATAGGCGACCTTGCTGCCGACCCGATCGGGGAAGAACGACAAGATCGCAACCGTTCCATCCGACGACAGCGCGCCGGCGTCGATCAGCGTCTTGCGCGGGCCGGCCAGGTACTCCTGAAATCCGACACTGCGTTGGTTGACGAGGCCATCAGAGAAGAAACTGAAGTAGCGCCGGCCATACTGGCCCGGGATCGTGGTCCTGGGATAGTCCAGCGCCGCGTTCATGAAGTCCTGCAACCGCTGTCGGACCGGCAGCGCGTCGATCATGCTGCGCGTGCGCGCGTTCTGGCCTTCGATCCAGGTTTTCACCTCGGCCCGGGCGGTATCCTCAAGCGGCCGATAGGGATCGGGAATGTTGATGCCATGAAAGGTCTGCACCACGCTGTCGTCGCGCGGAGGCGCAAGGCTGATCGCCGCAGCGAGCCCGTCGGCGGCCTGTGCGAAGGCTGGCCCCGCGATCGCGAACGCGCCAGACGCCAGGCCGCCGATCAAGGCGTCCCTGCGCGTCGGCTGGAAATTGTCGTCGAGTGCCACGTCTGCGTTCCCCTCGAGGTTAAGAACTTGACGCTCTCTTTTTGGTTTATGCTTTGAGCAACAGCTACCAATGATTATGCCCAAATCATAACGGCGACTTGAGCCTTGGGAACACTCACTTCCTCGTCAACACCCCGGCAGTGTCGTTCGCCCCATCGTTGCAAACCTTGTCTCGGCCGATCCCGACAACAAGCCAGGCGGCTGGAAGATCGAGTGCAAGGCCGCGGCCCGTCCGTGTCCGACGGCCGCTCCGGTTCACTCTGCGCCAAGAAATCTGGCGCTGCTGTCCAAGATTTCCCGACCACATCGGGATAGCCATTTGCCCCAACGGCCGACACAGAGGGCATTGACATGGCGATCGATTTCACGCTCACCGCACAGCAGCGCGAACTGCAACTCGACTCTCGCAAGTTTGCCAGGGAGGTGCTGGCCGATGCCAGGGCCGCCGAACAGCTGCCGACGCCCGAGCAGCGCTTTCTCGCGACCAAGCCGACTTATGAGGCGATGGTCGCGGCCGGCTATTTGCGCAAGTGCATTCCGGCGCCGGCGGGCGGCGACAACGCCGGCATGGTCGACATGGCGATCCTGGCCGAGGAATTCTATAGCGTGAATCCGAGTGTGACCCTCACCATGCTCGGCAGCGTGCTCGGCCTGCTGCCGCTGCTGCTCGGTGGCACGCCGGCGCAGTGTCAGCGGCTGCTTGCGCCGTTCCTGAAGACCAATGGCGCGCCGCTCGCCGCCTTCTGCTCCAGCGAACCGGGAGGCAGCGCCAACGCCGCCGCGCCGCCGCCCGGTGAAGGCGTCCGCACCACCGCGCGGCGGGAGGGCGACAATTGGGTGATCAACGGTCGCAAGAAATGGGTGTCCTCGGCGACAGGCTGGAATAGGGATGGCGCCGATCTTCTGACCATCGTATGCCGGACCGATCCGGCAGCCGCGTCCGATGCGGCGATCTCGATCATTGCCGTGCAAGGTCCGGTGAGCGGCCTCGTGTTCGAACGCGCGATCGACAGCATCGGTCATCGCGCCCATCTCGTACCGCAATTTGGCTTCCAGAACGTGCAGGCGCCGCACCACAATCTGCTCGGACAGCAGGGTGCCGGCCTGGCGCTGACCGCAGCGGCGTTCACCGGCACCGCGGCACTGGTCGGAATCTTCGGCGTCGCGCTGATGCGCGCTGCCTTCGCATTCGCGCTGGATTTTGCTCGTACCGAAAAGCGCGGCGGCGTTCGCCCCATCATCGAGCATCAAGCGGTCGGATACGCGCTCGCCGATGCCAAGACCACGATCGAAGCCGCGCGTTATCTCAGCTGGCGCGCCTGCCATGCCCTCGACACCCAATCGCCGGCCGCAGAGGAGCTTTCAGTGCAAGCCAAGATCTTCGGCTCCGAGGCCGCCGTACGCGTCATCACCGATCTGATGCGGGTGGTCGGGATCGACAGCTACGATCATGAGACGCCATTCGGCAGCTTGCTCCAGGACGCGCTCGCGCTGCCGATCTTCGATGGAGGCAATCTGGGCATCCGGCGGCGGCAATTGCACACGATGTTCAAGAGCCGCGACTACGATCCTCTTGCCGCAAGCGGAGCGGCATGATCTGGCGGAAGTTCTGGGAGAGCGAGACCTCTCTCGACCACTATTCGCTTTTTCCGAATTTCCTCTTGACGCGGCCCCCAACTCAGTTGTCTAATGCTGCCGTCTCACCCGATCGAGGGGCGCTTCGCGGTCGTCACGAACGCGGGTCGAGATGCGGTGGACGCCGAATGCGCGACTGACGAGTGCGCGTGAAGCGGACGGTGAAGTCGTGTGGTCCTGACGCCCAAGTGGCAGGTGTCTTTTCCGATTGCGCGGTGCGCGTTGCGAAGACGGTGACAAACAAGCCAAGTCTCGCCGGGGAGAGCACGAAGTAAGCCGTAACCCATCGCGCAGGGAAAGCCGGGTTGTTTCCGGTTACACCTGTGGTCCTACCCCCGTGCTTTCTACCTTTTGCACGGGGCCCATGGGTGCGATCGGCACCCGGCTTTCCCTGTGCCCTCTTCGAGATGAGGGCGAGACAAGAAGCAAACCTCGGGCAAATCATGTCGCGAGAATGCGAAGTTGTGATTCACCGGCCGTGCCTCACATTCACCGTCGTCCCGGCGAAGGCCGGGACCCATTACCCCAAATGAAAATTGTTGCGCGATGCCGGAACGACGAGTCTCGCCGACAACGTCTGCTGCGGCGTATGGGTCCCGGCCTGCGCCGGGACGACGCGGGGAAGAAGTCTCGTCCCACGCACGTGTCATCGCCCGCGGATACTTTTCGCGGGTGACGGCACTGAGAAGTCTCCGCGACATTGCGCCGCGAACCGCGCTGCGGCGCAACAATCAAAATGAGACTGCCCGTTAAGCACTCCCGCGGCGACGACATCCGCGCCGCGCCTGCCTTCGGCTAGCTTTGCCGGCAACAACCGGACGCCCATCAGCCTTCGTGCCGCGTGGACGCCGGTGACAACACAGAGGGAGGAGAACGATGTTGAAAGGCAGTTTGGGACTGATTGCGTTGAGCAGCCTGTTGCTATCAGGCACGGCGTTCGCCCAGGAGAAGATCAAGGTCGGTGTCACCGCGACGCTCGAGGGCACCTACACCGTGCTCGGCGAGGACGGCATGCGCGGCTTCCAGACGGCACTCAATGTGCTCGGCAAGAAGATCGGCGACAAGGAACTCGAGTTCGTGGTCGCCTCGACCGACGCGACGCCGGACTCCGCGGTGCGCGCGGTACGCAAGCTGATCGAGCAGGACAAGGTGCAGATCCTGCTGTCGCCGCTGTCCGGCGACGAAGGCATCGCGGTGAAGAACTTTGCGAAAACCAAGCCCGAGCTGACCTTCGTCAACGCCGCCTCCGGTGCGCAGGAAGCAACCTATGTCGATCCGGCGCCGAACTTCTTCCGCTACAACATGGACGGCGCCCAGTGGCAGGTCGGCCTCGGCAAATACGCCTATGAGACCAAGGGTTATCGCAAGATCGCGACCGTCGGCGAGGACTATTCCTTCATCTACACCCAGGTGTTCGGCCTGGTGCTCGAATTCTGCGGCGCCGGCGGCCAGGTCACGAGCCGGCAATGGGTGCCGCTTGGCACCAAGGACTTCGCCTCCGTCATCGCAGCCCTCCCCGACGATGTCGATGCGATCTATCTCGGCCTCGGCGGCGCCGACGCCGTCAACTTCCTCAACCAGTATCAGCAGGCGGGCGGCAAGGCGCATCTGATGGGCGGCTCGATCATGATCGACCAGACCATCCTGTCGTCGAAGGGCAGCGCCAAGAACGCGCTGGTCGGCACCATCGCCGCGAGCGGTCAGGCCGATACCTGGGAAGATCCGGGCTGGCAGAAATTCGTCAAAGCCTACCAGGACGCCTTCCCGCCGGCCAAGCGCTTCCCGAGCCCGTCGCTGCTCGCCACCAACTATTACGACTCGACGATGGCCCTGATCCTGGCGCTGCGTCAGGTCAATGGCGATCTCTCCAACAACCAGGCCAAGCTCAAGGATGCGCTGGCGAAGATCGAGATCGACGCGCCGAACGGCAAGATCAAGCTCGACGCCAACCGCCAGGCGATCGGCACCAACTTCGTCACTGAAGTGGTTGATGACGGCAAGGGAGCGCTGTTCAGCAAGGTCGTGAAGGTGATCCCGAACGTCAACCAGACGCTGGGTTACGATCCGGCGGTTTTCGCCAAGATCGGCCTGCCGAGCCGCACGGTCCCGGAGTGCAAGAAGTACTGACGTATTTGTTGCAGTGCAGGCAAAGTGGCCGCGGCATGATGCGCGGTTGCATCAACGGCCCTGCTCGCCCTTGCTTTCCGCGGGCGGATGATGAACGCTTGTCGAAAAGACAAGAACATCCCGCGGGAGGGGAGGCATGAGCAGGGCGCTTGCCGTCTTCCACGGCCGGTTTGGTCGCGCGACGGTCTATCAGTTGAACCGTCCCTTCAACGTGCACGCGCACCGCGAAGGTCACTTGATCTTTCATGTCGGCGGGACGCCGGCGCAGATCGACGTCTCCGATCAGCGCCTGCTGCTCAAGGACGACACCGTGGTTGCGGTCAACCCGTGGGAACCGCATAATTTTCTGCCGACCGACATGGACCATGGCGCGATCTTCTTCGTGCTCTATGTCAACGCCGAATGGTTCACGCCGACGGCGAATGCGCAGGGGATGCGGTTCGGCCGCACCTTCTTTCCGCGCACCGAGGCACTCGACCGGCTGATCCGCCGCACCGCAGCGCTGGTGTGCGGTGCGCCGTCGCTGCGCAGCCTCGATTGCGAGCTCCGGCAACTGATCGATTCCTGCTACGAGGAGAGCTGGCAGACCGCCGGGAGTGCGCCAACGGCCGCCGCGGTAACCGATTTTCGGGTCCGCAAGTCGATCCGGCTGATGTCGGAAAGCCCCGGCGCCGAGATCGAGCTCGATGCGATCGCACGCGAGGCCGGGCTGTCGCGGCCGCACTTCTACCGGCTGTTCCGCACCCAAACCGGCGTCACCCCTCACCTCTACATGAACACGCTGATCATGGAGCAGGCGCTCGACGCGCTGGTGGCGACCGAATCCCCGATCGCCGATATCGGCTTCGATCTCGGCTTCTCGTCGCAGAGCGGCTTCACCCGCTTCTTCGCCGCCAATGTCGGGATGGCCCCGACCGACTATCGCCGCGCCGCCAAGGTGTTGCGGCCGTGAACGAGTTCCGCGCAACGATGGAGCCGCGATAAAAGATACTCTCGATCAAATCCGAAGCTTTCGCCCTCGGTAGGATGCGCGGCACGCGACCCGACAGACGGTCGCGACGTCAGAGGGAAACGCGACGGAGATGGCCAGGTTCATCGAACGCCATCCGGCCTGGGCGCTGATCGTGATCATCGCGGTCGCGGTGCTCGCGTGGCTGGTGTTCGCGATCTGGCCGCCGGGACTTGAAGCCGCTGTTGGCCGCAAGCGCGTGTTCCTCAACGCCGTGCTGAACGGCATCACGCTGGGCGGGCTGTATTTCCTGGTGGCGAGCGGCTTCACGCTGATCTTCGGCCTGATGCGCAACGTCAACCTCGCGCACGGCTCGCTCTATCTGTTCGGCGGCTATGTCGGCTATGCCGTCAGCACCTGGACCGGGTCCTGGATCCTGTCCTTCATCGTCGCCTTCATCGCGGTGGCGCTCGTCGGGGTGATCCTGCAACTCGCCGTGTTCCGCCGCATGGAGGGGCAGGACCTCAGGCAGACCATGGTCACGATCGGGCTCTCGATCGTGTTCGCCGACCTGATGCTGTGGGTGTTCGGCGGCGACTTCTACCAGGTTCAGACCCCGAGCTGGCTGATCGGCCCGGTGCAGCTGCCGCTGCTGACCGCGATCAAATCCTCCGGCGAGCCGGTCTATCTGCAATATCCGCTGGTGCGGCTCGTTATCCTCGCCGCGTCAGTGATGATCGGGATCGCGATGTGGCTGGCGCTTAACCGCACCCGGATCGGCATGATCGTGCGCGCCGGCGTCGATGACCGCGACATTCTCGCTGCGACCGGGGTACGGATCCAGCTGGTGTTCGTGCTGGTGTTCGCGCTCGGCGCGGGGCTTGCCGGCATCGCCGGCGTCGTCGGCGGCACCTTCCAGTCGCTGTCGCCGGGCGAGGACACGCGCTTCCTGCTGGCCTCGCTGGTGGTCGTGATCGTTGGCGGCATGGGCTCGATACCGGGGGCCGCGCTCGGCGCCGTGATCATCGGGCTCGCCGAGCAGCTCGGCTCGGTCTACATCCCGACCTACGCCATCGTCGTCACCTTCCTGATCATGGTGCTGGTGCTGGCGCTGCGGCCGCAGGGCCTGCTCGCGAGGCGATGAGATGTCGTTGCTGCAGAGCACCCAGCTTCGTCCCGACCGATCCGCCAACGCGACCCGCCGCGCGCTGATCGGCGCCTGGCCGGAATTCCAGAACCCGGCGGCCTGGCTGGTCGCGCTGATCCTCGTGATCATGCCGCTGATCGCCAACGGCTTCTTCCTGATCGAGATATTCGCCACCACGCTGATCCTCGGCATCATCGCATTGAGCCTGATGTTCCTCGCCGGCTATGGCGGCATGGTCAGCCTGATGCAGCTCACCATCGCGGGCTTCGCCGGCTACATGGTCGCGGTGTTCGGCGTCAGCGGCAGCACCAATATCAGCCTCGGCTGGCCGTGGTGGCTGGCAACGCCGATGGCACTGGCGCTGGGGACGCTGTTCGGCACGCTCGGCGGCGCGCTCGCGGTGCGCACCGAGGGCATCTACACCATCATGATCACGCTGGCGATCGGCGCCGCGTTCTACTATTTCACCAATCAGAACTGGGCGATCTTCAACGGCCATACCGGCCTCAACACCGTCGCGACGCCGCATTTCTGGGGCGTCGACTGGCGCTCCGATATCGCCTTCTACTATGTGACGCTCGGCGTCGCCGCGATCTGCTACTTCGCCGTTCAGTATGTCTCGCGGGCGCCGTTCGGCCTCGCGCTGCAAGGCGTGCGCGACAATTCGCGGCGCATGGCGGCACTCGGCTTCAACCCCAATGCCCACCGCATCGCGGCCTACGCCTTCGCGGCCTTCATCGCCGCGCTCGGCGGCGTGCTGCAGGTTTGGAACTACCGCCAGATCTCGCCCGGCTCGGTCAGCGTCGGCGCCTGCATCGATGTCCTGATCATCGCCGTGGTCGGCGGCATCACGCGGCCGATCGGCCCGTTCATCGGCGCGCTGATCTTCGTGCTGCTGCGCACCTTCGCGCTCGACGTGCTGATCAAGCTCGGGCTCGACGGCAACCGCTTCCGGCTGCTGATCGGGCTCGGCTTCCTCGCCATCGTGTTCTGGTCGTCCGACGGCGTAATCGGGCTGTGGGAGCGCTGGCGGCGCCGCAATACGACCTCGACGCAACGTCCGGGCGGAGGCCGCCATGGATAGCGTCGCGCAGCGACTGTCCGCGGTCGGCGCCGGCGCAGCACTGGAGCTGCGCGGCGTGACGCGGCTGTTCGGCGCGCTGGCGGCGCTGACCGACGTCACCATCACGGTGCGTCCCGGCGAACGACGCGCCGTGCTCGGCTCGAACGGCGCCGGCAAGACCACGCTGTTCAACTGCATCACCGGCGATTTCCCGCCCTCCTCCGGCACGATCCGCTTCTTCGGCGAGGACATCACCCAGTTCCCGCCCTATGAGCGCATCCGCCGGGGCTTGCGCCGCACCTACCAGATCTCGGCGCTGTTCCCCGGCCTCACGGTGCAAGACAACGTCTACCTCGCCTGCCGCGGCGTTTCGCGCGGCCGCTTCTCGTTCCTGCGCCCCGGACAGAACGACGCGCTGATGCACGCAACCGAGACGCTGGTGCAGGCCGTGCACCTCACCGGCGTCAAGGACCAGCGCGTCGCCGAGCTCGCGCATGGCCAGCAGCGCCAGCTCGAGATCGCGTTGGCGCTGGCCGGCGCGCCGCGCTTCATCCTGTTCGACGAGCCGGCCGCCGGACTGTCCCCGACCGAGAGGCGCGAGCTGATCGAGATCCTGACCTCGCTGCCGGCGCATATCGGCTACATCATCATCGAGCACGACATGGACGTCGCGCTGCGCGTCGTCGAGAGCGTGACGATGATGCACAATGGCCGCATCTTCAAGGAAGGCCTGCCGCGCGAGATCGAATCCGATCCCGAAGTGCAGGAGCTTTATCTTGGAGGCGGTCATGAATGACCGCCGCGCTGCGCCCGCGCTCGAAGTGAAAGGCCTCGACGTCTATTACGGCCATTCACATGCGCTACAGGGCGTCGATCTCACGCTCGACACCGGGGTGTTCTCGGTGGTCGGCCGCAACGGCATGGGCAAGACCACGTTGTGCAAGGCGATCATGGGCCTGGTCCGCGCCAACAGCGGTTCGATCCGGATCCGCGGCGAGGAGGTCACAAAGCTCAATCCGGCGCGGATTGCCCGGCTCGGTGTCGGCTACGTGCCGCAGGGCCGGCGCCTGTGGCGCTCGCTGACCGTCGACGAACACCTTGCGCTCGCCGGCGGCCTGCGCCGTGGCGCCTGGACCATCGAGCGCATCTACGACACCTTCCCGCGGCTCGCCGAGCGCAAGAGCAATGGCGGCAACCAGCTCTCCGGCGGCGAGCAGCAGATGCTGGCGATCTCGCGCGCGCTGCTGACGAACCCGCAACTCCTGATCATGGACGAGCCGACCGAGGGGCTTGCGCCCGTGATCGTCGCCCAGGTCGAGGACATGCTGTTGCGCCTCGGCGACGAAGGCGACATCTCGGTTCTGGTCATCGAGCAGAACATCGGCGTCGCGACAGCGGTGTCGCGCAACGTCGCCATCATGGTCAATGGCCGGATCAATCGCATCATCGACTCCGCCCGTCTCGCCACCGATCGCGAGTTGCAGCAGCGGCTGCTCGGCGTCGGTACCCACGGCACGGACGAGACCGACGCCGGGGCTGCTACCGCGAAAGCGGAAGCTGCCAGCGCACCGCAGCCGGAGCGCAAGGGACCGGTCCGCATCTACATCTCCAATCCCGTGCTGCCGACGCGCTGGTCGCAGCCGGTGCCAATCGCGCGCATCGAAGCCGCAGCGCGGACGCAGTCGACCGGCGTCGCACGGCTTGAAGAGGCCACGCGGCAGCGACGCGAGCCAACGGCGACAAGGACGTCAGGACCACCGGTCGTACTGGTAGTCGGCACGCTAGACACCAAGGGCGCAGAGCTGCGCTTCATCCGCGATATCATCACGGGTAGCGGCCTGCGCACGCGACTGGTCGATGTCTCGACCAGCGGAAAGGCGGCGAGCTGCGACGTCACCGCGCAGGAGATCGCGCTGAATCACGGCCGCGGCGGCTCCGGCGTCTTCGGCGCCGATCGCGGCGCCTCGGTGACGGCGATGGCGGACGCGTTCGAGCGGTGGCTGCGCCGGCAGGGCAATGTCGCCGGCATCATTTCGGCCGGCGGCTCCGGCGGCGCCTCCCTGGTCGCGCCCGGCATGCGTACGCTGCCGGTCGGCGTGCCCAAGCTCATCATCTCCTCGGTCGCCTCCGGCGACGTCGGTCCCTATGTCGGGCCCGCCGACATCACCATGATGTATTCGGTCACCGACGTGCAGGGCCTCAACTCGATCTCGCGCGCCGTGCTCGGCAACGGCGCCCATGCGCTGGTCGGCATGGTCAAGGCCCGGCTCGACGACCAGGCCGGCAAGCAGCGTGAGACGAACGCCGGTCTTCCTGCCATCGGCATCACCATGTTCGGCGTCACCACGCCGGCCGTGCAGAAGATCGCGGCCGACCTGCGCGAGGATTTCGAGTGTCTCGTGTTCCACGCCACCGGCGTCGGCGGCCGCTCGATGGAAAAGCTGGTCGAATCCGGCCAGCTCGCCGGCGTGATCGATCTCACCACGACCGAAGTCTGCGACCTCCTGATGGGCGGCGTGTTCCCGGCCACCGAGGATCGCTTCGGCGCCATCATCCGCAACCGTGTGCCCTATGTCGGCTCGGTCGGCGCGCTGGACATGGTCAACTTCGGCGCGCCTGACACCATCCCGGAGCGTTACCGGCAACGCAAATTCCACGTCCATAATCCGCAGGTCACCTTGATGCGGACCACGCCGGAAGAGAACGAGCGGATGGGCCGCTGGATCGGCGAACGCCTCAACCAGATGGATGGGCCGGTGCGCTTCTTCCTGCCCGAGGGCGGCGTCTCCGCGCTCGATGCGCCGGACCAGCCGTTCTGGGATCCCGATGCCGACGCCGCGCTGTTCCGCGCGCTGGAGCGCACCGTGCGCCAGACCGGCAACCGCGAGATCATTCGCGTCAAGCGCAACATCAACGATCCCGAGTTCACCGCTGCCATCGTCAACGCGTTCCGCCCCTTGCTCGGACGCTCCGGTGGCCGGCGCAGAGTGGCGAGGTGACCCATGGCGAGGTTTGAACGCGCGGCACTGTTGAAGAAGTTTCACGCCATGATCGCACGCGGCGAGCCGATCGTCGGCGGCGGCGCCGGCACCGGACTTTCGGCGAAATGCGAGGAAGCCGGCGGCGTCGACCTGATCGTGATCTACAATTCCGGGCGCTACCGCATGGCCGGCCGCGGCTCGCTGGCCGGACTGATGCCCTACGGCGATGCCAACGCGATCGTCATCGAGATGGCCGCCGAAGTGCTGCCGGTCGTGACCAGCACGCCGGTGCTCGCCGGCGTCAACGGCACCGACCCGTTCCGCGACATGGACGTATTCCTCGACCAACTCAAGGCACTCGGCTTCGCCGGCGTGCAGAATTTTCCGACCGTCGGCCTGATCGATGGCACCTTTCGCGCCAATCTCGAAGAAACCGGCATGTCCTACGCGCTCGAGATCGACATGATCGCGAAAGCGAACGATAAGGACATGCTGACCACGCCCTATGTGTTCAGCGAGCAGGAAGCGACCGCGATGGCGATCGCGGGTGCCGACATCATCGTCTGCCATATGGGCCTCACCACCGGCGGCACGATCGGCGCCCAGACCGCGCTCAAGCTCGCCGACTGTCCCGCCCGCATCGAGGCCTGGGCGGAGGCCGCGCTCAGCGTCAATTCGAACATCATCGTGCTCGCGCATGGCGGTCCGATCGCGGACCCCGCCGACGCCGATTTCATCATGAAGAAGACCCGCAACTGTCACGGCTTTTACGGCGCTTCCTCGATGGAGCGCCTGCCGGTCGAGCGGGCGCTGACGGAGCAGGTTCGCAAATTCAAGGCGATCGGCGCGCGCTAGAGCCGCCGTGACCAAGGGAGGAAGAGATGTCGGGGATGCTGGTCGGTGAATTGATCCTCTGGCTCATCGTCGCAATCGTCGCGATCATCATCATCGTCTATGTCGTGAACTGGCTGTATCATCGCTCATCGAAGGAGGTCTCCTTCGTCCGCACCGGTTTCATGGGCGAGCGGGTGGTGATCAATGGCGGCGCCTTCGTGCTGCCGTTCATCCACGACTATACGCCGGTCAACATGAACGTGCTGCCGATGGGGATCGTGCGTTCCCGGCAGGATGCCGTGATCACCCGCGACCGCATGCGCGTCGACATCGAGGCCGATTTCTATGTCCGGGTCCAGCCGACCCGCGACGCCGTCTCGATCGCCGCCGCGACGCTCGGCCGCCGTACCATGGAGCCGGAGCAACTCCACACCCTGCTGTCAGGCAAGTTCATTTCCGCGATCCGCTCGGTTGCGTCAGAGATGACGATGGAGCAGATGCACGAGCAGCGCGGCGACTATGTCGCGCGCGTCAAGGCCAATGCCGCCGAAGCGCTGGCGCAGAACGGTCTGGAGTTGGAGTCGGTCGCGATCACCGATCTCGACCAGACCGACCTCGAATATTTCAACCCCTCGAACCGCTTCGATGCCGAAGGCTTGACCCGGCTGATGGAGGACATCGAGGCCAAGCGCAAGCTCCGCAACGACATCGAGCAGGACTCGATGATCAAGATCCGGTCCCGCAATCTGGAGGCGGAGCGTCAGGCGCTGGAGATCGAGCGCGAAAGCGAAACCGCCCGCCTTGAACAGGAGCGCGACATCGAGATGCGCCGCGCTTTGCAGCGCACCGAGGTGGCCCGCGAGCGCGCGCTACGCGAAACCGAGGCCGAGCAAGCCCAGATCCTGGCGCGGGAAGCGATCGAGAAGTCGCGCATCGCCAACGAGCAGGCGATCACCGAAGCCCGCATCGCCTCCGAACGCGAGACCCGGCACAAGGAGATCGAGCGTACCCGCGCGGTCGAGGAGAAGGAGCTCCTGGCCCGCGAGGAGATCGAGAAGGTCCGGATCGCCAACCAGCGCTCGGTCGACACCACCCGCATCGCCTCCGAGCGCGAGGTGCGCCAGCGCGAGATCGAGCGGATGCGCACGGTCGAGGAGGCCGAGATCGCCGCGCGTGAAGCGATCGAGAAGGCCCGCATCCAGCAGGACCGCGTCGTCACCGATGCTCGCATCGCCAATGAGGAGGAGACCCGCCGTCGCGAGATCGAGCGCACCCGCGCGGTTGACGAGGCCGAGATCGCGGCCCGCGAGGCGACCGAGAAAGCGCGGATTGCCCAGACCATGACGGTCAATGTGGAACGCATCTCGTCCGACGAGCGCACCCGCGCGCTGGAGATCCAGCAAGTACGCACCATCCAGGAAGCGGAGATCGAGGCGCAGAAGGCGGTGGAGACCGCCCGCATCATCAGAGAAAAGACGCTGGCCGCCGAGCGCATCGCCGCCGACCACACCACGCGCAAGCTGGAGATCGAGCGCAACCAGGCGGTCGAGATCGCCGGCATCAGTGCACGCGAAGCCACCGAGGCGTCACGGATCGCCCAGGAGGAGAACGTCCGGGCGCTTGAGATTGCGCGCACCCGCGCGATCGAGGAAGCCGACATCGCCTCGCGCGAGGCGATCGAGGCCGCGCGTATCTCGCAGGAGAAGTCGGTCGCCGCGCAACGCATCCGCGCCGAGCGCGAGACCCGTGGCCTGGAGATCGAGCGCACCGAGGCAATCGAGGCCGCCGAGCTGAGGCGCCGCGACGCCATCGAGCGGCAGCGGATCGATGTCGAGCTGACGCTGGAGAGCGAGCGGATCGCCTCCTCCCGGACCCGCGAGGTGCTCAACATCGACCAGAAGAAGACCATCGAGCTCGCCGACGAGGAGCGCGTGATCGCGCTGGCCGCCAAGCGCTCCGAGCGGATCGACGCCGACCGGCAGGTCCGGCAGGCCGAGATCACCGCCCGCAAGGAGGTCGACACCACAGACGTCTCGCGCGAGCAGGCGCTGGAAGCCGCGCGGATCGCGCGACGGCGTGCGATCGAGCAACTCGAAGTCGCCCGCAACCAGTCGCTGCAAGAGGCCGAGATCGCGGCCCGCGAGGAGGTCGAGCGCGCGCGGATTGCCTCCGACCGCGGGCTCGACGAAGCCCGGATCGGCCGCGAACGCGAGCTGCGCAAGCTCGAGGTCAATCGCGAGAAGGACGTCGAGACCGCGCTGATGGAGAAGGCCATCGCGCTGCATCAGAAATCGTTGGAGGAATCCGCGGCGCGCGCCGCGGCCGAGGACGCCCGGATCCACGCGACGGAAGCGGCCGAGCGCGTCGTCACCGCCCGCGAGAGCGAGATCGCCAAGCGGCGCAAGACGGTCGAGGTGCTGCTGGCCGAGAAGCAGGCCGAGGAGACAAGGATCGCGGCCGAAGCCGAGCGCGTCCGTGCCGCGGTCGAGGCCGAAGCGCAGCGGATGCTCAACGAGGCCGAGAACGTGCTGACCGATCAGGCGCGCTACTCGCTGTTCCGCCGCAAGCTGCTCGATCGCATCGAGGGCATCGTGCGCGAGAGCGTCAAGCCGATGGAGAAGATCGAAGGCATCCGCATCCTCCAGGTCGATGGCCTCAACGGCAACGGCCATGGCAACGGCACCGGCCGCAGCGCCACCGACGAGGTGATCGACTCGGCGCTACGTTATCGGGTGCAGGCGCCGCTGATCGACTCGATCCTGTCGGATATCGGCGTCGAGGGCGGTAGTCTCGCCAAGATGCCCGGCCTGATCCGCGAGGCCCGCGACATGCAGGGCATCAAGGATGCCGCGCGCAAGAGCGGTGGCGATGCCAAGCCCGCAGCGCCCGAGGGCGGCGGCGAACCGCACTCCGAACGCCCGTCACGCAAGAAGGACTGAGCCCGCGCCATGGCACGAGTCTACGTCTCCACCGTCGTCAACGCCCGCAACGACAGGGTCTGGGCCCGCGTACGCGACTTCAACGGCCTGCCGAACTGGCATCCCGCGATCGCGGAAAGCCGGATCGAGGGCGGCGAGCCCTCGGACAAGATCGGCTGCGTCAGGGATTTCCGGCTGCGCAACGGCGATCGCATCCGCGAGAAGCTGCTCGGGCTGTCCGACTACGACATGTTCTGCACGTACTCGATCCTCGAATCGCCGATGGGCGTCGAGAACTACGTCGCGACCCTGCGGCTGACGCCGGTCACCGATGGCGACCAGACCTTCCTGGAATGGACCGCCGAGTTCGATTGCGCGCCGGAGCGCGAGGCCGAGCTTGTCAACAATATCGGCGGCGGCGTGTTTCAGGGCGGCTTCGACGCGCTGAAACGGGCATTCGGGGGATGAAGACGTGATCGCGACTGCTCGGATCAAGGCACACTGCGCCCCCTCGCCCCGCTTGCGGGGAGAGGGTTGGGGTGAGGAGGAGTCTCCACGGGGACGGCAGCGGTTTGGCCCGTGGAGAGTCCCCCTCACCCGGAATTTGCGCGGCGCGCAAATTCCGACCTCTCCCCGCAAGCGGGGCGAGGTGAAGAAGCCCGCTCGAATCGGAAACGGTGGGATGTAGCCGTGCCGCATATCGTCAAAAGCACCATCCTGGAAGCACCGACCGATGCGGTGTGGGCGGTGCTGCGCGATTTCAACGGCCACGATCATTGGCACCCGGCGGTCGCGAGCAGCGGCATCGAGCGCGCGCAGCCGTCCGACAAGATCGGCTGCGTCAGGCGGTTCAAGCTGAAGGACGGCGCCGAGCTGCGCGAGCAGCTGTTAGCGCTGTCCGATCTCGAACAGAGTTTCAGCTACTGCCTGCTCGATACGCCGTTCCCGATGTTCAACTATGTGGCGCATGTCCGCCTGCTGCCGGTCACTGACGGCGACCGCACCTTCTGGCACTGGGAATCGCGCTTCACGACGCGGACCGAAGACCGGGACCGTATCACGCAGATGGTCGCCGAGGATATCTACCAGGCCGGGTTCGAGGCCATCCGCCGGCATCTGAAGGAGGCCGCGTAAGCGGGAAGCACACCATGCCAGTCACGGTGAAGACCTTCACCAACACCCATGACGCGGCGGCGGCGCTGTCGTCGGATCGTAGCGCCCGCTATCTCGGCGGCGGCACACTGGTGATGCGGGCGCTGAACGAGGGCGACATCTCGATCTCGACCGTCGTACGCGCCAGCGACCAAGCAATGGCGAGGATCGACGCGTCAGGCTCGCGCATCACGCTCGGCGCTGGCGTGACCTTCGCGCGCATCCTGGCCGAGCGCGATCTGGGCTTCCTGCACGCTCCTGCACGCTCGATCGGCGGGCCGGCGGTGCGCAACATGGGAACGGTCGGTGGCAATCTGTTCGCGCCGGTGCCCTATGGCGACTTCACGGTTGCGATGCTCGCGCTCGATGCCATGGTGTCGGTCCAGGGCGGCCTCGGCGGCCGCGAGATCCCGATCGACGAGTTCCTGCAATCGCGCGACCGGCAGACCGGCGTGCTGGTGCTCGCGATCTCCTTTGCCAAGCCCGGCAGCGCCGATGCCTTCCGCTATCGCAAGATCGCGCGGATCAAGCCCAAGGGCGGCGCCGTCATCACGCTCGCAGTGCATCTGCCGGTCAATGGCAACCGCATCGTCGGCGCCCGGGTCGCGCTCGGCTCGATGGCACCGACCCCGATCCGCGCGCGTGCCGCCGAACGCGCATTGGAAGGCCGATCACTCGATAGCTCCACGATCAACGCGGCTGCCGCGGCGGCCGTGGAAGGGACTTCGCCCGGCGACAATGCGCTCGCCAGCGCCTGGTATCGCCGCGAGATCGTCGGCGTGCATCTCCGCCGCCTGTTGTCCGGTCAGGAATAATCGTGATGGCCAAGACTGCCCTTCAATTCCAACACAACGGCCGCGACGTCGCGATCTTCGTCGACGGTGGCACCAACCTTTTGGTCGCACTGCGCGAGCTGATCGGCGACATGACGCCGAAATTCGGCTGCGGCCAGGGCGGCTGCGGCACCTGTAGCGTGCTGATCGACGGCGAGCTGCATCTGTCCTGCCTGACGCTGGCCGAAACGGTCGCCGGCCGGTCGGTCGAGACGCTCGACGGCATCAAGGACGGCCCCAATCTGCATCCGTTGCAGCGCGCCTTCGCCGATAATTTCGCCGCGCAGTGCGGCTACTGCACGCCGGGCATGCTGATGGCCGCGAAGGCGTTGCTCGACCGCAACCCGCAGCCGAGCCGGGCTGAAGTGGTCGAGGCGATCTCCGGCAACATCTGCCGCTGCACCGGCTATGAGCCGATCATCAACGCCGTGCTGGCTGCCGCATCCGGCGGCCGCGCTCGCGCGTAAGGAATAGTGCCATGCTGGAATTGCGCAAGGACCTCTTCGCCGACGAGCGCGACGATAACCTCAAGGAAATCGGCAAGGGCACGCAGCGCCAGGACATGCTCGGCCATGTCACCGGCACCTCGCCCTATTTCGACGATCACAAGCTTCAAGGCATGCTGCATCTGAAGGTGGTCCGCAGCGCGCATCCGCACGCACGGCTGCGCCGCATCGACACCTCCGAGGCCGAGCGGTCGCAGGGCGTGCGGCGGGTGATCCGCGCTTCCGACGTGCCGCGCAATCTGAACACGCTGCTCTCCCTGATCAATTTCGGCAAGGACGACGAGCCGTCGCTTGCGGTCGACAAGGTGCGCTATAAGGGCGAGCCGATCGTGGCCATCGTCGCCGACAGCCCGCGCGAGGCCTATGAGGCGATCGCCAAGGTCAAGATCGACTACGAAGTGCTACCGGCGGTGTTCGACGTCGAGGATGCGCTGAAGTCTGGCGCGCCCGTGGTCAATGAGGTCTATCCCAAGAACACCTTCACCTATCACGAGACCTACGACCGCCAGCAGCTCCGCTTCGGCGACGCCGACCGCGCGCTTGCTTCGGCCGATCATGTGCTGGAACAGCGCTATCAGATGTCGCCGATCGAGCACGCCCCGACCGAGACCAACGGCTCGATCGCGGCGCCCGACACCAATGGCCGCTATATCGTCTACACCTCGACGCAGGCGCTGTTCTTCTCGGTCGACACCTGCGCCAAGATTCTCGACGTGCCCTCCAACACCTTCCACTTCATCGGCGGCACCGTCGGCGGCGGGTTCGGCGGCAAGGTCGACACGCTGACCGAGCCGCTCTGCATCCTCGGCGCGATGCTAACCGGGCGCCCGGTGCGCTACGTGTTCGGACGCGAAGAGGAGATGCAATATGGCCCGCCGCGCGGCGCCGAGCGCATCTACATCAAGGACGGCGTGATGCGCGACGGCCGCGTCGTTGCCCGCAAGGTGCGCGCCTATTTCGACAGCGGCGCCTATACGCGGCTGTCGAGCTATGCGGCGGTAAAATGCGCCGCGCATCTGCCCGGCCCCTACACGATCCCGAACGTCCATGGCGACGTCTATTGCGTCTTCACCAACCGGACGCCGGCAACCGCGATGCGCGGCTTCGGCGTCACGGCGATGGATTTTGCCATCGAATGCCAGATGGACAAGCTCGCCCATCTCGTCGGCATGGACCCGATGGAGTTCCGGATCCTCAATGCCTATCGCGACGGCGACATGAAGGCGCATCGCCGCGAGGCCAAGAACACCGCGCTGATCGAATGCGTGCAAGTTGCCGCCGAAAAGGCAAAATGGCCGCTGCGCGAGGACTTCAAGCGAATGTCGTCGCGCAAGGATGGCGGCGGTGCGCGTGCCGCGGTGTCGCCGACGCCGCGTGAGACATATGCGCCGCTGCCTGCACCATCGCAGCAGCGTACGACCTATGATCGCGCCCCGGCTGCGAGCCGCGAGCCGCCGCCACCGCCGCCACCGTCGTCGCCGCCGTCCCCTCCGCCACCGCGGCCGACCGCGCCGTCACATGGCGCCACCCGCTTCTCTTCCGTCTTCGGCACCAGGAGGCGCTGACCATGGCCCGGCATCGCGGACGCGGCATCGCGTCAGTCAACTATCCCATCGGCATGAATCTCGGCGGCGACCCGAGCCAGGCGCTGGTGCATTCCAACCCGAGCGGCAAGTTCACGGTCGCATTGTCCTCGATCGATCTCGGCCAGGGCATGAAGTCGGTGACCCGGCAGATCTGCGCCGAGACGCTCGGCGTCCCGGTCGAGGACGTCTATGTCGACACCGCTGATTCCGACACCGGCCCGCATTGCATGGGCTCGTTCGCCTCGCGCGGCACCCATCGCGTCGGCAACGCCGTGATGGCGGCCGCACGGGAGGCACGCGGCGTGATGATGGAGGCGGCCGCCGAGGAGTTGGAAGTGAATGCCGCGGATCTCGAGACCGACGGCCGCGGCAATATCCACGTCAAGGGCGCGCCGCATCGCTCGATCTCGACCAAGGACGTCGCGATCGCCGCACAGTTCAAGCAGGGCAAGACGATCTCCGGCCGCGGCATCTTCCTGGTGCCGCTGTCCGACGTGAACCCGGAGACCGGTGAGATGTCGCCGGCGACGTGCTACGCCCATGCCTGCCTGGTCGCCGAGGTCGAGGTCGACGACGAGACCGGCGAGGTCGACATGGTCAGGATGGATTCTGCCTATGAGCTTGGCCGCGCGCTCAATCCACGGCTGGTCGAGCAGCAACTGGTCGGCGGCGCCTGGATGGGCGTCAGCCACGCGCTCTACGAGACGCCGGAGCCTTACTATCCGGAGCCGGTGCACGGCCCGCGCGACTTCGTCGAATATCTGATGCCGGGTCCGGGCGACATCTGCCCGCATGACATCGCTGTGCTTGAACGCCCCGCGCCCGATGGCCCGTTCGGCGCCAAGGGACCGGGCGAGATGTGCGCCAACCCGGTGCTGCCCGCGGTCGCGAATGCGATCTTCAACGCGGTGGGCGTCCGGATCGACGATCTGCCGATCACGCCGGAGAAGGTGCTGCGCGCGATCAAGGCGCAGGGCGGCGCGCGGCCGCAGCCAAGGCGTTGAGGGTTCGGCATGCCGGTTCGCAGCAACATCGTCGGTATCGACAGCCCCGAGGCGCTGGAGAAGGCGCTGCGCGCGGCCTACTACCTCGCCGACGACGGCATCGCGACGTCCTCCTACCTTTCGCTCGCGCTCGGCAAGCCGCTGTTGCTGGAGGGCGCGGCGGGTGTCGGCAAGACCGAGGCGGCGAAGGCGATCGCCGCCGTGCTTGGCCGCAAGCTGATCCGGCTGCAATGTTACGAGGGTATCGACGCGTCCGCGGCCCTCTATGAATGGAACTACCCGCGCCAGATGCTGGCGATCCGGCAGGCCGGCGAGGAGAGCATCGACATCTACAGCGAGTCGTTCCTGATCGAGCGGCCGATGCTCGCCGCGCTGCGCGCGCCTGATGCGACGGTGCTGCTGATCGACGAAATCGATCGCGCCGACCAGGAGTTCGAAGCCTTCTTGCTCGAATTCCTCTCCGACTTTCAGATCTCGATTCCGGAGCGTGGCACGATCCGCGCCGCCGAGCATCCGGTGGTGGTGTTGACCTCGAACCGGACCCGCGATCTGCACGAGGCGCTGCGGCGGCGTTGTGTGTACCACTGGATCGACTATCCGAACGCCGAGCGCGAGGCGCGGATCGTAATGATGCGGGCCTCCAGCGTCGCCGAAGCCACCGCCCGCGCCGTGGTTGCCGCGGTTGGCCGGCTGCGCCGCGAGCCGCTGAGCAAGGCGCCGGGCATCGCCGAAGCAGTCGACTGGGCGGAGGCCGCAACCCTGCTCAACAAGGGCGGCGCGCGCTGGCCCGATGCGTTCAAGCGCTCGATCGGCGTCGCGCTAAAGGACGAGGAGGACCTGCATTTCATCTCGCCGCGGCTCGATGCGATCATCGCGGAGGCGGCGGCGTGAGCGACGACCTTCAGCTGCCGCGCGCAGCGCAGATCTTCGTCTCTTTTGTCGCGCTGCTGCGCGCCAACGGCTTCTTGGTTGCGCCGGAGCAGACGACGAGCTTTCTCGTGGCGATCGAACTGCTCGGGCCACAGAGCCTCGAACACATCCGCCGCGCCGGGCTTGCGACCCTGGCGCCGCCGCCGGAGCGCCGCGCGACCTACGACCGGCTGTTTGACATCCATTTCCGCGGCGCGGAGGCGATCGAACAGGCCGAGGGCGAGGACGAGGAGACGGTCCGCCTCCAGGAAGAGAGCCGCGGCGACGACGAACCACCGCTTGCCGACGAGGCCAATGAATCCGGGCTCGCAGCGGCGCGGGCCGAGGCGCTGGTCGAACGCCGCTTCGCGCAAGTGCCGAGCAGCGATCCGCTCCGGCAACTGTCGCGCGAGGCGGCTCGGCGGCTGCCGCGGCGACGCGGCCACAGGCGACGCCGGGCGCGCAGCGGTCCGTTCGCCGATCTTCGCCGCACCTTGCGAGAGAACGTCCGCAATGACGGCGAGGTGCTGCGGCTCGGACGGATGCGCCGCCGCCAGCGCCCGCGCAAGATCCTGCTCCTGATCGATGTCTCCGGCTCGATGAAGGCGCGCACCGAGGAGAACATGCGGATCGCGCACGCGCTGGTGCAGTCGGCCGGCACCGTCGAGGTGTTCACCTTCGGCACGCGGCTGACCCGCGTGACGCCGGCGCTGCGGCTCAAGCGCCGCGAGCAGGCGCTGAACGCGGCGGCCTTCCTGGTCAGCGATTGGGACGGCGGCACCCGGATCGGCGATGCGTTGCAGGCCTTCCTCGCGGTGCCGCGGTTCGGTGGATATGCCCGTGGCGCCGCCGTCGTGATCGTCTCCGACGGGCTCGAGCGCGGCGATCCAACGGCGCTGCGCGATGCGGTGGCAAAATTGTCACGCCGGGCCTGGCGGGTGAGTTGGCTGACGCCGCTCGCGACCGCCCCCGGCTTCAAGCCGCAAACCGAGGCGCTGCTCGCGATCCAGCGCTTTGTCGATGATCTCGTGGACGGCGGAACGAGCGCGGCCGTGGTCGCGCATCTGCTGTCGCTTGCAACAAGGAGAGCTGCGTGACCGGCATCGTCGACGGACATCATCACATCTGGCGGCAGGCCGATCTGGCCTGGCTGTCCGGGCCGATGCAGCCGCGCATCTTCGGTCCCTATGAGCCGATCCGCCGCGACTACCCGATCGAGGAATATCTCGCCGACCTCGAGGGCACCGGCGTCACCCGCTCGGTCTATGTCCAGACCAACTGGCCGAACGGCCAGTTCGAGGACGAGGCAGCCTGGGTACAGCAAACCGCCGACGCGCATGGCAGGCCGCACGCGCTGGTCGCCTATGCCGACTTCTCCGTCGACGATGTCCGCCCGCAGCTCGATCGCCTCAAGCGCTATCCGCTGGTGCGCGGCGTGCGCATGCAGCTGCACTGGCACGAGAACCCGCTCTATCGGTTCGCGGCGCGCCCCGACCTCTGTGCGGATCCCGTGATCCGGCGCAACGTCGGACACCTCGTGGACTATGGCTGGAGTTTTGATCTCCAGGTGTTCGCGTCACAAATGGCCGACGCCGCCGGTCTCGCCGAAGCCTGCCCGGACGTGACCTTCGTCCTCCAGCATGCCGGCATGCTGGAGGATCTGTCGCCGCAAGGCCGCGCTGCCTGGCGCGCCGGCATGGCACGGCTGGCGCAATGTCCCAACGTGGTATCGAAGCTGTCCGGGCTCGGCACCTTCATCCATCGCAACGATCCAGCGCATATCGCCGGCATCGTGACCGACACCGTCGCAATCTTCGGCGCGGACCGCTGCCTGTTCGGCTCGAACTTTCCGATCGAGAAGCTGTGGACCAGCTATCGCAATCTGATCGACGCCTTCAAGGCGGCCGTCGGGCCGCTCAGCCCCGCGCAGCGCGACGCGATCTTCAGCACGACGGCGGAGCGGGTCTATCGGCTGGGGCCATCGGCGCCGCGAGCACGAACATGACAATGAACAGGAATTGGGAGGGAAAGCGATGCCGTTGGAAATCAAGATCCTGGACTATGGCGATATCGAGCTGGAATCGAGCTTCCTCGTGCTCGGGCACAATTGCGGCCGCACCCGCCGCGTGCTGACGCTCGGCTTCCTGATCCTCGGCGGCCCCTATCCCGTGCTGGTCGACACCGGCTACCGCTCCAACCAGATCATGGAGACGCTCGGCATGCGCGGGCTCCAGTTCCACGAGAACATGATCGAGAACCAGCTCGCCCGCCACGGCGTGCGGATGGGCGACGTCCGTTTCGTCTGCCACACCCATCTGCATATCGACCATGCCGGCAAGGACGATCTGTTCCCGATGAACACGACTGTCGTCGTCAACCGCAAGGAGCTGGAGTATTCGGTCTCCGGCCTCATGCATCCGCAATATCCCGCGCCCGACATCAAGCATCTCATCGACCGCCTGCACACCAAGAGCGCGCTGCGCTTCCTCGACCTCGAGATCACCGGTCCGGTCGAGTTGATGCCCGGCGTCTATTGCGATGCCGCCAACGCCCATACCGAGGGCTCGATGAACATCCACGTCCACACCGCCGACGGCATCGCCACGATCTGCGGCGACGTGATCTATGATTTCAACGACCAGATCATCAATCCGTTCAACGAAATCCACGACGCCGAGCCGCGCACCACCGGCAACCACGGCACCAGCAAGCGGGCGGAGAAGGCGTCGATCAAGAAGTTGCTTTCAAACTCGCGCTATTTGCTGCCGGTGCATGATCGCCCGGCCAAGATCGAGGGCGGCACGGTGGTCGGCCGGTTGCACGACCAGGTGCCCGGGCCTGTCGTGCAGAGCCTGCCGCAGCGCAGCTGGTTCCCGGCATAACCGCGAAGGTCCGTCACGATGACGCATGTCACGCTGCGCAGCGAATTCGAAGACCTGATCGATCCTTACGCGCCGGTTGGCCAGGTCGGGACCGGCTTCGATTTCACCGAGGGACCGATCTGGCACCCGGTCGATCAATTCCTGCTGTTCTCCGACATGCCCGGCGACGTGCGCCGCCGCTGGGATGCGCGGCGCGGCGTAGTCGAGATCAAGCGTCCGTCGAACAAATGCAACGGGATGACCTATGACGCCGACCTCAATTTGATCGTCTGCGAACACGCCACGTCCTCGCTGATCCGCGAGCGGCCCGACGGGCGGCGCGAGGTGCTGGCCTCGCATTACGAGAACCAGGAGCTGAACAGTCCGAACGACGTCTGCGTCCATTCCTCCGGCGCGATCTATTTCTCCGATCCCTGGTACGGCCGCATGCCGGTCTATGGCGTCGAGCGGCCGCGCCAACTCGGATTCCAGGGCGTCTATCGCGTGCCGCCGGGCGGCGGCGCGCCAAAGCTCCTGGTCGATCGCTATCTGTTCGATCAACCGAACGGGCTGTGCTTCTCGCCCGACGAGCGCATTCTCTATGTCAACGACACCGTGCAGGCGCTGATCCGCGCCTTCGACGTCGGCGCCGACGGCGCGCTCGGCAATCCCCGCGTGTTCGCCTCGGGCATCCGCTCCGAACTCGAACCTGGTCTGCCCGACGGCATGAAATGCGACCAGCGCGGCAATGTCTGGGTCACCGCCCCCGGCGGCGTCTGGGTCTACACGCCTGGCGGCGACCTGCTCGGCAAGGTCCGCCTGCCCGAGCTCGTCGCCAATCTGGCCTGGGGCGGCCCCGATTTTCGTACGCTCTATCTGACCGCGACCCATTCGGTCTACGCGGTCCCCACAAAAGTCGGGCCGCGTCATGAGCCCTATATGAGCGGCAAGCGCACCGGGACGAGTGCAGCAACATCTTCCGCCGCGCCAAACCTCGCGGCCGGCGAGATGCAGATCGACCCGCAGCGCTGCGCCATGATCATCCAGGACATGCAGAACGACGTCATCATGGACGGTGGCGCATTCGCGGACTCGGGCGCGCCTGCGCATGCACGCCAGCAGCATGTCATCGAGAATGTCCGTCGCGTGGCGGAGGCCGCGCGTGCCCGCGGAGTGGCGATCATCCATGTCTGGTTCGTGGTCGAGCCAGGTGCGCCGGGCGTGACGCTGAATGCGCCGCTGTTCGAAGGGCTGGTGGACAGCAAGGCAATGGTGCGCGGTAGCTGGGGCGCGGCACCGGTCTCCGGCCTCGAGCCGCGCCCGGGCGATTTCGTGGTCGAGAAGATGCGGATGAGCGCCTGGGAAGGCACGCGGCTGGAAACCATCCTGAAGGCGACCGGCCGTGACATGATCATCAACACCGGGGCCTGGACCAACATGTCGGTCGAGCACACCGCCCGCACCGGCGCCGACAAGGGCTATTTCATGATCGTGCCGGAAGATTGTTGCTCGACCATGAACGCCGACTGGCACAACGCCGCGATCAATTTTGCACTCCAGAACGTCTCCGTCGTGACCAATGCCGACACCGTCATCAAGGCGCTTGGCTGAAAGGCGGAAGCGGTGCCGAAACTGCTTCACGTCGCCTGCTCTCCCCGCCCCGATTCGGAATCGGCAGCGGGTGCACGCGCGTTTCTGGACCGGTTCAACAAGGTCCGCCCGGACTGGGAGATCGATGCGTTGAACCTGTGGCGCGAACGGTTGCCGGAGTTCGAGGGCGACGTGCTGGAGGCCAAATACGCCCGGATCGGCGGCAGGGCGTTCAGCAATGCCCAACGCGACGCGTTCGCGGCCGCCGAACATCTGGCGCTGCGGCTGTCGCTGGCGGATCGCGTGCTGATCTCGACGCCGATGTGGAATTTTTCGATTCCCTACAAGCTCAAGCAGTGGCTCGACCTCATCATCCAGCCCGGGCTGAGCTTCCGCTTCGATCCCGCGCAAGGCTATCTGCCACTGCTCAAGGACCGCCCGACGCTGGTGATCATCGCCAGCGGCAGCGATTTCGTCACCGGCATGAACCGCGGCCGCATCGACATGGCGACGCCGTATCTGCGCGAGGCGCTGCGCTTCATCGGGATCAGCGACGTCCGCTTCATGCCGATCGGCCCGACCGCCGGGCCCATGGAGCCGGCCCACGCCGCGCGCGAGGCGGCGCATCGGAGGCTCGTGGACATGGCGGTGAGGTTTTGACACCGAGGCTTGCGCGATCGCACAAATGGCAGGAGGCGCGCTTGTCCCTCGTCGTTCCGGGACAGCCCGAAGGGCTGAGCCGGGAATCCATTGAACCGCATCACGCGCGGCGAAATGGATTCCGGGCTCCCGCTTCGCGGGCCCCGGAATGACGGGTGAATTACATTTCCGCCGCGGGAAACACGAGCCGGCACAACAATCCCGGCGCGTTGTCGCGCAATTCGACCTTCGCGCCGTGCAGGCTCGCGACGGCTGCAACCAGGTTGAGCCCGAGACCGTTGCCCGGGGTGTAGCGGCTCTGCTCGAGCCGGTAGAAGCGCTTGAACACGTGATCGCGCTGGTCGGCGGGAATGCCGGGGCCATTGTCAGCGACCGCGATCACCGCGCCGCCCTCCTCATTGTCGCAGGTCACGGTCACAAGGCCGCCCGGGCGGCCATGCTTGATGGCGTTGTCGACGAGATTGGCGATGGCGTCGAACAACAGATCGCGGTCGCCGGTGACCAGCACCGCCGGATCGCCGGCCAGACCGAGGCCGGTGGTGACCTGTTCGGCGGCAGCATCATAGAGTTCGACCACCTCGCCCGCTATCTCGGCAAGATTGACGCTGCGAAACGCACCCTTGCGCGCCCGCGTCTCGATTTCGGAGATCCGGGTGATCGACGCGAACATTCCGAGCACCGCATCAAGATCGGCGATGGTGTCGCCGATTAGCACCGCGTCGGCGCCGCCGTCGCGCGAGGAGTGATAGGCCTTCTCGAGCCGGCCGCGCATCCGCGTCAGCGGCGTGCGCAGGTCATGGGCGATATTCTCGCCGACCTGCTTGACGTCTCCCATCAAGGTCTGGATGCGATCCAGCATCAGATTGAGATTCTCGGCGACGCGGTCCCATTCGTCATGGCTGCCGTGGAGCGGGATGCGCTGATCGAGACCGGACAGCATGATGGCGCGGCTGGTCGCATTGATCGACTCGATCCGGCCGACCGTACGCCGCGTCACTCCGATACTGGCGGCGGCTGCAAGCACGATGATCAGCACGACGACCGCGAACCCTGCGGCCCTGATCTGCGCCATGAAGCGATCGAGATCGCTGATGTCACGACCGACCAGCAGCCGGTCGCCATTCGACAAGGCCTCCATCTTGGCGCGCACCAACACGCTTCCCCGGGCGGCCTGCGGCAGCGAGGCGCGAAATTCGACCCAGCCCTGCGCGGCAGCGTCCAACGGCCATTGCCGGAGATTTCCTGCAAGTACCGCGGAGCCGGGGCCGGCCAGCAGATAGACATGCTCGGCAAAGCCCTTGTCCGCGATGCGCTGCGCAATCAGCGCGGTCAGACCATCGCGGCCGGATCGCGCATAGGCTTCATCGAGGCCGGCCTGCTCGGTCACGATGGCGCGGTCGGACCGATCCCGCACATAGGACAGTGTCGACCAGTAGACATAAGCGAAGATCGCGGACACGATCAGGCCGAACACACCGATGGCGATCAGGGCCAAACGGAAGGTCGATGAGCCAAGGGTCTTAGCCAGGAGCACGGAGGCAGTATCCGATGCCGCGGATCGTATGGATCAGCGGATAGGCTTGCTGGTCGTCGACCTTGCGGCGCACGCGCCCGACATAGACGTCGATGATGTTGGTCGACGGATCGAAATGCAGGTCCCAGACATGCTGAAGCAGCATGGCGCGCGACACCACGCGACCCTCGTTGCGCGCGAGATATTCGAGCAACTGAAACTCCCTCGGCAGCAGCGGAATCTTGCGGCCGCGGCGGCTGGCCGTCCGCGCGATCAGGTCGACCGCGAGATCGCCGACCCGCAGGATGGTCTCCTTGGCAACGGTCTCGCTGCGGCGGCCCAGCGCCTCCAGCCGCGCCAGCAACTCGACAAAGGAGAACGGCTTGACCAGATAGTCGTCGCCGCCGGCGCGCAAGCCCCGCACCCGGTCGTCGACCTCACCGAGCGCACTGATGATGAGGAACGGCACCGCGATGCCGTCGTCGCGCATCTGGCGCATCACGGTGATGCCATCGATGTCGGGCAGCATGCGATCGATCGTGATCACCGCATAGTCGCGCGCCGCTCCCCGGCTCAGCGCCTCGCGGCCGCTTGCCGCCAGATCCACGTCATAGCCGCTGATGGTGAGCTCCTCGACGAGCTGATCGGCGGTTTCAGGATCGTCCTCGACGACGAGAATGCGGCGATGCGCTCCGGTCATACTCTTGAACTCTCCGTGGCGTCCCGAACTCTCCGAGTTCTCCAACTCTCGAGTGCCCCGCGACGGTCGCCGCCAGACTATCCCATTCCGGGGCTGGATGGAACGTCTGGCGACGGCCGCGACAACGGTGCGGGTGGTTGGGCGATCACCAATAGTCCCCGCACACATTGACCCATTGCAGCCCATAGGACGTCCAGGCCCTGCGCCAGCAGCCATCGTCATAACCGGCATAGAGATAGGGCGCGCCGAAGAACGCGAAGCGATGGAAGCGGTGATGGAAGAAGCCGCCATGATGGAAGAAGCGCGCGCCATGGAATCCAGCGCCGGCAAACCGCGGCCCAAACGCGCCGGCACCCGCGAAGCGGGCACCGCCGAAGTGACCGCCTGTAAAGTGGCCGCCGCCACCCATCGCGGCGAACGCCATGCCACCGCCATGCATGCCACCGCCGAAGCCGCCGCCATGACCACCGCCACCGCCATGTCCGCCGCCGCCACCGCCTCTGGCGAACGCGACCGGAGCAAGCGCTACGCTGACAGCGAGTGTCGCCGTCGTGAGGAATCTGAACACCCTGTTCTTCATGAAACCCTCTCCCTGATTGGGACCGCGGCGCGCCTGATGTCGCCGCCAGCAGAGGAGCGTCAGAAGACGCGCGCGCAAGACCGACTTCAACTGACAAATGCGCCAGATTCTGACGCCGGATTTAGAATCCGAAAGCGACCTCACGACATGATCGCGTGCTTGTGGCCGAACGTGATTTCGCACGATCCATGACGTCCGCAGAGCAATCCCCTGTCCGATTCGCACCTCGACCTGTCCGCTTCGCACCTCGGTGCTGCTCCGTTCGGGAGCCCGCCCGCAACGGGAGCCCATTCGAAACTCCCTATCCGGTTGCGACCGAATTCTTGTTGACGCAGTATGGTCGAACCGCCGTTGCCATGCTGGCATGTGGTCGAACGCGCACCTGCCTGCACACAGACATTACGTGAGCGCGTCAGCATCTCCAGAGACCACACTTTCAGCACCTCAACGTTGCGCCGCGGACGCCGATCTTCTGCTTCGAACATGGCTCGGAAGGCGAGGCGAAGGGCATTGTGAGGGAGACGATTCCGCGCACCTGATCGAGGACCAGACCGAGCACAGCGACGTCGAAGCGGCGAGGCACCTAAAACAAACCGCCCGCCAATCATATCAAGGAGGACCCCCATGGCCGATCCCATCACCGACAAGCTCAGCGACAACATCGGACGCGCCCGCGGCACCGACTATTTCCTGATGAAGGAGCAATTGACGGCGGAGGAGGTCGACATCCTGGCCAAGGTGCGCGAGTTCGGCGAGAGCGAGGTGCTGCCGATCGTCAACTCCTATTGGGAGCGCGGCGAGTTTCCGTTCGAACTGGTGCCCAAGATCGCCGCGCTGAACATCGTCGGCGATCACAACATGCGCGAGCACGGGTGCCGGCCGATGACCGCGGTCGGCGCCGGCCTGGTCATGATGGAGCTCAGCCGGATCGATTCGAGCATCGCGACCTTCTTCGCCGTTCATCTCGGGCTGGCGATGCAGTCGATCAACCTGCTTGGCTCCGAAGAGCAGCGACAGCGCTACCTGCCGCAGATGGCCCGGTTCGAGAAGGTCGGCGCGTTCGCCCTGACCGAGCCCGATCATGGATCGGATTCGGTCGGCCTCGAAGCGACCGCGAAGCGCGACGGCGACGAGTGGGTGATCAACGGCCGCAAGCGCTGGCCGGGCAATGCGGTCTGGTGCGACTACATCGTGGTCTACGCCCGCGACGTCGCCGACAAGCAGGTCAAGGCGTTCGTCGTCGAGAAGGACAATCCGGGCTACAAGGCGACCAAGATCGGGGGCAAGGTGTCGCTGCGGATGGTGCAGAACGCCGACATCACGCTCACCGACTGCCGGGTCCCGGAGGACGCGCGCCTGAAGAACTGCAATTCGTTCAAGGATTGCGCCAGGGTGCTGATGGGCACCCGCAACACGGTGGCCTGGGCGTCGCTCGGAAATGCGGTTTCGGCCTACGACATCGCCCTGACCTACGCGCAACGCCGGATCCAGTTCGGCAAGCCGATCGCCAAGTCACAGATGATTCAATCGATCCTGGTCAACATGCTCGGCGACGTCACCGCGATGCAGCTTTACTGCATCCGGCTCGGCCGCCTGATCGACGACGGCAAGCTGGAGGAGACGATGGCCGCGCTCGCCAAGTACTATTGCAGCGTCAAGGGACGCGATGTGTGCCGGATGGCGCGCGACGTGCTCGGCGGCAACGGCATCACGCTCGATTTCCACGTCATGCGCCACATGTGCGACATGGAAAGCCTGGTCACGTACGAAGGTACCGCCGAAATCCAGTCCCTGATCGTCGGTCGGGACATCACCGGGCTGAGCGCCTTCGTTTGATCGCACCGGGCGCCGAGACGGCGCCCATTTGCGGGGTTGCCGGAGCGACGCTTGATCGGCCGGCGAGCCAGCGCGCGGCGCAGATGGTTGATCGGAGACCGCGGCCGGACGAGCCGCGCGAACCGTTCGGCCGGACGCCGCCGGCGGGGCTGAATCTCGGAGCAGAAACCCTGCCTGAAATCGCCGCCTGCTGCGTTACAGAGGAGAACGCTTGGAATACGCCCGCTGGCCGCGCGCTCGGCAACCTCCGCCGCGGCAGGGGGCATTATACGAGAATACCGAGATGCCCCTGGGCGAATTCATCGAGCCGGATCGCAGCCTCGAAGACATCGCCAATCCGGCGGAGAAGCTCGGCATCGAGCTGTTCAGCGGGTTTCGCGCCCTCTACACCAGCGCCATCCAGCGCGGGCAAAACCGGATATTCGATCGGATCATCGATCGGCAGCAACAGCAAACGGATCTGCCGTACGAAGACCAGTGCTCCAGCCAGTACTATTTCGATCTGGTGCGGACGCTGCGCGATTTCAACGGGCAGTACGACCGGGTCGCCGAGGTCGGCGTCTACATGGGCGGCGCGTCGGCGTTCATCGCGGGTTGCATGGGTTCGTTCGATTTCGATCTCGACCTGATCGACCTGCACGCGCCCTACCTGCAATTCACCCATGAGCGGGTTCGCCGGCTTTATCCCGAGGCGGCCCGGCGCATCCGCCTGTTCCACGGCGACCTGCCGTCCTACGTCCGGCGCGTCATCATGAAGGAAACCGGGCACAATTACGTTGTGCATCACGACGGCGCGCATGATTTCAACGGCGTCGTCAAGGACATGGCGTCGCTGTTCTACGTCAAGGACAGCATCACGGCGCTGATCGCACAGGATACGCATCTGCGCGGAACGCTCAAGTATATGAACTTTGTCGATCTGGCGCTGCACGCGGTGTTCGGCACCGACATGAGCTATGCGCCGATCGGCACGTCCTACGAACCTGGTTCAGCGATGGCGCTGCCGAACCAGTACCAGGGCAATTATTTCATACCGGGTGCACCGGAAGGCATGGTCCTGCCGATGTCCATGAACACGTTCAAATACCCGCATCCGCTGTTGAACATGGACGACTTCCTGCCCCCGGAGGCATGAGCGCTACTGCCACGCCCCCGGCGTTGATGCAAAGCTGGCGCATCGCACAGTGGCGATGCGCCACGAGATGGGGCGTTCCGTCAGGTCGGCTTGCCGCGCCCGCTTTTCTCGGCGGCGCGGCGTAGCGCCTCGGCAAGCGCGCCGCCGCCGGACTGCTCCTGCGGACGACGCGGCGCCGACGAAGACATCTTGGCCGTGCCGCGCGAAAAATCGCGTGACGGCCCGGCATTGTCCTTCTTCGGTCCGATCTCGTCGTCGAGCCGCAAGGTCAGCGCGATGCGCTTGCGCGCGACCTCGACGTCGAGCACCTTGACCTTGACGATATCGCCCGGCTTCACCACCTCGCGCGGGTCCTTGATGAAATTGCGCGACATCGCCGAGATGTGCACCAGACCGTCCTGATGCACGCCAATGTCGACGAAGGCGCCGAACGCTGCGACGTTGGTCACGGTGCCCTCGAGGATCATGCCCTTCTTGAGATCCTTGACCTCCTCGACGCCGTCCTTGAACACCGCCGCCTTGAACGCGGGACGTGGGTCGCGGCCGGGCTTCTCCAACTCGCGCAGAATGTCGGTCACCGTCGGCAGGCCAAAAGTGTCGTCCACGAAGGATTGCGGCTTCAGGCCGCGCACGATCTCGGCATTGCCGATCAGCGCCTTGATGTCGCTCTTGGTCGCTTCGAGGATGCGGCGCACCACCGGATAGGCTTCCGGGTGCACGCCGGAGGTATCGAGCGGATCGTCGCCATTGGTGATGCGCAGGAAGCCGGCGCACTGCTCGAACGCCTTCGGTCCGAGCCGCGGCACGTCCTTGAGCGCCTTGCGCGACTTGAACGGACCGTTGGCGTCGCGGTGCTGCACGATGCTCTGCGCCAGCCCCTGGCCGATGCCCGACACTCGCGCGAGCAGCGGCACCGATGCGGTGTTGGCGTCGACGCCGACCGCGTTCACGCAGTCCTCCACCACGGTATCGAGCGAACGCGCCAGCTTGGCCTCGCCGAGATCGTGCTGGTACTGGCCGACGCCGATCGCCTTCGGATCGATCTTGACCAGTTCGGCGAGCGGATCCTGCAAGCGCCTTGCGATCGATACCGCGCCGCGAATGGTGACGTCGAGATCAGGCAATTCGCTCGAGGCGAAGGCGGAGGCCGAATAAACCGACGCGCCGGCTTCGGAGACCACGATCTTGGTCATCTTGCGCTCGGGCAGCCGCTTCACCAGTTCGGTGGCGAGCTTGTCGGTCTCGCGCGACGCAGTGCCGTTGCCGATCGCAATCAGCTCGACGCCATGCTCGATCGCAAGCTTGCCGAGGATAGCAAGCGACTCGTCCCAGCGCCGCTGCGGTTCATGCGGATAGATCGCCGTATGCGCCACCACCTTGCCGGTGGCATCGATCACCGCGACCTTGACGCCGGTGCGATAGCCGGGGTCGAGCCCCATGGTGGCGCGGGCGCCGGCCGGCGCGGCGAGCAAGAGGTCACGCAAATTCGAGGCGAACACGCGCACCGCCTCGGTCTCAGCCGCAGCCCACAGCCGCATCCGCAGATCGATGTTGAGATGGATCTGGATCTTGGTTCGCCAGGCCCAGCGCACCGTCTCCGCCAGCCACTTGTCGCCCTTGCGCCCCTGATTGGAGATCGCAAAGCGGTTCATGATCCGCAGCTCGTAGAGGCCGGGCACACCGACGGCCGGCGCCTCGGCCTCCGGCTTGATGGTAAGGTCGAGGACCTCTTCCTTCTCGCCGCGGAACAGCGCCAGGATGCGGTGCGACGGCAGCTTCGGCAGCGGCTCGGAGAAGTCGAAATAGTCCTTGAACTTCTCGCCCTCGGTCTTCTTGCCGGTGCGGACGGTCGAGGCCATGATGCCGTTCGACCACATCTCCTCGCGCAGCGCGCCGATCAGATCGGCATCCTCGGCGAAGCGTTCGACCAGGATCGCACGCGCGCCTTCGAGCGCGGCGGCGACATCCGCGACTTCCTTGTCGGCATTGACGAAGGGTGCGGCGACCTCCTTCGGCTCGTTCTCGGGCTTCGCCAGCAGCATGTCGGCGAGCGGCTCGAGCCCGGCCTCCTTGGCGATCTCGGCCTTGGTGCGGCGCTTCGGCTTGTACGGCAGATAGATGTCTTCCAGACGGCCCTTGCTGTCGGCCGCCATGATCTGGGCTTCGAGCGCGGCATCGAGCTTGCCCTGCTCGCGGATCGAATTGAGCACCGCGGTGCGACGCTCCTCGAGCTCGCGCAGATAGGTCAGCCGTTCTTCCAGCGTGCGCAGCTGCGCATCATCGAGCGCGCCGGTAAGCTCCTTGCGGTATCGCGCGATGAACGGCACCGTGGCGCCACCGTCGAGCAGCGTCACCGCCGCCTCGACCTGCTCGTCGCGAACCCCCAGCTCCTGCGCAATCTGATGATGAATCTTGGCCACGCTTCTCTCTCTGATCCCGTTGCGCCGCCGGCTCACCGATGGCGCGGACGCCGCTTATGAACCATCCCGGATTGATTCATCAAGGCGCGCTGTGGATCAAATGAGGCGCCCCCTGCAATCTATTTCAGGGATGTCGGCCGTCCGCGGCTTGACAAATAGACGCGCGCCGCATTGCCGCCGAAAATCGCGGCCTTTGCCTCACTTGACAAATCGGCAAGCAGGCGCTCCGCAGCCGCGAACCAGTACCCGTAGCCGCCGGCGAGATTAATCACAGGCCAGTCGCTGCCCCACAGCATGCGCTGCGGCCCGAACGATGCGAGCGCATGATCCACGGCCTCGCGGAGATCGGCGACTTGCCAGTTCGCCGCCGCCTCCGTTGCCAGCCCCGACAGCTTGCAGACGACGTTGCCACGCGTGGCGAGGTCCGCAATGTCGTTCTTCCAGGTCGCGATGTCGCCGCTCGCGAGCTGCGGCTTGCCGAAATGATCGAGCACGAATTGCAGGTCGGGATGGCGATCGACCACCTGGACGAGCCGCGACAGATGGCGCGGCAGCACTAGCGCATCGAACACCAGATCGTGCCGTGCCATCGCTTCGAGCTGTGCCACCAACTCCGGCCGCAACAGCCAGTCGTCATCGGCGATGTCCTGCACCATCGGCCGCAGGCCGACCAGCAGCTCGCGTCCGGCGATCGCGTCGATCCGTGCCACCGCGTCGGATGCGTCGAAGTCGATCCAGCCGACGACGCCGCGCACCAGCTCCGAGCCCTTGGCGACGTCGAGCATGAAAGCCGTCTCGGCCTCGGTTGGCGCCGCCTGCACCAGGATGGTGCCCTCAATCCCCGCCGTGGCGAGATGCGGCGCGAGATCAGCCAGACCGAAGTCGCGGTAGATCGGCCCGCGCTCGGGTGTCAGCCAGCCATAATCGGCTCGCGCCAAAGTCCAGACATGGTGATGGGCATCGATCCGCATCATGCCGGCACCGGTGCATGCTGATCGAGCAGCCCTTCATTCTTCAGGTCACGCCACAGCGCGGCGGGAACAGGTGACGACAACGCGGCGACGTTGCGCTCGACTTCCTGCGGCGTCTGCGCCCCGAGCACGAGGCTCGCGACTGCCGGATGGCCCAGCGCGAAGTGCAGCGCAGCGGTCGGCAACGCCACGCCATGACCACGGCAGACGCGTTCGATGGCGGCGACTTTCTGCATCACGTCCGGCGGCGCGTCCTTGTAATTGTACTTGGCGCCGGCGATCGCACCGGTCGCCAGGATGCCGGAGTTGAACACGCCACCGAGCATGACGCCGATGCCCTGGGCCTGCGCCAGCGGCAGGAATTCGGCGAGCGCGGGCTGCTCCAGCAGCGAATAGCGGCCGGCGAGCAGCATGGTGTCGAACGTGCCCGCCTTGGCGAAGCGCACGCACATCTCGGCCTCGTTGACGCCGATCCCGATCCCCTTGACCACGCCCTCGCCGCGCAATTTGTCGAGCGCGACATAAGCACCCGCCATCGCCTCGCGGAACCGGGCCTCGATGGCGTCAGCGCCATGGGTCCAGACGTCGACGTCGTGGATCAGCAGCAGCTCGATGCGGTCAGTGCCGAGCCGCAGCAGCGACTGCTCCACCGAGCGCATGGTGCCGTCATATGAATAATCGACCACCGCGCGATGCGGCTGGCCGCCGACGAAATTGGAGCCATCGCCGCGTCCCTTGAAGGGATCCATCCAGCGCCCGACCTTGGTGCAGACGACGATGTCGTCGCGCGCGACCCGGCGCAGCGCGGCGCCGCAGCGATGCTCGGCGAGACCATGCCCATACAGCGGCGAGGAATCCAGCAGGTTCACGCCCAGCGCAAAGGCCCGCTCCGCCGTCGCGATCGCGGTCGCATCGTCGAGCCGCGCAAAGAGATCGCCGAGCGGCGCGGTACCAAAGCCGAGGATGGAGACATCGAGCCCGGTACGGCCGAGCCTGCGGCGCGGCAGCGCGGCGGAACCTGAGGATCGCAGTTGGGTCATTGCGGCCTCCCGCCGTGCGTTTCTTGTTACCCTTTCTCCAGACTAGCGTCGTCGGCCGGGATCGTGAAGAGCTCTCGACGCACACATCACGCCCGCCGATACGCCGAACAACTTCACGTTGCCTGTCGGTGAGAAATGGGCTATGGGAGCGCTCCGCAATTTCAATCAAGGAGGCGACGATGTTCAGGTCTGCGCGCTTCCCGGGCTTGCCGCGCGATATTTGATGCGCGTCCCGGGATCGGATCCCGGGTGAGATTCTGACACCCACACACAAATCAAGTCTGTCTCGAGCTCCGCGTCTGCGGAACCATTGTCATGACCTCATCGCTTCTGCTGGCCTCTCGTCGGGAGGCCACACGCACCGCGCTGCCCGAACGTCAGCTGCGAAGATATCATCCGGACGTTCAGGGAAAGGTCCGCGCGCTGGCCATGCAGCACACGCGCGTGGCGGACCTTGCCACGAGCTTTCCTGCGCTGTTGTTCGCGCTGGCGGTCCCGCGAGCCGGGCTCGACCCAGCGGCGGCGCTCGCATGCGTCATCGAAGGACGCTCCCTCGTGGACGCCGCAGCCGCGGCCAGCATTCCGCTGTGGCTGCGGAAACTGCCGCCGGAAACGTTCACGCGGCCAATCACGCCATTGCCTGATGATGACCTGTTTCGCCGGCAGATCGCGAACCATTTGCCGCCATCATCCAGGCTCGCGCCGATTTGGCTGAGATCCGTCGCCACCCTTGCCGAGGTCGCTCATAGACCGGCGGCGATCTGGATGGCGCGCGAACTGGTCCGGGCACCGCCGCGCGTCGATCCCGCGCGATTGCGACTCGTCGGCCTGTGGGTGTGGTTCTCGACCCAGCCGGCGACGTTGGGACACGCGTTGATCGACCGGAGGTGGACGCCGGGCATGCAGTTCAGCTCGGCGCTGGCGGCGACCGACGCATGGCGCACCATGATTGCGCTGCATGTCAGCCTCGGCTCACAGCCGATCGCGGACATGTGGTTGCAGCCAGGCCGCGTCGATGGGTACGACTTCATCCCGCTGAACTCGACCGCGGATATCGCGGAAGAAGCGGAAGCCATGCAGAACTGCCTCCGCACCTACGGCCACAATCTCGCTCACGATCGCTCGCGGCTCTGGAGCGTCAGGCAAAGCGGGCGACGCGTTGCCACCTTAAGGGTTGCGGCGCGCTTTGAAGGTCCGTTGCCCGGTATCGCCGAGCTTGCCGGTATCCGAAATACCGAGATGCCCCGCGAGGTTTGGTGGGCGGCGCGCCAATGGCTGCACACCCATGACCTGTTGCGGATGGAGATCCGGCATCGCGGATGGGGCACCGCGCCGCTCGATCGCCCGACCTGGCGCGCGATTTGGCGGCCATACTGGCTCGCCAGGCGACAGATACCGGAATGGCTACCGCTCGCTCCGTCGCACAAAGCGCTCAATGCGCTGTGATGCGTCTCCGCCATCGCTGCCTTGCGAACGCCCTGCTACTCGTCGGCAACGATCTGCCGGGCGACGTTGTCGACCACCACGGGACTTTCGAAATAGCTGACCGTCGGATCGGCGCCATACTTTTCCCGGGCACGGGCGCGCCAAGCATCGGTGTAGAGCGCTTCGGCCTCCGGCCTCGAGTTCCAGAAGTAGATGCCGCCGGCCGTCATGCCGTCGTCGGACAGCACATAGGTCTTGCGAAACAGCCCCGGCACCTCCCGATAGATCGGTGCGGTGCTCAGGAAGAGGCTGCGCGCTTCCTCGCGGGTGATCGGCTTCGGGAACTTGAACGTCGTGACGGCGGTGATCATGCAGAACCTCCTGGGACCTCATTCTTGACAAGAATGTCAAATTTGACGATGATGTCAAGAATGACATGGAGGAGCGAACGCGATGGTGGGCGTGCGTCAATTCGACGAGGACGAGGTAATCGCAACCGCGCTCGACGTGTTCTGGCGCAAGGGCCTGCACGACGCGACCATGCAGGATCTCGCGGCAGCGACCGGCGTGCAGCGCGGCAGCCTCTACAACGCCTATGGCGACAAGGAAGCGATCTTCCTGCGCGCCTTCGACCGGTATACGGAGCAGTTCCTGGAGGGGGCCGGCAACGCGCTGTCCCACGGCGACGCCGCGACCGGGCTGCGCAATTTCTTCGACATGATCATCGTCAGCATGACCAACGGATCACCGCAACGCGGCTGCCTGACCACGCGCACGGCGCTCGACGCGGCGATCTCCAGCGGGGATGTGCGTCAGCGCGTGCAAGCCGTGCTGAGCCGGCTCGAGCAGCTGATCGGCAAGACCATCGGCATGGCGCCCGGCCGGCGGAGCACGGCCGATGCAAACCGGCTGGCGCGCGTCATCGTGACATTCACGCGCGGCTTGGCCGTGATGGAGCGCGCCGGATACAGCCGCAAGCAGTTGAAGGAGTCAGCTGCGACCTTCATCGACGCGGTAACCGGCAATCTCTGACACTTTCGGTTTCGGTGACCACGACCGCAAAGGAGACGACGTGATGCAGGATCGAGAAGGCGGCTGTCTCTGCGGAGCGGTGCGCTATACGGTGAAAGGAGAGCCTCGGGGTACCGCAATCTGCCATTGCACGCACTGCCAGAAGCAAAGCGGCAGCCTGTTTTCGTTCAACCTCGTGGTCCGCGAGGCCGACTATCAGCAGTCCGGCGAGACCATGGTGTTCATCGACGAGGGCGACAGCGGCCATCCCGTCCATCGCCATTTCTGCGGACGCTGCGGCTCCCCGCTGCTGGCGAAGACCGCATTGATGCCCGGAAAGGTCGTGGTGAAAGCCGGCACGCTCGACGAACTGGACGGGCTGCGGCCTCAGATCGAGATCTACGCCGATCATGCCGTGACATGGCTCGCGCCGGTGCCGGGCGCTGCGCGCTTTGGCCAGAACGTGTAGCCGCCCGGGTCGGGCACAGACACGCCGGATGAGCCGGCGGCTGCCGAGCTCAGCGAACGATCTGCCGGAACTTGTCGGTGAGGCCGTCGAGATAGCCGACCCAGGTCGAATTGATCGGCTGGTTTTCAATCAGGGCGTGAAAGCGGATCATCATGCAGATCAGGAACAGCGGCTGGATGAAGGCTGCCCGCACCGTCACCGCCAACAGGGCCGCGATGCAGACGGTGACGATCGCGCCATACTCCCTGATAGCTTCCGGAAGCCAGACCGTCACGAGGCCGGCCGGGACCAGCAGCAGCAGGCAAAGCAGGATGCTCAGGATCCGCTCGACGATGACCATCCAGACCGACGTCGCCAAAATCGGCTTGGCGTTCTGGCAGTAATAGACCAGTCCATCCTGGACGTTCCGCTTGGGGTCATCGCCGCCGCGCGCCAGATCGTAGGACAACACCACCTTGTCCAGATAGCGCGTGGCCGCCGACAGGATGGTGTTGAGCAGACCGACGACCGCCTTCATGCCGGGGGCCGGCAGCCAATCGCCAAGCGTATCGAGCGCATTGTGAAACGCGCGCAGCACGGCCCGGATTAGCGCGCCGAGCCCGAACAGGATCGCGACCTCGCCGAACCGGTCCATGACGATGCGACGGCCATAGGCGAACTGGCCTTCGCTGCCATTGCCGATGCTGCCGCGCGTGATCAGCTCGGTCAGCACGGCGACGTGGCCACAGGCGATCATGTGCAGCGTATAGCGCAGGATCGTGCCCCAGATCCATCCGCCGACGAGCAGGACGCCGAGCAGCCAGCAATAGCCGAACACCGTCGCAACGTGGGTGCCGAGCCACACCGCGCCGCCAACGGCAACGAGAGCCCAGAGCGCGCAAGCCGTGGCAAAGCCGAGCAGCACGCTCCACCGCGCCAGCGCGTAAGGCAGGGTTTCCAGCAGCAGCTTCAGCGCGGTGCCGAGACCGTGATCACGCACCAATAGCGGATAGGAATGCGACGGTCCGCCTGACGGCGGTCCGGCGCCATTCGGCCGAACCTTTGTCACTCCGACCGCCATCATTGGCGAGACTCATGTCAGACACGTGTTGCCTCTTCGGTTGCCGTGATCGATTGCTGGATCGGCCCGACGGCGGTTGTGCAGGAGCAGGTCGCTATTCATTCTGCCGGGCGTCACAGCGCCAACACCTCCGGGGCTGGCAGAGGATTGGTCCGTTGGCGCTGTGAGTCGGCACGGCCGCGACATCGATCAGGGAGGAAGCGCTGATGTCGCGGCATGCGATCATTGACCGGCGGCCGGCAGCTCGGCGTAGTTGCCGTCCTTGTCGCGGCGGTACACGACATAGTCGATTAGGGTGATGTCGCCCTTCGGCGTGTAGCTGATGTTGCCGAGCACGGTGTCCCAGCTACCGGCCTTGATGGCGGCCGCGACCTTCCTGGCATCCGTGGTCTGGGCGCGGGCAACCGCCTGGCTCCAGATCTGGAACGCGGCGTAGCTGTAGAGCGTGTAGCCGTCGGGATCGATGCCCTTGTCCTTGAACTTCTTCAAGGTCGCGGCCGCGGTCACCTTCTTGCGCGGGTCGGGCGAGAAGGTGAACAGCGATCCCTCGGCAAGCGGCCCCGCGATCGCGGCGAACTGCTTGTCGACCAGGGCGTCGCCGCCCATCAGCACGGCATTGACGCCCTGCTCGCGCATCTGGCGCAGGATCAGCGCCGCTTCGGCATAGTAGCCGCCGACATAGACGAAATCGATCTGTTCCTTCTTGAAGCGGGACACCAGCGCGGCAAAGTCCTTGTCGCCCTTGGTGTAGGCTTCATAGAGCTTCTCCTTCACCCCAGCCGCGTTGATGGCGCTCTTGGTTTCGTCGGCAAGGCCTTTGCCGTAGGTCGTCTTGTCGTGGATGATCGCGACGTTCTTGGTCTTGTAGTTCTTGATGATATAGGCGGCCGCGACCATGCCCTGCTGGTCATCCCGGCCGCAGACGCGGAACGTGTTCCACAAGCCGCGCTCGGTGAACAGCGGGTTGGTCGAGCCCGGCGTGATCTGCAGCACGTTACCCTCGGCATAGGCATCCGAGGCGGGAATCGAGGTCGACGAGCAGAAGTGCCCGACCACGAACGGAATCTTCGCCCCGGCCATCTTCTCGGCGACCGACACCGCCTGCTTCGGATCGCAGGCGTCGTCGCCGACCTCCAGCTTCAGCTTCTTGCCGAGCACGCCGCCCGCCGCGTTGATATCGGCAATCGCGAGATCGGCGCCGTTCTTGAATTGCTGGCCGAAGCTCGCCTCCGAACCGGTCATCGGCCCGACCACGGCAACGCTGATATCCTGCGCCATGGCGGCGCCGGACAATGCCAGGCTCACGCCAACCGCAAGGCAATATCCTCGAAGTGCAAACGTCATCACATTCTCCTCGATGGTCTCAAGTCGCCTCAATGCATCACAATCGACTCATGCGGCCGGATGTAACGATCACCGGGGGCTGCCTTTTATGCGCGCGCTGGCCAGCAGGCTCGGACTGAGGCGACGGGGGATTGGACATATGCGACATCGGACAACAATCTGAAACACGTTGCCGTGCATTGGTGTTTGGAATCGTCCACGCGATGATCGAAGGGACGCTGCGTGACCGACCGCACACGGACGAAGTGCTCGACCTCCACCAATCGCGGAAGCCGGTTGAAGGCGGCTTCCGGACGTGATTAGCAACACAGCGCGATGGCGAGCGCTGGAGACATCGCAGTGGCGGAGCCGTTCAGCGCGAGCTAATGATGCCAGAGGTACGACGATGGGCAGCCAGGAACGACCGGCGGTTCAGGCGCGCTTGGCGAGGCTGGTGTTGGTGACGCCTGACGGCTCGGTGGTCGGTTGCTTGCCGCCGATTCCTGTCGCTCTCCCATGGTGGCAGGAAGTGGAGTCGGTCGTGCAGGCCGCCCGCGAACACCATGACATCGAGGTGACGATCCTGCGTCTGCTCGAATCGGCGCGCGACCGACCGCAAGGCGGCGAAGTCACCTATCTGGCCGAGGTTGCGAAACCGGTGCCGGCAGACCGCTGGGCAGGAACGGTCGAAGCACATTCGCTGCGCCGACATTACGCCGAGCCGGGCGGTCCGGCCACCGATCTCGATTGGGCAATGCGGGTACTTGCCAGCCATGGCTTGGCACCGACCGCAAAGCCGGTCCAGGTTCGCAGCTGGAACCTGTCGAGCGTCTGGCGTATCCCGATCGGCGACCAATCGGCGTGGCTGAAAGTGGTGCCGCCGTTCCTGGGGCACGAGGGCCGCGTCATCGCCGCGCTGGCCGGCCGCTCCGTTCCGACGCTGTTGGGTCGGGATGATAGCGGACGCATCCTGCTTGCCGAAATTCCGGGCGATGACCTGTTCGAAGCTGCGTTGCCGCAGCTGCTTCGCATGGTGACGTTGCTCGTCGACATCCAGGCCTGTTGGATCGGCCGCGTCGACGAGTTGCGCGCGATGGGGCTGCCCGATTGGAGCGGCCCGAGCTTGTCCGCCGCGATCGCCGACGTCGTACAACGAACGAGCAACGGATTGTCCGCAGATGAGCGCACGACGCTGTCGCGTTTTGTAGGAGGTCTTGAGGCGCGGTTCGCCGAAATCGACGCTTGCGGATTGCCGAACACGCTTGTCCATGGCGACTGCCATCCCGGCAATTTTCGCGGCGCAGAACAGCAATTCACCCTGCTTGACTGGGGAGACAGCGGCATCGGCCATCCGTTGCTCGACCAGCCGGCGTTTCTCGACGGGGTCGCGCCGGAGCACCGAGAGACGATCAGGCACCACTGGTACCACGAATGGTCGGCGAGAGTGCCGGGATGCGACCCTGTGCGCGCCTCTGGTCTCCTTGCACCGATCGCAACAGCCAGGCAGGCTGTGATCTACCAGCGGTTCATCGACAATATCGAACCGTCGGAGTGGGCCTATCATCGTGACGATCCGCTCGACTGGATACGCCGGACGACGGCGCTGGCTTGATGGCAGGGCGTGGCGGCCAGCCCCGATTGGTAACGAAGATGAAGATATTCAGATCCCGCGACGGCGCGTCGTCAGCGCAGAAACTGACAAAGCTCGCCCCGGCGATGGCGGGCTGAAAGCCGCCAATCGAAGGCGGCCGGTAGGTTGGCGATCGAACGTTCACAGCGCAGGGGATCGGGAACGCGCTTCATCGCGATCATCCGAGAACAGCAATGGCGTCGACCGCATGTCCACGCCGAGATATGCCTGACCTGCCATCTGATAGTTGGCTGGCGCCAAAGCCAGGTGCTGGACGGCGGCATGGACGTCGCGCACGCAACGTTCGAGCCCGCAGCTCACATCGAGCGACGCCGAGCCGCCGGCTTCGAACATCAACTCGGTCGCCTGCTTGGCCGCGTTGGCCGCGTGGGTCGATGCCAGCCACAGCGTGGCGCGCTCGGCAACGCTGAGCACCTTGCCGGCGCTGACGGCCTGCCACGCCTCTGCAAGCTTGCCGTGGAGAAACGCCCGCCCCGAGCCCAGCAGGGCCTCGGCGCGTCCGAGGTCGGCCTGGACCAACGCATCCTCACTGAGCAGCTTGCGCGAACGCGACGCGATCTTTCGTCCGACGAGCCCGACCAGGATATCGATGGCGTGGCGGGCGATGCCGAGCGGCACGGCCGCGAGCGCCGCCCCGAACAGCGCGATGGTCGGGAATGCATAGAGCGGCCCCTGCTCCACCGGCAGCTCGCGGAACGAGAGCGACCGCGCGGACGGCACGAAGGCACCGGCGACCGCATAGTCATGGCTGCCCGTGCCGCGCAGCCCGATACTGTGCCAGGTGTCGAAGATCTCGCATTGCGCGGTCGGAAACAGCATGATGCGCATCACCGGCATTCCGTCGAGCTGCAAGCGCGGCTGATCGCCGTCGAAGATCCGGCAATTTCCGATCATCCAGCCAGAATGCTGGCAGCCGCTTCCGAGCGGCCAGCGGCCGGTGACGTGATAACCGCCATCGACGACCCGGGCAGTGCCCATCGGCCGCAAGGCACCTGCGGTGCGAACCGTTGGATCGCTGCCGTAGATCTCGTGCGCAGCGTCCTTTGCGAGATAGCCGCCGAACACGCCATAGACGCCGCCGATAGCCATGCACCAGCCCGCGGCGCCATCGGCACGCGAGATCTCCTCGACCACCCGAACGAGGGTCATCGGGTCGGCCTCCGCGCCACCGATCGTGCGCGGAATCCAGAGCCGGAAGAGGCCTGCCTGCGCCATCGCCTCGACCAGTGGGACAGGCAGCCGCCGCAACCGCTCGCTCTCTTCTGCAGATGCCTGCACCAGCGGCGCAAGCGCCGCAGCGACATCGACGAACGATGAAGTGACGTCAGTCATTGGAGGCCTCGCTCGGTCGCTATCGGTGGTCGGCCAGCACGGGATGATCGGCGGGGCGCCTTTTAGGCGCCTGTGCGCGGCGAGGCTCGGACGGATGCGACGGGGATTGGGACGGATGCGACATCACACAACACCTTCGCAATCACTGCATGCTCTGCAACCGCGCTAGTTCGGGCTCCGAACGAAGATGACGATCTTCAGATCCCGTGACGGTGTGAAGTTCACATGCCAAACCTCGAAGCGGGTCGGTCCGGTCTTCCTGACGCCGTCGGCGCAGAAGCTGACGAGATTATTGGGATCGCCCTTGTCGATGGTGAGATGAAAGTCGCCGATCGGCGCCGCCCAGTTGGCGCCGGTCGAGAGCACATAGGCGATCGACCGTTCGCTGAACGGGGGATAAGGTGCGCGCCTCGTGGCACGCGCGCGTTCGATCGAATGGATCAGATCATCGTCGATGCAGTATGACGCCAGGAAGCCCTTCGCTTCCGGATTGTTACGCCAATTGTCGGCTCCGATGATGGTCTGCACGGAGCCGCCGACGCTCGGACGATAGGTCTGCTCGAAGGTGAGCTCGCGACCCGCGGGGAAGGTCTGCGTCCAGGTGTAGGCCGAACGCAACGTCCAGGTCGGCACCAGGTGATCCTGCATCGGACCACCGCTGCCGTAAGTCTCGATGGCTCCGATGCCGAGCTTGACGAGTTCCGGCCAAGTCGACTTCGGTACCTGGTCGAGCAGCTGGCCCGCGGGTCCCCTGATCGGCATCAACGGGATCTTGAGCTTCCGCAGCAGCGCGGTCTGGTCCACACCATTGGCCAGCGCGGTCTGCTCGAGATGCGGCGACGCCGCCTTGCCATCGACAGCGACATGGAAATCAAAGATGTTCTCGGGATCGTCGGTCGGGATTCCGATATTCTCGTCGGCCGCCGTGCCGACGATGTCGGGCATCGGAAACGCGATCATGATCGTCTTGTCGGCGGCCGACGTGTTGAAGAACCGGTAGACGATCCGGATCTGCTTCTCGGAGATGAGCAGATCCTCGGAACGCATCACGATATCGGGATCCTGCTTGAACCGTAGTCCGCCGGTTTCCAGCGCCGCCGAGGTGTCATTCGCCCGCGCGCACCAAGGCGTCAGCATGGCAAGCAGGACCAGAACGGCGCGGTTGGCCATCGTTATTCCTTCGTTTTGTCGCGGGGATTTGTCTTTGGATTGTTCGAACGAGCAAAGCCGACATGAGCGCAATCCTTCCTGAATGAGTGCGCGCAGAACCGATCAGGTTCGATGCGTCGTGGTCTCTCCGCGATCCAGTATCGATGCATGGGCGCCCGCGGCCTTCGCCGCGAACAACATCGAGAGGAAAAGCCCTTCCTATCGCGCAACGATCACGTTCCACGCCGTCTCAGGCTCGGGACGATGGATCTCGACGGTTCCGAATCCCGCCTGCCGCAAAGCATGTCCGACATCATCGGCGGCTCGAAAGGTGAAGATATCCTCAGGGAATCCCAAGCGCTCCATCGCATCACCCGGCAGGAAGCCGAGCGCGAGCACGCCACCCGCCTTGAGCACCCGCCTGATCTCGCCGGCACCTGCGGGCAACGATCGCCAGAAGTACACCGTGTTGACGCTGCATAACTTGTCGAACTGATCGCTCTCCAGCGGCAAGGCCTCGATCTCTCCAATGAGAAAGTCGGCACGCCCGGCATCGATCGCAGACCGATATCGCGCTCTCGCCCACGCCACCACATCCTGCGAGCGATCGACCGCCGTCAGATGAGCTGCGCAACCGAGCAAAGGGGCGAGCGTCACCCCGCCACCGAACCCGATCTCGGCCACGCGATCGGAGGATTTCACATCGAGCAACTCCAGCGCAAAGCGGTTCATCCGGCTGTTGTGCCGATTCATCAGGCTGCCAACAAAGCGGCCGAACACGCCGCGAGGATGAGCGAGATGGCGAGCGATCAAGCGAGGCGGAGCCATAATGTTTCCCGAAGCGGCTTCAAGATCGTGACGCAAGTGGCTGATATCCACGCAACCGGCCAATGACCGCCAAGCTCCGGAGCACGGGGCCAAGCAGCCACTGCGGACCGGCGAGACGAAACACGTCGCGATAGGCAGTCAGATACACGCCGAACGCCAACAATCCGGGCATCCCATCGCGGCCGACGCGCCCCGCACGCTGCAGTCCGTCCAGCGCCATGAACCATTCGAGCGTTCGCATCGGCGGTGTGGTGACCCAGATTGCGTGAACCGGCTCGCTGCCGGCATTCCACATGCGGTGCGGCGTGCCCCGCGGCACGTCCCATGTTGCACCCGGGCCGAGTTCGGTCTTCCGACCATCGATCACGACGTGAAGACGCCCGGCAATGATCTTGAAATGCTCGTCCTGCGCGGGATGGAAATGCGCGGGAGGCAGCTGCCCGCCCGGCGAGTAGACGACGTCGACGGTTAGATGATCGGGACCCAGTTCGCGGACGGTCACGGATTCATGCGGGTTCAGCTTGAAGGTTCGAGCGTCAATGAGCGGTGGGACGATGGCGTCAGGCATCGATTTCTCCGTCGCATTCCACAGGCATGGCTCCGCTTGAGACTTGTCTCGCAATCGTGGGGCCGCCCCAAAGGCAAACTCAGGCGGAAGCTGCCTTTTACGTGCTTGGTGGATATGCAGCACGGACCGGTGCGACAGCGACTTGGACAAATGCGACATCGGTCGATGACATGAAGCAGCTCTGTCACTGCGGGTCGCATGGCTGCCCCGGGGCAGCATTGTGTGCAGGCCGGCCCCGCGATAATGATCGCCGGCCTTGGACGCCGCGTATCGTCGACGAGCGCTCCATAAGGATGGACGAGCGGCATGCGCGAATCATATCGTCGGCACATATTCGGATCGCTGCTGTTGATTGGAGCGACACTTGTCGCGACCGCCGCGTCGACACTCATGCCCGAAAGCGCGATCCTTTGGGATGCGAAGAACGCTTACCTCAAATGCGACGGCGCGATCGACGGCAGCATCGCATGGCCCTCCACGCCAGCGTCCGCCTGCGTCGCCATGCTGATGTGCGCGAATGAACGAGCGCTCTCCACAGAGCGTCACCAGCGGCTGATCGAACAGATCCGGCGAGTACCCGGTTGCGGCGAGCCGTAGGCAAGCGCGACGGCGCCACAGGGATTAGGGAGCTCGATCAGGAGCGCCGCGGCCCGGCGCGGATTTCCGACGGCGTCGCGCCGAAATGCCGGCGGAACGTGCGGTTGAAATAGGAGAGATCACCGAACCCCGATTCAAACGCGATGGTGCTGATGCTGCTGGCGGTTCGGCCGGGGTCGGTCAGCAACCGATGCGCGCGGGCCAGGCGCTCGCCGAGGACGAACTCCGAAAAAGTCGAGCCCGCGCGTTCGAACAAGCGCTGGATGAGGCGCGGCGTGAGCTTCACGCGTGCCGCCACGGCAGGCAGCATGAGATCGCCATAGCAGAGATTGTCGCGGATATCGGCCTTGACCGCCGCGAGCCGTGCCGCCGCCAATCCGCCATCCTCGGCGGCGATCGTGCCGTCCCGGTTCGCGCCGACGATCAACTCCGCAAGGTCGACCAGATGCTTGACGACAGAGCCGCGCAGTTCGGGCGCCTCGAGGCGATAGTCGTCGTCCAGTTCCCTGACGTAGAACGCAAGCAACCGCAGGGCCTCGGAATTGGCCGCCCATCTGCGCATCATCGTGTCCTCGATGTTGGAGCCGAGCGCCGTTCGTGGCAGGCGGAGCGCCAGGAATCGGCCTGAAGTTGTTGGCACGGCGATGTCGCCGGTCTCGGCGCACGACATCAGCACGGCTTGCCCCGCATGGAGCGCGACCTCGCGACCACGTTGCGACGCGCGCGCCTTGCCGCTCGTGATGATCGTCAGGAGCAAGTCGTCACTGCCGTCGAGCAAGCTGCGCGGCCGCGCGATCCGCAGATTGCTGCAGGCCCAGGAGCAGATGCCGAGCCCGGGCAACTCGCGCACATTCGCGGCCGCATGGTACGCGCCGGCTGCGAGCGGCTCCGGATCGAGCTTCACCATCATCCGGCCGACCTGCTCCCGGAAAATTGGCAAGCGGTCGCGCTCGATCCAATCCGCGGTGGAGAACCGAAGGCCGGTGATATGCGGTTCCACAATCATCGGCTCACCCTCACCTGCAGACGCGCGACACGACTATCAGCAGAAAATCCTGCTTAAGGGAGACGAAATTCTCATCAGGCGCGCCGCGGCACGGCGCGGATTTCCGACGGCGTCGCGCCGTAGTGGCGGCGGAACGTGCGGTTGAAATAGGAGAGATCGCCGAACCCCACCTCGAACGCGATGGTGCCGATGGTGCTGGTGGTCCGGCTCGGGTCGTTCAACAGCCAATACGCACGCGCCAGGCGCTGGCCAAGCACGAACTCCGAGAAGGTCGAGCCGGCGCTCTCGAACAGCCGCTGGATATGACGCGGCGTCAGCTTCAATCGCGCCGCCACTGCCGGCAGCGTGAGGTCGCCATAGCTGAGATTCTTGCGGATGTCGGCCTTGACCGCCGCAAGCCGCGCCGCCGCCAATCCGCGATCCTCGGCGACGACCGTTCCATCCCGGTTGGCGCCGATGATCAGCGCCCCGAGATCGGTGAGATGCGTAACCACAGCGCCAGCCAGTTCGGGCGTCGCAAGCTGATAGCCTTCATCGAGCTCCCTGACATAGAACGCGAGCAGGCGCAGCGCTTCGCTATTGGCCGACAGGGTCCGCATCATCATGTCTTCGGGCGCGGAGCCGAGCGAGGCCAGCGCCTTGCGTGGCAACCGAAGGCCGAAGAAGCGGCTCGGCGACAGTGTGGTGGCCATGTCGCCTGCCTCCGCGGCCGACATCAGTACCGCCTGGCCCGGACTAAGTTCGATGTCGCGGCCGCGTTGCGACGCGCTGACCTGACCGCTCGTGATGATCGTCAGGACGAAGTCGTCCTTGCCGTCGGTCAACATCGCGCGCGGCCGTGCGATCCGCAGATTGCTGCAAGCCCAGGATCCGATGCCGAGCCCCGGCAGTTCGCGCACATTCGCCTCGGCGTGAAACGCGCCATCGGTGATCGGCTCCGGATCGAGCTTCACCATCATCCGCCCGATCTGCTCCCGGAAGATCGGCAGGCGCTCGCGCTCGCCGAACTGGGCGGTCGAGAACCGGAACTCGGTGATATCCGGCGACTGCATTGTCATCGGCTGATCCTCATGGCGGCGGGAGGTCGCCGGTCATATGCGGCCGATTTGTGGCGTCACCACATCGATGATGCGGTAGCACGCACGACAAAACGCATCTCTCGCTGGTCTCATCGGCCACCAGGCGATCGAGCGCACGGAACCGTGCTTATGCATGCATTTTAGTGCAGCAGGCCGGTAACGGCGGAGACCCGGCGGGCCTCCAGGTGCATCGCAGGTGATCGTGCGGATATTCATAATTGACTGACCGGACGGTCAATAGTAATTCAGCACCAGGGCGCCGCGACCTTCGGTCAACAGAAGCCACAACGGGAGGCACTCATGGCCAACGATCTGGTGTTGACCGATATCCGCGCCGGATATCGTGTCCTGACACTCAACAGGCCCGACCGCCTGAATTCCTTCAGCGTCGACCTGCATTCCGCATTGATGGCCGCGCTGATCGCGGCCGAACAGGACAAGTCCTGCCGCGCACTGATCCTGACCGGAGCCGGACGCGGCTTCTGTGCCGGACAGGATCTTTCTGACGGCGTCTTCACCCCGGGCAAGACGCCGGATCTCGCAGCAACAATCGAAAAATACTACAACCCGCTGGTGCGCAAGCTCCGCAGCCTGCCGCTGCCGGTGCTGTGCGCGGTCAACGGCGTGGCCGCGGGCGCCGGCGCGAACGTCGCCCTTGCCTGCGATATCGTGATCGCCGCGCGCTCGGCCAAGTTCATCCAGGCCTTCGCCAAGCTTGGTCTCGTGCCGGATAGCGGAGGCACCTGGTTTCTGCCGCGGCTGGTCGGCCGCGCACGGGCGCGCGCCTTGGCGATGCTCGCCGAGCCGGTCTCCGCGGAACGCGCGGAAGCCTGGGGCATGATCTGGAAAGTGGTCGAGGATTCCGAACTGATGACCGAGGCCCACGCCCTCGCCGCCGCGCTCGCGACGCAACCGACCGATGGACTGGCGTTGATCAAGCATGCGCTGGACGCCTCCGAGACCAACACGCTCGACGCACAGCTCGACCTCGAGCGCGACTTGCAAGGACGCGCCGGCCGATCGGCTGATTACGCCGAAGGCGTCACCGCCTTCCTTGAGAAGCGCGCGCCGCGCTTCACCGGAAGGGCCTGACCCGCGAGTTGCACGTTCCGTCGGCAAGCAAGACGCATCATTGATCACAAGTCAAAGGGTTCAACTTCGATGACACAGCCTGACACCAGCAATACGCGGACAGTGGACGACATCATGAAGCTCGACAGTTTCGTCCGCGGCAAGTGGGCCGGTGCCGGCGAACCCGCGGTCGAGATTCACAGCGCCGTGAGCGGCGACGTGGTGGCAGTTACGACCAGGAGCGATCTCGACATGCGCGAGATCCTCGCCTACGGCCGCACGGTCGGCGGCAGCAATCTCCGCAAGCTGACCTTCCACCAGCGCGCGGGCCTGCTGAAGGCGCTGGCCGACTATCTCGGACAGCACAAGGACCGGCTTTACAAACTGTCTCTCCATGCGGGAGCCACCCGCACCGACGCGATGATCGACGTCGACGGCGGCATCGGCACGTTGTTCGCCTATGCCGGAAAGGGGCGCCGCGAGCTTCCGAACAACAAATTCCTGCTCGACGGCGGCGTCGAAGGCCTGTCCAAGGGCGGCGCGTTCGCCGGCCAGCATATCGTCACCCCGTTGCGCGGCGTCGCCGTGCACATCAATGCGTTCAACTTCCCGTGCTGGGGCATGCTGGAGAAGCTGGCGCCGGCACTGCTCGCCGGCGTTCCGGTCGTCACCAAGCCCGCGACCGTCACCGCCTATGTCGCCTATGAACTGGTGCGGATGATCACCGAATCCAGGATGCTGCCTGATGGCGCGCTGCAATTCATCGTCGGCTCGACCGGCGACCTGTTCGAGCATCTGACCTGCCAGGACGTGGTGTCGTTCACGGGCTCCGCCGACACGTCGCAGAAATTGCAGCGGCATCCGGCCATTGCGCGGGAAGCCGTGCGATTCATCGCCGAGCGGGACTCGCTCAATGCAGCGATCCTCGCGCCGGACGCCGTGCCGGGGAGCCCGGAGTTCGACCTCTTCATCAAGGAAGTGGCGAAGGAGATGACGGTCAAGGCCGGTCAGAAATGCACCGCGATCCGCCGTGCGTTGGCGCCGGCAGCGCAGGTCGATGCCGTGATCACGGCGCTGCGCGACCGCCTGGCAAAGGTCATGATCGGCAATCCCGCAAACGACAAGGTGCGGATGGGACCGCTGGTCGGGCTTGGCCAGCGCAGCGACGTGCTTGCCCATGTCGCGAAGCTGCGCACCGAGGCCGATCTGGTCGCCGGCGATCCCGACAATTTTGCGCTGGTCGATGCCGACGCCAAGCGCGGCGCCTTCGTCCCGCCGCTGCTGTTGCATTGCGCCAACCCGGTCGCGGCAACCGCGGTGCACGAGATCGAGGCGTTCGGTCCGGTCTGCACCGTGATGGGCTATGACGATCTGGACCAGGCCATCGCGCTGACCAATCGCGGCGGCGGCAGCCTCGTCGCCTCGGTCTACACGCACGATATCCCGACCGCGACCGAGCTTGCATTCGGCATCGGTAGTTTCCACGGCCGCGTCGCGATCATCGATCGCGCTTGCGCCGTCGAGCACACCGGACACGGTTCGCCGATGCCGCAGATGGTGCATGGCGGCCCCGGCCGCGCCGGCGGCGGCGAGGAATTGGGCGGCGTCCGCAGTCTCCAGCACTACATGCAACGCACCGCGCTGCAAGGCTCGCCGGCGATGCTGAGCGGCGTCACCGGCCGCTGGTTCAAGGGCAGCCCGGTGCTCGAGGGCGACCTGCACCCGTTCCGCTATCACTATGACGATCTCGAGATCGGCCGCACACTGGTCTCGAAGGCGCGGCAGATCACGCTCGACGACATCGAGCACTTCGCGCATTTCACCGGCGACACCTTCTACGCCCACATGGACGAGGAGGCGACCAAGGGGCATCCGTTCTTCCCCGGCCGCGTCGCCCATGGCTATCTGCTGCTGTCGTTCGCGGCCGGGCTGTTCGTCGATCCGGACTATGGACCGGTGCTGGCGAATTACGGCCTCGACTCGCTGCGTTTCGTAAAGCCGGTCCAACCGGGCGAACAGATCCAGGTGCGGCTGACCGCCAAGGAGAAGACGCCGCGCAACAAGCAGTATGGCGAAGTCCGCTGGGACGTCGAGATCACGACCGGCACCGGCGAGACCGCGGCGACCTACGAACTGCTGACGATGAACGCGATGCGGGCGTAGGCTTTCAGCTCAGGACAAAGCGGCCTGCCGGGCTCCGGCCGGCCGCTTTCGTCTTGCCGCGCGGCCGGGCGACCGCCGCCTCTTCCGCACCGGCCAGCACCAGCTGCGCGACGAAATCGGCATAGTCGGCGCGTGTCATCGGCCCGCCCTCGCGAAACCACATGTAATGCCAGTTCAGCATGCCGAAGACGCTCATCGTCAGCGGCTTGAGGACGCGCTTCTGCTTCGCCGCAGGGATTGCGGCCGCCAGCGCATCCGACATGATCCCGACCAGGACGCGTTCGCTCGCCAGCAGCGGCTGCTGCTTCTCCTTCGGCAGCAACTTGAGACTTGCGATCTGGACCTGATGCTCCGCGTCGGCATGCCTGTAAAGCTCGAGTAAGGTCGCAACGATCGTCCTGAAGCGCTCGACCGGATCGCCGGCCGCGGCACTCGCCTTGCGCACCGCATCCACCAGCGTCTCGAGGTGCGACGACAGGATGTCGAACAGGATCGCTTCCTTGTCGGGATAATAGTGATAGAGCAGCGCCTTCGAGACGCCGCACGCATCGGCGATGGTGTTCATCGACGTGCCGACATATCCCGATGCGGCAAACAGCTCGGCTGCGCGATGCAGCATCGAGAGGCGCTTGTCGTCGTAGTCCTTGGCGCGCGATCGGGCCATATCTCTCCATTCCACCGGCCGGCATCCGGCCTGTCGTCCAAATCAATCAGGCCGCGGCCATTTATCGACCATCCGGTCAGGCAATTCTATGGCGCATTTGGCATGGCGCCCCGTCTTTCGATCAAGCCTTGCTCACCGCGTGTTCCGCGAGCGGCGCAAACACGCAAGCTCCCCGAAAGCAGTGGCGCAATCGGGGAGCTCGGATCAAGGAATAGGCGCGTTACTTCTTGCCCTCACTGGCGTCCTTGGCGGCCTGCTCGATGACGGCCGCGACAGCTTGCGGCTGCGAGACGTAGATGGCGTGGCTGCCGGCCTGATCGACGGTCTTGGCGCCGGCGCGCTTGGCCATCATCCGCTGGGCGTCGACCGGGATCATCTTGTCGTTGGTCGCGACCAGGTACCAGCTCGGCTTGCTCTTCCAGGCCGGCACTGTCACTTCGCCGTTCAGCGCGGCAACGCCCCACGGCACCTGCGAGTCGGCCATGAACGCGGCGACATCGGGCTTCACGTCGGCGGCAAATGACGCGGCGAACTTGGCGCGATCGAGCGACAGGAAGCCGTCCTTCGGCGGCAAGATCGGCGGCACCGGCGCGCCGGGCGGAGGATTGGCGATCAGCTTGCCGACCGATTCACCCTGGTCGGGCGCGAATGCAGTGATGTAGACCAGCCCCGCGACCTTCAGGTCGGTGCCCGCCTCAGTGACCACGACGCCACCATAGGAATGGCCGACCAGGATGACGTTGCCATCCGCGGCAGCGATGGCGCGCTTGGTGACGGCGACATCATCCGCCAGCGTGGCGGTCGGGTTCTGGACGATGCTGACCTTGTAGCCGTCTTTCTTCAGAATCTTGTAGACGCCTTCCCATCCCGAACCGTCGACGAAACCGCCGTGGACGAGCACGATCGATTTGATGGGAGCGGATTGGGCGTGAGCCGCGGGGATGGTTGCAGAGGCGAGGCCCAGCGACGCTGTGGCGGCGAGCAATTTGGTGGTGATCGACATGGAAGTCTCCTGATGTTTATATCGCGATAATCTTTATTGCAATAATCATCTTGTAACTGAAGCCGATTTACCTGTCTAGCTATTTTTTATCGCGATAACTATTTTTGTGGTAAGGTACGGTAACAACGAAAGAAAGGCCCCCTGCCATGCCTGCCCCGGGACCAATTCCGCTGGATAGCCAGCTCTGTTTCTCGCTCTATGGAACGACCATCGCGATCAACCGCGCCTACAAGCCGCTGCTCGACGACCTCGGCATCACCTATCCGCAGTACCTCGTGCTCAGCGTGCTCTGGGAGGCGGACGGACAGATGATTTCCGCAATCGCCGACCGGCTTGCGCTCGAACCCAGCACCATCACTCCGCTGGTCAAGCGGCTTGAAGCCGCCGGCTTTGTCGAGCGTCGGCGCAGCACGGACGATGAACGGCAGGTCGGCGTCCATCTGACCGCCAGCGGCAAGGCGATGCAAGCGCGCACCGGCTGCTTGACCGATACCTTGCTTGCGCGTTCCGGCCTCACAGTGGATGAGCTGATCTCGCTCAACAAGCGCGTCCAGGCGCTTCGTGATGCGCTGATCGAATCCGGTGCCCGCTAGTCGCGATCGCAGGAGCATCGGAACACGACGAGGCAGCACTGCGACTTCCGATCGGATGGATCGAGGCCCGGCTGCGCGGGAAAGACTTTTTCTCGGTCTGCTTCGCCGACAAAATGAGTCTGTCGCAGAACCGATCGCTGCGCAGCTTTGATTGCAAAGTTGCAATCGCGCGCGACATTCGCTCACGAGCGCCAGAAAGCCATGCTATCCTTCGTGAAACCTGCAACGTGAAGGAGGTTCCATGCGGCGAACATCTTCTTCCTGGCTCCACGCTTTCGGCCTGATGACCCGGCGATTGCAGGCATGGCGGCGGAAGCTCGCGCGATCCGCTACAGCCGAGGGACGCGACAACCTGCACGAACTCTTTCTGTTCGGCCCTCACGGTTAGCGGCGATTTCCGCATCGACCTATCCAAGATCGACCACTCTGCGTTCGGAAGTGGTCTGACTCCAGGGCCCGGCATCAGCCTTCCGTCACCGTAGCTGATACCGCATATCGCGTGCGTTCGACGGCAGCAAGCGCCGGCCATCGCGATTTCGTGCGGGCCGGCCGATCGGCGGAGCGACAACATGACCGGTGCGCGTGGGCGGCAAGTGCTCATTGTCGGCGGTGGCGCCAGCGGCGTGATGCTGGCCTACCAATTGCTCCATCAGCCGAGCCGCACCGCCGCAACTCGCGATCTTCGCGTGACGCTGATCGAGCAACGTCCGGACATCGGACGCGGCATCGCCTATCACACCGGCAATCCCGATCATCTGCTCAATGTGCGCGTCGCCAATATGAGCGCCTTGCCGGATCAGCCGGACCACTTTTGGCGCTGGTTGACGTCGCGCTCAACCGACGCTCCGGTGTGCCCGGATCCCTATTGCTTCGTGCCGCGGCGGATCTACGGCGACTACATCGCGAGCCTGCTCGAACAGCAAATCTCCGATCCGTCCGACGCAGAGCGTCTCTCGATCGTGCGCGGCACCTGCGTCGAGATCAACGAGGGCCCGGCCGGCGTATCGGCCGTGCTGGACGATGGCCAGTCGCTGTTCGGCGACACCGTCGTGCTCGCGACCGGGCATGACATGCGGGCCAGCCGTGCGGCCTTTGCCGATCCATGGACGCCGCCATCGGCTGCTCCGATCGATCCCGATGCGACCGTGCTGCTGCTCGGTACCGGACTGACCATGGTCGACTACGTCCTGTCGCTGCTGCGCGACGGACACCGCGGGCCAATCGTCGCGATGTCACGGCGCGGCCTGCTCGCCAAACCGCATCGGCGCACCGACGCCCAGCGCATCGAGGAGGCCGATGTGCCGTTCGGCGCCGGTATCAGCAGCCTACTGCGCTGGCTCCGCAGCCGAATTGAGCGGACCACGGCCGAGGGCGGCGACTGGCGCAGCGTGATCGACGGACTCAGGCCCTACACGCAACGGCTGCGGCAGGAGCTTCCGCAAGCGTCGAAGCGCCGCTTCCTCGAACACGCGCGCGCCTGGTGGGACGTACACCGGCATCGGATGGCGCCGGAGGTCGAAGCCCGCGTGACCCAGGCGATCCTTGCGCGGCAACTTACCTTGCTGGCCGCCAAGGTGATCAGCATCGCGCCGGATAACGATGGAGCTCGTGTCCATTATCGCCGGCGCGGCGATGCCAGGATCCACAGCATGCAGGTAGGCGCCGTCGTCGACTGCACCGGCATCGTCAAGGATCCGCGTGCCACGCCCAATCCGGCGGTACGCAGCCTGTTCGATCGCGACCTGGCGCGCGTCGATCCGCTTTGCATCGGTATCGAGACCGATCGCGATTGCGCGATCATCCGTCGCGACGGCGCGGTGTCGCGCCGCCTGTTCGCAGTGGGGCCGCTGACCCGCGCGGCCTTCTGGGAAATCATCGCCATTCCCGACATTCGCAACCAGTGCGCTGCGCTGGCCGCGCGGCTCGCCGACAGCGAGGGCGAGCCGCACGCCGAGCCCCGCCAGGAACGCGCCGAAGTCTAGCTGCTGAAACCCGCCGGGATGAATGCCGGCAGCTTCTCCTCGATGAAGTGCTTGACCTCGGGCGAGTTGAAGACCTGGATGAAGGCCTTCAGCCGCGGATCGTCCTTCTTGTCCGGTCGCGCGGTGAAGCGCAGCACGAGACCATCATCGACCGTGCGGTCGATCACCAGCGCCGACTTCGGATCGCCACCAGCCGGGATCAGATAGGTGATGTTGACGAGCGCCAGTGTGACGTCGTCGAGCGAGCGATAGGTCTGCGCCGGATCGAGCTCGACGATCTTCAGGTTCTTCGGGTTGTCGACGATATCGAACCGGCTCACCGAAAAGCCCTTACCCGGCGCCAGCTTGATCAACCCGGCACGCTCGAGCAGGATCAGACCACGCGCACCGTTGAGCGGTTCGTTCGGGATCGCCACGCTATCGCCGGACTTGATCTCATCAAGCGACTTGATCTTCCTCGAGAACAGCCCGACCGGCGCGATCACGCCGACCTTGTCGACCTGGACCAGGTTGAAGCCGCGCTGCTTGTTCTGGATCGCGAGATACGTGGCGTGCTGGAACAGATTGGCGTCGACATCGCCGCTGTTGACCACCTCGTTCAACGCGACCCAGTCCGACAGCTCGACGATCTTGACGTCCTGGCCCTTGTCCTTGGCGAGCTTGGCAGCAAAGGTCGCCAGTTGGCCGACCGGCCCCGCGCTGGTCGCGATCTTGAGTGGTTCGTCCGCGACGGCAGCCGCCGTCATTGCAAGCAGCAGGCCAGCCGCCTGTGCCAGGCGCAACAATGTCTTCATGGTCTCGGTTTCAACTCCGTCTTCAGGGATCGATCAGGCCGCCTTGCGGCCACTGTTGCCAGCCTCGGCCTGCGCCAATGCCTGGGTAAGGTCGGCGAGGATGTCGTCGGGATGCTCGATGCCGACCGAAAGCCTGACGTAACCGGGCGTCACGCCCGCTGCGAGTTGCTCTTGGGAGTTAAGCTGCTGATGAGTGGTCGACGCCGGATGGATCGCCAACGACCGCGCATCGCCGATATTGGCGACGTGATAGAACAACTTCAGCGCATCGATGAAACGACGGCCGGCCTCGACGCCGCCCTTCAGCTCGAAGCCGACCAGCGCGCCGTAGCCGCCATTGAGATAGAGATCGGCACGGCGCCGATTCTCGCCGCTTTGCAATCCCGGGAAGATCACATGCGAGACCGCGGGATGCCGCGCGAGATAGTTCGCCACCTTGATCGCGTTCTCATTGTGCTGGCGCAGCCGCAGCGGCAGCGTCTCCAGCCCCTGGATGAACTGGAAGGCGTTTTGCGGCGCGAGCGCGGCACCGAGATCGCGCAGCAGCTTGACGCGGGCGCGCAGGATATAGGCGATCGGGCCGAGCGGCTTGGCCGCCTCGGTCCAGATCGCGCCATGATAGGCATCGTCCGGCTGCGTCAGCAGCGGAAAACGCTCGGCATGCGCCGCCCAGTCGAAATTACCGCCATCGATGATCGCGCCGCCGATCGACGTGCCATGGCCGCCGATATATTTCGTCGTCGAATAGACCACGATCGCCGCACCGTGCTCGAACGGACGCGCGATGAGCGGGACCGCCGTGTTGTCGAGGATCAGCGGCACGCCGAGCGCGCGGCCGATATCGGCGACTTCCCTGATCGGGAACACGTTGAGCTTGGGGTTCGGCAGGGTCTCGGCGAAATAGGCCCGGGTCTTCGCGTCGGTGGCGCGGCGGAAGTTCTCCGGATCGGACGGATCGACGAAGCGCACCTCGATGCCGAACTGCTTCAGCGTCTGCGAAAGCAGCGTCCAGGTGCCGCCATAGAGATCGGTCGATGAAACGATGTTGTCGCCGGCCTGCGCGACGTTGAAGATCGCATACGCCGTCGCCGACTGTCCGGACGCCACAGCCAGCGCGCCGACGCCACCTTCCAGCGCGGCCAGACGTTCCTCGAATGCGTCCGCGGTCGGGTTCTTGATCCGCGTGTAGATCTGCCCGATCGCCTCGAGCGCGAACAGCCGCGACGCGTGATCGGTATTCTCGAACTGAAAGGACGTCGTCTGATATATTGGAACAGCCACCGCACCCGTTGCCGGATCCGAACGGTACGATCCGCCGTGCAGGGCCAGCGTCTCGAGATTCTTGGTTTCGACCGGCATTCGAAATCTCCTGAAATCATCCAGCGTCAGATGTCATCAATGATGCACAGCAGCTTCAGCCGCTGTCGAGACGTCCGGGAAAATAGCGATGGGCGTGCTGGCGCGCCGCGATGTGGCGTCGTTAATCTTTCAGGCCATGCGTTCAACACATGATATTTATTTCGCTGCATCGGTGGATCGACAGCGTGACGCGCGTCCGACGGATCAGGTACGCAGATCGTCACCCGATGTTCCGCGCAATCCGCTGTCCTTACGATGCGTCGATGGTGAACAAACCAAACTCTGCTGCGCTGGCAGAACGACGGAGCACGTTTTTGATCTGGCCTCGCCGAATAGAAAATAAAGCCCCGCGGACGACGTGATAAATCACCGTTCCGTCCTCAACTGCCGGAACAGCGCGATGACCCGACCGAGAGAACTTCGCTTCAATGCGTTCAACATGATGGCGCCGAGCCATAACTGGGCCGGCCTGTGGTCGCATCCGCGCGACACCTCACTCGACTACAACACACTCGATTACTGGGTGGACTATGCCCGAACGGCCGAGCGCGGCCTGCTCGACGGCATCTTCCTCGCCGACGTGTTCGGCATCTACGACGTCTACGGCAACAGCCCCGAGACCGCGCTGCGTCACGCCGTTCAGTTGCCCAACGCCGAGCCGACCTTGCTGGTCTCTGCGATGGCGCTGGTGACAAAACATCTCGGCTTCGGCATCACGTCCAACCTCACCTACGAACACCCTTACCAGCTGGCGCGCCGCTTCTCGACACTCGATCACCTCACCGGCGGGCGGATCGGCTGGAATATCGTCACCGGCTATCTCGACAGCGGCGCCCGCGGCATGGGCCTTGAAGCCAATCGCGTCCATGACGAGCGCTACGAGGCGGCCGAGGAGTTTCTCACGGCGAGCTATCACTTGTGGGAAGGCAGTTGGGAGGACGGCGCGGTCCGCCGCGACCGGACCTCCCGAATCTTCACCGACCCGGCCAGGATCCATCCGGTGCGGCATCACGGCCGCCATTACACCGTCGACGGCATTCACCTTGCCGAACCGTCGCCACAGCGCACGCCCCTGCTCTATCAGGCCGGCACATCGAAGCGCGGCCGCGCGTTCGCCGCAAGGCACGCGGAGGCGATCTTCCTTAACGGCCAGACCAAGCCCATTCTGGCCCGCTCCGTCCACGAGATCAGGGAGGCGGCCCGGGAATTCGGACGCGATCCCTATGACATCCGCCTGTTCGCCGGCGCGACCGTGATCGTCGCGCCGACGCGCGCCGAAGCCAACGATCTGCTCGAGGAATATGCCGCGCATGTCGATCAGGCCGGCCAGCTCGCGTTGCTGTCCGGCTGGACTGGCATCGATTTCTCGCACTATCGCTCCGATCAGGCGGTGCAATATGTCGAGAGCAATGCGATCCAGTCGATGGTCGAGAATTTCACCTTGCGTAGCGACCGGCCGGTCAAGGTCGGCGATCTCGCAACCCTGAGCCGGGTCGGCGCACGCTCGCCGTTCGTGGTCGGCTCGCCTCAGGATGTGGCCGACGAGTTGATCGCCTGGGTCGACGAAACCGACGTGGACGGCTTCAACCTGTTCCGCCTCGTGGCTCCGGAATCACTGACGTCGTTCGTCGATCTGGTCGTGCCCGAACTGCAATCCCGCGGGGTCTACAAGACCGCCTACCGCGAAGGCACGCTCCGCGAAAAGCTGTTTCCCGGGCGCGGCCCCCGTCTCGACGCCACGCATCCCGGCGCCGGCTTCCGCCGCGCGTCGACGACCGCACGCGCCGACGCGGCCGAATAGAGCCGTTCGGATGCCTCATCGCCGACGGGCACCCGATGCCCGTCGTTACCATGTCGCGATATAGGTACTCTTGAAGCGCTTCTCGAGGAACGCCTTCACCTCGTCGGAATGGTAAGCGTCGACCAGCTGCTTGACCCAGGGCTTGTCCCTGTCCTCCTCACGGACGGCGAGGATGTTGACCCAAGGACCGTCGGCCGCCTCACGGGCAATGGCGTCAGTGGACGGATTGAGCCCGGCCTGAACCGCATAATTGTTGTTGATCGAAACCAGGTCGACGTCCTGTAGCGCGCGCGGCAACTGCGCGGCATCGAGCTCGACGAAGCGCAGCTTCTTCGGATTGTCGCTGATATCGGCGATGGTCGAGGCGACGTTGTTGGGGTCCTTCAGCTTGATCACGCCGTGCAGCGCCAGGATCATCAGCCCGCGCGCGCCGTTCGACGGATCGTTGGCGATCGCGACCTTTGCGCCGTCGGGCAGGTCCGCCAGCTTCTTGTACTTCAACGAGTAGACGCCCTGCGGCGAGGCGATCGTATTGGCGACCTTGACGATCTTCCAGCCGGTCTTCGATATCTGGTTCCTCAGATACGGCTCGTGCTGGAACGAATTGGCCTCGAGATCTTTCAGCGCCAGCGCCTGGTTCGGGATCACATAATCAGTGAACTCGACCACCTTGATGTCGAGCCCGCGGCCGGCCGCCACTCTCTTCACCACGTCCAGGACTTCGGCATGCGGCCCGGCCGTGACGCCGACACGGATGGTCTCGGCCCTGGCGGCGCCGGTCAATAGCGCCGCCGCGGCGATCACGGTCATCACAATACGCATCTGTCTTTCCTCGGCAGTTGAATCGGCGATTACCAGCTCGGCAATACCGCGCCCTTGAACTTGGTCAGGACGAATTCCTTGATCTCGGGCGTGTGGTAGCTATCGACCAGGATCTTGACCCACGGCTTGTCCTTGTCGGCGGCGCGCACCGCGATCAGGTTGACATACGGTCCCTTCGGATCCTCGCGCAGGATCGGGTCCTTGACCGGATCGAGCCCGGCCTGGGTCGCGTAGTTGGTGTTGATGACCGCGGCATCGACATCGTCGAGCGCGCGCGGCGCCTGGGCCGCGTCGACCTCGATGAACTTCAGCTTCTTCGGATTGTCGGTGATGTCGACGACGGTCGGCTTGAACCCGACGCCGTCCTTCAGCTTGATCGCGCCCTTGTCGCGCAGCAGGAGCAGCGCGCGGCCGCCATTGGTGGGATCGTTGGGAATCGAGACCTTGGCGCCATCCGGAATATCGGCCCAGCCCTTGTGCTTGCGCGAATAGACCCCGATCGGGAAATTCACCGTCAGTCCGACCTGCTCGATCTTGTAGCCGCGATCGGCCTTCTGGTTGTCCAGATAAGGTTGGTTCTGAAACGAGTTGGCCTGGATGTCGCCGGCGTCGAGCGCGGCGTTGGGGACGACGTAGTCGGAGAACTCAATGAGCTGAAGATCGAGCCCGTTCTTGGCCGCGATCGGTTTCACCGCCTCGAGGATCTGCGCGTGCGGCCCGGGCGTCACGCCGATCTTGATCGTTTCAGCCGTGGCCGCGGTCGACCAGACCGCGACAATGCTCGTGAGCGCGATAAAGGATCGAAACAACATCTTGGTCTCCATGGATCGGGAATGGTTTGGGGATCAGCGATTGCGCAGCCGGCGATTGACGCGGCGCGCCAGATAGTCGCCGGCGGTCTGCACGGTCTGGACCAGCGCGATCAGAACGACGACGACCGCCAGCATCATCTCGGGCATGAAGCGCTGATAGCCATAACGAATGCCGAGATCGCCGAGGCCACCGCCGCCAACGGCTCCGACCATCGCGGAGTAGCCGAGCAGGCTGACGACCGCGAGCGTCAGGGCGAGCACCAGTCCCGGCAACGCCTCCGGGATCAGGACCTTGAATACGATCTGCAACGGGCTTGCGCCGAACGAGGATGCGGTTTCGATCAGGCCGGCGTCGACCTCGCGGATCGCCGCCTCGACCAGGCGGGCGATGAACGGTGTCGCGGCGATCGTGAGCGGCACGATCGCGGCACCCGAGCCGATCGAAGTGCCGGCGATCAAGCGGGTGAACGGAATGATCGCGACGACCAGGATGATGAACGGCGTCGAGCGCGCCGCGTTGACGATCACGCCAAGCACGCCATTGGCCGGTGGCGCGGCGAACAACTCGCCCTTCCGGCTGGTCGCCAGGAATATCCCGAGCGGAAGCCCGAGTGCGGTCGCAACCAGTGCGGCGACGGACACCATGAAGAGGCTCTCGCCCGTGGCCTGAACGATCAGGTTGATGAGTTCACGCGACATAGCCGAGATGCTCCACCGGAATTTCATGCTGGGAAAGATAGGCCTGCGCCTGCCTGGCCGCGGCTTCGCCGCCGGGAATGCCCAGGATCAGTGAGCCGACATGCTGCCCGCCGATCTCGTCGATACGGGCCGACAGCAGCGCCACGTCATGCGACAGCTCACGCGACAGGCGGCCCACCGCTTTATCGCCGGCTTCGGTGCCCCGCACCTGCACGCGAAGCACCGCCTGACCGCCAGGAACCGGCTGGGACGAGAGCCGGCTTTGCAGCGAGACCGGAACACTATCCCCGATCGCTTCGGACAGGAACGCCTGGGTGACCGGATGCCGCGGATGCGTGAAGATGTCGGCGACGTGCCCGCGCTCGACGACATGACCGCCGTCGATCACCGCGACTTCCTTGGCGAGTTGGCGGACCACCGACATCTCGTGGGTGATCAGCACGATCGTGACGCCGAGCTCGCGGTTGATGTTGGCGAGAAGGTCGAGAATTGCACGGGTCGTCTGTGGATCGAGCGCCGATGTCGCCTCGTCGGACAGCAGCACGTTCGGCCGGGTCGCCAGCGCGCGCGCAATGCCGATGCGCTGCTTCTGGCCGCCCGACAATTCCGACGGATAGCGGTCGTATTTGTCGGCGATGCCGACGAGCTCGAGCAGCTCCGCGACGCGCGTAGCAATATCGGCCCTGGACCAGCCGGCGATCTCGAGCGGGAGCGCGATATTGTCCGCCGCGGTCCGCGACGACAGCAGGTTGAAATGCTGGAAGATCATGCCGATCGACCGCTGCGCCAGGCGCAGCTCGCGGCCGGCCAGCGCGGAGATTTCGCGGCCATCCACGATGACACGACCGGTCGATGGCTTCTCGAGCCCGTTAATGAGGCGGACGAGGCTCGATTTGCCAGCGCCGGAGCGGCCGATCACGCCGGTGATCGAGCCGCGCGGGATCGCGAGGTCGACCGCCTGCAAGGCATGGACGCTCGGCTTGTCGCGGTAGGCCGGATAGACCTTCGAGACGGCTTCGAAGCGGATCATCGCATCGCTTGCGTCCGAGGCGAGCGAGATCGACGGCAGCGGCGCAACTGGCTGCGCCGTCGTCAGGGATTGATGTACATTCATGCAGTCGATCCAATCGGGAGAAGGCCTTGGTCGCCGGGCAACGCCGGGGCTCAATGACCAAACAGCAGATAGCTGCGGTCGATGCCGCGGAGATCGCGCGTCTCATCGGTCCAGCCGACCGCGCGGCGGTAGCTGCCCAGCGTCGCGGTCTGCCGCAGCACGACCACATCGGTCGGACGGGGCTCGTCCGCATAGGGCGAGACGTAGAGCGCATCCTCGGGACAATAGAGCTCGCAGAGGAAGCAGGTCTGGCAATCGCCCTGGCGCGCGATCACCGGCATGCCCTCGGTCTTGTCGAAGACGTTGGTCGGGCAGACATTCACGCAGATGTCGCAGGACGTGCAGCGCTCGGCATCGATGACTTCGATCATTCCGCCGCCTCTGCGTAAGTTGCACCTGCATGCGGCCGGACCGCCGTCCAGACCTCGTCGAGGCCTCCGCTCGTCACATAATGGCGCTGCAGGTCGTCCTGATCGGGATAGTCGTCGCGGCGATGCATGCCGCGGCTTTCATTGCGTGCCAGGGCGCTGCGGTACATCCAGCGCGACGTTGCCAGCATGGCCGCGCTCTCGCGGGCGCGCAGCAGATCATCCTTGCTCGCCGCATCGGCCGCCGTCGCGTCGGCCCACGCCGCATCAAGCCGCGCCAGCGCGCCTTCGAGGCGGGCTCCGTGCCGGAAATAGTTCAGCTCATACGGATAGACCTCGTCCTGCACCGCTCTCGCCAACGTGGCCGGCTCATACGCGCGGCCAGCGCGGCTGCGGAATGCGACGGTTCCGGCAGAGGCCAGGCGTCGACGGCGCACCGGACCGAGCTGCCGAGCATAGCCCGCGGCACCCCATCCAGCCCAGGTCCCCGACGACATCGCCCACGCCGCATTGTGGCTGCCGCCGCCGGTGAACCCGCCGCAGATCAATTCGCGCGTGGCCGCGTCGCCGACGGCATAGAGCCCCGGCACGCTGGTGGCACAGCTGTCATCGACGACGCGAAGACCGCCGGTACCGCGCACAGTCCCCTCGAGCCGCAACGTGACCGGAAAGCGCTCGGTGAACGGATCGATCCCGGTGCGATCGAACGGCAGGAAGAAATTCGGCTGCGATGCCCGCATGTGACGCTGGACATCATCGTCGGCCTTGTCGAGCCGCGCGTAGACCGGCCCCTGCAACAGCGCGCGCGCAATCGCTGATCGCCCGCCTTTGGACGCGGCGCCGGGAACGACACTGCCGTCCTCGTAGCTGAACGTCGCCCAGCCATAGAACAGCGTCTTGGTCACCGAGCCGAACGCCGGCGAGATCGCGTAGGGGTTGGAAAACTCCATGCTGCTGAACTCGGCGCCGACCTCCGCGGCCATCAGGTAGCCGTCGCCGGTCAGCACATTGGAGCCCAGCGTCTTGCTCAGGAACGCGCAGCCGCCGGTCGCGATCACCACCGCGCCGGCACGCACCGTCCAGCGATCGTGCTTCTGCCGGCGCAAGCCGCTGGCGCCCGCGACCCCGCCCTCGTCATCGACCAGCAGTTCGAGCGCCGGACTGTGATCGAGAATGGTGACGCCGGCCTGCTTGGTGCGCTTGCGCATCAGGCGCATGTATTCCGGCCCCTGCAGCGAGTTGCGCTGCGACTTGCCGCTGCCGTCGACAGGGTACGGGTACCCCCAGACAGCCAGCCGATTGCTGTCCGCATAGGTCTGGTCGAGCACGCGCGCCATCCAGCGCCGATCCTGCAAATGGCCGCCCATCTTCTCACGGTTGGCCATCGCGGCCTCGCGCAGCGCCGGATTCGGATCGACATACCAGACGCCGGTGCCGGCCGCCGCGGTGGCACCCGAGGTGCCGCAAAACCCCTTGTCGGCGAGCACGACACGGGCGCCGCGCTCCGCGGCGCTCACCGCCGCCCAGGTGCCCGCCGGGCCGCCGCCGATCACCAGGACGTCGGCGTCCAGTTCGACCGAGCCGTCTGCTGCGGCTCGCCGTTCGGCGCGTCGATCGTTGGTTGTCATCGTCAAGAGTCTCCAGGCGGCGCCGATCGCTTGCGGTGCGCCGCAGCAACATGCTTACGCGCGCGTGCGGCTCTGGCAATTTCAGATATTTGCGCAGACGTGGATGAAGCTTCCCCGGACACGGCGCACGGAAGAATATTCATGCACCGGCGGACCGGACGTTTCGTACGGCCCGAGGGATCAATACGGGAATTGCCTACAAACCTCGCAACAGAGGCGGATATTTCTTTTTGCACGCGTACGCTTACGGTCCGTTTTCCTGCGAGCCGGCAGGCGATATTTCGGACATGACCTCACCCCAATGCGTGGCAGCCATGTCCCATCGTCAGCTTCACCTCAACGTCAACCTGCTGCATTCCGGCGTCTATGCGTCGGCATGGCGGCTGCCCGAAAGCGATCCGCGCGCGTGTTTCGACGTCGGTCACTACGTGCGGGTCGCTGAGATCGCCGAGCGCGGCAAGTTCGATGCGATCTTCCTTGCCGATACGCCGGCGATCACCGACCGCATCGACTATCGATCGTTCATGTCGATGGAGCCGACCATCGTGCTGGCGACGATTGCCGCGGCGACCAGCCATGTCGGGCTGATCGCAACCGCCTCGACCACCTACAACGAGCCCTACAACATCGCGCGCCGCTTCGCGACGCTGGATCTGGCGAGCGGCGGCCGCGCCGGCTGGAACGCGGTGACCACCGCCGATGCGTCAGCGAGCCGAAATTTCGGCCTCGGCACCGTGCTCGAGCACAAGGCCCGCTATGAGCGCGCCAAGGAGTTCGCCGATGTCGTCCATGCGCTGTGGGACAGTTGGGAGGACGATGCTTTTGTCGGCGACAAGGCGACCGCCCGGTTCGTCGACGTTTCGAGGGTCCATCCCATCGCGCATCGTGGCGCGCATTATTCCGTCGCCGGTCCGCTCAACGTGCCACGCTCGCCGCAGGGACGGCCGGTGACCGTCCAGGCCGGCGGCTCGAGCGACGGCCGCGATCTTGCCGCCGCGCAGGCCGAAGCCGTGTTCACGCTGGCGCAGACGATCGAGGAAGGCGCCGCCTATGCGCGCGATCTGCGCGCTCGCGCCGCGGCGTACGGCCGCGCCGGCGATTCCATCGTCATCCTGCCCGGCCTTGCCACCGTCATCGGCAGCACCGCAGCCGAAGCGAAGCGGCGCCAGGACGAGCTGTGGGAGCTGGTGCCGATCGAGTACAGCCTTGCCCGTCTCGCCGGCACCTTGCAGGTCGATCCCGATATCCTCGAGCTCGACAAGCCGCTGCCCGATCCACTGCCGTTGCCGGCCAACGCCAATCAGACCATGTTCCAGGGCACGGTGAACCTGGCGCGGCGCGGCAACCTCACGGTCCGGCAGTTGCTGCGCGCGCTCGGCGGCGGCGTCGGACACCGGATCATCGTCGGCACGCCGGAGCAGATCGCCGATGACATCGAGACCTGGTTCACGGCAGGGGCCGCTGACGGCTTCAATCTGATGCCGGACGTGTTGCCGTCCGGGCTCGAGGTGTTCGTCGATAACGTAGTACCGATCCTCCAGCGACGCGGCCTGTTCCGGACCGACTATGCAGGCACCACCCTGCGCGAGCATTTCGGATTGCCGCGGCCGATCAGCCGCTTTGCGCGGCAGGCAGCAAGCGCGGCAACCGCCTGACGCGGCTATCGCGAGACTGCAATAAGGGATGCAGCCTCGCTCGCCGCCAGCGACGACGCTGTGCGAACGCGCGGAATGATCTCCTTGGCGAAGCGCTCCATCTCGGCCTCGAACGGCTGGAATTGCAGCATGAACAGCTCGATGCCGGCGGCATGGAACGCCCCGATGCGGGCGGCCACCTCGTCATAGCTGCCGACCAGTCCCGCAGCGGTGCCGCCATTGCTGCCGACGCGTTCCGACTTCTGCATGGTCTGCATCATCACGACCTTCGGATCGGTGTTCTGGCGCTGGATTGCCTTGATCGGCGCATCCTTGCGCGACAGAGCCAGCAACCGCTCATAGGCAGCCTGAGCTTCGGCTTGCGTCTTGCGCGCAACGACGAAGGCGGACAGCCCAAACCGTAGCGGCGCCGATGCCCGCGGCCGCACCGCGACGTCGGCAATGAGATTGGCGACATCCTCGAGCGGCTGCCCGTTGATGAACCAGACGTCACCGTGGTCGGCGACCAGCGCACGCGCCGGCTCGGACTCACCGCCGACATAGATCAGCGGCCGCGGCCGATAGAGGCTCGTCGGCCGCAACAGATAGTCACGGACGTCGAAATGCTCGCGCTCGTAGGTCAGCCGTTCGCCCTGCATCAGCCGCGAGACGATCGTGATCCACTCCCGACCATAGGCATAACGCGCGTCGTGCTCGGGAAAGCCGATACCGGCCTTGTCGAGCTCGGGCCGGTTCCAGGCATTGACCAGGTTGATCGCGAAGCGGCCGCGGCTGATGTTCTCGATCCCGAGCGCGAGCTTGGCGAGCACCACCGGGTGATAAAGATAGGGCTTGATGGCGGCAATGATCTCGATCCGACTGGTCAATGCCGCAATGGCCGCCGCAGCGCTCCAGGCCTCGAGCTGGTCGAGATCCTCCTGATGCGGGTTGATCGTGTGCTGCGCGATCAGCGTGGAATCGTAGCCCAGTGCCTCGGCGGCGAGCACCAGATCGCGATTGCGCTCCCACGACGCATCGTATGGTTCGTCCGGATCCTGATAGGCCGCGCGCGAGCCATGGACCAGGGCCCAGATTCCAAAGCGAAGCTGACGTGCCGACATGCCGTGTCTCCGATGTCTCCGGTGTTGCACCGGTGTTTTCGAAGAAGCACGAAGTCAGATCAAGCGACGGCACATCAAAAGATTTTCCTTGCCGCGTCACGCACGCCGATAAATCAGAAAACTCCGGAAGCAACCACAATTGGAAAACCGCTCTATTTCTGTTCGAGGAAAATCGTGGGACAGTTTGCGCGACATCACGACGTGCTCCATTCGTGCGGCGACAGGCCGTCGATCGAGACGATTGATGAGCCGTGTCGCGCGCTCAATGATGTTTGCGCGAGTGACGGACGAGGACGGAATTAACTTGAGCAATCTCGAACAGGCCGCCTCATCGATCGCGTTCGATCCTGCGCAACGCAGCGAACGCACCGTATCGCGATCCCGACCCACCCGCGTCGAGATCGGCCCGCGTGGCATGCTGTTGCTGTCGTGGCTCGCTCCGGCTCTACTTCTGGTCATCTGGGAATTGCTGGCGCAGGCCGGCTGGATCGCGCCGTACGTGCTGCCGGCGCCGAGCAAGGTCGTCCAGACCGCGTTCAAGCTGGCAACGTCGGGGAGCCTGCTCAATGATCTCGGCGTCAGCCTCTTGCGTGCCGGGGCCGGCTTTGCGATCGGCGGCAGCATCGGCTTCACGCTCGGCATTCTGGTCGGCTTCTCGCGGATCGCCGAGGCCGCGATCGACCGCAGCATTCAAATGATCCGCGCGATCCCGTTTCTCGCGGCGTTGCCGCTGGTGATCGTCTGGCTCGGCGTCGGCGAAGCCCAGAAGATCTTCCTGGTCGCGCTCGGCGTTGCCTTTCCAATCTACATCAACACCACGCTGGGCATCCGGCAGGTCGACCCGAAGCTGCTTGAGCTCGGCCGCGTCCAGGGCCTTGGAACGCTGGAGCTGATCCGGCGCGTCATCCTGCCGGGGGCGTTGCCCTCGATCCTGACAGGTGTGCGCTATGCGCTGGCGACCGCATGGCTCGCGCTGGTGGTGGCGGAGACCGTCGGCGCGCAGTCCGGCATCGGCTTCCTCGCCATGGACGCCCGCGAATTCCTGCGCACCGACGTGATCGTGCTGACGATCGTGATCTACGCCCTGATCGGCGTCGCGGCCGACGGCATTGCGCGCGCACTCGAGCGACGATTGCTGGCATGGCATCCGAACTTTGGCGGCGCACGATGACCCTGCACGTCGTTCCCTCTCCGAGCCTGGCTACCCCGGCCGTCGTCGTCACCGGCCTGCATCGCGCCTATGGCGGCCGGGTCGTGATCGAAAATCTGAACTTGCGGATTGAGCGCGGCGAGTTCGTCGTCCTGCTCGGTGAGAGCGGTTGCGGCAAGACCACGCTGCTGCGGGCACTGGCCGGCCTCGATCCGATCGACGGCGGACGCATCACGGCGCCACGCCGGCCAGCGGTCGTGTTCCAGGAGCACCGGCTGCTGCCGTGGGACAATCTGTGGCGCAACGTCGCGCTCGGTCTCAATGCGCGCGACGCCCGCCAGCGCGCCGCCACCGCGCTCACCGAAGTCGGGCTTGGCGCCCGGCTCGACGACTGGCCGCGCAATCTCTCCGGCGGACAGGCGCAGCGCGTGGCACTGGCGCGGGCGCTGGTGCAGGAACCCGAATTGCTGCTGCTCGACGAGCCGTTCGCTGCGCTCGATGCGCTGACCCGCATTCGCATGCACGAACTGGTGCGCGAGCTGGTCGCCGCCCATCGGCCCGGCGTTCTGCTGGTCACCCATGACGTCGACGAAGCCATTGCGCTTGCCGATCGCATTCTGGTGATGCGCGAAGGCCACATCGCGTTCGAGCATCGCATGAAGCGCAATGGCGCTCCTCCGATCGCACGCGCCGATCTGCTCGCAGAGCTCGGCGTTGGCGTTTCCCATTCCATCCCTGCCTGAGGATCATCCGATGTTCCGCCCTGTATTCACCAGCCCGACGCGTCGCAGCTTCCTCGGCGGCGCCGCCCTGGGCATCGGCGCGCTGGCGGGCTTCGACCTCACCGTACCAGCGCATGCGGCGAGCGGCCGTGTCACCGACACGGTCCGCCTGACCTGGGGCCTGAGCGGGCTCAATCTGATCGCCAAGGAACGCGGCGCGTTCGAGAAGCAGTTGGCCAGGGACGGCATCAAGGTCGAATGGCTGGGGCCGTTCCCGAATCATGCGCCGACGCTGCAGGCCGTCACCGGCGGCAGCGCCGATTTCAGCTTCGGCGGCAGCACGACGCCGGCGCTGGCCGCGATCATCGCCGGCTCGCCATTGGTGTTCACCCAGTTCGTGGTCTACGAGCCGCGCACCACCGCGATCATCGCGCGGGATGACTCCGGCATCAACAAGATCGAGGACCTCGTCGGAAAGTCGGTGGCGGTGAACCGCTCCGGTCTCGGCGAGTTCCTGCTGGTTGCGGCGCTCGAGAAGCACAAGGTCGACCGCGCCAAGGTCAAGTTCGTCTACCTCAATCCACCGGACGCCGCGCCGGCACTGGCTTCCGGCAAGGTCGATGCATGGTCGATGTGGAGCCCGGGCGTGGACATCGCCCGGCTCGAATACAAGGCGCACGACATCTTCCTGGAGGGTCGCGATCTCGAATTCCAGATCGACTACACTTCCTACCTGACCACCCGCAAATTCGCGACCGACAATCCAGCGCTGGTGCGCGCGGTCAACGATGCGTTCCGCGCCGAAGGCAAGTGGATTTCGGAGAACAGCAAGGACGCCGAATACATCGCGCAGAAGGCCGGCAAGTACAGCGACCAGGTCCGCGACCAGTTCATCGCGCTGAACCGGCAGTATCGATACTTTGCGGCCAATGACGAGAACTTCCTCGCCGAGTTGCAACGGGCCGCCGACTGGCTGGCCGCGCGCAAGGTGCTGCCGGAACCGGTCAAGGTCACCGACCACCTGGCCCAGCTCTGATCGGAAACCGTCGCTATCCCTCAACGTCATTCGGGTGACACCATGAACAAACCTGTATCCGCCACCTCGCTGGAGCCCTCCGACCGCCTCCACAGCTATGCGCCCGATCTCGACGCGCTGCTCGGCCGCATCGCCGAGGGAGCCGGCGACCGCGAACGCGAGCGCGTGCTGCCGTTCGCGGAGATCGATCTCATTCGCAAAGCCCGTCTCGGCGCGTTGCGGCTACCGGTGGAGGCAGGCGGCGCCGGCATCTCGATCCGAGCCTTGTTCGAGATCGTCATTCGCCTCGGCGAGGCCGATGCCAACGTCGCCCATATCCTGCGCAACCATTTCAGCGTCGTCGAACGACTGGTGCGGCGGCCGAAGGATGATCAACACCGACAGTGGCAGAAGGCGGTCGCCGACGGTGCCATCATCGGGCTAGCGGCGACCGAGCTCGACACGCCGAAGGTCGGCAACGTGACGCCGAACACGACGCTCACGGCCGATGGCGACGACTACCTGCTCAACGGCACCAAATACTACAGCACCGGCACGCTGTATTCGGACTTCGTCCTCGTCCGGACCGCCGACGCGGCCGCGACCAACGCGGCCGTGCTGATCCCGGTCAATCGCGACGGAATCGAGCTGGTCGACGATTGGGATGGCCTCGGCCAGCGGCTGACGGCGACCGGCACCACGCATTTCCGCAACGTGCGGGTCAGGCGCCAGGAAATCGTGTTCGACGCGCCGGACACCGGCTATGGCATCCCCTACTCCAACACATTCGCGCAGCTGTTCCTGACCGCGATCAACGCCGGCATCGCGCGCGCCGTGCTGCGGGACGCCACCGTTCTGGTGCGCTCGCGCAAACGGACTTTCTACTACGCGCCGAGCGAGGTTCCAGTGGACGATCCATTGCTGCAACAGACGGTCGGCCAGATCGCCAGCGGCGCATTCGCCGCCGAGACTGTCGTACTTGCCGCTGCGGAAGCGCTCGATGTCGCGACCGACGCTTTCGATGCCGGCGACGCGAACGCGGTGGATGCCGCCCATAGCGCAGCACTGTTGGCGGCCAAGGCCAAGATCGTCGCGGACGAGTTTGCGATCCGGAGCGGGAGCCTGCTGTTCGACGTCGGCGGCGCATCGGCGACCAAGAAGGCGACCAATTTCGACCGCCACTGGCGCAATGCGCGGACACTGGCGTCGCACAACCCGAACACCTTCAAAACGCGCTCGATCGGACAATACGAAATCAGCGGCACGCCGCTCCCCGCCAAGGGCTTCTTCTAGCGAAGTCCGATCCGGCGAGGCAACACAAGGGAGACTCCCGATGAGCAAGCCGGATATCCATCTCGTCGACGCCGACCACGAGATCGAGCGTCAATTCCGCCTTGTCATGCGCCGCCTTCCGGGCGGCGTTTGCATCATCACCGCGGGACAGGGCGAGGACATCACCGGCATGACGGTCACCTCGCTGACCTCGCTCAGCGCCAGCCCGCCCCGGCTGCTGGTCAGCATCAACCGGCAGGCATCGTCGTTCGGGCTGATCGCGCGTCATCGGCTGTTTGGCGTCAACATCCTCGGCTCGGACCAGCAGGCCGTCGCCGAGCGCTTCAGCAATGGCCAGGTGAAGGGCAAGGAGCGATTCGAAGGCATCGCCTGGACTCATGGACCGTCCGGCGTGCCGCTGTTGCAGCGGTCGCTTGCGATGGTCGAATGCCAGGTCGAAGAGATCATCGAGCGGCATTCCCACGGCATCATCGTCGGCCGGCTCTCCAGCATGGAGCTGTCGCATCGGCTGTCCGGTCTCACCTACTGGAATGGACAATATGTCCAGATCGATCGCGAAGCCGATCTCGACCTGCTGGCCGAAGTCAGCATTCCTCTCGCGCATGTGCGCTAGGCCCGGGAAAGGCAGAGCATGAAACGCGAAACCCCGCCCACATCGCCTCCGTCATCAGCCGGTGCAGCGGGCAGGCCACCAGGCCGCTGGCAGCTCGATCGCATCGTCGCTGAATTGCGTACCTCCCGGGAGGAGACCCATAGCATCCGGCGCGACGGCGAGGCACGCCGCGCCCCCTCGCGCGAGGCGCTGGAGGCGATCCTCGACGGCCTCACCGAAGCGCTGTTTCCGCGTCATTACGGCCGATCCGATCTCGACGGCGAGAACATCGATTATTTCGTCGGCCATACGCTGAGCACGGCGTTGGATTCGCTCAGCGCTCAAATCCATCGCGGCGCGTTGTTCGTCGGCGACGAGCTGGAGCCGGGCTTTGCGCATGAAGAGGCGATCGAGCTGACACGCGGCTTCGCGGCCCAGCTGCCACAGGTCCGCGGACTCCTGATCAACGATCTGCGGGCGGCATTTGTCGGCGATCCGGCGGCGCGGAATTTCCCCGAGATCCTGATCGGCTATCCCGGGATGACCGCCGTCATCCACCATCGCCTTGCCCATCTGCTCTACCAGATCGGCGCCCGGCTGGTGGCCCGCCTGATGTCGGAGATCGCCCACACCAGGACCGGCATCGACATTCATCCCGGCGCCCGGATCGGCTCCGGCTTCTTCATCGATCACGGCACCGGCGTCGTGATCGGCGAGACCGCCATCATCGGCAACAACGTCCGGGTCTATCAGGCGGTCACGCTGGGCGCGCGGCATTTCCCGACCGACGACGAGGGCCTCGTGATCAAGGGCGACGCCCGGCACCCGATCGTCGAGGACGATGTCGTGATCTACGCCGGCGCAACCATCCTCGGCCGGATCACGATCGGCCGCGGATCGACCATCGGCGGCAATGTCTGGCTGACCAAGGACGTGCCGCCGGACAGCGTCGTGACGCAGGCCACTGCACGAAACAGCTCCAGCGGGGCCTGAACGGCCAAGGCCGTCCCATCATCAAGAACAAGCAGAACCGTGTGAGCCACGACATGAGCAAACGACAGCTTTCCCTCAACCTCTTCATCTATCCCGGCGGCCATCACGAGGCGGCATGGCGCTACAAGGACTCCGCCGCGGATCGGATCCTCGATATCAGCTATTACCAGGAGCTTGCCCAACGGGCCGAGGCGCAGAAATTCGACGCGATCTTCTTCGCCGACGGACCCGCGCTCGCCGACAACGTCCGCTATGCACAGCGCTTTCGTTTCGAGCCGATCACCTGGCTGGCCGCCATCGCGGCGGCGACGAAGCGGATCGGCCTGATCGCGACCGCATCGACCACCTACACCGAACCCTACAACCTCGCCCGCTTGTTCGCCTCGCTCGATCATCTCAGCGGCGGCCGGGCCGGCTGGAACATCGTCACCACGAGCAACGCGCTGGCGGCGCAGAATTTTGGCTTGCCTGAGCACCCTCCCCATCACGAGCGCTACGAGCGGGCGCGCGAATATCTCGATGTGATCACGCGGCTGTGGGACAGCTGGGAAGACGACGCGGTGGTCAATGACCCCGTCTCCGGCGTGTTCGCCGACACCGGCAAGATCCATCCGATCGACCACGTCGGCAAGCATTTCCGGGTACGCGGCCCGCTCAACATCTCACGGACGCCGCAGGGGCGGCCGGTCTATGTCCAGGCCGGCTCCTCCGAGGATGGGCGCGCCTTTGCCGCGCGCTTCGCCGAGGCGATCTTCACCGCGCACCAGACGCTGGCGAGCGCCCAGGAATTCTATGCCGACATCAAGCGGCAGGCACGCGCCTTCGATCGCAGTCCGGATCAGGTCAAGATCCTGCCGGGCATCAGCCCGTTCATCGCCAGCACACAGGTCGAGGCCGACCGCCTGCAAGACGAGTTCAACGAGCTGATCCAGCCGGAATACTCGCTGACCCAGCTCCGCCAGATGATCGGGCTCGATCTTTCCGGCTTCGACCTCGACGGCCCGTTCCCGCGCCATCTGATCGACACCGACGGTGCCCGCGGGGTGGCAAGCCGCTTCAAGCTCGTCGTCGACATCGTCGATCGCGAGAAGCCGACCATCCGTCAGCTCGTGCAGCGGCTCGCCGGAGCGCGCGGCCATTGGGTGATCGCGGGTCCGCCGGAGAAAATCGCCGACAATATCCAGACTTGGTTCGAGAATGGCGCCGCCGATGGCTTCAACGTGATGCCGCCCTGGCTGCCCGGTGGCTTCGACCTGTTCGCCGAGCACGTCGTACCGATCCTGCGCAAGCGCGGCCTGTTCCGCGACGAATACGCAGGCACCACGCTGCGCGATCACTACGGCCTGAGCCGGCCGCAAAGCGTGTTCTCCGGATCAGTCAGGGCGATCGCGTGATCGCCTGACAAAGTCCGAGACGACCGGCCTTTTAACGGCCGCCACCAACGTTCACCCCAACTGCCAAGGATTTGACGATTCCTATGAAGACGACGCCTCTCCTGCTCCGCTCACTCGTTCTGTTTCTCAGCGCCCTCTGCGCCGCCGCCCTGCACGCCGAGACCGCAGCCAAATCCGATTTGAAGGTCGGCTTCGTGCCGGGCCCCTATATCGATGAATTCAAGGTCGGCGTCGCGCCGGAGCTGGAGAAGAAGGGTTATCGAATCCGCTATGTCGAGTTCTCGACCGGGCTCGAAGCCAACAACGCCGTGTTCAAGGGTGAGATCGACGCCAATGTCATGCAGCACACGATCTTCCTGGACTCGTACAATGAGCGGCAACAGACCGATCTCGTCGGCATCGTCCATGTACCGACGCCGCCGATGGGGCTCTATTCGAAAAAGCACGCGGTGGGCTCTCCGATCAAGCCCGGATCGACCGTGGCCGTGCCCAATGATCCCGTCAATCTGCAACGCGCGCTCTGGATCCTGCGCGATCTCGGGCTGGTCGAAATTCGCGACTCCAAGCCGGTCGATGTCAGCGAACTCGATGTGATCAAGAACCCCGGAGGCATCAAGATCGTGCCGCTGGAGGCCGCGCAAGCGCCAAGAGCGCTCGACGATGTCGACTTCGCAGCCATCCAGGGCAATTTCGCGATCTACAGCGGCCTGAAGCTGACCAATGCGTTTGCACTGGAGAGGATGACAACGCCCTATGTCAACGTGGTCGCTGTGAAGAAGGCCAATGCGAATGCGGCCTGGGCGCAGGACATCGTCGCCGGCTACAAGTCGGAGACGTTCAAGACCGCAATCCTGTCGGATCGGTTCTATGACGGGTTTACCCTGCCGGACTACCTGAAGTGACCGCCTGACCGGACTTCCACCGCAAACGCCGAAGCGCGACGAGATCGTGTTGAATCATCGTCGCGCTCCCGCTTATGTTCAGGTCCGATCTCCGGAAACTCGCCCGCGGGTCTTCCGGAGCGCTGGATCAAACCCAGCCGCCATCGACGATGTAGTTCTGGTTGGTGCAGGCGCCGCTGTCGGCGGCGGCGAAGAACAACACGACGTTGGCGATGTCGTCGGGCACCAGCTTACGCTTGAGGCATTGGCGCTGCATCAGCTCGGCCACGCCTTCCGGCGTCAACCATAGATCCTGCTGCCGCTGCGTCATGATCCAGCCGGGCAGGATGGAATTGACCCGTACGTTGTGCGGCCCGAGATCGCGGGCGAGCGCGCGGGTCAGGCCCTGAACCGCCGATTTGGCCGTCGTGTAGCAAGGCATATTGCCTTGACCGATCACCCAGCTCACCGAGCCGATGTTGACAATCGAACCGCCGCCTGCCTGCTTCATGTCCGGTACGACGGCCTGGGCGGCGAAGAACTGATGCTTCAGGTTGACGGCGATCCGCTCGTCCCAGAATTCCGGGGTGACGTCCTCGATCGCATGGCGGTCGTCGCGCGCGGCGTTGTTGACCAGGACCGTGATCGGCCCAAGCGTCTCTCGGATTGCAGCGATCGCCTGCCTGAGCGCGCCGATATCGCGGAGGTCGGCGTGCTCGAAATGCACGCTGGCATGTGCTCCAAGATCGGACAGCAGTTGCTCGGAGGACGTCAGATCAATGTCGATGAAGCCGACCCGCGCGCCCTGGCCAAGGAACTGGCGGACGATGGCCTCGCCGATGCCCGAACCGCCGCCGGTCACCAGCACGGTCCGGTCCTTGAGGCTTGGATAGATCGCGCCCTGCATTTGGCATTCTCTCGTTTTTGCGCCGGAGCGGCGTCGGTTGCGTTGCCGCGGCGCAAGCAAACACCGCTGCTTTCGGTGTTCAGTCGGTGGCTTCCATGTGGTTTCGGTCCACGACCCGCAGCGTCCGCCGCACCATGCCATCGACGATCGCCGCCGATTCGCTTGGACGGACATAGATCGCGGTCGACTTGAGCAGCCACGGCAGCACCGCTTGCTCGAGCCGCTCCTCATAGGCGTGGCGCATCATCTCGAAGGCCTGCAGGCCGGGGCCCGCCAGCACGACGTGATGCGGACGCAGCACCGAGATCGTTGCGGCGACCGCCTCAGCCAGCGAGCGGCCTGCGGCCTGGAATACCTGTTCGAGCCGGGGATCGCCGCTCTGCGCGCGCTCGCGCAGCAGCGCCATCTGCGCCTCGGAAGGCTGCTGCGACGCCGCCGGCGGCAGGTCGAGAAAGGTGCGGGCATCGCGATAGAGCGCGTAGTCGGCAAGATAGGCTTCGATGCAACCGCGCTGACCGCAGCGGCATTGCGGACCGTCCGACGCCAGCTTGACGTGGCCGATCTCGCTGCCCGCGTCGGCGCCCCAGCGCGCTTCACCGTCGATGACGACACCCATTCCGACACCGTGGCCGACCACAATCGTTGCCGAGAGGCCTTGCGCCAGTGCCGGCTCCGCGGCCGTCAGCGCCAGCGCCACGGCGACCGCGTCGTTCGCCATCACGGGCTCGACCCCAAATGCCTCGCGGATCGGCTGCGCGAGATCGACGTCGGTTGCCGACAGCGCCGGACTCCACAGATGCCGGCCGGTATCGGCGTTGACGATGCCTTGCAGCGCGATCCCGATTCCCAACAGCCGATGCCGCGGGGTGTCGGTCGCCTCGAGCATGGCATCGATCTGCGCCACCACGAGATGACGCAACGCGGTCGCATCGAGCGCACGTGTCGGGAGTTCAAGTCGCGATTGCGCCAGGGCGGAGCCGCTGAAATCCGCGATCAGCGTCTCGATCATGTTCATGCGCAGCGAGACCGCGACGATGCGGCCAAACTCCGGGTTCAAGGTCAACAGGACTGCCGGCCGGCCACGACGACGGCCAGTGAGCCCGTCGGCATCCTCGTCGTCACTATCGTCGGACCATGACACCGTCTCGGTCTCGGCCTCACGGAGCACCTCGTCCGCGATCAATTTCGACGTGATGGCCGAAACGGCCGCGAAGCTCAGCCCCGTGCTGCGCGCGAGTTCGACGCGCGGCAATGGCCCTTGACGCCGCAACATCTCGACGAGGCGGCCGCGGTTCGATCCGCGGCCAATGCCGGAAGCACGTCTCGACGGCTCGGTCTGCTCGATCATATCGCCTCTTTAATTTGTCTTATGAAGTTAATCAACGTGTTCGACACTCAGTGTAATCGAAAAGGCACAACCAAGAGCTATTTTTGCTCGCCAGATTTACTATCATCGTACCTTGTGTACTATTAGTGCGTGAAGAGACCAGCAAAAGCATCCTTGACTGAACACAAGCCCTTTCCTAGTTTCTTCACGAACTGAATAAAATAAGGCGTAGCAAGCGCCGCGCATATCGCCCCACCCAATGGGGCGACCAAAGGGAGGTGCTCATGAAGGGCCCAATAAAGAAGTTGATTCTGCCGCTGCTGGCCAGCGCGGCAGCGCTCGCGATCGCCACGGGCGCGGTACAGGCGGAGCCGAAAAAGACCATCGCGCTGGTGACCAACGTTGCGGCCGACTTCTGGACCATCGCCGGCCGCGGGCTCGAGAAGGCCCAGAGAGAGCATCCGGACTACAATATCGAACTGATCGTCACCAACGAAGGCACCGCGGCGGGTCAGCGGCGGGAGCTGGACGACCTGCTGGTGCGCGGCGTCGCCGGCATCTCGATCTCCGTCGACGATGCGCCGCATGCCACCGAACAGCTCAACAAGGTGGCGGCCAAGACCGTGTTGATCACGACCGACGGCGACGCACCGCAGAGCAACCGTGTCGCCTATATCGGCACCGACAACGTCGCGGCCGGCCGCCAGGCAGGCGAGGAGATCAAGAAGGCGCTGCCGAACGGCGGCAAGATCGCGCTGTTCGTCGGTACGATGGATGCCGACAATGCCCGCGAGCGGGTGCAGGGCATCAAGGAATCGATCGCAGGCACCAAGGTCGTGCTGGTCGACGTGTTCACCGATCAGGTCGACTTTGCCAAGGCCAAGGCGAACATGGAGAACGTGCTCGTCAAATATCCCGACATTGCATTGTTGTCCGGCTTGTGGAGCTACGAGACGCCGCTGATCTATGACGCAGTGAAGGCCGCCGGCAAGGCCGGCAAGGTCAAGATCGTCGGCTTCGACGAGGACCAGCGAACGCTGCGCGGCATCTCGGATGGCACGATCGAATCCACCGTCGTGCAGCAGCCATACGAGTTCGGCTATCTCTCCGCCGTCAACATCATCAAGACACTGAACGGCGACAAGTCCTGGATCCCGAAGGACGCCAAGCTGATCGTACCGACCAAGGTGATCAACAAGGCCAATGTCGCTGAGTTCGCCGCCCAACTGAAGGAATTGCTGAAGAAGTAACTTCAGCCGGCTTCGCCGCCCGGCCGCCAGCAGGCCGCCGGGCGGCGTGCAGGAGGACATTCCGAATGGCCGAGACGCTGCTGGAGCTCAGCGGAATCAGCAAGACCTACCCCGGCGTACGGGCGCTCGACGACGTCAACCTGCGCCTGCATCGCGGCGAGGTGCTGGGCCTGATCGGCGAGAACGGCGCCGGCAAATCGACGTTGATGCGGGTACTGGCCGGCGTGATCGCACCAAGCGCGGGCGTGATCCGCATCGGCGGAAGCGAACACGCCCGGATGACGGTGAGCGAGGCGACCCAGGCCGGTATCGCCTTCGTGCACCAGGAGCTCAACCTGTTCGACAATCTCGACGTCGCGGCCAACGTCTTCATCGGGCGCGAGAAGCTTGCCGGTGGCCCGCTGAAACTGGTGGACAATGCCGAGATGCGCGCCCGCGTCACGCCGTTGCTGGAACGACTGGGCGCCGATTTCAAGCCGGGCACACTGGTTGACAATCTGTCGCTCGCGGAGCGGCAGATGGTGGAGATCGCCAAGGCACTGTCGATCGACGCCCGCGTGATCATCATGGACGAGCCGACCTCCAGCCTGACGATCTCGGAGACGGAGCGGCTGCTCGAGGTGATTGCCGACTTGAAGGCACACGGCATCTCGGTGATCTACATCTCCCACCGGCTCGGCGAGATCATGAGCTGCGCCGATCGCGTCGTGGTGCTGCGGGACGGACGCACCGTCGGCGAGCTGGCGCGCGACGAGCTCAGCCACGCCGCGATGATCCGCCTGATGATCGGCCGCGACCTGAAGGCGCTGTACACGCCGCCGGCGAGCGCGCCGCAGCCGGGCGGCTGCGACATCGCCGGCGTGGTCACGACGGCCTTTCCCGGCCGGCGGATCGACCTGTCGGTGCGGCGCGGCGAGATCCTCGGCCTCGCCGGGCTGGTGGGCGCCGGCCGCACCTCGCTCGCCCGCGCGATCTTCGGCGTCGACCCGCTACTCGGCGGCGAAATCAGGATCGACAACGCGCCGGTCGGCGTCGCGTCGCCGCGGGATGCGATCCGGCAAGGCATCTATCTGGTGCCGGAGGATCGCAAGAAATCCGGGCTCGTGCTGGAGCTGCCGATCCGGGAGAATGTGACGCTGGCGAGCCTGCTGGACCACGCGCGGATGTGGCTGGTCAACGGCGCGGCCGAGCGCAAGATCGCCAAGGATCAAGCCAGGCGCCTGTCCATCAAGGCACCGAGCGTCGACATCGAAGCCGTGACGCTCTCCGGCGGCAACCAGCAGAAGGTGGTGCTGGGCAAGTGGCTTTCGATGCAGCCGCGCGTGATGTTCTTCGACGAGCCGACCCGCGGCATCGACGTCGGCGCCAAGAGCGAGATCTACGCGCTAATGCGCGGCCTCGCCGACCAGGGCGTAGCGATCGTGATGATCTCCTCGGACATGGAGGAAGTCATCGGCGTCTCCGACCGGGTCGCGGTGATGCACGAGGGCAGCGTCAGCGGCGTGCTCGAGCGCGAGCAGTTCAGCGAATACAACGTGCTGAGGCTGGCGGTCGGCCAGGCGCTGGAGACGATGGAGACCGCCGCGTCATGATGAAGAAAGAACTCGGCCTGTTGTTGCTGCTGGTGGTGATCTCCGCGATCACGGGCGCGATCAATCCGGCCTTCCTGTCGTTGGTGAATCTGCTGAACATGGCCAATCTGATCGGGCTGTTCGGCGTGTTCGCGCTGGGTGAAGGGCTCGTGATCATCACCGGAGGCATCGATCTGTCGCTCGGCTCGATGTTCGCGCTGCTTGGCGTCGTCTTCATCGATCTGCTGACGACGTATCAGGTGCCCTGGCCCTTCGCGCTGCTGCTGGTGCTGATGGGCGGGCTTGCGCTCGGCGGCATCCAGGGCTTCCTAATCACGCGGCTGAAGATGCAGCCCTTCATCGTGACGCTGTGCGGGCTGCTGATCTATCGCGGCGCCGCGCGCTACTACACCAGCGATTCGACGCGCGGCTTCGGCTACGGCGACGAGGCCAGCACGCTGAGCAACATCGCCTCCGGCAACATCGCTGGCATCCCGAACACCTTCATCTTCCTGATCATCCTCGCGCTGGTCCTCGGCGTGCTGCTGCATCGTTCGGTCTACGGACGCTGGCTCTATGCCGTGGGCAAGAACGAGGAAGCGGCGCGCTTCTCCGGCATCAACACGAACATGGTGATCGCAACCGCCTATATCATCAGTGGCGGCCTCGCCGGCGTTTCGACTGTGCTGTTCGTCTTCTACACCAACTCGGTCTCGCCGAGCTCGTTCGGAAATTTCTACGAGCTCTACGCGATCGCGGCGGCGGTGCTCGGTGGCTGCAGCCTACGCGGCGGCGAGGGCTCCATCCTCGGGATCGTGCTCGGGACGGCGCTGCTGCAGGTGCTGCAGAATCTCGTCAACATCCTGGGCATTCCCAACTCGCTGAACTTCGCGGTGATGGGGACCGTGATTTTGATCGGCGTGCTGGCGGATCAGCAATTGCAGGCCCGCCGGCGGCGCAAGGCTGCGCTGGCCGGCCTCGCCCGTACCGCGCCCAAGCCGAAGGACAGCACAATTCTGCAAAGCGCAACGCCGCACGGCGCGGCTGCGTTGCCGACGACGACAGGCGATCAGGCATGACAAGCCGAAGGAACCACGATCGAGAACGGCGACTTGAGGGGAGGAATGTGGTGAGGAGTTCATTGGGCAAGATTGATCACGTGCATGGCGCTCGCGTCGATGTTGGCCCTGCATGGCGGGTCTGGCCGAGCCGCGGACGGCCCCTCACCACCGTCTCGACGGGCGTTGGCGCGCCCGCACTTTCCATCTCAAGTTGAACGATCGGAATTACAAACGGGGCGCGTTCCACGCTGAAGGGCTTTGGGCGGGGACGTGACACAAAAATCGACAAAGCCGGGGACGCTGGGAGTGCAGAAAATGTCACTTAGGTCAGTAGCCACCGCGCGGGCGTGCGGCGTGGGGATCGCCTTGTTATCTCTGTTCGGCGGCGGCGGCGCGCATGCGGCCGATCTGTTCACCAAGGCTCCGCCTGTGCCTTATACCGAGACCGACGATTTCTGGACGCGGCCGTATCTGTTCGGCGATCTCGGCAGGACGCAGCTCAAGGACCGCGGCATCTCGCTTGCCCTGACGCTGGGTGACGAAGCCGTCGGCAACCTGTCGGGCGGCAACAGGAACACCGCGACGCAGGCCGGGCAGTTGTTCTTCCAGGCCAAGTTCGACATGGCGAAGCTTGCCGGCATCCAGGGCGGCACGGTCGGCCTGACGCTGGTCGACCGCTTCGGCCGCAACCTCAACGACGAGGCAGGCATTCCGGCCCTGCAACTGACCAATGAAGTGTTCGGCCGCGGCAGCATCCTGCGCCTGACCGAGCTCTATTACTCGCAGAAGCTGTTCGACGACCGCCTCGAACTGAAGGGCGGCCGCTTGCCGGTCGGCTCGGACTTCTTCTTCGGCCTCTGCGAATTCATCAACCTGACCTTCTGCGGCGGCCAGCCCGGCAACATCCAGGGTGGCTACATCTACAACTGGCCGGTGAGCCAATGGGCCGGTGTGGTCCACTACAACTTCGCCAAGGAATTCCAGTTGTCGGTCGGTGTCTACGATGCCAACCCGAACTATTTGACGACGTCGGACTCCGCGACCTATTTCCTGCCCGGCGTCCCCGGTTCGAGCCGTGCATCGGGTGTGCTGGTGCCGGTCGAGTTGGTCTGGGCGCCGAGCGGTCCGTTGAACGGGACGTGGCGCTTCGGCGGCTGGTATGACAGCGCCTCGACGATCGACGGCGGCCTGCCGGGGATCATCGCGATCGCGCCGGGCATCGGTGGCGTCTCGGATCAGAATCTGGGAGATTCACGCGGCCGCTACGGCGTCTATGAATCGATCCTGCAACGGCTGACCGTCGACGGCCCGAAGGCACAGGGCTGGTACACCTTCCTCAATACCACCGTCGCCGATCATCGGACCTCCTATCAGGACTACCAGATCGCACTGGGCTTCAGGCACACCGGAACGTTCTCATGGCGCCCGGACGACGAAGTCGGCTTCGCGGTGGGCACGACCCACGTGAATTCCGCCGCCCTCACACCCAATGCCGGCGGCAACGAAGTTCCGATCGAAGCCTGGTATGGATGGCAGGCGACCGGCTGGATGAACCTCAAGTTCGACGCCCAGTACGTGATCAATCCCGGCGGGCGCGGATACAATGCGGCCGGCGTGAAGACCGACAATGCCTGGATTCTCGGCTTGCGCACGCTGGTGCACTTCTGATCCGGCGGCGGTCTGCCAGCATGCCTGAGCGAGGCCAACCATGGTGATCCCTCCCGACGCCGGACTGCCGGTCCTGGAGTTGAAGGGAATCGGCAAGGAATTCGGCGCCATTCGTGCTTTGCATGGCGTCGACCTCCGCATCGCTCCCGGAGAGGTGGTTGGCCTGATGGGCGACAACGGCGCCGGCAAGTCGACGCTGGTCAAGATCATCGCCGGCAATTTCCCGCCAAGTCAGGGCGAGATCCGCTTCGACGGCACGGCGGTTCATTTCGCCCGGCCGATCGACGCCCGCGCGGTCGGCATCGAGGTGGTCTATCAAGACCTCGCGCTGGCCGACAATCTCACGGCCGCGGCCAACGTCTTCCTCGGCCGTGAGCTCAAGCGCAGGCTCGGTCCGTTCGCCTTGCTCGACCACAAGGCGATGGCGGCACGTGCGCGCGAACTGTTCGCGGAACTGCGTTCGGAGACGCGCCCGGACGATCTCGTCAGGCAGATGTCGGGCGGCCAGCGTCAGGCGGTCGCGATCGCGCGGACGCGGCTCTCCAACGCCAGATTGGTGATGATGGACGAGCCGACCGCGGCGATCTCGGTCCGCCAGGTCGAACAGGTCCTGAGCCTGATCCATCGCCTCAAGGAGCAAGCCGTTGCGGTCATGCTGATCTCGCACCGCATGCCCGACGTCTTCGCAGTCTGCGATCGCGTCGTCGTCATGCGCCGCGGCGAGAAGCGGGCCGACAAAGCGATCGGCGACAGCAGCCCCGAGGAAGTCACCTCCCTGATCACGGGAGCGAAGGAGGCTGCGTGATGGCCACGCCGGTGGAATCTCCCGTTACCTTCAGCAACGTCGGCAAGACCAAATGGTGGCAGAGCGGCTTCCTGGCGTCGCAGACCGGCTACGTCCTGCTCGCGCTGGTGGCGCTGTTCGTGGTGATGAACTTCGCCAGCCCATATTTCCTCACTGAAGGAAACATCCAGAATGTGGCGAAGAACTTCTCCTTCATCGCGATCGCCACGCTCGGCGTGACCTTCGTCATCATCACGGGCGGCATCGACCTCTCGGTGGGCTCGGTGATGTGCTTTTCCGCGATGATCACCTCGATGGTCATGACGCAGATATCGACACTGGGCCTGCCGGGCGCCGGGTGGTTCGTGCATCTGGCTGGCGACGGCAAGACCGTGATCGCCAACCTGCCCGGCTTGATCCTGCTGGTCTCGGTCCTCGCGGGACTCGGCGTTGCGCTCGTGGTCGGCCTCGTCAACGGCTTCTGCATCGCTGTGCTCGGGCTGTCGTCGTTCGTCACCACGCTCGGCATGCTCTCGATCGTGCGCGGCCTCGGCTACGTCGTCTCCAACGGCCGCGGCAGCTTTCCGAGCGGTCCCGACACCGATTATTTCTACGAGCTGACGTCGGGCGTCGTATTCGGCCTGCCCGCGCCGTTCATCTACCTCGTGATCCTCGCGGTGGCGATGGCGGTCGTGCTGCACCACACCAGCTTCGGCCGTCACGTTTTTGCGCTGGGCGGCAACGAGAAGGCGGCCGCGTTGACCGGCATTCCGGTCGTGCGGGTCAAGATCGAGGTCTATGTGATCTGCGCACTCGCAGCGGGTCTGCAGGGTATCATCATCTGCGGCTGGCTGGGATCTGCACCAGCGAACATGGCGTCGTCCTACGAGCTCAACGTCATCGCCGCCGCCGTGATCGGCGGTGCCAATCTCGCCGGCGGACTCGGCGGCCCGCTCGGGGCGATCGTCGGCTGCATGCTGCTCGAGGTGATCCGCAACGGGCTGGTGCTCGCGCAGGTCAACTCCTATTGGCAGCAGACCCTGGTCGGCGTGATCATCATCGCAGCGGTGCTGGTCGATCGTCTCCGTTCGCGCATGGCATGAAGATTTTCCCGGGAGGATAACGAAATGAACGTCTATCCGCCTCCCGTAGCCACCGACCGCAAGCGATAGACGCAAAAGCTATGGAGGGACGTACAATGAGAAGAGCACTCCTTGCCGCCGCTGTCCTCACCGTGATGGCCACGCCAGCATTTGCGCAGAACTACAAGTTCGTGATCGTGCCCAAGGCGATGAACAATCCGTTCTTCGATTTCGCGCGCGACGGTTGCCAGAAGCGCGCCAAGGAACTCGGCAACGTCGAATGCATCTACAAAGGTCCGGTCGAGCACGAGCCGGCGACGCAAGCGCAGATCATCCAGGATTTCATCACCCAGAAGGTCGACGGCCTGGCCATCTCGGTCGCCGATGTCGCGGCTATGACCAAGTCGATCGAGGCGGCAACCGCGGCCGGCATTCCCGTCATCACGTTCGATTCGGACGCGCCGGGCTCGAAGCGGATTGCCTATATCGGCACCGACAACAGGGAGTTCGGCGTCGCGCTCGGCAAGCAATTGCTCAAGCTCCGGCCTGGTGGCGGCAAGTACGCGCTGATCTCGGGCGGGCCCGGCGCGGAGAACCTGGCCGAGCGCGTCGACGGTGTTCGTGAGGCGCTCAAGGGCTCGAAGTGGACCGAGGTCGGGGGCTCGCCGACCTTCTGCAACGACGACCCCGCGCTTGCCGTACAGCAGATGACCGATCTGCGCACGGCGACCCCAGACCTCGCAGCGATCATCCCGGTCGGCGGCTGGCCGATGTTCGCGCCGGAAGGCTTCAAGGCATTCGTCAGCAAGAGCAAGAAGGATCTCGACGCCGGCAAGTTCACACTCGTCGCGGCCGACACCCTCAGGATGCAACTCGAGTTGCTCAACGAGGGTTATGCCAACTCACTGATCGGCCAGCGCCCATTCGAGATGGGCGGAAAGGCGATGGACACCCTGCTGGCGATCAAGAAAGGCCAGAAGGTGCCGGAGATCATCCACACCGGTCTGGACGTCGTGACCAAGGACAATGTCGCGGCGATGTTGAAGTAGCCGCGCAGGTTCGGTAGAGGCTGCGCCACCCGTCACGGACGCAACCTCGGCCCACCGGAGCGGCGGACCACGGTGCGGCCAAGAGCGGCCGCACAATGCCGCAAGGCCAGCCGGAGATCATTCTCGACCGTCCGAAGGCTGACCCGCAGGTGATCCGCCACGTCATGCGCTGTGCGGCCCTCGATCGAAATGCCCTCGAGCACGCGACGCGGCCGCTCCGGAAGCTCGGCCAACGCGCGCTTCAAGGCTGCGATCTCCGAGCGCGCCTCGACCACCCTCGTGGCGTCGGGCTGATCATCGCAGATATCCAATATTGCTTCCACGTCGGACACGCCGACGCGATAATTCTGCGCCCGGTGGCGATCCTTGGCGACATTGATAGCGATGCGAAACAGATAGTCGTTCGGGCTGCGCACCGGCTCCGCTTCCGTGACCCGATCCAGCCGCAGGAATGTCTCGTGCAGCGCTTCATGGGCGAAGTCGGAGGATCCCAGGCGGCGCGTCAGCCTTGTAATGAGCCCGCCATAGTTCTCCACCAACTGGTCGCGCAGCCTGGCCTGATTGACATCACCCACGTTCGAAGCCCCTGCCTGCCTCTTAGAGCGCCTTCCCGCGAAATGGACAGCGGTTCGCGGGAAGGAAACGCGTCAGTCCAACAATCCAGAGCCCCGTTCCGATTCAATCGGAACGGAAGACACCCCGGCGTCACTGCGGAACAAGCTTGCGCTTCTCTTCGTCCGTGAGGCCTCGCGTGTCGATGTCGGTGAGCGGGCCGTAGCCGACCACTTTGAGGGGATCGTTGGGATTGTAGCTCCGTTGCTCGGCCGGTGGCGGCCGCCGCTTGTCCTCCGGGGACGTCTCGCCGTCGGCTCCGCCGCCATAGCCAAGCACCTCGACGATGATGATCGAGGGCTGACTGTTGGCAGCAGGTGCCGCGGGCTGCGCCTGCTGAGACGCCGCAGTCGTGTTGTTTGCGGAGGTCAGCGCACCGACCGGCGGACCGGTGACGACCGGCAGGCCCGACGACACGCCCTGTACCTGGATGTTGGTCGCATTGATGATTTGCAACGCAGCCAGGTTGACGTTGCCGGAGACGCGGACGCCGGCCTCGCCGAGATCGATGCTGCCAAGCGGCGCGACGAGGTCGATATTGCCCGGTCTTACGCTCGGAACTTGCTGGATGGTGGCGACACCCGCGCCGAACACCGGCGGCACAGGGGTCAATTGCACACCGCCGTAAGGATCATAGGTCCGGTTTGGCGGCGTGTAGATCGCGGTGGTCTTGGAGCCGCGGCCGGCGTTGATGTCGCCCTCCGCCGACCAGGCGCTGATGTTGCCGCCATAGACGGTCATGACGCGGCTTTGCCCGAGCAGGATACTACCCTGCGCATAGATGCCGATGTCGCCACCCTGCCCCAGCGAGACGAGGCCCGCATCCGACGTGGGTGTCACGCCTTCGGTGCCGACCAGCACCTTTCCGCCCGGCGCCATCAACTGGATGCTGCCGCCATCGCTGCCATTGCTGGGTCCGGTGCGGACGAAGCCGCTGAGGGATCTGCCATTGGCATCGAGCGCGCTGAACAAGGTGATGTCACCTTGGTAGCTTTGCGGTTGCCCGCCGGCGCCCTGGCTCGGAAACAGCACCGCGATCGCGTCGCGCCCGCGCAGATAGCTTCCCGGACGCAGACCACTGGCGTCGTTGTACTCCCGGCCGCTCGCCGTCAATTCCGCGAAGTAGACCATGCGATCGAACGTCGCCTGTTGTTGCAGCGAGAGCGCGCTACGGAAGAAGCCGAGTGCGCCGTCCTGATCGCCGGTGTAGCCGTAGTTGACCTGTAGCCAGCCGTAGAGCATCGCATTGTAGGTAAAGCGGCTCTGCAACGCGCTGCTGCCGAGGAAATAGGCGATCGCGTCGCCTTGCGTACCGGCATAACCGGTGCTCTTGAGCCAGGCATAAAGCGGCGTGCTGGTCGGGTACTGCGCCCGCTGCGACGCCGGCAGGCCGCTGAAGAACGCCAGCGCGCCGCTTTCGTCGCCGGTGTAGCCGGCGGCGCTCTTCAACCAGACCGCCAGATCCTTGAGCGTGGCGACTGTGTCCGCGGTCTGAATAGCCTTGCCCGGCTGGCCGGCCAGCGGCTTCGAGGGATCGGCCGCGTTCGCGGGATCGAGATAGCGGGCGGCAAACCCCGCATAGTTGATCTGGCCAACACCCGGCTCGCCGGGGCCGACGCCGGCCAGCAGCGACACCGCAGCCACCGGGGTCGTGCTGCCCGAGATCAGGGAGGCAAGACCTTCAACGCTTGCGGTCGCTCCCTGATAGAGGTTCTTCCCCGCAACCAGCGACAGCGAGCCGGGACCTGAAACGCGGAGACCGGGCACGGAGCGTCTGCCAGTGCTGTCGTCGAGGAAGTCGTTGATGCCGGCATAGATGATGTTGCCGGAGGCAGCGATCAACGACATGTCCGAGGGGCTATCGTGAAGGATCATGCCGTTCAGATTCACGATGTCGCCACCGGCGAGGATCTGCACCGGCTTCATCGCCCGATAGAACGTCGTGCTGACATTCTGATTGCCGATAAAGGCGAGACCGACATAGGTCGCCCCATATCTGAGATTGAGAACGTCGCCGCCGACCGCGTAGACATGCGAGACGATGTCCGCGCCGCCGAAAGCGGTGGCGTCGGTCACGGTGTTCGGGCCGAAGGCATACAGCGGCAGGCCGGCGCCCGACATGCCGTCGAGAGGCTGGGAAAATTTGCCCCAGAAGTTTGACGCAGTGATCTGCGTGCCGCCGGAACTATCAGCCTGCGACGACAGCCAGCCGGGATTGAACGGCGTCGCCAGGCTCGACAACGAGGTCGCTGATGGGCCCAACAGTCCGTTCGACGATGCGATGATCTTGCCGGCAGCGAGCAGATCGAGTTCGCCCTGGGGAGACGGCATCTGGGTGCTGCTGGCGGCATCCACCGGCGTCAGGTAGATGCTGCCATTGCCGGCAACCGCGCGCAGGATCGGCGGCAGCACCGACGTGGTCGACAGTCCGATTCTGGAGACGCCCTGGTCGGAGGACAGCGGCGCGAGATTGCCGCCCGCGGCAAACAGGTTGACCGCAGTCGTTCCCGTCCAGAGCGTGAACCACGACGCGGTCTGCAGGCCATTGCCGCCAGCGCTCGCGTTCTGAGACAGCAGGCCACGACCCAGGTCATCGATAGTCCCCATCGCGAGGTCGCCGCGCGCGCGAACGGCAATGGTTCCGTCGCCTGGCGCAAACGAGCCACCAGCGACTGCAACCATCCCATAGGGTATCAGCGGGTTGGCGGGGCGCGGATCAGCGAGACTAACGCCGAAGTTTGTTCCGGTCAGGGTACCAAAGGCCCCCGCATCGACGCTGGTGTCGCCGCGCAGGTTGACGAACTGGTTGCCGCCGGTACCGACATTGCTGCCGGCCGCCACCTTCAGCGAACCGCCGCCGGTTTGCGCGAGGCTGCCATCGCCCAACACGCGGCCGCTGCCGCCGATTGCGACGATGATGCCCTGCCCGGCATCCCCGATGTCGTGCCCCGCAGTGACCGTGACATTGCCGCCTCCCAACGCACCGACTCCGGCGAAGGCGGACAGCGCCGGCTGCGGCCCCGGATAGTTGGACGTCGCCACATAGCTACCGAAATTGACGCCCCACGCGGTCGCCTGCCCGAGCGTGGCGCCGCCTTGACGCCACAGCCAATTGCCCACTGCGGTCGCGCCCGGCGGCAGATTGCCACCAACGTCGCCTTGCGCTGCCAGCAGCACGTCGCCGCCGCCGTCGGTGTAGTACATGCGTTGCGGATTGAGCGTCGGCTCGTAAGCCGCATTGGCCTGTCCCATCACCGAGCCATCGGGCAACGTTGCGCGGCCGAGATTGTACGCAGCGTCGACGGTAATCGCCGTGCCTGCCGTGTAGACGCCGAATGGCGAGGTCTGCTGATAGTTGCCGCCGGCGAGAATCTCGAGACTGCCGGTGCCGGTGCGCACCACGCTGACACCCGGGCTCGGGTTTCCCGTGCCGGCCAGGTTGACGTTGAAGGGATCGTTCAGCACGACGTTGCCGCTGCCCGACAGCGTCGAGACTGACTGCAAGGCGCGGCTGTCCACGCCTGCGAGATCGGCGCCGCCGACCAGGCGCATCGACCAGGATTGCGTGCCCGGCGCGAGCATCGGCGCGATGGCCCATACCTGACGGTCACCCGCCGCGGTCAACGACCCGACACTCATGCCGGCAGGCAGAATCGTGCCGATCGGCAGCGAGACATTCTGGGCGAAAGTATAGCCGTTGAAGAGGGTAAGGTCGGCATTGGGCGGCAGGGTCACCGACTGGATGTACGCCCCGATAACGAGCAGAGAGCTTGAGAAGTAGGTGCCAGCCGCGATCCTGGTTCCAATCTGCCAGGTGATGGCGGTGGAAATCCGGTCACCGGATCTATAGAGGACGCTCCCGTCGGGATTGTAGATCGTTCCGAACACGCGCCGCCCCGAAAAGGCTGGCTGGAATGGATCGGAGAGCACGACGTCAACAGGGAAAGGATGCGCGGCAGTGGGATCCTGGTTGAGATAAGTATCTTCCGGGAGGGTCAGCGGGATGTTGATCGTGCTGCCGCTTGGAATCGACGATCCGGCGGACAATGTCGCCCCGACAGTTTGGACGGTGTAGTCGGAATCCAGCGTCCCGGAGAACAGGACTTTCAAGCTATCGGGTGAAGCCGGCGGCCGCGCAAACCCATCGTTGACGCTGCCGTTGATCTTGAGGTTGCCGCCGGCGCGGACGACCAGCACACCCGGCTCGCCCGAGCCCAGGACCCCGGTCTTCTGAGTGAACGGATTGAGGCCGGCGTAGCGGAACCCGGAGAGATCGAGATCACCGGCAGTCGAAAGATCGCCGTCAGATCGGATTTCGACACCGGGGCGCAGATGGAACGCGCCGGAATAGCTCGATAGTCCGGCAAGACGCTGCAGCAGGCTGCTGTTCGCCAGGGCCGCGTTGATGAACGCGGTGCTCTCGGCGTCGCGCGCAACGAGATAGGCTTGATCGATGGTGCTGCCGCCGGGCAGCGTGTAGGTCCGGAACGCGTTGACCGCGATGCTCGCCGCGCCGGTGACGGTCACGCCACGGGGCGCATTGATGGCAACGTCGTTGGCACCGTCACCCGACCCACCCGCACCGCCGGTGCGCGGCGCATTGAGGTTGACTTGTCCATAGGAGGCGAGCAACGCGCCTTGTGGCGAGGTGACGCTGACGTCGATGCGTGCACCATCATCGAGCAGCAACGTGCCCCGGCTGGTGGTCAGTTCGACGGTTCCGCGGTTGCTGGCCGCGATCGGCTGACCGTAACTGTCGGTCTTGAGCACGGTGCCATGCGCATCGAGCACGCCCGATCCGGTGAGGTCGAGAGTGTCGCGCGCCGAGAGGCGGATCGTGCCAGGCGATGTGCCGCTGGCGTCGATCTTCCCGTTGACGACAAGCGATCCGCCATCGAGCGAGATCGTGACGCTGCCGGCTTTGACCTCGTCGCCGACGACGAGGCTGCCTTGCTTGATGTCGAAGGCACGCGATCCGAACACCCCGCCCGCATTCAGCATCGTATTGAGCGCGGCGAAATTGCCGATGCTCTGGCCCGTCGCCAGGAACGCGCCGCTGGTATAACCGCCGCTGCTGCCACCCAGCACCTGACCACCGAACAGCACCGCGCCATTGCCGGCCGTCGCGCTGACGCTGCCGCCGACGTTGTTGACGGCGGACACATCGATCACCGAGCCCGCAGACTGGACGATGTTCGCCTGCCCGCTGCTCATCACCAGGGTGCCGCCCCAGCTATTCTTCGTGACGTCGAAGAAAGCAATGCTGCGGCCGGCAAGATCGATATGGGCGTTGCTGCCGAGCGCCACATCGTTGGTCCCATTCAACGTCAGCTTGCCGCTCGGCAATGCCACCGCTGTGTCGAGAACCACGCTCGCACCGGAGAGAGAAACGGTGCCGCCGAGATCGGTCACGGCCGCGGTATTGGCAGGTACCATGCCCGCAGGCGCCGCAGCATTGATCGTGCCGCCGGCCTTGATGTCCAGCACCGCGCCGTTGGTTGCCGTCACCAGCGGCGTCGTCAGATTGAGGTTACCACCGACGAGGGTCCCGGAGGCATCGCTGATCTGGCCGACCGAGAGCGTGCCGTTGCCGTTGGAAGTGATACGTGTCGCCGCGCCGAGATTGACCGTGGAGAAGCCGAGCGCGATCCGATTGAGTGTAGCACCATCGGTCGGCCGGCTCGCGGCATCGTAGCCGAACAGAATCTCGTTGGCCTTGATGTTGAACTGCCCCGAGCCCGTGCCGGCGCCCCCGGCAACACGGCGGGCGGTGGCATGCTGCCATAGGCCGGCGGGCTGCCGGTCCGGATTCCGTTCCAAATCAGCCGATCGGCGATGATCGTCGCGCGATCGTTGGCTCCCCCGCGACCGTAGATCGCCGGGGTATTGATCACGAATTGCAACGACTTCCCGTTCGGTCCGCCAGTGGCGTCGAGCGACGCGGTGCCGAAGAAGTTGAGGCTGCCGCTGGTCAGGATCAACTGTTCGAGTGCAGGCACGCCCGCTGTCGTGGACGGACGCAGCAGTCTGTCGAGTTCGACCTGAGTCAGTGTCCAGCCGGCCGGCAGCACGCCAGCTGCCCGGGCGGCCACGAGCGATGCCGTATCGCCGATATTGATCTGGTTCTGCGTCACTGCGAGATAGCGTGCGCCGAAGTTGGCGTCGCCGATGTTAAGCTGTCCCGGCGCGCCGAGTACGATGCTGCCGTCCGTCAACAGCGATGCGCCGCTCGCCAGCGAGATCGCGCCGGTTCCGCCGATCGGCAGGAAGTTCAGCCGGCCATTGCCGACCGCGAGCACGGCGGGCCCGCCCGGATACTGCTCGTTCTGTGCATTGCTGTACACGTAGCCAAGCGTCGAATCGATCACCGCGCCGGTCTTGCCGCGGGTGTCGATCGTGGTGGTCCCGGCGACATTGATGTTGTTGCCGACGAGGAAGACCTGGCCCGCTTGCAGCGTCGCGCCGTCGAGGACGTTGACGGTACCGCTGCCGCTGAGCTGGATCCGGGGCCCGTAGATTTGGTCGAACCAGTAAAGGGAATGCCCGCCGACGACGAGCAAGCCGGCATTGAACGCATTGAGGTCCGCGCTCGAAAGCGACGTATGCCCGGCGATCGGAGCAGCGTCAGGTGCGGTGATGTCGATGATATTGCTTGGCGCCGACGAGTTGACGATCAATCCGCCGGTGATGCCGTCACCGCTGCCGTTGAACAGGGCCGTGCCGGCGAAGGCCAGTGACTGGCCGCTGTCCGGCGGAGTGCCGAAACTGAGCGAGAGCACGCCGCCATCCGACGGGAGACGCGGACGCACTGCGCCGAACGTCGCCGCCTGGCTGCGCGCAAAGTCGCTGTAGCTCATCTCGTTGTATTGCGAGTAGCTGCGGACGGTTCGACCGGGCGTGAGCAGGAGCTGTGCCCCCAACGCGTTCACGATACCGGTGTTGGCGATTCCCAGCGTTCCGGTCGCCGCGTAGGATCCGTTGCCGAGTCCGACCGCTCCCGTCAGCGTCGTGTTGATGCCGCCGAGTTCGACGCGGAACGCGCCGGGCAGCAAGGCGTAGCTCGACGGCAGCAGCGTGTAGGTTCCTGCTGGCAATCCCGGCACGCCGGCGCCGATCGTGACCTGCTGGCCGACGACGGGATCGCCCGCGCCATTGGAGGCGATCGAAGGCGCATAGGCCGACGCGTAGCCGGGCAGGATGGCGTAGACTTTGTTGCCCGCCGAGCTAAAGCCGGCATTCGCCGGATTGGCGCTGGCCAGCGGCGTCGCCAGGACATTGACCGAACCGCCGCGGCCGGAGATGAAGCCGGCGCCGGCGAGCATCCCGCCACCGGACATGTCGAGCACGGCGCCGGGCTCGCCGACCATCGAGTTGGTCCTTATGGAGATGCCGGTCGCAACGCGGTATTGCCCCCCTGACAGGACCTCGAGCGAACTGAGATCGAGCAGCGTGCCGGCCCCCTGGTAGGTGATGCCATCCGGCGTGCCGCCGAACGGCATCGTGAGCCCGTTGGCGCTGGAGGAGGTGACGCTACCGGATCGGAAGATCACGGTCGTCGGCTTGGTGACGGTATCGTCGTAATTTATGTTCGAGATGAGCGGCGGATTGAACAACACGGCACCGAGCGGCGCGCGCACGATGCCGCCCTGGTCGATCTTGGCGCCGATAAAGGACAGTTGGCCGAATGCCGAAGCCGGCACCGCGGGGAGAGCCCCGCCATTGCCGCGGATGGTCAGCACGGCATCAGGCTTGAGCGCGGGGCTCCAGACCCCGCCGGTATTGTTGGTCCGCAGATACATGCCGACGTAGATTGCAGCGTTGGCGCCGCTGAGCGGATAGAGCTGGGCTGCCTGAATGGTCAGGTCGCCGGGAGCCACCACCGCGCTGGTGGCAAGCCGGATGTCCCCGGAGCTCTGGAGTGTGATCTGGTCGAACCCCGGTGCATTGACGAGATGCGGTCCCGACGTATGGGTGCCCTGGTCGGTAAACGGCGCCGGAATATTGTTGGTATCGCTGATATAGAGCAGCGCACCGCTGCCCTGAGCGCCGAATGCACCGAAGCGGAGAGTGCCGCTGATATCGATCAGGTCGGCCGCGATATGGAGGCTGTTGTCATTGCGGAGGCTCGGTCCACTGACACCGAGGCCAGGCTGATACTGCTGAAGTGACGCCTGGTTGTTGTCGATCCGGCCGTCCAGCCGAACATAGGGTGCGGCAAGCGAAATAGCGGCGTTGGGCGTGTCGCTCGAGGCGGTGATGATGCCACCAGAAAGCGTGAGGCTGCGCCGCATCGCCAGATTGACGTCGCCCTTGAAGACGAACAGGTCGGACGTGCGCAACGACAGCGAGTCGAATCCTCCGGCATGAATCTGGTCGACGCCGAGCACGGCGGTGCCGAATTGCAGCGCCGGGTCCGCTTTGCCCGGCGTCAAATCCGCGGCCAATCCGCTCGATGGGTTGTTCTGGACGATGGTGACGTTGTGCAGCTTCTGGATCGCATCGGGGATCAGACCGATACCGTCAGGGGCCAGCGGCCCGGCAATCAGCGGGGTGTAGATGCGGCCGACGAGACTGATTGCGAGCGTGCCGCCGGATGCTCCGGGGCCGCCCGCCGAGGCGCGCATTTCGCCGTCAAGATAGATGCCGTTGTCGGAATAGAGCCCGATGCTGCCGCCGTTGCTCGCGACGAGCCTTGGACGCGATGGCGTGCTTGGCGACGCCCCGGCGGAGAGATCGATGATCGCCGACGTGCCCGAGGCATCGAGCCGGGCGCCCGGGCGGATGACGACGAAGGCATCGCTGGCCTGATCAGCCACCCCGTGCCACCGAGCTGAATGGTACCGCCGTCGCTCACCGTGCCGTAGCTGCGGCCCGATCGGTCCTGCGCGATAACGGCCGTGCCTGACACGTCGAGAACGGCATCTTCGCCGATCCAGACCGAGCGGGTCAGCGAGAAACTACCGTGGCGGCCGGCAACCTGCGCCTGCCCCGCCGCGTCCACGACGCTGTTGACGCTGATCGTACCGCCCGGAACCGTGATTCGACCGTCGATCGTGGTCTGGCCGTTGGCGAGGATGCTGACCGACTTGCCAGGATCGGCAGCGATCGCAGCCTCTCGCTGCAGCGTAAAATCGCCGAGGCTCGCAAGCGTCAGGGCCGCACCTATGCGCGGTGTGACTTTGGCAGCGACCGGATCATCCAGGTAAGCGGGCGGCAGCCATAGCTCGGCAGTGGCAGCCAATCCGCCTCCGCTCCGCGCAGCAAACGACGTCGCAGCGAACTGATAGACCGGCACCACCGGTTTCAGGTTGGCGCCATCGGTGACGAGAAGGCCAGCGCCGCTGGTGATATTATAGCTGGTGAAACCCGATGCCAGCAGGCCGCTGTCCAGCGTCAGCACCGGCTTGATAGCCGCCGGAGTCGGCAACACCGTGCCGGCGGGAATCAGCGTGCCCGCTGGCAGCGTTAGAGGCGCAGTCGTCAGGTCACCGGCGTGATACGAGGCCAGAACCTGCGGCACGACAGTGAAGCTCTGGGGAAACACCGACGACGGCAGCACCGTGCCGGCCGGCACCGGGCTGATCGAGAAAAGCACCGTACCCGCCGGCACCGTTTGTCCCGTGCCGAAATATGCAAATGTGCTGCTGAACGCATAGACCCCGCGGGAACGACCCAGGCGCCCGCGGTCGTGATCGAGTTCGGCACGAAATTCGGCGAGATCGCGACCGATGTCGGCTGATCGAGCGGCGCGGACGTCAGCGCGTTGGTGTAGTCGATAGGAACCTTGCTGCCGGTCGGGATGACGAGGTCCTGATTGAGCCTCAAACTGATGCGGGCTGGCGTATTCGCTGCGAGCGTACCGCCTGCGAGCGCCGCATCGTCGCCGATGACGATGGTCTGACCGGCATTGAGCGTCAGGTTGCCGCCGCCATTGAAGCCATAGGCGCGCACGGTGCCGTCGAAAATCAGCGGCGCCGAGCGGTCGGTGCTGAAATAATTGGTGGCCCCGAGGTGGGAATAATCGTTGGTGATCAGGCTGACGCTGCCGCCGGTTCCGCCGCGCGTCTTGTTGTTCAGGACGATGGCGCCGCCGGATGAGACATCGACGAGGCTGCCGCTCGCAAGCGTGATGCCGCCGGTGGTCGATACGGTCAGCGCCCCCCCGTTGAGATAGCCAAGACCGGACGTGTTGCTCGGATCGATCTGCGCATTTGTCCACAACCCCGACAGGTCGACGGTGACACCAGAACCAATGGCCACGGAGGCCGGCGTGCTTCCCGTCGTCAGCGCCCACCATTGCTCCAACTGGCCGCTCGCCAGCACCGCATGCATGATGTTGCCGAGCGTGATGCTGCCGCTATGGGCCGTGACGTCAGCGTTGAGGGCGATCGACGGGGCCGCGAAGGTGATCTGGCCTCCAGGCGCGAGCGTCAGTGGCGCAGCGCCGGTGATCTGGTTGCTGGTTGCGAAATTGAGACCGCCGAGCCCGAAACTGTTGAGCGTCGGCGCATCGAAATAGGCGGTTCCGGCACGATTCGACGGCAGCGCATCGGTTGCACCGACTCCATCGCCGATTGGCGCCACATTGCCGAACCGGACATTGGTGTTGTAGGCGCCGGTGAGACCGAAGCCCGTGTACTTCCCGAGCGCGAGCGTACCGGCCAGCGGCACGGTCGTCTGCGTCAACTTGTAGCCGTCGGTGACGCCCGCTGAACGCGCCGTGGCCTGCCGTTCTCCATCGATGACATCGGCAAGGATCGCGCCTTCGAAGACGGCGGTCGGAGTCGAGAGGTTGAGCCGGCCGGCATCGCGTCCGATCGTGTAGCCGCTCTCCCAGCGGACGCTGCCCCTGCCGAACGGACTGAGATAGATCTCGACGACGTTCCAGCGTTGATGGTTGACGACGAAGCCATTCGCCAGGCTGACATAGGTGAGACCGGACGGTGCATTATTGGCGTCGTAGATTCGCCCGTCGCTACCGAGCAGATTGGTCTGACGTATCCAGCCGTCCTGATAGCGCACAGCGCCGCCGGAGATGTTGAAGATCGAGCCCCGTTGGGCGACGACTTCCGGCGCGGATAGCGTGATCGAACCGCCGACGGCGGTCCATTCTCCGATTGTATGCCCTGTATTGCTGAGATAGCCGGAAACTTCCAGCAGACCACCCGGGGTGTAGTAGCGATCGGAGGCATAGCCTCCGGTGCCCGCCGGCACCAGAACGAGATTGCGTGCGTCGACCCAGACATTCTTGTTGAGCAGTGTCCCACTGTCGCGGTTCTGCGGGGAGTCGCGCAGCTCATTGCCCTGGATATTCACGGAGATGTCGTTGGTCGACATCGCCAGCACGGTGCCGGTCATACCGGACACGTCGATGACCGATCCCGTCTCGGCGAAGACACGCTTGCCGGCGGATACCGCCACCTGGCCGCCCTGGGCCATCGTCAGCGAACCATTCCGGAAATTCACGATGCCGCCGCTGACGATCTCGACGCGAGACTGGTCCTTGCGATCGGCAAGCGTCGAGAGATTGTCGAACAGGCCAGTGGCGAGGCCGTTGGCGCCCGACGCCGCGATCAGACTATCGCGCTGGGCATTCAACGCGGTGGCGTTCGGATTGATGCCGGCCACGAGCGCGGCCGCAGCATCAGTCTCAGGCAGGACCAAATTGATGCTGTTGCCGGTCAGTGTGACGCTGCCGGTGCCGTCCGAGGCAGAGTTCAACAGATGGATGGTTCCGCGCTGATTGACCGACGTCGTCGAGAGCAGGATCCCATCCTGGGTGATGGCGTGACCGGCAAGCGTGATGTCGCCCCGCTGCGCCAAGATGAGACCGGTGTTACCGACCGCGCCGCTGACGCTGCCTGCGCGCAGCAAGGGAGCGATCTCGTTGCCTCGAGTCGTCGAATACTGGTTGACGTTGGTGCCGTACCCCGGTCGCAGGATGAAGTCGTCGCCAGCGGAGAGCATGACCTGCCCCTGGGGCGTGGTGATGGCGCCGGCATTGGTGACCTCGCTACCCATCAGCAACACGAAGCCGCCGCCCGATGTGTTCGATACCGGCGGATTGGTCGTGATCAATGCACCCTTCTCGACGACGATCTTTCCGCCTGCCCCACTGAAGCTTGGCAGGTAGCTCGCGTTGCTCTGTGACGAGTAGATGCCATTGGTGATGAACTGCTGGTCGGTGATGGCGGCGGTGGAAGCGATCAGCGAACCGACGTTGATCTGACTGGCGCCGCCGAAGATGATGCCGTTCTGGTTGATCACCAGCACCTGGCCGGGAGCATTGATACGGCCGAGAATCTGGCTCGGAGCGAGATTGCCGCCCACGCGATTGAGCGCGGTCCAGTTGCTCGCCTGCTGATTGAAGTTGAGGGTGGTCTGGCTGCCGACGTTGAAGGTCTGCCAGTTGAGGATCGCCCGCGCGGCGGTCTGCTCGACGGTGACGGTGGCCTGGCCGCCGCTGACCGACTGTGTCGGCAGATTGGCGCCCTGCCACAGGCTCGAGCCCGCGGTCGCGCCCGGCGCCACCTGAAGGCCGCCGGGCGTCAGACCGTTCGGCACCACCACCTGGGGCAAGGCGTTCGAACGCTGCGTGGCGGCCGCCGCGTTGCGTGCACTGGCCTGGGCGGCTTGCAGGGCCTCGATCGCCCTTGCCGCACGCATGAGCGCATCCTGGCTCTGCCTGGCGACGTCGGTGGCCTGCTGAGCGGCGCGACTTGCCGCATCACTTGCGACCGCAGGCGCCGCCGTCATCGTGGCATAGCTGCCAAACGGCCGCGCCGTCGCCGCCTGGGGTGCGGTCAACATCAACGCCAACGCGCTTGTTCCAGTCAGAAGCAGCCGCCGCGAGAGCACATGGTGTACCCCGAGGATCGTCGACCCCATGGAAGAGGCGCGGGTGGCGCGATGCACCTTGCTTCGGGTGGCTTGACGATGGGGCATTCCGATCCTCTCAGCGATATCGATTTTCGATCCGCTGCGAAGACGGATGCGGATCGTGGAATCCACCGACGCTCCAGATTTTTTTTGCAGGGAACGGGATCGCCCCGCCTTGCGAGCCCTCACCCCACCAGCACGACGCCACCAGGCAAGGATCGAATCCGGATACCCATCGCCTTCGACATGAAATCAACCGCATCCTCAATGCGGTCGAGGCGGAAACTTGCAACCACCAGACGTCGGCCGAGCGCCGCATCGAGCAGGACGACACGCCCCGAGCGGTAACGATTCACCTCATCGATCACCTGGGTCAGCGGCGCGCGGCGGAATATCAGCAATCCGCGTTGCCAGGCAGCAACGGTCTCCGGGTCGATTCCGCTAATTTCGTGAGGACCCCCAGCGTCATAGACAATCTGCTGTCCATTCCGAATGGTGACCGCACGCTGCTGGCAATTGACCACAAGCTCGCCGGCACTACAGCTCACGCTGACGGAGGCACCGTCCTTGCGGATGTTGAAGGAAGCCTCGCGCGCGGCAACACGGCCATTGCCCGCGATCACCACCAGTTCGCGGTCGACGGTCCCGCGGCTGGAGACTGCGGCCTCTCCCGCAATCAACTCGATCTGAGCACCACCGTCGACCGGGGCACGCAGATCTAGGCTGGTCCGAGTGTTGAGCTCCACCGCGGCCAGGTTCCCGATCTCGATCTTTCGTCGTTCACCCGTGCTCGTGCGATAATCTGCAGCGAGTTCGGCGATGGATGGCCACAGTTCGAGCGGCGGCCGAAGCGCCACCACGCCCGCGGCCGACGCCGCCAGCGCCGCCCCGCCGATGAGAAAGCCGCGCCTTGCGAGCATTCGTTGCGGCTGCGACACGGCCGCCTGCGCCGCTCGGGCGTCCTCCGCCTTGCGCGCGGCATCGCCGAGCACATTCCAGAACAATGTCGCCTCGGCAAACTCTGCGGCATGGGCGGGACTGCTTTCACGCCATCGATCAAAGGCCTGAACGTCAGCCCCGGTGGCCTCACCGCTGTTGAGCCGGCGCAGCCAGTCGAGCGCTTCCGTCCGCAGCGCTGCTTTGCCCGCCGAATCTCGGTGTGGAATGCTCATGGCCTGCCTGGTTCGATCCGCTCTGCCGATTGCCTCATGTCCTAGACGATCCCAGGTCACCCGTTCCGCCCCCGCTTTCGTCTTTTCTCCAAACTTTACTGAGGTGATCCAGCGCGATCGCCAGTTCGCGGTCGACCACCCGTACCGTCACGCCGAGCCGCTCGGCGATCATCTTGTAGGGCAGGCCTTCCAGCCGCGCCGCGACGAAAACCGCCCGCCGGCGCGGCGGCATGGCGTTGATGGCCTCGGACAGCGCTTCCAGTTCGAGCCGCGCCTCGGCAATGCGCGCGGGATCGAGATCATCTTGAGCCCGCAAGTGGATCGCCTCGACATCGGCCACAACGAGCCGCGACCGTTCCGCGCGCTGGCGATCGGTCGCCACATTGAGGACCACCTTGTAGAGATAGGCCCTTGGATTTTGCACCACGGTTGCCGACGCGCCGGCGTCGCTGCGTTGCAGCCGCAACCATGCTTCGTGAAGCACCTCGCTGGCGAAATCGAACGAGCCGAACCGGCGGCCCAACCGCTCCTTGAGGCCGTGATAGTCGTCGATCAGAAGACGACGCAACGCCGACAGCAAGGTCTCGGTCATCGCCTCGCCTCGCGGCCTCGCGCGGCGTCCTTGCAATAGCCGTCCGCGATTGCTTCCGACGTGATGAGCAAGGTGACCGGCTGCGGTAGATCGCTCGGCGGCGCTGCCCCAACCACGAGTTCGCGAAAGCTTGTCGCGAGCATCGCGTCCCGTTTGGCGTCGCCGGACGATGTCAGGAGTTCCGCGCGCTCGGCCGTGCCTGACTGCCCGATCCAGACCCGCGCCAGCACACGATACGAGCCGGGCAACGTCTCCCTTTGACGGCACAGCGCGTTGCGCAGCGCGTCTTGCACCCGCGCCGAATAGGCGTCGAAACGCCGCACCGTCGGAGACATGTCGCTTGTGCTGCGCCGGTTTCCGTCGGTGAGTTCGGGAACAAGCGTGAGGCCATCATTACCGATCATCCGCGCAGCAATCCCGGTTCCGGCAAGCAGCTGCGCAAGCGCGGCCTCGGCGGTGAAGGCCCCCTTCACCCCGTTCGTTCGCCGCCCTTCGGTCATATCGGCATCGAACAGCAACTGCATGCGCGTTGCCGCGCCATAAGCGGTCAGTGCCGTGTCAAGCGGCTCGGCCGGGATGTCGAATTCGATGAGCGGCTCAGTGGCCAACACGCCCTGCGGAATGACGGCGGCAATCACAACAACCAAACCAATCACCGCCAACAAGGCACCGCATCTTGGGACCGATCCCGGCAAGTAAAACCCAACTGCCATTTCTGTGGGATCCGAGGAAGGCTCCACCACAACGGCAGGTAGCCCTGCCAGATGACAAAGGCATGACGAGAGGCCACGAACAGGATTTGCGGCAACGACTGCGCTTCAACGCTTGTCGTAGCGAGCCGCATCTGACGAGCTACCCAAACCGCGCGCGTCCGCAACGGACGTTCTTGAAGCTTGCGCAGATCGAAGCATGAACGTGGTCAAGCGACGAGCGGGGGAGAGGTCGCGCTCCAGAGCACGGGACGGATCCACCGCGGTGAACGGCCCGCTCATTGGTTCGACGAGATCGGCGCCACGGCGAATGCCGGCGCAAGACATCGTGGTTTGGCGGAGAAAATCGCTGAGTGAGCGGCTCATGGTAGCGGGGGAGGGACTCGAACCCCCGACCCCAGGATTATGATTCCCGTGCTCTAACCAGCTGAGCTACCCCGCCATGGGCTCGCGGATCGCGGCGTGGAGCCGCTCCTTGCGAACGCGCGGCATATAAAGAGTGGCATGCGCGCCTGTCAAGCAAAGCTGGACGGGGCCGCAAACTATTGCGGCGAGAGGTTATTTTGGCCTGACCGACGGGTCGCCGCCGGGGCTGCCGGGCGGTGGAATCACTGGCGTGTTGCCGCCCTGCGGGGTCGGCGCACGCATTTCGGGATCGACGCCGGCCGGCGGGCACAGCACCCCGTCGGATTTGGCAAGCTTGTCGCCCAGCGGCTGGGCGCCCTGTCCAGTGGTGGTTCCCTCGGAAGCCGCCGCGCCCGGATGCGACGGCTGCTGCGGCGCGCAATTCTGATTCTGGACGGTACGTGACGGCGCCGGCGGCGTGGCTGGCGCGGGCGGCGCCTGCGCCGCGGCCACGGCCGGCGCCAGCATCAGCACCCAGGACAAAGCGAGTGTTCGGTTGATCGTCATGACGAGAAAACCGGAACGACGCGCCGATGTTCCCCGTCAAAATCGCCGCAGGCTCACGATTTGCGGAACCGGATCAGCGAGAAATGCCCCATCGGCGGCATCGGCCTGCGTTCCGCGAGACTGACGCCGCCATGCCGGACGGCCCAGTCGGTCAGTCGCGCCCACGGAAATTCCGGTCGCCAGCCGAGCCTTCGCGCCAACGGCGCGAAGGCCAGTTCGAAGACCCGGCGCGCCCCGCTCTCGGCGCCGATGTGATTGACCAGGATCAGTTCGCCGCCAGGTTTCAGCACCCGAATGAAATCGTCGAGCGTCGCCTCGGGATCCGGCACCGCGGTGATGACGTATTGCGCGACCACCGCGTCGAAGAATGCGTCCGGAAATGCGAGGTTCTTGGCGTCCATCACCGCCAGCGTCTCGACATTGGAGAGGCCCAGCGCACGCACGCGCTTGAGCGCCCGCCGCAGCATCGGCTCGGAAATATCGACGCCGCACAGCCGCGTCGTGCGCGCATATTCCGACAACGACAACCCGGTGCCGACGCCGACATCGAGCACGCGTCCGCCGATCCGGTCGGCTTCCGCGATGGTCGATTGACGGCCGTGATCGAACACCTTGCCGAACACCAGATCGTAGATCGGTGCCCAGCGGCCATACGCCTTTTCGACCCCGTCGCGGTCGATGTCCCCAGCCATTCCCTGCCCCGAATTCAGCTTTGTTTGCGCATGACCGTTTCGGAAAACCGGTTGCCACTTTTCCGGATCATGCGCTAGCCGCGGATCGCTTCCGCGAGCGGCGCCACTGTATCGCCTGTGACGCCACGCGTCGCACGGCTTGCGGTCGCACTCTTGATGAAGCCGCCGCCAAGCACCCGCGCCTGCCCGGAGGCCGCGTCATAGAACACGCAGGCCTGGCCGGGCGACACGCCCTCCTCGCCGGCAACGAGCTCGACCTCATAACCGCCACCGGCGGCGCGCAGCCATGCCGGTTGCGGCGCGCGGGTCGAACGCACGCGGACATAGATCTCGATGCCGTCGCCGATCACGCGATCCAGCGCACCGTCGCCGATCCAGTTGACGTCGCGCAGCGCGATGCGGTCCATCCGCAACGCCTCGCGCGGCCCGACCACGACCCGGCGCGTCGCCGCGTCGAGCTTGACCACATAGAGCGGATGGCCGGAGGCGATGCCGAGGCCCTTGCGCTGGCCGACGGTGAAATGAACGATGCCCTGGTGCTGGCCGACGACGTTGCCGGCGAGATCGACGATGTCGCCCGGCGCGATCGCATTCGGCTTCAGCCGTCCGATGATGTCGGTGTAGCGGCCGGTCGGCACGAAGCAGATGTCCTGGCTGTCCTGCTTGTCGGCGACCTCGAGCTCGAAACGCCGCGCCAGTTCGCGGGTCTCCGGCTTGGTCATGTCGCCGAGCGGAAAGCGCAGGAAGTCGAGCTGCTCGCGCGTGGTGGCGAACAGGAAGTAGCTCTGGTCGCGGTCGGCATCCGCCGCGCAGACCAGCGCGCGCGATCCATCCGCGAGCCGGCGCGAGGCGACATAGTGGCCGGTGGCGAGCGCCTGCGCGCCGAGCTCGCGCGCGGTCGCGAGCAGATCGCGGAACTTGACCGAACGGTTGCACTCGATGCACGGCACCGGCGTCTCGCCAAGCGCGTAGCTGTCGGCGAAATTGTCGATCACCGATTGCTTGAAGCGGCTTTCATAGTCGAGCACGTAATGCGGGATGCCGATCCGCTCGGCGACGTTGCGGGCGTCGTGAATATCGCGGCCGGCGCAGCAGGCGCCCTTGCGATGGGTCGCGGCGCCGTGGTCGTAGAGCTGCAGCGTGATCCCGACCACGTCATAGCCCTGCGACTTCAACAGCGCAGCCGTCACCGACGAGTCGACGCCACCGGACATCGCAACGACGATCCGGGTGTCTTCAGGGCGGCCTTCGAGGTCCAGGCTGTTGAGCATCTTCAAGCGGTCATTGGTCACTGTCGCGGCGAGCTTATGCGCTCCGCGACGAAATTGGAAAAAGCCTTTGTCCAGAGAGCCTTAGAACGCGTCCAAGATCGGCTCGGTCGGTTCAGGACGCGTTGGAGGCCACCTTTAATATAGGCCGTATTCCGGCGAGGCAATCCGGCGCAAGCCGCGGCGTGCCACGCGCAGACGGCAAATCTTGCCGCCGGGCAAAAAGAAGGCCGGTCGGGAACCGGTTCCGGTCCGTAAGCGCAAAAGCTAATACATTGAAGTATCTGAATATTTTGTGCCTGCCGTGGTTGGCCCACTCCTTGCTGACAGAACGCCGGAAGTCTCATTTGCGAGGGTTGGCAGTGGTCAGCGTCACGTCGGAAGCATTGGCAGGCCTGTCTTTTCAGGGCGCGACACCGCGCCCTGCGCGGTCCGATTCCAGCTCGCGGACCAGCAATGACGGTTTTGCCGCGCTGGTCGACAGCGGCACCGCGTCCAGCAGCGACAGCAGCCGCTACGACACGCAACCGGCGCCCGCGCGCCGGTCTGACGATGCCTCCCGCGACGGCAGCACGGCCCCCGACCGGACCGCGCGGGATTCCACGAGCTCGCGAGACGACAAGAAGGTCGACAGCGACGATGCCTCGTCGCGCAAGACCAAGTCGAAATCGAAATCGGACGACTCGAAATCGAGCACCGACACGCAATCCACGACCGGCACATCGGCGACCGCGCAAGCCACGCCACAGCCGGATCCGTCCAATGCCGCAACGGCCAGTGCGGTGATCGCTGCCGCGGCAGCGCCGGCAGCCGATCCGACGGCGGCGGCCAGCGCGCCATCCGACCAGCCGGCCGCACCGCTTGCGATCGCCGCCGCCGCCATCGCGGCAAGCGCGGCGATCGCCGGCACTGGTGCTACTGCCGGCACGGGTACGCCCGCGGCGACCGGCACCGCAACTGCGGCGGTCACGACGGCGAATGCCGATAAGGTCGCCAAGGCGGCCGGCGTCAAGACCGAGGAGCAGCTCGTCACCGGCACCGATGCCGCAACGGTCGCAGGCGCAGCGGCGTCGTCCGGCGATGCTGCACTCGGCACGACGGTCGCCGCCGCAACGCCCGCCACGAAGACCATTCAAGCCAAGGTGCAGATGACCGCAAAGGACGCCACCGCGACCGCGCCTGCCGACCCGGACAGCGCCGCCTCTAGCAGCGGCGGCGCCGCGTCGGCCGCCCCGACCACTATCGTGCCCGCGGTCGCGCAGGCTGCCGCGGTCACCGGCAAGGCGAAGGCCACCGCGGACGGTGCGGCCGATGCCATCAAGGCCGATACGAACGGCGACGGCAGCACCGCGCCGACGCCGACCATCGGCGGTCACGCTGCCGCGCAGGCCCAGCTCGCGACGCCTGATCCCAGCGCACAGGCGGCGAATGCATTGCAGCCGCAACTGCCCGCCACCCAGACTACGCCCTCCGCGACCGCGCAATTGACCGTGACCAACGCCGCGCAAGCTGCCGCGGTGCCGCTCAGCGGGCTCGCGATGCAGATCGCGGCCTCCGCCAAGAGCGGCAAGAGCCGCTTCGAGATCCGGCTCGACCCCGCCGAGCTCGGCCGCATCGATATCCGCATCGATGTCGACCGCAACGGCCAGGTGACCTCGCATCTCACCGTCGAACGCCCGGAAACGCTGTCGATGCTGCGCCAGGACGCCAACCAGTTGCAGCGCGCACTCGACAATGCCGGCCTCTCGACCAGCAATGGCGGATTGCAGTTCAGCCTGCGCGACCAGTCGCAGTCGGGTCAGAACAGCAATGGCCAGTCCAATCCGAACGCGCACCATCTGATCGTCGCCGAAGAGGACAGCGCTCCCGCAGCGGCAGCCGGCCGCTCCTATGGACGCACCACCAGCGCCCTCGGCGGCGTCGATATAAGAGTGTAAGGAGTTCATCATGGCAGTCGACGCAAGCATGCCGACGCCGGTCGTCTCTGCACCGGGCACCAACAGCGGAACGAGCTCCGGAAGCAGCAGCGGCAGCGGCCTGACCACCTCGAAGGGCATCGCCGACAATTTCCAGACCTTCCTGACGCTGCTGACCACGCAGTTGCAGAACCAGAACCCGCTCGACCCACTCGACACCAACCAGTTCACCCAGCAGCTCGTGCAGTTCGCCGGTGTCGAGCAGCAGCTGAAATCCAACGATCAGCTCAAGCAGTTGATCGCGATCGAGAAGAGCGCGCAGTCGACCCAGGCACTGGTCTATGTCGGCAACACGGTCGCGGTCGACGGCAGCAAGACGCAGTTCAACAAATCCGCGACCTGGAATCTGGTGTCCCCGCAGGCCACCAGCGCCACCATCACGATCACGACCGCGACCGGCCAGACCGCCTATTCCGGCAATTTCAACCTCAGTCAGGGCAATGCCAGCTTCGTCTGGGACGGCAAGGGCAATGACGGCACGCAATGGCCGGCCGGCACCTACACGTTGACCGCCACAGGCAAGGACTCCAAGGGCAACCCGATCGCGATTTCCACCGAGGTGCAGGGCATGGTGGATTCCGTCGACCTGACCGCCTCGCCGCCGCTGCTCTCGATCGGTGGCCAGACCTACACCACCGACAAGGTCAAGCGCGTGGTCCGCGGCACCACGAGCTCGAGCTAACCTCGGCCTGCGGGCGCGTTGCATCACGTCAATCACCGGCGTCGTCCCGGCGAAGGCCGGGCCACTTACGCTGCGGCGAGTTGCAGGGACTCGCCGCTCCGGCAGCGCGCAACAATCGGCATTTGGGGTGACGGGAACGGCGGTAATCTGGCGCGAGCCGGTTCGCAATCTCTCGCCAACAACATCAATAGACATGATCAGAAATAAATTGCCGCACGTCAGCTGTCTGTAAGCAAGCCAGCGCTATCGTGATTTTCCGCGCCCGATCGCCGATTCTGCCCTGAAACCTCCGCAGCCACCCAAGCCGCCCGCCTTCGACCACCGGGAAGAGTTAGCTCGTGAACCCGACACGTCCCCCATCGCCCGACCGCGCTCCCAACGCTCCCCGGCACGCGATGGCCATGCCTCCTCAGCTCGCCGAGACGATGGCCGAGAACGCGCGGCTCAGGACCATCGCCATCACCGTCATGCTGGAGATTGCAGCGCTCCGCGAACGGCTGCCGGCCGCAGAAGAGTAGCCGCGCGGCTGCATATCGAATGTGGTTGAGCGCACGCGTCATGCTTTCGAGAGCCGCCTAACACTTTCCGGATCATGCGCTCGGTCGGGCGATCAACGCGACCAGCGAGTGCTGTCGGCGGCCCTCACTTCGACTGCCCCGCTGCATCAAGGATCAGCCGTGCGATCGCGTCGGGCTGCGAGATCAGCGCGAGATGGCTGGCCTTCAGCTCGATCGTGGTGGCGCCCATCCGCTTCGCCATGAAGCGCTCGAGATCCGGATTGATGGTGCGGTCCTCGGTCGAGACGGCGTAATAGCTCGGCTTGCTGCGCCAGGCGGCGTGGCTGGTCTTGCCTGCCAGCAATTGCCTGTGGAACGGCTGCTGCACGGCGTAGAGCACCTTCGCCTTGGCTTCGGGCAGGTCGCCGGCGAAATCGCGCAGGAAGGCTGCTTCCGACAGCCGCCCCTCGTCGCCGTCGAACACGATGCCGGCGCTCGCCGGCGGCGTCGGATAGGTCTTGGCCAGCGCGGTGTAGTCCTCGTTCGCATCGGGAGCGCGCGCGGCGACATAGACCAGCGCCGACACCTTCGGATGCATGCCGGCCTCGGTGACGATCATGCCGGAAAAGGAATGGCCGACCAGCACCGTCGGGCCATCCTGCCGATCGAGCACACGCTGCGCCGAGGCAACCGCTTCGTCGAGCGTGGTCAGCGGATTTTGCACCGACGTTACATTGAGCCCGGCCGCTTGCAGGCGCGGAATGACGTCCGACCAGCAGGAGCCGTCGGCAAACAGGCCATGCACCAGCACGACGTTGCGTGCCTGCACCGGTGGCGTGGTTGCGGCCGTGCCGCGCGAGGACACCAGCGAAGCCGCCGCGCCAGCCAGCAGGGCGGTCGAGAAAGTACGTCTGTTCATCATCATGACAAGGGCTCGGATGGAAGGAGTGAAGTGCTCACCTGCGATGAGCGGACAACCTCTCCTACGCACGCAATGGCGCATGGTTACGAGCGGTGTCGCTCCAAGCGCGGACATCAAGGATAGTTGAACAGGGTGGGAAGGCCGACCAAGGTTCACCTCGTATGACGCCGTTCAAGTAGCGGGGAGATACTGAGGGGAACGACGATTTCCTGTTGCTGCCGGCCGGACCCGGCGGTCTGGCGGCCGGACGGCCGGGGATGAAACCGGCATTCCGCCCGGGCCTTCGATTTGTTGAATCCGGCCTTTGCCGCCCCTCTGTTCCCGGCCGTTCCAACGAGATTCGTATTGAACGCTTGGGCTTAGGCAAATTTTAAACCGGTGGGCGTAGTTTACCTCCTGCGAGTTCAGTGGTTGAGAGTTTGTGAGTACGCCATGACAGAACCCCATCGCCCGAGGGTAAAATACGTCATCGGGCCTGACGGCAGCCCGTTAACGATTGCGGACCTGCCGGCCCCGGTACCAAGCGGTGGGTCATCCGCCGCAAGGCCGAAGTCGTCGCTGCGGTCCGCGGCGGCCTGCTCTCCCTTGAGGAGGCCTGCAGCCGCTACACTTTGACCGTCGATGAATTCCTTTCCTGGCAGTTCTCGATTGACCAGCATGGTCTGGCCGGGCTGCGCACCACACGGATCCAGCAGTACCGGCAGTAAGTTTCGCCTTAATGGTGCATTTGATGAAAACCGGCTTCGCCTTGCGAAGCCGGTTTTTTTCATGTCCGCGTTTTTGCCGCGGTTCTTAACCTTCGTTAACCATATCGAAACCATACCCTAGGCAATATTTGCCCAGTCGGACCCGCGTGGGCCGAATCCCTGGGGGCCGTTGGTGCAAAGTCTGGTTGCTTTCCTGAGAGGTCTTGGTGCGGCCCGTCTCGTGGCCATGGTTGCGGTCACCGCAGCGCTGATCGGTTTCTTCGCCTTCGTCATCATGCGCGTCACCACGCCGCAGATGACCACCCTGTTCACCGATCTGTCGACCGAGGATTCCTCCGCCATCATCAAGGAGCTGGAGCGCCAGGCGATTCCGTTCGAGCTGCGCAATGACGGCGCGGCGATCATGGTGCCGAAGGACAAGGTGACGCGGCTCAGGATGAAGCTCGCCGAGGGCGGCATGCCCAAGGGCGGCGGCGTCGGCTACGAGATCTTCGACAAATCGGATGCGCTGGGCACCACAAGCTTCGTCCAGAACATCAATCATCTGCGCGCGCTGGAGGGCGAGCTCGCCCGCACCATCCGCGCCATCGACCGCGTCCAGGCCGCGCGGGTCCACCTCGTGCTGCCGGAAAAGCCGCTGTTCTCGCGCGAGACGCCGGAGCCTTCGGCCTCGATCGTGCTCAGGGTGCGCGGTTCGCTGGAGCCGCAGCAGATCCGCGCGATCCGCCACGTGGTCGCCTCCGCCGTCAACGGACTGAAGCCGACCCGGGTCTCGATCGTCGACGAAGCCGGCCAGTTGTTGGCCGACGGCGCCCAATCGGATGCCGATGCCGCGGTTGGCGACGAGCGTCGCGCCGCGTTCGAGAAGCGGATGCGCAAGCAGGTCGAGGACATCGTCTCCTCGGTGGTCGGCGCCGGCCGCGCCCGGGTCCAGCTCTCGGCCGACTTCGATTACAACAAGATCACCCAGACCTCGGACAAGTTCGACCCCGAAGGCCGCGTGCTGCGCTCGACCCAGACCCGCGAAGAAAGCAGCCTCACCGCCGACAATTCCGGCCAGGTCACCGTCAACAACGAGCTGCCGGGCAACCAGAACCAGGACAACGCCGCCCGCGCCCGCGACCAGAGCAAGAAGAGCGAGGAAACCAACAATTACGAGATTTCCCGCACCACCAAGACCGAGGTGACCGAAGCCGGCCGCGTCAACCGCATCTCGGTCGCGGTGCTGGTCGACGGCAGCTACGCCAAGAACGACAAGGGCGAGCTGGTCTACCAGGACCGCACCAAGGATCAGCTCGACCGCATCGCAGCCCTGGTCCGCTCCGCAATCGGCTTCGACCAGAAGCGCGGCGACCAGGTCGAGGTCGTCAACCTGCGCTTCGCCGAGCCGCCCGCGACGCAGCCGATCGCCGAACCGACCGGCCTGCTCGGCATGCTGCAATTCACCAAGGATGACGTGATGTACGTCATCGAGCTCGGTGTCATGATGATGCTGGGCCTGGTCGTGCTGTTCATGGTGGTCCGCCCGCTGGTCAAGCGCATCGTCGCCGCCGACGTGGTCCCGGCGCTGGCCGGTGCCGGCGCGCCCGCGATGGCGGAAGCGAGCGCAGAAAGCACCGGCGCGACCGGGCAGGCCTTGATCCCGAGCAGCAACGGCGCGGCGCAACTGATCGACGTCGCCCAGATCCAGGGCCAGGTCCATGCCCAGGCCGTGCATCGGGTCGGCGAGCTCGCCGAGCGCAATCCGAACGAAACCGTCTCCATTGTCCGTCAATGGCTGAGCGAGCCTGCAGAGAGCTGACATGGCAGCAGTACCGCAGACCACCAACGCCAACGACATCGCCACCGTCCTCTCGACGCTGGCGACCCGGCAGCACGCGCGCCCCAAGGCCAAGCCGCTGCCCGGCCCGAAGCGCGCCGCGATCCTGATGCTCGCGCTCGGCGAACAGTATGGCGGCAAGATCTGGTCGATGCTCGACGACGAGGAGGTCCGCGAGCTGTCGGTCCACATGTCGACGCTCGGCACCGTCGAGGCCGACGTGGTCGAGGATCTGATGCTGGAATTCGTCTCGCGGATGTCGGCCTCCGGCGCGCTGATGGGCAATTTCGACGCCACCGAACGACTGCTGCAACAGTACCTGCCGGCCGAGCGGGTCACCGGCATCATGGACGAGATCCGCGGCCCAGCCGGCCGCAACATGTGGGAGAAGCTCTCCAACGTGCAGGAAGAGGTGCTCGCCAACTACCTCAAGAACGAGTACCCGCAGACCATCGCCGTGGTGCTGTCGAAGCTGAAGCCGGAGCATGCCGCCCGCGTGCTGGCGATCCTGCCCGAGGACATCGCCCTCGACGTGGTCGGCCGCATGCTGCGCATGGAGGCGGTGCAGAAGGAAGTCATCGAGCGGGTCGAGCAGACGCTGCGTACCGAGTTCATGTCGAACCTGTCGCAGACCCGCCGCCGCGACGCCCATGAGGTGATGGCCGAGATCTTCAACAATTTCGACCGCCAGACCGAGACCCGCTTCATCACCTCGCTGGAGGAAGAGAACCGCGAATCCGCCGAGCGCATCAAGGCGCTGATGTTCACCTTCGACGACCTGATCAAGCTGGATTCCGCGTCGGCGCAGACGTTGATGCGCAACATCGACAAGGACAAGCTCGGCGTGGCGCTGAAGAGCGCCAACGAGGAGGTGCGCAGCTTCTTCCTCGGCAACATGTCCTCGCGCGCCGGCAAGATGCTGATGGACGACATGGCCGCGATGGGCCCGGTGCGGCTGCGCGACGTCGACGAGGCGCAGGCGCTGCTGGTCAACCTCGCCAAGGACCTCGCCGCGCGCGGCGAGATCACGCTGACCAAGAACCGCGCCGACGACGAGCTGGTGTACTGATGGCCGCCCCCGCAAAATTCCTGTTCGACACGGATTTCTCGGCGCCGGACCGCTCGCGCGAACGCGCGCCGACGCCGGCCGAGGTCGCCCAGAAAGTGGCCGATGCCGAGGCACGGGCCTACCGCGCCGGCTATGAGGCCGCGTTGCGCGAGGCCAAGGTCGAGAGCGACCGCCGCGCCGCGCAGGCGCTGGAGGAGATCGGCACCGCGATCAAGGGCATCGCCGCGCGCTTTGCCGGCATCGAGACCCGGATGGAGACCGAGGCGGTCGACGTCGCGGTCGCGGTCGCCCGCAAGCTGTGCTCCGAACTGATCGCGCGCGAGCCGCTCGGCGAGATTACCGCGCTGGTCTCCGACTGCTTCTCGCATCTGGTGGCGACGCCGCACCTGGTGGTCCGCATCAATGACGCGCTCTACGAGGCGGCGCACGACAATATCGAGCGGATGGCGGCGCATTCCGGCTTCCAGGGCCGGCTGGTGATCCTGGCCGAACCGACCATTGCGACCGGCGACTGCCGGATCGAATGGGCTGACGGCGGCGTGGTGCTGGAACGCGCGGCGATCGAAGGCAAGATCAACGAACTCGTCGGGCGCTATCTGGCGTCTCGCGACCAGGCCGGCTGAAGGCGATTGAGGGCTGAACCATGAGCGACACCAACGTCCCGCTTCCCGATCTCAACTCCGCCGACGCGCCGGGGATCGACGACATCGGCTACAACGAGGACGAACATGCCGCGCGCATCGCGGCCGATCTCGAGGCCGTGTTCGACGTGCCGGTGCAGGTCTCGGCGGTGCTCGGCCGCTCCAAGATGGACGTCGGTGACCTCTTGAAGCTCGGGCCGGGCACCGTGCTCGAGCTCGACCGCCGCGTCGGCGAGGCGATCGACATCTACGTCAACAACCGCCTGGTGGCGCGTGGCGAAGTGGTGCTGGTGGAAGACAAGCTCGGCGTGACCATGACCGAAATCATCAAGGCAGAGCGCTCTTAACAATCTAGCGGTAGCGCGCGGAACCTGCGCGACCAGACGAACAGGAGATCATCATGCGGCTTCTCATCGTTGGCACCCTGAAGGGCCAGCTCACGACCGCGACCAAGATCGCGATGGACAACGGCGCCACGGTGACCCACGCCGAGGCGGCCGAACAGGCGATGGGTGTGCTGCGCGGCGGCAAGGGTGCCGACCTGCTGCTGGTCGATGTCGGCCTCGACATCCGCGATCTGGTGATGCGGCTCGAGGCCGAGCACATCCACGTGCCGATCGTCGCCTGCGGCATCTCCAACGATGCCCGCGCCGCGGTCGCCGCGATCCACGCCGGCGCCAAGGAATACATCCCGCTGCCGCCCGATCCAGAACTGATCGCGGCCGTGCTCGGCGCGGTCGCCAACGACGCGCGCGACCTGATCTGGCGCGACGAGGCGATGGGCCGGGTGATCAAGCTCGCGCAGCAGATCGCGGGCTCGGAGGCCTCGGTCATGATCACCGGCGAGTCCGGTACCGGCAAAGAGGTGCTGGCGCGCTATGTCCACTCCCGTTCGGCCCGCGCCAAGCGGCCGTTCATCTCGATCAACTGCGCGGCGATCCCCGAGCACCTGCTGGAATCCGAACTGTTCGGCCATGAGAAGGGCGCCTTCACCGGCGCGGTGGCGCGCCGCATCGGCAAGTTCGAGGAAGCCACCGGCGGGACGCTGCTGCTCGACGAAATCTCCGAGATGGACGTGCGCCTTCAATCCAAATTGCTGCGCGCAATCCAGGAACGCGTGATCGACCGCGTCGGCGGCACCAAGCCGGTCCCGGTCGACATCCGCATCATCGCGACCTCGAACCGCAACCTGTCGGAGGCGGTGCGCGAGGGCAGCTTCCGCGAGGACCTGCTGTTCCGCCTCAACGTCGTCAATCTGAAGATTCCGCCGCTGCGCGATCGTCCGGCCGACATCCTCGAACTGGCGCAGCACTTCGCCAAGAAATATGCCGAGGCCAACGGCCTGCCGGTGCGCCCGATCTCGACCGAAGCCCGTCAGATCCTGACCGCGAACCGCTGGCAGGGCAACGTGCGCGAGCTCGAGAACACCATCCATCGCTCGGTGCTGATGGCCCAGGGCGACGAGATCGGTCCCGAGGCGATCCTGACCCCGGATGGCGACCGCCTCGACCTCGCCAAGACCGCGCCCGCGGTCGCGCACGCCACGCTCGCCGCCGAGCAGGTCACCCGCGCGCTGGTCGGCCGCACCGTCGCCGACGTCGAACGCGACCTGATCCTGGAAACGCTGAAGCACTGCCTCGGCAACCGCACCCATGCCGCGAATATCCTGGGCATCTCGATCCGCACGCTGCGCAACAAGCTGAATGAATATGCCGACGGCGGCATCCCGATCACCCCGGCCGGCAATGGCGGCGGCGACTATCAGCGGCTGGCGACGGCCGGCTGAACCACGAGAGGCGGGAGGAACTGGCCCCGCCGCTTGCCGCGCGTCACGAATAGCTGGGCGCGTCGGGCTTGCGGAAGATCCGGATCGGATCACCCGGCGTGACGTCGCGGCCGCTGAACGTCGCATACGCATAGAGCGCCAGATACGCGACCGCGATCGCGCCGACGAGATAGAACAGCCAGGTCCCCACGCGCTTCATCGAACCGTCACGTCTCCCAGACACCGGCGGCTTTTAGTCCGCAGCCCGGCAAAACGCTAGCTCGACGACTCCAAGCCCGTCAGTTAGCGCGGGCCGCTTGCGTGGACGTGACGCGACGGCAGGCTGACCTCGGCGAGCCGCGCGGCATCCTCCTCGCGGTCAATCGCGACATATTCGCCGTGCCAATAGGCCAGCGCGGCGGTGCGCTCCGAGGCGATCACGTCGAGCACGCGGCCGATGACGATCGCATGCGAATGCCGTTCGATGACCTCCTCGACCTCGCAGTCGACAGCGGCCAGCGCCCCGACCAGCAGCGGTACACCGGTGGCGCGCGTCGTCCATTCGGCGCCGGTGAAGCGGTCGGCACCCTTCACCCCGCCCTTGCCGGTGAATCGCTCGGCGATGTCGAGCTGATCCGCGGTCAGGATGTTGACGCCGAACGCGCCATGGCGGGCGATCAGCGGCCATGAGGAGGCGGCGCGGTTGATGCCGACGATCAGCGACGGCGGCTCGACTGACAGCGATGACACCGAGGTCACCGTCATCCCCGAGATGTCCTTGCCCCGGCCGGCCGTGATGATGCTGACACCACCGGTGAGATGGCGCATCGCGCCGCGGAAATCGGCAGCCGTAACCGCTGATGCGATCGAAACGTTGCGGACGACGGAGTTCATGACGGCCTCACAGATCGGATGTGTCTTCGCTGCCTTCCAGCAGATGCTTCAGGATCTCGCCTTCCAGCGCGGCGAGCTCGGCCGACCCGCGCCGGCGCGGCCGCGGCAGGTCGATCGTGACGTCCTGCGCGATGCGGCCATCCTCGATGACCAGCACGCGGTCGGCGAGCGCGACGGCCTCGGCGACGTCGTGCGTCACCAGGATCGCGGTAAAGCCCTGGTCGCGCCAGACCCGCTCCAGCAATTGCTGCATCGAGATCCGGGTCAATGCATCGAGCGCGCCGAGCGGCTCGTCGAACGCCAGCACGCGCGGCTGGCTGACCAGCGCCCGCGCCAGCGCAACGCGCTGCTTCTGGCCGCCCGAGAGCACCGACGGCCACTGGCTGCGCTTGTCGCCGAGGCCGACCTCGACCAGCGCCCGTTCGGCGCGCGCCTGCGCATCCGTCGAGGAACGCTCGCGTCCCAGACCGACCTCGACATTGGAGAGCACTCGCGCCCAGGGCAACAGCCGCGGCTCCTGGAACATGACGCGGACATCCTGCGCCCGCGGCTGTTCGCCGAAAGCGATAGTCCCCGCGGTCGGCGCATCGAGGCCCGCGACCAGGCGCAGCAGCGTGCTCTTGCCGCAGCCGCTGCGGCCGACGATCGCCACGAACTGGCCGGCCGGGATGTGCAGGTCGATGCCGCGCAACACCTCATTGTCGCCGAACGCCTTGCGCAGGCCGCGGATGGTCAGCGATAACCCACGGGTCGCGGCGTCCGGTCCTCGGCGCAGCTGCCGCGCCTGCACGACGATGTCGGCACGATCGACCGGCTCGGCGTCCACCGCCTGGAAACGAAGCGCTTCTTGCATTCTCATTCTCACTTGTTCTGGAAGGCGGGGTGCCACGACAGGGTCAGCCGCTCCAGCGCCCGGGAGGCGCTGTCGGCAAGCTTGCCGAGCAGGGCGTAGATCAGGATCGAGAGCACGACGACGTCGATCAGCATGAACTCGCGCGCCTGCATCGCCATGTAGCCGAGGCCCGACGAGGCCGCGATGGTTTCGGCGACGATCAGGGTCAGCCACATGATGCCGAGCGCAAAGCGCAGGCCGACGAAGATCGAAGGCAGTGCGCCCGGGAAGATCACCCGGCGGAACAGCTCGCCATCGGTCATGCCGTAGATCCGGCCCATCTCGATCAGTTGCGGATCGACGGTGCGGATGCCGTGCAGCGTGTTGAGATAGATCGGGAAGAACACGCCCAGCGCCACCAGAAAGAGCTTGGCCGACTCGTCGATGCCGAACCAGAGGATGACGAGCGGAATCAGCGCCAGATGCGGGATGTTGCGCACCATCTGCAACGTGGTGTCGGTGAGCTTGGCCGAGAGCTGCGACAGGCCGTTGGCGAGACCGAAGGCGAAGCCGATGCCGCCGCCGATCAGGAAGCCGATCGAGGCGCGCCAGAAGCTGACCCAGATGTTGCGGACCAGCTCACCGGACAGCAGAAGTTTCCATCCCGCCAGCGCGACGTCAGTCGGCGCCGGAAGTACGCGCGAGGGAACAAAACCGGTGACGCAGGCAAGCTGCCAGATCAGCACGATCGCGAGCGGCACGATCCAGGGGATCAGTCCATCGACCTTCGGCAATTTGGGCGCGCCGACGCGCGGGCGTGAATCGATCAAGCTCATGATTGCGATGCCTGTTTCTGCGGCCGATATTCATTGCCGATGGTCTCGCCAAACGGCCCGGTGTTGACCCGGATCGGCGTCACGTTGTTACCGTGTCCGAGCGACAGCAGCGGGAATACCAGCTCGGCGAAACGATAGGCTTCCTCGAGATGCGGGTACCCCGACATGATGAAGGTATCGACGCCGATGTCCTGATACTCCTTGATCCGCGCAGCGACCGTCTCGGGATCGCCGACCAGCGCGGTGCCGGCCCCGCCGCGCACCAAGCCGACGCCGGCCCACAGGTTCGGGCTGATCTCGAGCTTGTCGCGCCGGCCGCCATGCAGCTGCGCCATGCGCTGCTGACCGACCGAATCCATCCGGGAGAAGATCTTCTGCGCGGTGGCGATGGTGTCGTCGGTGAGGTGCTGGATCAGTTCGTCGGCGGCGCGCCACGCCTCGGCATTGGTCTCGCGCACGATCACATGCAGGCGGATGCCGAACGACAGCTTACGGCCCCGCCTCTCTGCGACCGCTTTCACCCGCGCGACCTTGTCGGCGACTTGCGCCGGCGGCTCGCCCCAGGTCAGGTATTTGTCGACGGTATCGACCGCGACGTCGATGCCGGCATCCGACGAACCGCCGAAATACAGCGGCGGCCGCGGCGACTGCACCGGATTGAACAGCAAGCGGCCGTCCTCGATCCGGATGTGCTGGCCATCGACATTGACCGTCTTGCCCGCGAGCAGATCGCTGTAGACGTTGAGGAACTCGCGGGTCACCGCGTAGCGCTCGTCATGATTTAGGAAGATGCCGTCGCCCTTGTTCTCGATCGGATCGCCGCCGGTGACGACGTTGATCAGGAGGCGGCCGTTCGACAGCCGGTCCAGGGTCGCGGTCATGCGCGCAGCGACGCTCGGCGATTGCAGGCCGGGCCTGACCGCCACGAGATAGCGCAGCCGCTCGGTCCAGGGCGCGACGGCCGACGCCACGACCCAGGAGTCTTCGCAGCTCCGCCCGGTCGGCAGCAGCACGCCGTAATAGCCGAGTTGGTCGGCGGCCTGCGCGATCTGACGCAAATAGTTGAAATTCACCTCGCGGCCGCCGATCGACGTGCCGAGATAACGGCTGTCGCCATGGGTTGGCAGGAACCAGAGGATGTTGGCGTTGGTTGGGGTGCTCACGTGCCTGGCCTCCATGCGACGTCGGAAATCTTGATTTGTTTGGGGATCAGGCCGAGCGCGAAGAACGTGTCGGCGACCTGTTGCTGATCGGCGATGACGGCATCGGTGACCGGCTTGATGCCGTAGGCCTGCCGCTTCAGCGCGACCTCGACCACCGGCACCGACAGGCCAATGCTCGGCGCCAGCTGTTCGGCGACGGCGTGGATATCGTTCTTGGCCCAGTCATCGACCTCGCTGAGCTGCGCCAGCACGAGCTGGACGATCTTCGGATCGGCTTGTAGGAATCTCTTCGAGGCGAAGTAGAACTGGTAGTTGGCGACGATGCCGGTGCCGTCGGCGACAGTGCGCGCGCCGGTCGCGGCCTCGGTCGCAGCCTGGAACGGATCCCAAATCACCCAGGCATCGACCGAACCGCGCTCGAACGCCGCGCGCGCGTCGGCCGGCGCCAGGAATACCGGCTCGATCTCGGAATATTTGACGCCGGCTTTCTCCAGCGCCTTCACCAGGAGATAGTGGACGTTGGAGCCCTTGTTGAGCGCGACCTTCTTGCCCTTGAGGTCGGCGACCGATTTGATCGGGCTGTCCTTCGGCACCAGGATCGCCTCGCCCTTCGGCGCCGGCGGCTCATAGGCGACATACTGGATCGGCGCGCCGGCGGCCTGCGCGAAGATCGGCGGCGCCTCGCCGGTGTTGCCGAAATCGATCGCGCCGACGTTGAGTGCTTCGAGCAGCGGTGGCCCGGACGGAAACTCGGTCCACACCACCTTGGTGCCGACCGCCTTCAACTTCTCCTCGAGCGAACCCTTGCTCTTCAGCAGCACCAGCTTGCCGTATTTCTGGTAGCCGATGCGGACCACCTTCTCTTCGCCGTAGGACGCGCTGACGGTGGCGGCAACGATGCTGACCGACAGCACTGCGCGGGCGACCCAGCGCCGGAACAAACCCGTCATGAGAAATCCTTCTGCATTGAAATGACCAAATGCGCGCCGATCAGGTCTGGGTGTTGCGCCAGACGATGTCGCGGATCGCGATCTGCTTCGGGATCAAGCCGAGCTTGAAGAAGCGGTCGGCGACGCCTTGCTGGGTCGCGATGACGTCGTCGGTCACGGGGCCCACCGAGAAGCCGGCGCGCCGCGCCGCGATGGTCTGGATATCGAGCGGCACGCCTGTAACGGCGGCCAGCGATTTCGCGACCTCGTCCGGGTGCGCCTGCGCCCACGCCGCCGTTGACGTCGTGACATCGACGACCTGCTGCAGGAGAGCGCCACGCTTGGTCGCAAAGTCGCGGTTCGCGATGTAGAACGCGTTGGTCTTGGTAACCTCGCTGGTGTTGATCAGAATGCGGCCATTCTGCTTGGTTTCGGCGATCGCGAAATACGGATCCCAGATCGCCCATGCATCGATGCCGCCATTGGCGAAGGCCGGGCCAGCATCCGGCGGCGTCAGATAGACCGGCGTGATGTCGTCATAGGTCAGCCCGGCCTTCTCCAGGGTCTGGATCACGACGTTATGCGCGCTGGATCCCTTGGTGAAGCCGACACGTTTGCCCTTGAGGTCGGCAATGGTCCTGATCGCCGAATTCTGCGGCACCAGGATGCCCGAGCCATTGATGATGGGCTGGGCCGCGGCATAGACGATGGCCGCCCCTGCGGCCTGCGCGAAGATCGGCGGGGAATCGCCGACCGCGCCGTAATCGACACTGCCGACATTCATCGCCTCCATCATCGGCGGGCCCGAGGAGAACTCGACCCATTTCACGCTGATGCCCTGCGGCTTGAAATGATTTTCCAAGGCTTCGCGCTGCCGCGCGATGACCAGCACGCCGTTCTTCTGGTAGCCGATACGAATTTCCTTCGTGTCCGCCTGCGCCTGCGCGCCCGGCAACAGCGCGACCGATGCGGCTGTGGCGAGCGACAGCTGGAGGAACTCACGACGCTTCATTCCAAAAATCTCCTGACGACCAAGCGCGCTAGCGGGCGCGCGATCATGCGATGTCAGGATGATGGGGCGCGCGAATGAAGCTGTCGAGCACCGCCCAAAAATAGCGATGCCTGCACTTCGGTGCAGGCATCGCGCGTGCCGTTTCTTTTAAAGCGCCGACAGGGCGTAGCGAATTATTTTCCTCACGGAAACGCGAGGTCGCTGCACATCGATTGATCAACCCGCGGCAGCGGCTTTCGACCCGACGTTGACCGCGAGTTTGCCGTAGCGGTCCGAGAACGCCTGGGTGTCGATCTCCTCGAGCTGGATCGAGCCGTCGAGCACGCCCTTCTTCCAGGCATCGTGCTCGGGATCGTGCTGGAACTCCGGCATCACTTCCTTCCCGAACAATTCGAGCGACTCGCAGATATGCTCATGCGTGTTCTTGCCGGCTTGATTGAGCAGGATCACCTGATCGATATGCGAGGCGCGGAAGCGCCGCAGCTTCCTGCGGATCGTCTCCGGCGAGCCGATCAGGCCGCCGCGCAACGCGGCCTCCTGCGCCTCCGGATTCTCGCGCTTCCACTTGTTGTACTCGTCCCACATGTTGACGGTGCCGGGCGCCGGCCGCTGCCGGTTCTGCGCCTGGCCGTAATAGCGCAGCGCGAACTGGAAGAAGGTCGCGCCGTCGGCGCGCTTGCGCGCCTCCTCGTCCGTCTCCGCGCACATGAAGAACGAAACCAGCGCCATGTTGGGATTGATCTCGTAGTCGGCGAGCTTCTTCAGCCGCTTGGTGATCGCGTTGTAATAGGCGTGCACCCAGGCATGCGCCGCCTCGGCGCTGACGAACTGGAAGCCGAGCGCGCCGAAGCCGTTCTGTCCGGCGCGTTCGATGGTCGGCAGTTGCGAGCAGGCCATCCAGAGCGGCGGATGCGGCTTCTGCACCGGCTTCGGCACGACGTTGCGCAACGGGATGTCGAAATATTTGCCGTGGTGCTCGGTGCCGACCTTGGTGAACATCGGGAAGATCGCCTCGACTGCTTCCTCGAACACCTCGCGCTTGGTCTCCATGTCGCGCCCGAACGGCGTCAGCTCGGTGATCGAGGCGCTCTCGCCCATGCCGAATTCGCAGCGGCCGTTGCTCAGGAGATCGAGCACCGCGATCCGCTCGGCGACGCGCGCCGGATGATTGGTGGTGAGCTGGAAGATGCCGTGGCCGAGCCGGATCTTCCTGGTGCGCTGGCTTGCGGCAGCGAGGAAGGATTCCGGCGCCGGCGAGTGCGAATATTCCTCGAGGAAGTGATGCTCGACGACCCAGGCATAGTCGTAGTTGAGTCGGTCGGCGGTCTCCAATTGGGTCAGCGCATTCTGGTAGAGGCGGAGCTCGTCGCCGTCGTTCCAGGGGCGCGGCAGTTGCAGCTCGTAAAAGATGCCGAATTTCATGGCGTCACTCCCAAGGTCGGGTCCCACCTAGGGTGGCCCGGCCACTTGTTGTTTTCAGGCAGTCTAGTGCTGGCTCGAACCAAGTCCAGCCTCAGGGGCGAAACGCCAATTCCGCGTAGCGGAAGCCGGCTTGATCGGAACGCACGAATGGTTAGCTTGTAACAAGCTGAGTCGCGGCGTTATTGATCGCGCGCTCACCCTTCCGAAAGCTCATGACCACCTTTACGCCGCATCAGGATTCTGCGCTGAAAGCCGTCGCCGACTGGTTGAAAGCCAAGCCAGGCCAGAACGGGACACCGCCGGTGTTCCGACTGTTCGGCTATGCCGGAACCGGCAAGACCACGCTCGCCCAGCATATCGCCGAGGGCGTCGACGGCGAGGTGAAATTTGCCGCCTTCACCGGCAAGGCGGCGCTTGTCATGCGCAACAAGGGTTGCGACAGCGCGTCCACGATCCACTCACTGATCTACCGCGCCCGCGAGTCCGGCGTCGAGCAGCCGAGCTTCGAGCTCTGGGACGACGCCCCCGCATCCAAGGCCAAGCTGATCGTGATCGACGAATGCTCGATGGTCGATGCCGAGCTTGGCCGCGATCTGATGTCGTTCGATTGCCCGCTGCTGGTGCTCGGCGACCCCGCGCAATTGCCGCCGATCCAGGGCGGCGGTTTCTTCACCGACGCCGAGCCGGACGCGATGCTGACCGAGGTGCATCGCCAGGCGCAGGACGATCCGATCGTGCGGATGTCGATGGATATCCGCGAGGGCCGCGAGCTCGAGATCGGCCGCCACGGCGAGAGCGAGGTGGTGTCGCGCAAGGAGCTCGATCCAGACCGCGTGATGAGCGCCGACCAGGTGCTGGTCGGCCGCAACAACACCCGCCGCGCCTACAACATGCGGGTGCGGCAGCGGCTGAACATCGAGGATCCGCTGCCGGTCGCCGGCGACAAGCTGGTCTGCCTGCGCAACAACCGCAAGAAGGGCCTGTTCAATGGCGGGCTGTGGCGGGTCAAGGCACGCGCGCAGTCGAAATCCAAGATCATCACCATGCGCGTGATGCCGGACGAGGATTTCGGCTACAAGGTCACCAAGGTCTCGGTGCGCGGCGAATGCTTCGACGGCGGCGTCGAGGGCGTGCCATGGGAACAGCGCAAGCCCTATGACGAGTTCGACTTCGGCTATGTGCTGACCGTGCACAAATCGCAGGGTTCGCAATGGGACGACGTCGTGCTGTTCGACGAGAGCTTTGCGTTCCAGGACTCGCGCGCGAGGTGGCTCTACACGGGCATCACGCGGGCGGCGAAGCGGCTGAGCGTGGTGGTGTGACGGTCCCGCAGGCGCCGACGTCATCCTGACAGGTGAGTCTGTGACACCAACATTCGGCGTCGCCCTGGCGAAAGCCAGGACGACATGCGTGGAGGGGCAGCGGACAAAAATCCATCACCGTCATCCCTGAACTTCGCTGATTTCCCTCACGAAACCGTGTGGCCCGCGCCGTAACAAAACGGCCCCTCGCCCGTATTTTGAAGCGTCGGAGCAGCCCGGTCCGATTTGCCAATGCCGGCGCCCGCTCTAAACTGGCCCCCGATCCCACGAGGAACCCATGCCCAAGAGCTCCCTCAGCCGCCTCTCGCTTTGCGCTGCCGCGATTGGCGCGCTGGCCGTCGCCGCTTTTGCAGTCGCGCCCTCGCTTGCCGCCGAGGACGCCGTGATCATCCCGCCGCCGGCCGCAAGCGCGCCGGAGACTGGCATCAAGACCGCGGTGTTGGCCGGTGGCTGCTTCTGGGGCGTGCAGGGCGTGTTCCAGCACACCGCCGGTGTCGTCAGCGCGGTGTCCGGCTACTCCGGCGGCAGCAAGGCGAATGCCGACTATGAGAAGGTGTCGACCGGCTCCACCGGCCATGCGGAATCGGTCGAGATCAAATACGACCCGCAGAAGATATCCTACGGCAAGATCCTACAGATCTTCTTCTCCGTCGTGCATGACCCGACCCAGTTGAACCGCCAGGGCCCCGACTCCGGCACGCAATATCGCTCGGCGATCTTCACCACCAGCGACGAGCAGAAGAAGGTGGCGGATGCCTATATCGCCCAGCTCAACGCCGCCAAGGTCTACAAGAGGCCGATCGTGACCAAGGTCGGCGCGCTCGAGGCATTCTATCCGGCCGAGGGCTACCACCAGGATTATCTGACGCTGCACCCGAACCAGCCCTATATCGCGTATAACGACATCCCGAAGGTCGAGAACCTGAAGAAGATCTTCGCGGAGAATTACATCGAGAAGCCGACGCTGGTGAGCAGCACCAAGGTCACCAACTGAGCATCTCGCAAAGGAGGTTGAATGTCCGACACCAAGACCGACGGCAAGGTCCACAAGAGCGAGGCCGAGTGGCGCCAGGAGTTGACGCCGATGCAGTACGCCGTGCTGCGTGAGAAGGCGACCGAGCGTCCGTTCACCGGCGAATATGAGCACGATCCCCGCAAGGGTACCTATGTCTGCGCCGGCTGCGGACAGACGCTGTTCGAGTCCGACCAGAAGTTCGACTCCGGCTGCGGCTGGCCGAGCTTCTCCAAGCCCGCGGTCGAGAGCCATGTCGACGAGGAGCACGACATCAGCCACGGCATGATCCGCACCGAGGTGCTGTGCTCGAAATGCGACGGCCATCTCGGCCACGTCTTCAACGACGGCCCTGGCCCGACCGGCCTGCGCTACTGCATCAATTCGGCGGCGCTGAAGCTGAACGAGAAGAAGTAGGCCATCACCACCCACGCCCCGCGCGACCGCCGACCGGTTGCGCGGGGCTTTGTTTTGACCTCCCGGGGCAAACAACATCCTCGTGATCGACCGCCGGCCTTAACGACTCGCGGGCCGGAATGTGCTTTGCTCGGAACTCGCGGGGCCTTCGGCGTCTCGCCGCGCGGCTGCCGCCTGTTCCGAGGAGGGCGCCATGTCGCTCGGATTGATCCTCATCATCATCCTGCTGGTTATCCTGCTGGGCGGCTATAGCGGCCGGATCCGCGGCTATGGCTATGGCCTCGGCCACTCCGGAATGGGCCTTTTCGGGGTGATTTTGATCGTGGTCGCGATCCTGGCCTGGCTCGACAAGATCTGAGAGCCATAAACCATTGAAATAAATAAGATTATTTGATCCGCTTTCGTGCCATGCGCGGATTCAGCATGTGCCCTGCCGGGGGCGCTTCTGGGGTCGCATTTTTGTCAAAGAGGCCTATATTAGGGACCGAAATGACATGTACGGCGCGCCGCCAAGTAGAGGCCGCCGTCCCCCAAATCCCTTTCGCCACGCTAACTGCCAAGAACACAAGAGGTCGTCGACCATGCGTCCCCTGCGTCCGTTCAACTACAATACGTCTGCCGAACTGTTTCCTGCCGCGATCCGCAAGAAGAAGCGGGCGGGCTTCGCGTACCGCCGTTTTGGCACCGCCGCCGAAGCCGTGCAATTCGCGATGGAGCAGTTGCCGGCGGATTCGCTGAACGGCGCCTATCTGCAGGTCGAGGAAGCCCGTTTCGACCAGAACGGCATCCGGTCGCTCTATGAGAGCGAAGCCTTCCCGCTGCCGCGCCGTCCGCGCCCCGCCGCCAGCCAGACGGATGCCGACGCCGCATAAGCTCTCTGCTCTTCCCTCAACGAAAAGCCCTCGGCGATTGTCCGGGGGCTTTTGTTTTGTGGGTCAGAATCCGGGCTGCTTGTCGAGCCAGCGCCGCAGCATCCGCACATTGCGGATGTTGGCGCGGAACATGACGTCGAAGGCATCGCCCGCCACCGGCACCATGCCGATCACGCCGTCGACGGCGACATTGGCGAGCATCCGCGCCGTGATGTGCCAGGGCGCGCCCAGCAAACGGGCCTCGCGCACCAGCCACAGCGAGATCGCCGTCGTGATCAGATCGCCGATCACCGGGATCAGGCCGATCAGCCCGTCGATGCCATAGCGGACATTGGTGCCCGGCACGACGAAGGCGACGTCGAGCAGCCGTGCGATCATCTCCAACCGCTGCAGCCGCTGCTCGCGGGTCAGATTGCCGAACGGATTGGCGCTGGAGTTGCGGAAGTCGAAGTGGAAGCTCTCGAAGCCCGGATGCTGCGGGCCATCCGGCAATTCGCGCCCGTCCTGATCGATGACCTTGCCACGCGCCTGCGCTCCGCCGAAGGGCGGCCGCGATCGCGTGGCATTGGGCGTAAAGATGTCGTCCTCGGGCATGGCCATCACATGGTAACGCAGGCAGGCGGTTCAAGTTGCGTCACATTACCACCGTGTCACGTTCAAGGCCGCATCAGGTGCCGCGCGCGGCCGACGGCGTCAAGCCGAAGCGGCGGCGGAAGCAGCGGTTGAAATAGGACAGATCGTTGAAGCCGCAGTCGAAGGCAATATCGCTGATCCGCCGCTCGGCATCATGGACCAGCAACTTGGCAGCCTTGGCCAGCCGCAATTCGGTCAGCCGCATGGTGAAGCTCGCGCCCGCCTCGTAGAGCAGCTCGTTGACGTAACGCTCCGACAGCCCGGTTGCGGCGGCGAGCTTGTGCGCGGAGAAGTCCGGCTCGGTGAAGCGCGCCTCCAGGATCATCAGCAGCGACTTCAGCCTGACCCCGCGCAGGCCGCGGCGCTGCGCAGCGGCCGCGAGATCGCCGCGGGCGCCGAGGCCGAGCGCCACGAGATCCAGCAGATGCGCGGCGATGGCGAAGCCGGCCTCGTCGACCGCGTCAGGGGATTGCAGCAGCAGGTCGCTGTAGTCCATCGCCAGCGACAGCGCGCCGCCCGGCGCGAGCTCGCGGCCGACCAGGTCATCGACTCCGCCGACCATGGCGCGCAACGTCGCCATCGGCAGATGGACATTGGTGAAGCGCTTGTGGTGGGCGCCGTCGGCGGTGAAGAACGGCTCGTCCAGCTTGAGCAGCACCATGGCGCCCGGCCGCATCTGGAATTCGCGCCCGCGGTGCGTCACGACAGAAGTGCGGTCGCCGGTGTTGCGCGCCAGGCAATAGCGGTCGTCGTTGGTCGCCAGCACCTGGCGCCGCTCGCGCCGCACGGTGGTGAAGCTGCCGTTGCAGCGGCCGAGCATGGTGGTGCCGATATGGATCGAGTTCATCGTCGCGCGAAACGGCACCGCCGGCGACGGGTCGAGCTCGCCGGTGTTCGAGAAATGCTCGAACAATTCGGCGAAGAACAGGTAGCGCTGCCGCTCGCCGAGGCCGGGCGGCAGCATGTCGGTCGACAGCCTTTTCTTGATGACGGACATCTTGACGACGGACATCGGCAGGGCGGGACCAAATGGCAGGCCTGTAGTCTGACTACCATCAGATGAACCGCCCGTGAAAGCAACTGTGCCCTCGCCGGTCCGTGCACAGCGCCGGACAGTCCAAGTCCGCAATTCTCCGGCGCTTCCCAGTCCAAGACGCGCGAGCCGCGCAGGGCGTACCGATGGCTCTGAGTTCAATCGGCGAGGTGCGGGCCAGGATTGCCTTCGCCGGCAGCTAGAGCCTATCCCGTTCCGATTGAATCGCAATGGGGCTCTAGATTCTTGTTTTGACGCGGTTTCTTCACGCGAACCGGTATCCACTTCGCTCGAAAACGCTCTGGTTACTGACGAATGACTTTTGCATCAGCAGAGGACGATACTCATGAGCAGATTGATTGCGACGGCCTTGCTTCTCGCCATGCTCGGCAGCGCCGGCGCCATGCCGCTCGCACCGGTCACGACCGCGCAGAATCCCGATGTCGTCACGGTTGCTGGCGGTTGCGGCGGCGGCTGGCATCGCGGCCCCTACGGCGGCTGCCGCCGCAACTTCGCGCAGCCATGGGCGCATGCCTGTCCGCGCGGCTTTCATATCGGCCCGGGCGGGCGCTGCCGCGCCAACGGCACCTAAAGGGATTTGAGCACGAAGACCTTTTCCATCACGCGAGCGGCGGACGGACACGTCCGCCGTTTTCGTTTGCAGCCATCAACGGGTCGGGCAAAGCACTCAATAGACGCCCTTGTTCATGGTCCTGAGCCGCTGTGCCAGCGTCCTCATCACCTTCAGGGCAAAATGCGGCGTCTGGCTGACGAGGAAGAGAAACTGCTTTTCCGAGACTGGGACGAGCTCGACATCCGTGAGCGCCGTGGCGGTCGCACTCCTCGGTTCGTTGTCGATCAACGCCATCTCGCCGAAGATCGTGTCGGGTGCCAGGTCCGCCATGGTCTTGTTGCCGACCTGGATGCGCACATAGCCGCTCTTGATGACAAAGAGCTCGTTGGCTTGCTCGCCCTCGCGAAAGATGATTCCGCCGGCGCGAACCAGCCGGGTTTCGATGCTGTTGCCCGTCAGAAGGCTGAAGCTTGCGTCTGCCACTCGAAATTCCTTTCCCCGAACCAGGCGCAGAATGCGTCCTGCGCTCCGGCTAAAACAAATGCGCGAAAACAAAGTAGAGAACGCCCGAGATCAGCATCGCCACCGGCAAGGTCAGAACCCAGGCCATGGCGATGTTGCGGATGGTCGACCATTGCAGGCCGGACCCGTTCGCGGTCATGGTGCCGGCGATGCCGGACGACAGCACATGCGTCGTCGACACCGGCAAGCCGTATCCATCCGCAGCCGCGATGGTCGCAGCCGCCGTGATTTCGGCGCAGGCACCCTGCGCGTAGGTCAAATGGGTCTTGCCGATCTTCTCACCGACCGTCACGACGATCCGCTTCCAGCCGACCATCGTGCCGAGGCCGAGCGCGATGGCGACCGCGATCTTCACCCAGGACGGAATGAATTTGGTGGCGGCATCCAGCGAGCCCTTGTAGCGATTGAGCGTCGCAGCGTCGGCATCGCTCAGCGCGCTGTCGCCGCCCTTCATGAGCAGGCGAAGCGCCTCCGACACCAGGTACATGTCGTTACGCGTGTTGCGGACGGTCTCCGCCGGGAATTTGGCCAGCGAACCGTATTGAACGACCTGGTCGCTGATCTCGCCGATGAGAACGGCGAGTGACGGATAGGTATCGTCGGTGAGTTGCCGAAGCGAAATGTAGTTCGTCAGCGCCGGCCGCGGGTCGCCGGTCACCTTGCGATCGGCGCCCCTGTCCTCGACGACCTTGCTCGCCGCTGCCGAATTCGCGGTGAACGCCGCGATCTGGCTCGCCGGCATCGCGCGGTTGAGCGCATAGGCGGTCGGGACCACGCCGATCAGGATCAGCATGATGAGACCCATGCCCTTCTGACCGTCGTTCGATCCGTGGAAGAAGCTGACCAGCGTGCAGGTCAGGATCAGGATGCCGCGTATCCACCATGGCGGCGGCTGATCGCCTTGGGGCTCGCCGAACAGCGCCGGGGTTGCGCGCAGCAATGCGGTCTTCAGCCCGTAGAGCAGGATGGCGGCGAGCAGGAATCCGAACAGCGGCGACAGCAGCAGCGCCTTGCCGGTGTTGACGGCCTGCGACCAATCCACGCCGGACGTGCCTTCCCTTCCGTGCATCAGGGCGTTCGCGATGCCGACGCCCATGATCGATCCGATCAGGGTATGCGAACTCGACGCGGGCAGTCCGAAGTACCAGGTCCCGACGTTCCAGATGATCGCGGCGATCAATAGCGCGAACACCATGGCGAAGCCGGCGCTGCTGCCGACCTGAAGGATCAATTCGACCGGCAGCAAGGAGACGATGCCGAACGCGACCGCACCGCTGGAGAGGAGGACACCGATCAGATTGAACAGGCCCGACCAGACGACGGCCACATGGGCCGGCATCGAGCGCGTGTAGATCACGGTTGCGACGGCGTTCGCCGTGTCGTGGAAGCCGTTGACGAATTCGAAGCCGAGCGAGATCAGCAGCGCCACGAACAGCAGCAGGAACGCGGCATATGACGTCTTGCCCGCATCCGTGGCGCCGACGTCCGCGTAGATGCTGTAGGCCACGAACAATAGCGCGGCGCCGATCACGCCCAGATAGATGATGCCGGTGAGGGGATGAAAGCCCTTCTCGAGATCGGGACCGCTACGCCGCGCAGGCTCGATCGAACCAGGTAACGCCACATCACTCATTGGATAGCCCCTTACAGCCGCGGGAGGACAAAAGCGGCCGTGTGACATTGGGACTACGTTTACATGACATCCATATGACAGCTGCATGAAGGAGCGCCGACCCGGTGCCCGGACCTGCGTCTAATGCATTGATAAGACTAGCGTAACAGACCTAGTGCTGGGATACCGGCCGCGCCGGCACGTACAGCTCCTCGGCATATTTGTGCGCCAGCCAGGAGGTGATCACGCCCGGGATGAGGCCGACCAACCCGTACAGGATGAACTGCACTGCGCCGCTTTCGGAGCCGTGCGAGGCATACATCAGCGCGGCGCCCACGAACGCCACCGCACCGACGATCAGCATCCGCACCACCGGCGTGATCCGCTTCACGTGCATCAGGATGTCGTCGATCGCGCCGAACATCAGCGACGGCACGATGCCGAACAGATAATTGTATTGCAGCGACTTCACGAACACGACGAGCAGCTTCGCCACCTCGCCGCCATCGGCATCGGTCCAGTAGCCGGACTGATAGGTGGTCATCACCAGCAGCAGGAAGCCGCCGATGAACGGCCCGATGGCCGCGAAGATCAGATAGCGTTTCATGGCACCCTCTTGCCCGACCTCCGGCAAGTGTAACGCAGTCGCGCGACGGTGCTAGGAAAAATCGAAAACGCCCGACAATGTTCCGAAGCTTGCGCGTCGAATGCGCCGCAACATGCGGACGCGCTGCGATACGAAATCGCCCGGACGGAGCCGGGCGATGACATCGTGAGCAACAGAGCGGAAGCGCCGACGGCTACTCACCCCACGCCGCGAAGGCGTCGTTGAAGGCGCGCTCGCCGGGGGCGCCCTTTTCGATCGCGATGATCGCGCGGCGCTGGTTGGTGTAGACCAGCGGTACGTCGAACCAGGACCGCTCCTTCAGGAGCTGCAAATTGCGCGAGCGGTCGGCGTCGACGTTGGAGAGGCCGACCAGGAAGAAGCCGTCGGTGACCTTGACCGCGAGGCCTGCGAGCGGCGTGCCGCGCGCCTGCTCGTTGGACTTCATCAGAATGCCCGGCACGTTGCCGACGCCGCCATTGGCGAAGTCCTGCGGCAGGATGAAGGTCAATTCCGCGGTGTGGCTCGCCGGCAGCGATGAATCGGTGTTGCGGCGGAACGACATCGTCATCTTGAACTTGCGATCCGGGATGTCGATGTCGGCGCGCACGGCGATGTCGGGCTTCTGGTTGCCCGATCCCTTGATCTGCTCGGTGCGCCAGACCACCGAACCGACATATTGCTTGCCCTTCGGATCCGACGGGTCCTCGTCATAGAGCACCACGCGCTGCGCGATCGGCGCGACCGGCTCGCCCGACGACGAGGGCTGGCCGACGCGGTCGGTGATCTTCTTGCTTGCCGGCGCCGCGGCATCCTTCGGCGCCTCGACCGGGGCGGAGGATTTGAACAGGCTGCTGATCGAGGAAAAGTCCGGCTTGCCCCAGATCAGCAGGCCGGCGCCCACCAGGATCAGCAGGATGCCCGCGATCGCGGTCTTGAATGGGAATATCGAGCCGACGCGCGGCGGCTTCTTCGGCTCGCGGTCGGCGTTGCTGACCCGCGACCGTTGCTGCGGAGGCGCCTGGGGCGGCTGCGGGGTGTAGCGCTCCGCCTCCTCGATCGACTCGTCGTAGGAGTACGGCGGTTCGGGATCGCCACCACGGTTCTCCAGGCTCGGCTCGAGCCGGTCGAATTCCGGCGTGGGCGACGGCACGTTGGCGTAGGTCTTGCGCGCGTTGCGGCTGGCCTGCGCGGCGGCGCGCCCAAGATCGTCGGCATCGGCGGTGATGTCGCGGAAACCGCGTACGCCTGGCGCTGCCGGCGGCACCGGCGGCGCGCCTTCGCCAGCCCGGCGCGGCGGAGCCGGCGGCGCATCGGGGCGCAGATTGCGCGGCGGGCGGGGTTCAGCGGAGGGACGCGGGCGCGCGGCACTGTCGGCGGAGCTGGCCTCCGACGGCCTTTGATTTGCCTCCGGCGGCCTTGGATTTGCCTCCGGCGGCCTTGGATTTGCCTCCGGCGGCCTTGCACCTGCTTCCGGCGGTCTTGGATTGGCGCGACGCAACGGATCGCTGGTGCGGGCGCCGCCGCCGGGGCGGGAGGCCTCGCGGGCGCGCTGCGCGGCTTCGGACTCGACCTTGCGAACCGCCTCTTCCAGCGACAGCCGTTCGCGGGTGATCTCGGACTCGGAGAGCGGCGGCTGCACGCCGCGGAGCTGCTGGATCAACGCCGTCCGTGCCCGCGCATAGAGCGCGCGCCGGGCTTCGCCGGGAGCGTTGGGATCCAGTCCGGCGATGGCACGGGCGATCAGCGGGTAGTAGTCAGCCATTTCCACACAATTGGTGGGATATAGGTAATATCCCGTTAAGCCTCGAACGGATTCTGTACCAGAATAGTATCTTCACGCTCCGGGCTGGTGGACAGCAGGGCGATCGGACACCCCACCAGTTCCTCGACCCGGCGGACATACTTGATGGCCTGGGCCGGAAGGTCCGCCCATGAGCGCGCATTGGCGGTCGGCTGCTTCCAGCCCTCGATGATCTCGTAGATCGGCTCGACCCGGGCCTGTGCGCCCTCGCCCGCCGGCAGATGGTCGATTTCCTTGCCGTCGAGCTTGTAGCCGATGCAGACCTTGATGCTGTCGAACCCGTCCAGAATATCGAGCTTGGTCAGGGCCAGCCCGGCAATTCCGCAGGTCCGGACGGTCTGTCGCACCAGCATGGCGTCGAACCAGCCGACCCGGCGCTTGCGGCCGGTGTTGACGCCGAATTCCTTGCCGCGGCGGCCGATTTCCTCGCCGATCTCGTCGAGCAGCTCGGTCGGGAACGGACCTTGGCCGACCCGGGTGGTGTAGGCCTTGCAGATGCCGAGCACATAGCCGACCGCGCCCGGGCCGAGGCCAGTGCCGGTCGCAGCCTGTCCGGCCACCGTATTGGACGACGTCACATAGGGATAGGTGCCGTGGTCGACGTCGAGCAGCGCGCCCTGGGCGCCTTCGAACAGGATGCGCTTGCCCTCGCGGCGCTTCAGGTCGAGCAGCCGCCACACGGTTTCGGCATAGGGCAGCAGTTTCGGCGCGATCGCCGACAGCTCGGCCAAGATGCTCTTGCCGTCGATCTCCGGCAGGTTGTTGCCGCGGCGCAGCGCATTGTGGTGCGCCAGCAGGCGGTCGATCTTGTGCGGCAGGGTGTCGAGGTCGGCGAGGTCCATCAGGCGGATGGCACGGCGGCCGACCTTGTCCTCATAGGCCGGGCCGATGCCGCGGCGGGTGGTACCGATCGAGGTGATGGCGTTGGAGGATTCGCGCAGCGAATCGAGCTCGCGGTGCAGCGGCAGGATCAGCGTGACGTTCTCGGCGATGCGCAGATTGTCCGGCCCGACCGCGACGCCCTGCCCCTTCAGCTTGGCGACCTCGTCGAGGAAGGCTTGCGGATCGAACACCACGCCATTGCCGATCACCGCCAGCTTGTTCGGGCGCAGCACGCCGGACGGCAGCAGCGCCAGCTTGTAGGTCTCGCCATTGATCACGAGCGTATGGCCGGCATTGTGGCCGCCCTGGAAGCGCACGACGATGTCGGCCTGTTCCGACAGCCAGTCGACGATCTTGCCCTTCCCCTCGTCGCCCCATTGGGCGCCGACGACGACAACATTGGCCATTTCGAAGATGTTCCCTTCAGGTGTTTCAGACCATGATCGCGGCGAAAACGCGTCCGTCCACAGCGACCAAGCATTGATATGCCGAGCCCAGATCACGGCGCCCGACCGCGCGCGCGCAAGGCGCCTACCGGATAAAGGAAGCGGGTCGGCTGCGCAAGCAAGAACGGGGTGCTTTACGCCTTTTAGACGAGCTACAACCCTTTGATATCCCCTGAAAATTCCATATCGCTGACGGTCACGCCGTGCTGGCGAGAATTTAATGTTGGCGCGCCCTCGCGCCAGCCGCGCAGCCGATTGATCGCCGGCCTCGTTGCGGCGATCATCCGGCCGCATCAACCGGTCCGATCCATGCCCAATTCGACACAAGCAACGATGGCGCTGCGGAAGCTAGGCATCGCCTTCAAGCTCCACACCTATGTCTATGATTCCAACGCCGAGAGCATCGGGCTGCAAGCGGCCGAGGCGCTCGGCGTCGACCCGAACCGGATGTTCAAGACCCTGATGGCAGAGGTCGACGGCAAGCCGGTCTGCGCCGTGGTGCCGTCCGACTGCGAGGTCAGCATGAAGAAGCTTGCCGCCGCCCATGGTGGCAAGTCGGCCAGGATGATGCGCCCGGCCGATGCCGAGCGGCTGACCGGCTATCATGTCGGCGGCATCAGCCCGTTCGGCCAGAAGAAGAAGGTGCCGACCGCGATCGACGAGGCGGCGCTCACCCACGTTACCATCTTCGTCAATGGTGGCCAGCGCGGCCTTCAGATCGAGATCGATCCGAACGACGCCGCGCTCGCCGCCGGCGCCTTGATCAAGGCGCTGACGGCGACGCAGGACTGACCCGCCGTCCAACCCGGACCGCCGCGATCAATGCGAGGACTTGTCCCTCGCGAACTCCGCACCAACGAAATCCGACAGGCCGGTCAGTTCTTCCGCCGTGATATCGTTGACATTGAGCCTGAGTTGCATGATCGCGAGATCGAGCAGATGCGCGGCAAAGCCTGCGCCCGCCGCCGTCACGATGCTGCGTTGCTCGATCAACACCGCGATGACGTCGCGCAAACTGCGCAGTTGCACTTGATCCATCGCCCTCTGCCCGATGCTGGCCGTTGTAAGCTGAGTTGTCATTGGGATACCGATTGCAGTGTGCTGATGGAGGCGGCGCCGACGGGTGGGATGTACGGCAACTGCTCGGCTTCCTCGCCAAGATGCAGGATGCTCGGGCGCACCTCGCGGACTTCGATGTCGATCGTCATCGGCGGCGGTACGAGCGTCACCGAGGCCTTCGGCCACGGTGCCGGATTCGGGCTGACGGCGGTGAACCGATAGGCCGCGGCGATCTCGAGTGCGAGCAATTGCAATTCGAGCATCGCAACCCCCATCCCGGCGCAGGCACGCGGACCGGCACCAAACGGGATGTAGGCGTCGGTGTTGTAGCGTCGCGTCATCAGGAAGCGGTCCGGGTCCTCGAAATGCCTGTCGTCCCGCTGCAACTGCCAGGGGCAGATCAGCAGCGAGGTGCCGACCTTGAGATCGCGGCCGCCGATCGTCACCGGCTGCATCACCTCGCGCGAGAACCACCAGGCGCTGGGATAGAGCCGGCAGACCTCCTTGACCAGCGTTGCGCTGACGTCGGCGCGCCTGACCGCGTCGACGCGCAATTCGCCGTCGTCGCCGATGCAATCGGCGGCCTCGTCGGCGATCTCGTCCATCAGCGCCGGATTGGCCGCCATGTGATACAGCACCCAGGCCGCGGTCGACCCGGTGGTGTGGTGGCCGGCCAGCAGCAGCGTGAGGATTTCGTCGTGCAGGTCGCGATCGCTGAGGCCGAGCGCCTCGAGGTCGCGCAACGCGCTGGTCGAGCCAGCGCTAGAGCGCAGCCGCTGCACCACGGTCGACATCGCGAGCTTGGCGCAAATCCGGTTCTGCCGCCTGCGATACCAGGACACCGGACCAAGCGGCATCACGCGGAACATCTCGTCGGCGAGATCATCCTCGATGGTGCCGACCGCCTGCACCAGGGCCTCCTCGTCGCCGGACGAGATCACCTGCGCGCCGAACACCGCGATGCAGATCGTGCGCAGCGCCAGCGTCGCCGTGAAGCGATGCGGATCGAACGAGCCGAGCCGCGCCAGCTTGGCACCGACCGCGCGGATTTCGGCGCACATCTGCGGCAGGTATTTTTCGACGTTGCCCTTGGCCATGTGCTTGTGCAGCACCGCACGCCGGCGCTTATGCTCGTCGCCATGGAGCATCAGCGAGCTTTGGCCGAGCACCGGCGAAAGCTTCTTGATCAGCCGGCCCTTGCCGACGTCGGTCTCCGGCGCCTTCAGGATCGGGCGGATCAGGTCGGGATCGTTGACCAGCAGGACCGGCGCCGGCCCGAGATGCAGCGGCACCAGCCCGAGCGGCGCGCCCTTGCCACGCTCAAGCAGGAATTTGAGCGGGTCGCTCCGGAAGGCTCGAACGTCCGAGAACATGTGTGGCATCGTGAATCTCCAATTGCCGTCCAAGGTCGATGAATTTGCTCAGGCCGGGATTGCCGGCGCGATCGAGCGGGATCTCGCCGGCGAGCGCCGTCAGCGGGCGGCCGAAGCGATCGTTGCCGATCACTTGCGGTGGACCGTAGCGGTGGGTCTGGATGCGCATCCGCGCGAGGAAGCGCTCGTAGGTAAGGTCGGCCATCGCCACCAGCGCGTCCGCACCGCGCAATTCGGCGAAGCGAAACATCAGGGCGTAGTTGACGCGCGCAGCCGATGCCGTGACCCCGGGCAACACGCCGAAACGACTGATCTCCCAAGCGTCACGTCGGCTGGGAAAGCGACGCTGCGCAAGCTGCGGGAAGACCGATTTGGTGAGATAGGGATAGTCGGTGCGGATGGCGCGGAAGCCGCCGATCAGCTCCGAACCGAGAAACAGAAGACAGTGCTCCGTATACCAGACGTCGAACTGGTCACGCTCGACGTCCCCTGTCGTGGTCAGTATCCAGCCGCAATGGTCGACGAACAGCCGCTTCCGCAGCCTGAGCAACGCCTGAACATGCGCCGGATGGCGCTCCTCGGTCGTGACGAGCGCATGGTATTCCCCTAGTGGGTGCGACATTCCCTCCGCCTCCAGATGTCGCCGGCATCTGGGACAAAAAGGCTTAATTGTGATACCCCGGAAACCGGGGTTTTACTCAATGGTCTTGGAAGAAGCGATTACGAGTATCGAGGCGTCGAGCACGATCGACGAGCTTCGACTCTCGCTTCATCGCATCATTCAGGACTATGGCTTCGCCAGTTTTGCCTTCATCGATGCGGGCCGGCCCGAACTCGATCTACCCTACCATACCGGCACCTACGCGCCGGCATGGGAGCGCGCTTACATCCAGAACGACTTCGTCCATGCCGATCCGGCATTGACCCGGGTCCGGCGTACCAACACACCGTTTCACTGGGGCGAGCTGAAGCTGCCGGAGCGGCAGGGCCGCAAGCGGCCGCCGGAATTGAAGATGATGGAGGCCGCGCGCGACCAAGGCTTTCGTCAGGGCTTCGTCGTGCCCTTCCACTATCGCGACCGGCTCGGTGCCGTGCACTCGAGTTCGACGGTGTTCTTCTGGGAAGACCAGCCGCGCGACTTCGACAAGTTGTTCATCTGCCACCGGCACGAGCTGCATCTGTTGATGATCTACTGGGTGCAGCGGGCGATGGACATCGTCAACCGCGACCAGCGCAACGCGCCGACCATCCTCAGGCCCGCCGACGCCGCCGAGACGATCAAGCTCACGGGGCGGGAAAAGGAAGTGATGGCTTGGGCGGCGCGCGGCAAGACCGTGGCGGACACCGCGCAGATTCTCGGTATTTCGCCAGAAACGGTGGAAGGTTTCATCAAGCAGGCATTGCGGAAGCTCGAGGCGTCCAACAAGACCCACGGGGTGGCGAAGAGCATCGCACTCGGGATCATCGACCTGTGAGCGGCGCCACAAAACCCACCGAGATCGTTTTTCCCGGTTGGGTCCGCTTGACTCATCGCCTCTTGATTGCATTCGGGCACGATCTTGCTAATAAGGCAAAGGCCGGATGACGCGGATGCGAGCATGTCAGACCGTGATGTGCACGCCGGAAGCGCACCTCGCGCGACGGGGCGGCTGGATTGGAGGTGCGGAGCTGCATGTCACCCGGTCGTCGATCCGGATGAACCGCACAAGGTCTTCGACGGCGAACCGCCGGTTCATTTGTTGGCGAGATTCGTCAGAATACTGTCCACGAACGTTGCTGGAGATCGCCTGAGCGCACCATGAGCACATCGCAGGACGACCAGATCGATCAACTCGTGCAGGCGCGCTGGCGCGCGATCGGGCTATCGCAGGGTGATCTCGCCGAGATCTTGTGCTCGGAGTCCTTGCCGGCCAGGACCGGCGTCGCCGAGGCGGCGAAGATCGATGCCGGCCGCCTTGCAAATGTCGCCGAGATGCTCGGGATCGCCGCCGCCACGCTCAATCCCCAGACCGCCGGCGCCGCGCAGCCTGGGAGCGGCAGCCAGTCGACGGAATCGCTACAGTCCCTGCTCGAGCTGCGCATGTTGCGGGTGTTCCGCGAGGTTCAGGACTCCGACACCAAGCGGATCCTGATCGAGCTCGCCGAGCAGATCGTCAAGCGCCAGGGCACGCCGCCGCAAGCCGGCTGAGGCGCGTAAGGGGCCTTCGCGCATGGTCGCGATGCGTCCGTCCCCATTGATGGACTAGCGGAATCCGTGTCTGTCACGGGAGCCGGGGAGATTTATACCGGCCCGGCGTCGTCGGCCGGGCGGGCCACGGCGTTGCGAACCCCGGGCCCTTCGAATGTCTGTCTCCGATTCCCCCACAACGCCGGCGTCCGGCTCCTGGATTGCCAACCAGCCGTATTTGCTGCTGTGCATCACCGCGATGTGCTGGGCCGGAAATGCGATCGTCGGCCGGCTCGCCGCCGGCCACATCCCGCCGGTGACGCTGTCGTTCCTGCGCTGGTTCGTGGCTTTCCTGATCATCCTGCCATTTGCCTGGAAACACCTCGCGCAGGACTGGGCCGCGATCCGCAAGAATCTCGGCATGATGATGCTGCTGTCGTTCACCGGCATCAGCGCCTTCAACACGCTGCAATACTGGGCGCTCGAGCACACCCAGGCGCTCAACACGCTGCTGCTGCAATCCTCCGTGCCGCTGATGGTCGCGGTGTGGTCGCTGGTGCTGCTCGGCATTCGGCTGACGCTCGGCCAGCTGCTCGGCGTCCTGCTGTCGCTCGCCGGCGTGCTGGTGATCCTGCTGCACGGTGATCTCACGACGCTGTCGAAGATCGAGTTCAACAAGGGCGATCTGATCTTCATCGTCGCACTGCTGATCTTCGCGCTGTATTCGGTGCTGAGCCTGAAGCGGCCGCGCATCCACGGCCTGTCGGTCGCTGCCTTCACCTTCGGCTGCGGCGCGCTGTTCCTGGTCCCGTTCCTGATCTGGGAACTCGGCGCCCGGCCGGTGATGCAGCTCACGACCACCAATCTGCTGTCGCTGTTCTATGTCGCCGTGTTCCCTTCGACGTTGGCCTATCTGTGCTTCAATCGCGGCGTGCAGCTGATCGGCGCCAACCGCGCCGCGCCGTTCTTCCACATGGTTCCAGTGTTCGGCACCGTCATGTCGATCGTGTTCATCGGCGAGCATCCGCAAGCCTTCCATTTCATCGGCTTTGCGCTGGTGCTGGCTGGCGTCTTTGCGGCGTCGCGGAAGCCGGCGGCGGCATGAGCGGATCGCGGTGACTATTGGCGGCAAATCCGCTATCTCCTAGGGTCTGCTTCGCGGACGGACCTTGACGCATGGCGCGCGCCAGCAATCTGTTGATCGGCACCCTGACGCTGGCCCTCGTCGCCGGCTCCCTTGGCGGCTGGCTGGGCTATCAGCGCTACGCCGGCATCAAGCGGATGGTGCCGTTCCGCGTCGTGTTCGAGGGCTCGGCCTCCGGCTTGCGCCGCGGCGCCAGCGTCAATTTCGCCGGCGTCAGGGTCGGCGAGGTGGTCTCGATCAGGCTCGACCGCCACCGCGTGGTGGCGATGACACGGATCGAGGGCAACGCTCCGATCAGGAAGGACACCCAGGTCGGTCTCGAATTCCAGGGCCTGACCGGGATCGCCTCGATCTCCTTCACCGGCGGCACCGACGACGCCCCGCCGCCGCCGCTTGGCGCCGACGGCATTCCCGAGCTGACCGCCGACGCCGAAGGCACGATGGGCATCCAGGAGAAGCTGCGCGTCGCGCTGCGCAATGTCGACCGCGTCATCACCGAGAACGAGGCCGACATCAAGGACTCGCTGCTCGGGCTCGAGAACTTCACCAACTCGCTGTCGGGCAATGGCGAGCTGATCGCCGGCTTCATCGACGCCGCCGACGACGGCATCAGCACGGTCGACGCCAAGCTGACCTCCGCCGACAAGTTCCTGAAGAGCTTCGGCAGCGACAAATATGGCGGCGAGCTGCTGCCGACCGTGATCTCGCTGCGTGAGCTGATCCAGAGCTTCGACAAGAAGTCCGGCACCATGATCGCCGAGACCCGCAGGACGCTCAGCGACGTCAGCCAGTCCGTCAATCAATTCAATCAGAAATTTGTCGGGCCCGCCGGCAGACGCTAACCTCTTCTCCGAACCAAGAACCAAGAACAACGGAAACGCTCACCGTGCACGACCGGACCGCAGCCCCTTCACCGCCGCCCGCAACCGTCACCCGCGCGGCGCCCGCCGTGCCGCGGCAGTTGCGGCGCTACCTCACGCTCGACGATTTCGAGCCGCAGGCGCGGCGGTTGCTGCCGAAATTCCTCTATGGCTACATCTCGGGCGGCGCCGAGACCGACGCCGCACGGACCGACAATCGCAGGGCGTTCGACGAGTATGGCTTCGTGCCGCGCGTGCTGAACGACGTCTCCGGCCGCGATCAGACCACGACGCTGTTCGGCAAGTCCTACGCCTCGCCGTTCGGGATTCCACCGATGGGATCCTCGGCGCTGTGCGCCTATCGCGGCGATATCGTGCTGGCCCGCGCCGCGGCCGCCGCCAACGTCCCGATGATCCTGTCGGCCTCATCGCTGATTACGCTCGAGGACGTTCGCGCCGCCAACCCGCAGGCCTGGTACCAGGCCTATCTGGCCGGCCTCCCCGAGCGGATCGAACCGCTGGTCGACCGCGTCGCGGCGGCCGGCTACGACACCTTCGTCGTCACTGCCGACGTGCCGGTGCCGCCCAACCGCGAGAACAACATCCGCAACGGCTTCCAGGTGCCGCTCGAGATCACCCCGCGCGTATTCTGGGACACCATCACCCATCCCGACTGGCTGCTGAACACCTGGGCACGCACCGTGCTCAACCATGGCATGCCGCATTTCGAGAACATGGACGCCAAGCAAGGTCCGCCGGTGCTGTCCAAGAACCTGATGCGCAATATCGGCAGCCGCGACCAGCTCGCCTGGAAGCATGTCGAGCTGATCCGGAAGCGCTGGAGCGGCAAGCTCGTGGTCAAGGGACTGATCTCGCCGGAAGACGCGCGACTGGCGCGCGAGCACGGTTGCGACGGCGTGATGGTCTCCAACCATGGCGGCCGCCAGCTTGACTACACCGTCTCTGGCCTTCGCACGCTGCCGGAGATCGCGGCGCAGAAGGGCAACATGACGGTGATGATGGACGGCGGCATCCGCCGCGGCACCGACGTGATCAAGGCGCTCGCGCTGGGGGCCGATTTCGTCTGGGTCGGACGCCCGTTCCTGTACGCCGCCGTGGTGGCCGGCGAGGCCGGCGTGGCGCGCGCGATCTCGCTGCTGCATGCCGAGATCGACCGCGACCTCGCGCTGCTCGGCATCCGCAGCCTGAAGGAGATCACGCCCGACCTGGTGCGGAAGTTTTAGAGAGGATTCGCCACCGCGGGCGCGCACGGTCAAAATATCGAAAACAACCCCATGCAAAGGAGTTGACGGCTACCCGGCGCCTGACGAGACAGCTTGACCCGACGGGCAACTCAGGATTATATTTCCAATATTCCGAAATCGTGCAAGCACCCTCGCCCGCGGGGCTGTCGCGCATACCGCGAGCGGGAGAAGCAATGAACGCTCAGGCATAGCGCGCCGCTCCCATGCACAGCGCGGTGATGGTAAGCAGCGTGGCAGCGATGCGATGCGCGACCGCCAGTCGCGAACGTCCGGCTGATTGATCGCCCGCTCCGTTGCGCATCTGCCTGATGGCACCGCCGCCGACGATGATCTGCACGGCGATCGCCGCCAGCGCGGCGATCGCGCCACCCGCAAGGATCTGCTCGGACCGCCCGAAGGAGCCCTCATGAACCAGTTGCCACAGCGTCGCGCCGGTCACGATCGCGACTGTCGCGGCGCCGATTTGCGGAACCAGCAGCTTCTCGCCGCCGAGGCCGCCGGTGCGCGCCAAAGTGAAGCTGGAGCCAGCCCAAAACACCGATGACAGGACGTGAAGAGACAGGGCTATGATGAGGATGCTCTGCATGATGTTGCTCCAAACCGGTATCAGAAATTAGATATACAGTATGTATAGTCAATATGACCAAAGCAAGGCAACCCGATGCCGCCGCGCAGCTATGTGAGCCCGGCGCGCAGCGCCGCGGCGACCGAGACCCGCGAGCGCGTGATCGAGGCGGCCTCGCGCGCGCTACGCGAAGGCGAAAGCATCGCGCGCTTCTCGCTGGACACGGTGGCGAAGGCCGCCGGCGTGACCCGGCTCACCGTCTACAACCAGTTCGGCTCGCGGCGCGGGCTGCTCGAGGCCGTGTTCGACGAGATCGCCCGTCACGGCGGACTACATCAGCTCCCCGACGCCATGACGATGGCCGATCCGCGCGCCGGACTCGACCGCATTGTCGAGATCTTCTGCGGCTTCTGGAGCCGCGATCCCGCGGTCGGCCGGCTGCATGACGCGATGGCGACCGATCCCGAATTCGCCGAGGCCCTGCGCGAGCGCAACGAACGCCGCCGCCGCGGGGTCGCGGCATTGATCGGCCGTATCGCGTGCAAGACAGCATCGCAGCAGGCCCGCAAGGACGCCATCGACCTGATCTTCACACTGACGGATTATCCGACCTTCGCCTCGCTGAGCGCGGGCCGGTCGCGGGACGAGGTCTGCCGCGTCGTACAGGCGGCCTGCCACGCGGCGCTTGTGCCGCTGTCGCCCTCAAACCCGTCATCCTGAGCATGGTCCATCAGCGGTCATTGCGAGGAGCGATGGCGACGAAGCAATCCATCGCTCCGCATACGCGGTAAAGTGGATTGCTTCGCTCCGCTCGCAATGACGCGGGGAGAACCGCGGTCGACCTCACCCCAGCTTGAACTTGCTGTAGGCCTCGCGCGTCGCGATGATGACGTGCTCCTCGCAGCCATTGCGGCGATGCGGGTCGCAGCGGTTCTCGTAATCGGCTGACGTCATCATGTCGATGAAGGCCGCGACGCTCGGGTAGTAGACCAGCGCGAGATAGTCCCAGCGCTGGCCGTCCGGCTCGCCGAGCGCAACCGTCTCGGCGTTGCCGGTCCACAACAGCGTGCCGCCGCGCGCCTTGATCATCGGGACCGTGAGCGCGCTGTAGCGCAGATAGGCATCCCAGCCCGAACCGTCGCCGTCGGCCGAGCGCTGCCGAAATCGCATCAGGTTGACCATCACGACCGGCGCCTGCCGATCCAGCTCGTTCAGGCCTTTGACGTTCAAGAGATCGACACCCATCAGCTCCTGCCCCATTCCGGAATAATACGGTCGCTTCGGTCCGGCCACTTCGGTCCGGCCGCAACGATTATGTCACATCGCCGGACTAGCCTGAAATATCGCCGGGCCGTAAGCTCGCGTCAGCTCTCGGAGGTCAAGGCCGTGATGACCCTTCCCGAACTTGCGGCCGACGCGCTCGGCAAATTCCTCGGCGAGTACATGCAGCGCCGGTTCGGCTCTTCACAGACCCAGTTGGTGGAGATGGTGCCATCGATCGCGCGGATCGCGCTCGAATGCATCGGCAACAGCGACGCGCTCTATCACAATGTCGAGCACACCATGCTGGTGACGCTCGCCGGCCACGCCATCCTGCGCGGCCGCGCGCTGCATTCGCACATGAGCGCCGAGGACTATGCGCATGTCATCATCGCCTGCCTCACCCACGACATCGGCTATGTGCGCGGGCTGTTCGACGCCGACGACCAGGACGGTTATCTGGTCAATGCCGAAGGTCGCAAGGTGATCCTGCCGCGCGGCGCGTCGGATGCTGCGCTGATGTCCTATCACGTCGACCGCTCCAAGATCTTCGTGATGGAGCGGCTCAAGGGCGTCGCCCAACTCGACAGGGATCGTATCGCGCGCGCCATCGAGGGCACGCGCTTTCCGCTCAGCGCCCCCGAGGCGGACGGCGATCTCGGCGAAGAGGCCACCTTGCTGCGCGCCGCCGACCTGATCGGCCAGCTCGGCGATCCGCACTACATCCGCAAGGCCAACGCGCTGTACATCGAATTCGAGGAGGCCGGACTGAACCGCCAGCTCGGCTACGATTCGCCGGCCGACCTCGTCGACCTCTATCCGCGCTTCTACTGGGACAGCGTCGCGCCGCATGTGCAAGCCGCGATCCGCCACCTCAACATCACCTCCAGCGGGCGGCAATGGATCGCCAATCTCTACAGCAACGTGTTTCGCGCCGAACGCGATATCTCGCTGTCGGGGCCGCAGAAATAGGCATCGTGCCAGTGCGTCCGGCCCTACGCAAAACTATCCCCGTCATCCTGAGGAGCGCGTAGCGCGTCTCGAAGGATGCACGGCCCGACCGGTGGCCGTCGATCCTTCGAGACGCGCGTACCGCGCTCCTCAGGGTGACGGTGATAATTCTTGCTCGTGGCAGGATGACGTCTCGGGCGGGTGGCCTCGGCGATATATCGCGCTGCCGGCACGCATGGCTCCAATCCGCACTTTCGTCTTGTCGCGGCGGTGGATTCGGGCACAACATCAACCAGGTAATGACCGCCTTGCCCGCACCTGCAACAACGCCGCGCCGTTCGCCGCTGCACTGGCTCAACAACCAGCCCTATTTGCTGCTCAGCCTGACGTCGCTGTTCTGGGCCGCCAATATCGTGCTGGCGCGGCATGTCGGCAGCCATGTGCCGCCGGTCACGTTGACCACAATCCGCTGGTTCGGCGTATTCCTGATCCTGTTGCCGTTCGCGTGGCCGCATCTGAAGCGGGACTGGCCGAAGCTGCGCGGCGCCCTGCCGCTGATGCTGCTGCTGTCGGCGGTCGGTTTCGCCTTCAACAACGCGATCTCCTACTGGGCCATGCAATATACCGAGGCGCTGAACGCGCTGCTGATCCAGTCGGCAGGGCCGCTGTTCGTGGCGCTGTGGTCGCTGATCCTGTTCGGCGTGCGGCTGACTCCGGCGCAGCTTGCCGGCATCGCGATCTCGCTCGCCGGCGTCCTGACCATCATCCTGCGCGGCGATTTCTCGGCGCTCGCCAGCATCTCCTTCAACCGGGGTGACATCATGTTCGGCGCCTCGCTGGTGTCGTTCGGGCTCTATTCGGCGCTGATCCCGCGGCGGCCGAAGATCCATCAGCTCTCGCTGATCTCGTTCACCACCTGCTGCGGCGCGTTGATGTTGCTGCCGGTGGCGATCTGGGAATTCGCCAATGGCGTGACGCTGAAGCTCGACCTGCTGACCTTCGCCACGCTGGGCTACACGCTGATCTTCCCGTCGACGCTGGCCTATCTGTTCTTCAACCGCGGCGTCGCGCTGATCGGCCCGAACCGCGCGGCGCCGTTCTTCCATCTGGTGCCGGTGTTCGGCTCGGCGATGGCGATCCTGCTGCTCGGTGAAACCCTCGCGCCGTTTCATCTGATCGGCTACGCCCTGGTGCTGGCCGGCGTCGTCATCGCCTCGCGGCAGGGGTCGGCGAAAGGACCTGCAAAGAGCTAGCGGCGCCCGGCCGTCACCGCGATCAACGGCTCCCGCTTCCCTCTTTTGGCGGAACTGACAACCGGCAATGCCGTGCGTGGCTGCCTGCTCAGGCTGTCGGTCACGAAATCGATGAAACTCCTCACCTTCGCCGGCACGTGATTACGCGAGGGATAGAAGACGTAGAGCGGGTAGCGCTCGTCGGACCAATCCGGAAACAGCTCGACGAGTGCGCCGCCCTTCAGGTGATCGTCGAGGCCGAGATCGATCACCTGGGCGATGCCAAAGCCGGCCAGGCAGGCGCCCAGCTTGGTGCCGGAATCGGTCACCGTGAGCCGCCCATTGACTGCCACCGGCAACACCTCGCCGCCGCGCCAGAACTCCCAATCGAAGGGCCGTCCGGTCGCCGGGTCGATCGCCAGGATGCATTGATGGGCATCGCTTGCCAGATCAGCCGGATGAGCCGGCCGCCCATGGCGCCTGATGTAAGCGGGAGAAGCGACGGTGAGGACCCGCGCATCGAGAATCCGGCGCGCGATCAGGGCCGACGGCGCCGGCTCGCCGAAGCGCACCGCGAGATCGAAGCCGTCGCTCACGAGGTCCGCGATGCGGTCACGGGTCTCGATCCGCAACTCCATCGCCGGATTCTGAAGCAAGAACTCGCTCAGTTTCGGCGACAGGACGATGCGGGAGAACAGCGGGTCGACATTGACCCGAAGCCGACCGCGAATGGCACCGCGTGATTTCGAGGTCTCGGCCGCGGCCTCGCCGATCCCGGCCAGATGCTGCGCGACCCGCTCGCAGAGCGCACGTCCTTCCTCGGTCAGATCGACGGCGCGGCTCGTGCGGTGGACCAGCCTGGTGTCGAGACGCGCCTCGAGCTTGGCGATCGCCTTGCTGACGCCGGACTGCGTCATGCCAAGCCGCTCGGCGGCCTTGCCGAAACTACGCGCGTTCGCCACGGCCGCGAGAACCACGAGCCCGCCGACGAGCCGACCGTCAACTTCGTCCATGTCGATGCCTCTCAGTCATCGATGAGATGACAGCCCAGTCGTAGCACTCCGCTGCCACATCGGCCACTGTCAGCGCAGATCACCGGTTCGATCCGGTGAGGTCAGCGCCACATCATCGCCCAAGGAGATTCTGCAATGAACGACATCCAGGCCATCGCATCCGCGATCGATGGCTATTTCAATCTGATGTATGACGTCGACGACAGCCGGTTTCGCGACGTGTTCGCCGACGCCTGCATCGTGCACGGCATCCGGGACGGCAAGCACACGGTGCGGTCGGCGGCGGAATTCCGCGACTTCATCCAGAGCCGTCCGTCGCCGGCATCGATGAAATCGCCGCGCGAGGAAGCCATCATCAGCATCGACCAGACCGCGCCCGATCTGGCCATCGCCAAGGTGCGCGTCCGGGCCGGTCAAACCGGCTTCGTCGACCATCTCGTGTTTCACCGGATCGACGGCAGATGGCTGATCACCACCAAGGCATTCCATGTCGCGCAGGTCTTCGCGGCGGGATCGTAACCATCCCTCGCCAGGCGCGTGCGGCGATAAGCTGCTCCCACCACGGCTTCCGCGGCCGTGGTGGGCGAGCTAGGTTCCCGCCCGCGGGCCGGCCCAGGCCCGACGCGGGGGAACGACGATATGATTGCGCGATTGAAACGATGTTGGCGAGCAGTCGCCGCTGCGGCAATGCTCATGCCGCTTTCCGGGATTGCGGCTGCCGAGGCACCTTATCCCACCCGCAACGTCACGCTGGTGCTGCCATTCGCCGCTGGCAGCGGCACCGACACCACGACCCGCCTGATTTCCAAAGAGCTCGGGGTGGCACTCGGCGTCGGCATGGTGATCGACAACCGCGCGGGCGCCAACGGCTCGATCGCGGCGAACTATGTCGCCCGCTCCGCCGCCGACGGCTACACCCTGTTCGTCACCACCAACACCACCCACTCGGCCAATCCGTATCTGCTCAAGATCATGAATTACGATCCGATCAAGGATTTCACGCCGATCGCGCGCACCGGCGACCTGCCCTTCATGCTGGTGATCCATCCGGATATCCCGGCGAACTCGGTCGCCGAGCTGATCGCGCTCGCCAAGAAGGAGCCGGGCAAATACTCCTATGCCAGCGGCTCGTCATCGGCGAGCGTCTCCGGAGCGACCTTCGCCCGCCTCGCCGGCATCGACCTGCTGCATGTGCCCTACAAGAGCTCGCCGCCGGCACTGACGGATGTCATCGCCGGCCGCATCTCGATGATGTTCATCGACGTCCCGACCGGGTTGCCGCACGTCAATGCCAAGACGCTGAAACCGCTCGCCGTCACCACCAAGCGAAAGTCCGCGCTGCTTCCGGACCTGCCGACGATGGACGACACCGTCAAGGGTTTCGACATCACCTCCTGGCAAGGCTATCTCGGGCCCGCCAACATGCCGAAGGATGTCGTCGCCAGGCTGAATGCGGAGATCCGCAAGATCGTCGAGCGGCCCGACATCAAGAGCCAGCTCGCCGAACGCGGCATGGAAGCATTTTCCGGCACGCCCGAGGAGTTCGATGCCTTCCTCAAGGAGCAGCTCGTGCTGTGGGAAAGGCTGATCGCCGACGCCGGGATCGAGAAGCAGTAGACGGATCGAAACGCGAATGCCCGGGCCAGGCCCGGGCATCATGACGGTTTCGATTGATCGCGCCGGCGTTACGCCGCGCGCACCTTCTCCAGGAATTCGTCCACCGCATTGCGCAGCATGCCGGACTGGGTGTCGAGCTCGCGCGCATTCGACAGCACGTCGCCGGCCGCGGTGCCGGTGGCGGCCGCCGCGGTGGTGACGCCGCCGATATGGGCGGAGATCTCGCTGGAGCCGGCCGCGACCTGCTGGATGTTGCGGGCGATTTCGCGCGTCGCATCGCCCTGCTGGTCGATCGCGGTCGAGATCGAGGCGGTGATCTCGCTCATCTGTGCGATCGTCGTGGTGATGCCGCCGATCGAGGTCACGGCCTCGCCGGTGGAGGCCTGCATCGCGGCGACCTGTGCCGAAATCTCCTCGGTGGCCTTCGCGGTCTGGTTGGCCAGCGCCTTCACCTCGGATGCGACCACCGCGAAGCCGCGGCCGGATTCGCCGGCCCGCGCCGCTTCGATGGTGGCGTTGAGCGCCAGCAGGTTGGTCTGAGCCGCGATCGAGTGGATCAGCTTGACCACCTCGCCGATCTTCTCGGCGCCGGTGGACAGCGCCTGCACGGTCGCATTGGTGCGCTCGGCATCGGCCACGGCCTGGCTTGCGACCTCGCTGGAACGCGCCACCTGGCGGGCGATCTCGGCAACCGAGCTCGACAGCTCCTCGGCCGCCGCGGCGACGGTGCCGACATTGTTGGAAGCGCTGTCTGAGGCGGCGCCGACGGTCGCGGCGCGTGCGCTGGCATCGCTCGCGGTCGCGGTCATCGACTGCGCCGTGGTCTGCATGCCGGCGGCGGCGGACGCCACGGTGCGGACGATGCCGTTCACGCTGCGCTCGAAGTCGCTCGCAAGGTCCTGCATCGCGTTGCGGCGCTCGGATGCGGAACGGGCCTGCGTTTCGGCCTCGGCCTGCTCGAGCCCGCGGATGCGGATCGCATTGTCCTTGAAGATCTGCACGGTCGCCGCCATGCCGCCGACCTCGTCACCGCGGCCGACGCCCGGGATGTCGCCGTCGAGCTTGCCGTCGGCGATGTCGCGCATGCGCGCGCCGAGCAGATCGAGCGGTCGGGAGATGCTGCGGCCGATCAGCCATGCCACCGAGCTCGACACGATGCCGATGCCGAGGGTCGCAAGGCCGAGCAGCCATGCGATCGGCCGCATCTTGGCGTCGATGTCGTCGAGATAGGCGCCGGTGCCGACATACATGTCGAAGCCGGGAACCGCGACGGCATAGCCGAGCTTGCGGATCGGCGTCTCCTGGCCGGGCTTCACGTAATCATAGAACAGCAGGATCTCGCCATTGGCCTTCACGCCGTTCATCAACTCCCACGACAGCTTGCGGCCATTGGTCACGACATCCATCCGGTTGGTTCCGACCTGCTTCGGATCCGGCGCCAGCACCGTGATGCCATTGTAATCCGTGCCGAACAGGTAGCCGGCCCCGTTGTCGTAAGTCATCGCGTTGGCGCGCTTGCCGAACTCGGCGAGCGCGGCCTCCTTGGTCATCTTGCCGGCGTCGACTTCCTTCTTGAGGCTTGCCGCCATGTTCTTCGCCATCTCGACGATGGCCTTGGCCTGGTCGATGCGCGAATTCGTCATCTCACGCTGCATCAGGTGACCGGCGAGGATGCCGGCCGCGCACAGGCCAAGGAGGGTCACCCCCACCAGAATGCCGAGCTTGGGGGTGATCTTCAGATTTGACAGCTTCACGGGGATCTCCAGGAGAGGCGGGGAACGCGACGCGATTGGCGGATTGATTCCGCTCACCGTAATGTGAGACCCTTTACCTGATGGTTACGGAGGTTCCCCGTAGAAGCCCGGAGAATCGGGCCCCGGACCGACCGGCAATTGTGGGGAGGACAGCTCAGCCCGCGTACAAATACAGGGAAAAGCGGCGATGCGAGCCGCGCTCCCGCAAGCAACAAGATCAAGAAACAAACCAGCAAGAAACAAACCAGCAAGAAGCAAGAACAGAAGCCTCACATCGGGAGCAGACAATGTCGAAATTCAGAGTGGTCACGCCGAAGGGCGCGAGCTTCACGGTCGCCGGCGGCGGCTATGACTACGAGCGCGAGGCGCTCGATCCGATCGGCGCCGAGATCGTCGAAGCGCCGGCCAACGAGGCCGAATTCATCGCTGCGGCCCGCACCGCGGACGCGATCTACGCCAAGGGCATGCCGATCACCAAGGCCGTCATCGACGCGCTGGAGAACTGCAAGGTGATCACGCTCGGCAGCGTCGGCGTCGACTCGGTCGACGTCAAGGCGGCGACCGCTCGCGGCATCCCCGTCACCAACATCCCCGATACCTTCATCGAGGAGGTCGCCGACCACGCCATGATGTTGCTGCTCGCAGGCTTCCGCCGCCTGATCGAGCAGGACAAGATGGTGCGCACCGGCCGCTGGGCCGAAGGCCGCCCGGCGCTCTTGAAGATTCCGCGGCTGATGGGCCAGACGCTCGGCTTCATCTCGTTCGGCCGGGTCGCCCGCGCGGTCGCCAAGCGCGCCGCGCCGTTCGGCCTCAGGATGATGGCCTACGATCCCTTCATCCAGGAAACGCTGATGTACGACCATGGCGTGATCCCCTCGACGCTGTCGGAGGTGCTGGCGCAATCCGATTTCGTCTCGATGCATGCCCCGGCGCGGCCCGAAGTGCACCACATGCTGACCGAGAAGCATTTTCGTCAGATGAAAAAATCGGCAGTCTTCATCAACACCGGCCGCGGCGCCACCGTCGACGAGGAATCGCTGATCAAGGCGCTGCAAGAGGGCTGGATCGCCCACGCCGCGCTCGACGTGCTGGAGAAGGAACCGCCGTCGCACAACAACCCGATGCTCGGGATGGACAATGTTACCTTGACCGCCCACGTCGCCTCGGCATCGGCACGTTTTGACGAGGCGCGCAAGCGTCGCGTGGGCTACGAATTGTCACTAGTGCTGCAAGGCATGTGGCCGGTAAGCTGCGTCAACCCGTCGGTGCTGCAAAACACCGCGTTGCGCCGCTGGCAGCCTGTCAGCATGGATCGCGGTCCGAACAGCTAGACGGCAGCGCGCTTCACGCGAAGGCCCGTCTCGCTGACGAGATGGGTCCTTCGCGCGGCGGGTGCACCGAGACGACAAGGCCTTCACCGGCGACCAACGCCGGGAAGGAACGATAAGAACAGACAAAGCAGGGAGTGCAAACGACATGACGTATGAGGTCACGCGTCGCGACGCGCTGGCGCTGGGAGCTTCCGCGGCGGCGCTGGCAATCACCGGTGCTTCGGCGCAGGACGCGTCGAAGGTCAAGGCGGCCGACGTCGCGGCGCCGTCGCTGCCGATCGAGAAGGGCGCGACCCTGCGCATGCTGCGGCCGGTGCGCTTCGTCCAGGCCGACGAGGACGTGTTCCGCGCCAATGCCAAGAAATTCACCGACAAGACCGGCGTCGAGATTAAGGTCGACTTCGTCGGCTGGGAGGACATCAACCAGCAGACCGCGGTGACCTCGAACTCCGGCGCAGGTCCCGACATCATCATCGGCTTCGGCGATGCGCCGCACATCTATATCGACAAGCTGATCGAGCTGACCGACGTCGCCGATTATCTCGACAAGCGCTACGGCGGCTGGCTCGCGCTCGCAAAACGCTATGGCATGCGCTCGAAATCGAAGAGCTGGATCGGCCTGCCGTTCGGCGCCTCCGGCGGCCCGCTGGTGTACCGCAAGTCGCTGGTCAATGCGGCCGGCTTCGACAAGGTGCCGGAAGACCATGCCGGCATCCTCGAACTCTACAAGAAGCTGAAGGCGGCCGGCAAGCCGGCGGGCTTTGCCCTCGGCAACGCCGTCGGCGACGGCAATGGCTTCGCCAACTGGCTGTTGTGGTCGCACAACGCCGCGCTGCTGGACGAGGAAGGCAATATCATCATCAACAGCAAGGAGACGATCGCCGCGCTGAAATACCTGAAGGAGCTCTATCCGACCTTCATCGCCGGCACGCCGTCGTGGAACGACGTCTCCAACAACCGCGCCTACTCGTCGCAGGAGATCGGCCTGACCGCCAATGGCGTTTCGCTGTACTTCTCGCTGAAGAACGATCCCGCGACCAAGGCGATCGCCGACGACACCGAGCATCAGCTCCTGCCCAAGGGGCTGGCATCGACCTCGCCGATGTCGGGCCTGACCCTGAATGCGATGGTGTTCAAGCACAGCGCCTATCCCAATGCGGCGAAGGCGTTCCTGCAATTCATGCTGGAGAAGGAGCAGTACGAGCCGTGGCTCAACGCCAATTCCGGCTACTGGTCGCAACCACTCGCCGCCTATGCCGACGCTGCGGTGTGGTCGGGCGATCCCAAGGTCGCGATCTTCAAGGACACCATGAGGAGCCCCTACTACAACGGCTACAAGGGGCCGATCTCGACCGCGACCGGCGCCGTCAACGCCGACTACGTGCTGGTGCAGATGTGCGCCTCGGTCGCAACCGACGCGGCCACGCCCGAGGCAGCCGCCGCGGAGGCCGAGCAGCGCGCCAAGCGGTACTTCCGGCGGCAGAACCGGTAACGGCGATCATTGAACTGCGAAACTCAAATCAGCCGTCGTTGCGAGCGAAGCGAAGCAATCCATAGCGCCATAGACGAGAGCTGGATTGCTTCGTCGCTTCGTTCCTCGCAATGACGAGAAGACGAGCATTCAATGTCTGTCACGACCCTCCCATCGCGCGGCGCGGCGCTCCGGCAACCGGGCTGGCTCGCGCGCCTGTTCGACTACAAGCCGTTCCTGATCGTGATGTGCCTTGCGCCCGCGATCGGCCTGCTGCTGGTATTCCTCACCTATCCGCTCGGCCTCGGCATCTGGCTCGCCTTCACCGACACCACGATCGGCCAGCGCGGCGTCTATATCGGGCTCGAGAACTTCCAGTACCTGCTCAAGGATCCGCTGTGGTGGAACGCGGTGTTCTACTCGGTGTTCTACACCGCGGTCGCGACCTTCGGAAAGTTCGCGCTCGGCTTCTGGCTGGCGCTGCTGCTCAACAACCATTTCCCGTTCAAGAGCCTGGTCCGCGCCATCGTGCTGTTGCCGTGGATCGTGCCGACGGTGCTGTCCGCGCTGGCGTTCTGGTGGATCTATGATCCGCAATTCTCGATCATCTCCTATCTCCTGGTCGACGTGCTGCACTTGCGCGACAGCAATGTCGATTTCCTCGGCTCGCCCTGGCCGGCACGGTTCTCGCTGATCGCGGCCAATATCTGGCGCGGCATCCCGTTCGTCGCGATCTCGCTGCTGGCCGGGCTGCAAACCATCTCGCCCTCGCTCTATGAGTCAGCGATGCTCGACGGCGCCACCGCCTGGCAGCGCTTCCGCTACATCACCTTCCCGATGATGATGCCGATTCTCGCGATCGTGATGACGTTCTCGATCATCTTCACCTTCACCGATTTCCAGCTGGTCTACGCCATCACCCGCGGCGGCCCGGTCAACTCGACGCATCTCTTGGCGACGCTGGCGTTCCAGCGCGGCATCGCCGGCGGCGAGCTCGGCGAAGGTGCGGCGATCGCGGTCTCGATGATCCCGTTCCTGGTGTTCGCGACCTTGTTCAGCTATTTCGGCCTCGCGCGACGCAAATGGCAGCAGGGAGAAGCCAATGACTGACGTCGCAGCTTCCAACGTCGCCCGCGCCGCGCCGGACACGATGTCGTGGGACTCCGGCGCCCGGCGCATGGTGATGATCTATCTGCCGCTCGCCTGCTTCATCCTGATCCTGCTGTTTCCGTTCTACTGGATGGCGATCACGTCGTTCAAGCCGAACGCGGAGCTCCTGAATTACAAGGAGCACAACCCGTTCTGGATCACCTCGCCGACGCTCGCGCATGTCAAGCACCTGCTGTTCGACACCGAGTATCCGCGCTGGCTGAAGACCACCATGATGGTCGCGATCGGCTCGACCTTCCTGTCGCTGTTCGCCTCGACGCTCGCCGCCTATGCGATCGAGCGGCTGCGCTTCCGCGGCAGCCCCTATGTCGGGCTCGGCATCTACCTCGCCTATCTGGTGCCGCCGTCGATCCTGTTCATTCCGCTCGCCACCGTGATCGTGCAGATCGGCCTGTTCGATTCGCCGCTGGCATTGATCCTGGTCTATCCGACCTTCCTGGTGCCGTTCTGCACCTGGCTCCTGATCGGCTATTTCAAGTCGATCCCCTACGAGCTCGAGGAATGCGCGCTGGTCGACGGCGCGACCCGGTTGCAGATCCTGTGGCGGATCACGCTGCCGCTGGCGGTGCCTGGCCTGATCTCGGCCGGCATCTTCTCCTTCACGCTGTCCTGGAACGAGTTCATCTATGCGCTCGCCTTCATCCAGAGCGGCGCCAACAAGACGGTGCCGGTCGCGATCCTGACCGAGCTCGTCACCGGCGACGTCTACCAATGGGGCGCGCTGATGGCCGGCTCGCTGCTCGGCTCGCTGCCGGTCGCGCTGTTCTACTCGCTGTTCGTCGACTATTACGTGTCGTCGCTGACCGGCGCGGTGAAGGAGTAGGTAGGCTTCGGAACGAAACAACCTCACTCCATCTCCGTCACCCTGAGGAGCGCGACGCGCGTCTCGAAGGGTCGACGGCCACCAGCAGGGCCGTGCATCCTTCGAGGCTCGCAAGGGCTCGCGCCTCAGGATGACGGGGATGGACTTAGCAGCTCAGACGTCATCGCGGCACGAACGCGACCGGCACGGAGAAGCCCATCGAGCCCTGCGTGACCTCGGGAGGAAACGCCGGGAACGGCTGGGCCTGGCGGATCATCGCCAGCGCCCGCGCGTCGAAAGTCGGATTGCCGGAGGAGCCGCCGAGATGGCTCGACAGCACCTGCCCGCCGCGGCCGAGCGTGAACACCAGCCGGACCACGCCGCGCTGGCCGTTGCCGCCGGCTGGATAAGAATGGAAGCGCAACAGATGCGCGCGGACCCGCGCGTTGTAGGCCGCGATCGCCGATGCCGCGGCACCCGCGCTGATCGCGGACGCCGCCGGCGCCTGACGCTCGGCACGGCTCGGCGCACTGGTGCGCGGTGCCGGTGTCGCCTCGGACGGCTTCTTCGCGTCCCGACGCACCACCTTCGGCTTGACGGGCTCGGTCTTGTGCTCAGGCACGACCTTGGTGGGCTCGGGTTTCGGCGGCGTGACCTGCGGCTTCTGCTCCGGCGGCGCGGCGACCTCGGCCTTTTCCTGCAACGGCGTCGGCGCGATCTCCTCGTGCACGGCCTGCGCGGCGGCAGGCTCGGGCGGCGCGGCATCGGCCTCCTGCATCGCAGGACCCGGCGGCAGCTCGGTCTTGGAAATCTCCGGCGCTGACGTGATCGGCGTCAGGTCGACCAGCACTGCCGGCACTGCGACGCCCGGCGGCGGCAACGCGACCCAGCTCATGCCGAGCGCGATCATCGCCGCGTGCGCCGCCAGGATCGCGGTCGCCGACAGACCCCAGCGTCTCAGCCAGATGTCACCGCGGGAATCATGCAGCGCATAGGCATTCATCTTGATCAACTTCGTCCGTCGAGGCCGACCAGCGCCACCTTGAGGTAGCCGGCGTTACGCAAGAGGTTCATCACCTCCATCAGGTCGCCGTAACTGACCGCCTTGTCGGCGCGCAGGAAGATACGTTCGTCCTTCTTGCCTTGCGTGGCGCCGTCGAGCGCCGACGTCAGCGTATCGCGCGCGATGACGTCCTCGCCGACCGCGACCGACAGATCCGGCTTCACGGTGACGAACACCGGCTTGTCCGGCCGCGGCTGCGGCTCGGCGGTCGAGGCCGGCAGATCGACGCCGAGATCGACGGTGGCGAGCGGCGCCGCCACCATGAAGATGATCAGCAGCACCAGCATCACGTCGATGAACGGCGTGACGTTGATCTCATGCGCCTCGACAAGGTCGTCGTCGCCGCGACGCCGGCTACCGAACGCACCGCCCGTGCCAAGCTTGACGCCCATCTCTCACTCCGCGGCGCGCGCCAGCCGGAACAGGCTGCGATCGCCTTCGCGGCTCACCAGCAGCTTCACCATGACGGAGGCGTCGCCGAGCAGCGCGCGGTAGCCCGCGATCGAGCGGGTCAAATGATTGTAGATCACGACGGCCGGGATCGCGGCAACGAGCCCGAGCGCGGTTGCGAGCAGCGCCTCGGCGATACCAGGCGCGACCACGGCGAGATTGGTGGTGTGCGCCTCGGAGATGCCGATGAAGGCGTTCATGATGCCCCACACCGTGCCGAACAGGCCGACGAACGGCGCAGTGGCGCCGATCGTCGCGAGCACGCCGGTGCCGCGCGCGATCTGCCGCGACATCGCCGCTTCGACCCGCTCCAGCCGCAGCGCAATGCGTTCCTTGAAGCCGTCGTCGAACATGCCGCGGGAGAGCGTGGCCTCGCGCGAGGCCGACTGGATGATCTGCGCAACGGCATCGTTGCCGTCGCGGCTCGCCAGTTCCACCTCGGCAAGCTGGGTGTCGCGCTCGAGCAGGCTGATGCGCTGCCTGGCCAGCACGGTCTTGCGGCGGATCTCGATGGTCTTGGCGAGCCAGATCGTCCAGGTCGCCAGCGAGGCGAAGGCGAGCCCGATCATGACCGCCTTCACGACGATGTCGGCGCTCTCGAACATGCCCCAGGGCGAGAGGTTGCGCGGCAGCAGCGCAGCGTCGGTGGCAGCAAGGCCCGTTCCCGGCGACATGCCGAACCCGGCAGTCGCCGCCATCCAGATCCGCCGCCCAAGCCACCGATACGCCATGGTCGCCTCCCGTCCTGCGTTCGCCTCAGCCCGCCTGCGGCGCGAGGCGGTCCGCCAGCGCATGGAAACGCACCAGCTGATCGCCGCGCAGCGCGCGCGTCTCGTCGCGGCCGACGAACACCTTGAACATGATGCCGCCGTCGAGATTGATGAAGGCGATGAACGCCGACACCTTGCCCATGAACGGCCGCTCGACGAAGGCAATCGCCGCGCAGCGCTCGTGCCTGAGGTGGCCGTGCAGGCCCTTCGGCTGCATCAGGTTGAAATAGCCGCGGCCGACCTCCCCCTTCGGGATGGCACCGGTGAACTCGAAGATCGCGTCATCGGTGTGCACGATCAACGTGACCTCGCCCCATTCCGCGATGTCCTGCATCGCGGCAGCGAAATCGCCGGCGCCGATCCGCACCATGCTTTCCGGCAGCGCCTCGATCACCGCGCGCGGCATCACCTTGCGCTCGCGCGCGACATCCTCGATGACGGCGCCGGGATTGTCGGCCATGTAGGCCTTCAACCCGGCGAGATCCGCATTCGGCATGGCCGCCCCCGTCACGCCGCGGCGCTCTTCGCCCGCTCGGTGATCAGCACCTCGAAGCCTTCGAACCGGGGATGGCCGAGATAGAGGCTGCCGCCGGTCTCGTTGCCGGCGCGGGCATGGGCGCGGCGGAACGCATCCGACTTGGTCCAGTCCTCGAACGCCGCCTTGCTGGCCCACACGGTGTGGGTCGCATAGAGCGTGTGGTCCTCGGCCTCGGGACCCTTCACCAGGTGAAACTCGACGAAGCCCGGCAGGTCGCCGAGATAGGACTCACGCGTCCTCCAGACCGTCTCGAACGCCTGCTCCTTGCCCTTGATCACCTGAAACCGGTTCATTGCGATGAACATGAAAGCCTTCTCCTGTTTGCCGACGGATGCCTTGGATGATGCCCTGGATCCTGCCGGTTGATCTCGTTGATATCATGAACGCGCCAAAGCCGCGCTGGGGCACCAGCGCGGCCGGAGCAACCTGGATGGAATGATCGGCTCGTCGCGTTACGCTCCACCAAGGTGAATTTTCAGTCCGGCCTTGTAAACGGTGCCCGGGCCGGGGCTCGAGAACAGCACGTCGTTCTGCGTCGTGCCGTCGGTCGAGGAGCCCGGGATCGCGTAGGGCCGGTAGTATTGGTTCAAGAGGTTGTCGACCGACGCCGTGAAGGTGATGTCCTTGGTGGCGTTCCAGGTCAGGTAGAGATTGACCAGCTCGTAGCCGGTCGACGGCAGATAGCCCGCCGGCAGATCGTTGTTGGCGCCGAACGAGGACCATTGCGCGGCAATGATCAGCGAGCGGTCGAGCAGGCGCACGCCGGCGGTCGTCGTCACCTTGCGCGGCGTGATGGTGGCGAGCCCGATATTGGTGTGGGTGTTCCGGCCGCGCATCAGATGACCGGCGACGCCCAGGAACCAGTCGCCCGCGTCATACATCGTCTCGGCTTCGAAGCCTTCGATCCGGGCATGGGCGATGTTCTGGTACTGATAGAACTGGCTGAAGCGTCCAAACGGCGTCGTGGTCGGCGCCGACGCCACGAGATCGATATAGCCGTCGACGTCGTTCTGGAACACGTTGATCTTGCCGCGGAACGAATCGCTCGCGGTGAAGATGCCGTCATACTTCAGGTTGATGCCGGCTTCCTTGTTCTTGCCGACCTCGGGCCGCAGCGCCGCGTTGGGCAGGAAGCAGAACAGCCCGCTGGTGCCGTCGGGGCAGTTGAACAGCGCCGGCCCGCCGCCAGTGGCGTGGCCGCCCGCGATCAGGGTCTCGGTGATCGACGGCGCGCGATAGCCTTCGGCATAGCTGACATAGGGCGTGAAGCCCGCGACCGGCGTGACGCCGAGCGTGATCTTCGGCGACAGCCGGTCGCCGCTGGTCGTGGTGTTGATCGAGGTCAGCTCGTAGTGGTCGTAGCGGACGGCGCTGACGAGCTCGAGCCAGGTCGAATAGTTCTGCTTCAACTGCACGAAGCCGCCGGACACCGTGCGCTGGCCGCCCGGCGTCGTGATGTTGGAATTGCCGCGGGAATCGAAGGTCTCGACATCGTCGCGGAAAGCGTCGAAGCCGTAGGTCACGGCGTTGCGCCAGTCGCCAAAATTGAAGCGCGAGGTGTTGTTGACGTCGATGCCGACGGTGTCGAGCGAATAGCCACGCTTGTCGCCGACGCAGCCGGAGATGTTGTTGCCGGGATTGCCGAGCGTACACACGCCGCCACCCGTGGTGATGCGGTTGTTGTAGGTCTTGACCTGGTCGTTGTCGGTGCGGTTGCCGTAGACCGAGATATTCCAGTCGAACAGCATGTCGTCGGGCTTGGAGTACTTCCAGCTCAGCGTGCCGGTGTAGTTCCTGGCGTCGGAGGCATAGACCGAGGAGCCCGCGATCGCCGCCAGCGGCGCCGCCGTCGTGGTCGGGCCGCGGTTCTGCTGACCGATATTGTACTGGTAGTCCTGGAAGATGCCGCCGATCTTGAACTCGTGGCCTTCGGCCGGGCGGATCGTCACCTTCATCAAGCCGGCCGCGATATCGTTGCCGGTGTTGCCGATCTCGGTGCCGGAGCCATCCTTGTAGTTGCTCTGGGTGCGATAGACGGCGCCGCCGAACACGTCGACATTCGGATCGGCGCGCACGCCGCCGAACACCGAGGCCATGCCGCGGTCCTTGTTGCTGCCGTAGGAGCCCGACATGTCGACGCCCCAGCGCTCGCCGGGGCGCACCACATCGTCGATGTCCTTGGTGCGGAACGACACCACGCCGCCGATCGCGCCGGAGCCGTAGATGTTCGCGGTCGGACCGCGCACCACGTCGACGCCGCCGATCAACTCAGGATCGAGGAAGAACGAGCCGTTGGCGTTGTGGCCGGTGCGCTGATAGTTCTGCCGCGCGCCGTCGACCACGACGGCGACGCGGCCGAAATCCTGCAAGCCACGGACGTTGATGACGGTCGCAGGGTCATCGCCGCGCTCCTGGAACGAGACGCCCGGAACGTTGTAGAAAATGTCCGACACCCGGTTCGGCTGCAACCCCTGGATTTTCTCCAGGGTGACGGAGCTGACCGGAGCCAGCGCATCGATCGCGCGCTCGTCGGTCTTGGACGCCACGGCGGTGATGGTGTCGAGCGACTGCACCGGCACCGCGCCGATCTGCGCGCGCGCGTTCATCGCCGGCGCCGCGGCCTGTTGTTGCGCGGCGGGCTTCGGCTTTCGCTTGGCCTGCTTGGGCCGCTCGGTTGAAGGACGCGGCGCCGAAGCATCGGCGGTTTGCGCCAAACCACTTTCCGGCAATGCCGCCGCGAATGAAAACACCGACGCGCCTAAAATCAAGGCGCGCGAAACCCTAGCCCCGTCAGCCATACTAGCCCCAGCCCGATGATCGCTTTTCTGGTCTGGCTGGCGTGCGCTCGTTGAGCGACTTGCTGGCTACCAACTTCATTGCGCTGCAAGCCACCCGCTCGCACCGCGTCAACGATTGGTTACGAGCCAGCAACAAAACGGTCAAGAATGCGGCAGCGCTGTTTATATCGATTGTAAAGTGCGGCCGTTGGAAAGCGCCTTGGCCGTCTTATACAGACAGGCGACATTCAACGGTTTCGAAAGGCGCAGCATCAGGCAATGGCGGCAACCTCCGGAGAGAACATCGGCGTGGCCGGCGGGCAAGCCGATTCCGCTTCTGGCACCGCCAAAACACTCGTCATGCGGGGAAATCGTCTCGACAGCCGCGAGCTGTTCGCGACCGAACGCGAGATCATCATCGCGCATGGCGAGGACCAATACCGCTTGCGGCTGACCTCGCAGAACAAGCTGATCCTGACCAAGTGACGGCCCCGATGACAATTTGTCGCACGCTTGCTGTGCTCGCCTTCTCCTGCTTGCTGCCGATCCAGGCGGCGACCGCCGAGGGCATCACCGTGCACGACGCGCGCGACCGCGACGTCGTGATCGACGATCCGTCGCGGATCGTCTCGATCGGCGGCGCGATCACCGAAATTCTCTATGCGCTCGGCTTCGAGGATCGCATCGCCGGCGTCGATGCCACCAGCCTCTATCCGCCGTCAGCGCTGCGCGAGAAGCCCGACGTCGGCTATATGCGCCAGCTGTCGCCCGAGGGTGTGCTCGGCCTGCATCCGTCGCTGGTGCTCGCGGTGCAGGGCTCCGGGCCGAAGGAAACCATGGACGTCCTGGAGGCGGCGAAGGTGCCGCTGGTGCTGGTGCCGGAAACCTTCTCGGAGGCAGGACTGGTCGAGAAGATCAAACTGGTCGGCCATGCCATGGGCGCCGAACCGCGTGCGGCCTGCCTGGCCACGGCAGTCGAGAGCGACCTTGCGCAACTGCGCACGCTGCGCGCCAAGGTGACCAAGCCGGTGCGCGTGATGTTCGTGATGTCGCTGTTGAACGGCCGGGCGATGGCCGCGGGCCACAAGACCGCTGCCGACGAGATCATCCAGCTCGCCGGCGGCGTCAACGCGATCGACGGCTATGACGGCTACAAGCCGGTCAATGACGAGGCGATCGTGGCGGCGAAGCCGGACGTCGTGCTGTCGATCGATCGCGGCAAGGACTCGCTGACCTCAGAGGCGGTGTTCGCGCATCCGGGCTTCGCGCTGACGCCGGTCGCCGCCAACAAGGCCTTCATCTCGATGGAAGGACTTTATCTGCTCGGCTTCGGACCGCGCACCGCGGCCGCAGCCCGCGACCTCTCGGTCAAACTCTATCCGACGCTGGCCCCGCAAGCCGAAAACTTCAAGCCTTCGGCGCTGACCGCGAACTGCCGGCAATGAGCGTGCTGGCCGAGCGCAGCGGCCCTGCGAAACAACGGCGCGCCGGCACGGCGCTGCGGCCGGCGGCGACACTCACTTTGCTTGGCCTGCTGGCGGCGCTCACGATTACCGCGCTGGTCGCCCTGACGGTCGGGGCCGCCGGCATTCCGCTGGCACGGCTTCCGGCCGCGCTCGGCCTGTGGGTGGATAGCGCGGGCAACCCGCTGCTGGCACGCGACCAGCTCGTGGTATGGTCCATCCGCATCCCTCGGATTGCCGCCGCCGCGATGGTCGGCGGACTCCTCGCGGTCTCCGGCGCGATCATGCAGGGCCTGTTCCGCAATCCCCTCGCCGACCCCGCGCTGGTCGGCGTCTCCTCCGGCGGTGCGTTCGCGGCGGCGACCGCGATCGTGTTCACCGACAGCCATCTCGGCGAGAGCCTGCGTTTCCTGCAACATCAGCTGCTGCCGATCGCGGCCTTTGCCGGCTCGCTGATCACGACCATCGTCCTCTACGCCATCGCCAGCCGCGGCGGCCGCACGTCGATTGCGATCTTCCTGCTCGCCGGGCTTGCGATCGCCGCGATCGCCAATGCCGGCATCGGGCTGCTGGTGTTCGTGGCCGACGACCGCCAGCTGCGCGACATCACCTTCTGGCTGCTCGGCTCGCTCAGCGGCGCGACCTGGAGCAAGCTCACGACGCTGGCGCCCGTGCTGGCGATTGCGTTGATCGTCTGCGTCTCGATCGCCCGTGGGCTCGACGTGCTGGTGCTCGGCGAGGCCGAGGCGTTCCACAGCGGCGTCGATGTCGAACGGCTGAAGCGGATCTCGATCGTGCTGGTGTCGGCGATGACCGGCGTCGCGGTCTCGGTGTGCGGCGTGGTCGGCTTCGTCGGCATCGTGGTGCCGCATCTGCTGCGGCTGGTGATCGGCCCCTCGCATCGCCTGCTGCTGCCGGCATCGGCGCTGCTCGGCGCCATCCTGCTGGTCGGTGCCGACACGGTGGCGCGCACCATCGTGGCGCCGGCGGAGATGCCGATCGGCATCCTGACCGCGGCGATCGGCGCGCCGTTCTTCCTTGCCATGCTGCTGCGCCAGCGCGGGCTGGTGTCGCTATGACGACGCTGCTCGAGGCGCAATCGGTCTCGATGACCATCGGCGGCACCACCTTGGTCGACGCGGTATCGCTGCAAATCGGCGCCGGCGAGATGGTGGCGATCGTCGGCCCCAACGGCGCCGGCAAATCGACGCTGTTGCGGATGCTGTCGGGCGATCTCAAACCATCCCACGGCACGATCAGGCTGAAGCAGCGCGACCTGCATGGCTACGCGCCGCGCGAGTTGGCGCGGCACCGTGCGATGCTGTCGCAGCACGTCCACGTCACCTTTCCGTTCACTGTCGAGGAGATCGTCGCCATGGGCGCGGGTGAGAGCCCGCGCGCAACGGCGCATGGCCTGGTCGAGGCGGCGCTGGACGAGGTCGGGCTGGCGCAATTCCGTTTCAGGCAATTGCCGACATTGTCCGGCGGCGAGCAGCAGCGCGCGCATTTTGCCCGCGTGCTGGTGCAGCTCGCCTGCGGCGAGGCACTGCATGGGCCCGGACTGTTGCTGCTTGACGAGCCGACATCGAGCCTCGATCTGCGGCATCAGATCGATCTGGTCGAGACCGCGCGGCGGCGTGCCGCACGTGGCACCGCCGTGATCGCGATCCTGCACGACCTCAACCTCGCGATGCGGTTCGCCGATCGCATCCTGCTGCTGCATGGCGGCCGGCTTGCGGTCGATGGCGACCGCGCCGCCGCGATGCAGGCCGACACGCTGAGGCGGATCTTCGAAATCGACGTCGCGATCGAATACACCAATAACGGCGTGCCGTTCCTGCTGCCGCAGACCATGCAGCCGGCCAGCAAAGCGACGTAAGGCCGCAAGCCTTATCCCGTCGCAACACAGGCGATTCACAAAACTGTCAGCCGGCTGTAACAGGCGCCTCGGAGAACACCGCATCGTTTCATCTCGAGGAGATCAACCATGCGTCTGTCCCTGCTCTGCTCCGTCGCCACCATGCTGCTCGCCACATCGGCGTTCGCGCAAAGCGAGGGCGAATTCCCGGCGACGCTGGCGGGACACGCCGTGATGCCGGCGGAGAGCTTCATCGAGGCCCCCGCCGACGCTCCGAACGATCTGAAGACCTCGGGCAAATACACCACCGGCAAGCGCGTCGACGCCATCGGCACCGTGATGGGCAAGTCCTACGAGCGGCCGACCGGCGTGTCGCTGCCGTTCAAGGGCCAGCCGTTGCAGGGCAATTCCGGCATCAAGACGATGCCCGACGGTTCGTTCTGGGTGCTCACCGACAACGGCATGGGCTCGCGCTACAACTCGGCGGACTCGATGCTGTACCTGAACCGGTACAAGATGGATTGGGCGGCAGGCAAGATCGAGCGCCAGGAGACCATGTTCCTGCACGATCCCGACAAGAAGGTGCCGTTCCGCATCGTGCATGAGGACACCGCCAAGCGCTACCTCACCGGCGCCGACTTCGACACCGAGGGCTTCCAGATCATCAACGACACGTTCTGGATCGGCGACGAGTTCGGACCCTACATCCTCAAGGCGGACAAGACCGGCAAGATCCTCGCGGTGTTCGAGACGGTTGCCGACGGCAAGCCGGTGCGCTCGCCGGATCACTGGGCGGTGCAGTCGCCCGGCGCGCCCGGCGCGAGCTACACTAACGTCAATCTGCGCCGCTCCAAGGGCTATGAAGGCTTCGCCTCCTCCAAGGACGGCAAGTTCCTGTACGGTCTCCTCGAAGGGCCGCTGTGGGACGCCGACAAGAAGGACTGGGAGAAGGTCGACGGCAAGGAAGCCTCCCGCATCCTCGAATTCGACGTCGCCGCGGAGAAGTTCACTGGGCGCTACTGGCACTATGTGTTCGAGCAGAACGGCAATGCGATCGGCGACTTCAACATGATCGATCCGACCCAGGGCCTGGTGATCGAGCGCGACAATGGCGAAGGCACCGCCGACAAGGCCTGCCCGCAAGGCCAGCGTGGCGAGAACTGCTTCCCCGATCTCGCCAAGTTCAAGCGCGTCTACAAGATCGAGCTGTCGGACGCCAATGTCGGCAAGCCGGTGCGCAAGATCGCCTATGTCGACCTGATGAAGATCCGCGATCCGAACAAGAAGGCCCGCAAGCCGCTCAATGACGGCGTCTACACCTTCCCGTTCTTCACCATCGAGAACGTCGATCGGGTCGACGAGACCCACATCATCGTCGGCAACGACAACAACCTGCCGTTCTCCTCGAGCCGCGATCCGAACAAGGCGGACGACAACGAGTTCGTGCTGCTCGAAGTGGGTGACTTCCTGAAGGCGAAGTGACGCAGTCACTTTCGTCGCATACGACAATGTCGTCGCCCGGCTGGACCGGGCGACCCAGTATTCCATAGGCTTTTGCGTTTCAACGGAAAGGCCGCGGCGTACTGGATGCCCCGCTCGAGGCGGGGCATGACGGTGAATATGCGGCGACCCTCGTGATCATCAAGCCAACGCCAATCCAGCGGTTGTCCGACAAATACACTTCTGGCATCGCGCCAGATGATGATAGCCTCGGCGGATACTTGAATCGCTTTGGGGCAAATCATGATGGAAAAGTCTTGCCTGACCTACATTGAAGCGCTCATAGCCGCGGGCTTCGTCGTGTACCAGGCCTGGGATGAAAGCTGGGGCCTTCCGCCGGGATGTATTGCCTTCATCCTCGGCGTGGTCACCTACTTTGCCTATCTATGCCTGATGCGCTGGCTGGTGCGGCTCCATCAGACCAGCTACGAGGCCGTGGCAACGATCTTGGCTCTCGCATGGGCCGGAGTGGCGTACTTCGCAGTGAGCGCGCTGCAAGCCGGGTTTGCCAATCAGATACCCGCCTCCCTGCTCGCGCATCTGTGGCCCTGGATCGCAGCGGTCGCCGCTTTCATTGGAGCACTCGCCAGCAAGGTACGCTTCATGGACGATGTTCGCGAATACGTCCTCGGCCGGCGCGCGCACTGGGACAACCAGCAATGGCTGGAGGAGGACGCCGGCTTCTAGCCGGCGCTAGCTGCTGAAGCTACTGGTTCGCGTGCGGAGCGCCCGTCAAACAGCCAGGCTGCGGCCCCGTTAGCCCGCCGGCACCATCACGACGCCCTTGTCTTTCGGCCAGCGCATCCGCCAGGCGAAATTGATGTCACGAACTTCGCCGGCCTTGGCCTCGAATGCCCATTCCAGCACGCCGCGCTTGTCGCGCAGATTGGTCGTGGTCGCAGGCGTCGACGACGGCAGCATCTCGACCACGATATCGTCGTTCTCGCTGACCGGAAGCTGATCCAGGATCGCGACCTTGATCGGGAAGTCGTGGCCGTTGCGCACAACGGTCTTGAACGCGCGCTCGTCGGTCTTCGACGTCGTCACGATCAGCCCGGCGGAGCCTTCGTTGCGCTTCACCACCGTGCGCTCGATCTTGACCTTGTCGTCGGCGCCGAAGCCGAGCCGCACCGTCTCGTCCTTGGCGGCCGTGGCCATCCGGCTGCGGCCGACAAAAATGCCGTCGCGATAGATCGAGACCTGGCCGGGCAACAGCGGCGCGTCGTCGGCCTGCACGAAGCTCGCTTCCAGGAACGCGGTCGGATCGATCACGGGGACGGCGCGAATCGCGAGATCGGGGGTGATCGTCGCCGTTGCGATGCGCAGACTCTTGGTGCCCTCATTGGCTGAAACGCTGACGCGACCGGGGATCTTGAAGGTGGCCTGGAACGCCCCGATTTCCGCCGTCGCCTCTTGTTCGCCAAAGGTCGACCCGCCGCCGAAGCGGAATTGCTGGACCATATCGGCCTGCGGCGCAGCCGCCACAGCCTCACGCGACCGTGTGCTGGCCGACGGCAGCGGCCGCGGCGGCTGCGGGTATTGCACCAGCAGTGAATTGAGCTCGGGCGCATTGCCGCCACGCGCAACCCGCACAGTGGAGACCGCAAGCACCACGTTCGACCAGTCCTCGCCGGTCGACTGGGTGATCTCGGCACGGCGTACCAGCTCGATCGCAGGCTTGCGGTCCTTGCTGCCGGTATCGAGACGGGCGTCGTAAATCGGCATCCAGCGCGCATTGCGCACCGCATAGGTTACCCGCAGGGTGGCCTTGGTAGCTGCGGCGGAGGCAAGCTCGATCCGAACCTCGAGGTGGCTCGGCGGCTTGGCACCGCGGTCGGCTTCCAGGCGCGCCAGTTCGCGGTCGATGTCGCGCTGCTTGCGCGTGGCGTCGCGGATCGCGCTGTCGGCGGTTGCGACTTCATCCGCCACCGCCGAGAACGCCGCCCGCCATTCGCTGACCGGGCGTGCCTCGCCCTTCTCGCCGATCCCGACCGGCGCGGCCTCGGCGAAGTGCTCGGCGAATTTGCGCCGCGCCTCGGCCGAACTGATGATCCCCTGCAAATCCTCGCGTTGATCCCTCAGCGCCTCGATCCGCTTGTCGATGTCGGGCAGGTTGGCCGGCGGCACCAGGCGCGGCGGCCGCGCGTCGATGGCGCCGATCGTCAGCTTGGCGCCGGCATCGCCCTCGACCCGCAGCGAGGATGGATCGAGCCCCATCGGGAAATCCTTCGCGATGAGCGTGTTGTCTCCGGCTGGCAGATCCAGCGTGATGACGCGGGTGACGCTCGCGCCGTCCGGATAGACGGTGACGGCGTCGACCTGCGACGCCGTATCGAGATCGGCCGCGTGGAGCGGCCCGGCAACCAGCGCGCCCGCCAGCACCAGGCTGGTGGTCACAAGACAATTCGCAATCCTTCGCATCACATCCCTCCGGGAAAACGCCGCATCGCACGAGTTGAACGGCGCGCCAAACGCACAGGCGCGCCGCTTCTCGTGGTGAGACGCACCAAGGAAGAGACTGGTTCGATTGAGGTTTCCCCGCGGCGCGAGGATGGCGCCGTCGCGGCGGCCGGATGGCGCGGCGATGTCTTTCGGGCGTTAGCGGTTCGATCTGCGCCAGATGAACAGGTAATTCGGCACGAAGCCGGCCATGGTGATCGCGATCATGATCCACCAGCCGCGATGAAACGCCGCGATCCGCTCGGTCATCGTGGCCGGGGTAGCCAGGATCGCGACAAAGATCGCAACGCCGATCGCCAGCGCCGCCTGCCGGATCATGTTGATGACGCCGGAGCCGGTTGCGAACGACGACGGCGGCAGCGAGCCGGCGCCGACGCCCATCAGGGTCGGAAATGTAAGCCCGACGCCGATACCCGTGAGCATCATACCGGCCACGAAGGCAGGCATGTTGGGGTCCGCGCCGAGCAGCATTGCCCAGATCACAAGCCCGCCCGCGAACGACAAGATGCCGGCGGACACCACGGCGGCCGCACCGAAGCGTGCGATCAGGCGACCGGCGAACAACAGCGATGTGAACGGGACAAGCAGCGGACCTGGCGCGATCGCGAGGCCGGTCTTTAGTGCCGACCATCCCCACACGGTTTGCTCCCACAGCGCCACCGACAACAGCATCGCACCGAAGGCCGCCGAGTAAGGCGCCATGACCAGCGTCGCTCCGGTAAACGGCCTGACGGCAAACAGTGCGGGATCGACGAACGGATTCTTCGAGCGCAGACAGTGCCACGCGAAGGCCGCGAGCGAGAGCCCTGCGAGGACGAGGCCGAGCACGACGCCGCGCGAACCCCATCCCCAGTCATTCGCCTTCACGATGGCAAATGTCAGCGCGCCGATGCCGCAGGTCACGAGCAGCGCCGCCCACCAGCTCGGACGCGGCACGTCGTGGCCGGGCACCTCGGGCAACTTGAACCAGCCGATGATCAGCGCGAGCACGCCGATCGGGACATTGACGATGAAGATCCAGCGCCAGTCGAAGGTAACCAGCACGCCGCCGGCGAGCGGCCCGAGCGCCGCGGCAAGGCCGCCGATCGCGGTCCAGGTGCGCACCGCGCCGGCGCGCTGCTCGGGCGGAAACGAGGCCAGCAGCAGGCCGATCGAGGTCGGCGTCATCAATGCAGCCCCGGCGGCCTGTGCCACGCGGGAGAGGACCAGGAGCTCGACACTGGACGCCAGCGCGCACGCCGCCGATGCCGCCGTGAACAGCGCAACGCCAAGCAGGAAGCTGAGATTGCGGCTGTGGCGTTCGGCGAGCCTGCCGAAGAACACCAGCAGCGCTGCATAGACGATCGCATAGCCATTGAGGATCCAGGACAAATCCTCGAGCGAGGCACCGCGGAATTCCTGAGCGATGTTCGGCAGCCCGACATTGACGATGAACAGGTCGAGATTTGCCAGGCAGATTCCGACCGAGACGATCGCCAGAACCTGCCGCGGGGTCGCCGCGCGGGACCGTGGCCGCGCTGCACTTCCGACCGCCAGCCCGATCGTCTCCGCTTCGGCACCCGACATCACACATCCTTCAGATACGTGCATATACACCTATTGCCATTAGGTGCATATGCATGTATCTGTCAAGTCCAGTTTGGAGGCAGCCAATGGCGAAGACGGAAGCCACCCGGTGCAACCTCACGGCATTGCGCAAGGCGACACGGCGGGTGTCGCAGCTCTACGACCAGGCCCTCGCGACGTCGGGGCTGCGTGGCACGCAGCGGGCCATCCTGGTCTATGTCAGACGGTCGGGTTCGCCGACGATGGGAGAACTGGCCACGGCGCTGGTGCTCGATCGCACCGCGCTCAATCACAACCTGAAACCGCTCGAGCGCGACGGCCTGGTGACCGTTACCGTCGACAAGAGTGACCGCCGCAGCCGGCTGGTACGGCTCACCAAGCGCGGCGAAGCGAGGCTTACGGAGTCGCAGGCCGCCTGGCTCGAGGCGCAGGACCTCTTCGAGATGGCGTTCGGCGCCAGGCAGGCTGCCGATCTCAGGCAGACGCTCGAACTGGTCGCCGCACTCGAATTCGGCGAACGCGCTCCCGATTTGCCGGCGTCATGACGGGCGTCAAATGAAAAGCGGCCCGGCATTGCCGCCGGGCCGCTCGTTCGTATGCGATCCGCGTCGATGCGCGGTTAGCTATAGATCTCGAACAGGCCGGCGCCGCCCTGGCCACCGCCGATGCACATGGTCACGACGCCCCACTTGGCCTTGCGGCGGCGGCCTTCCTGCAACAGATGGCCGGTGAGACGGGCGCCGGTCATGCCGAACGGATGGCCGATCGCGATCGAGCCGCCATTGACGTTGTACTTCTCGGGATCGATGCCGAGCTGGTCGCGCGAGTAAAGGCACTGGCTGGCGAACGCCTCGTTGAGCTCCCAGAGATCGATGTCGTCGATCTTCAGGCCGTGACGCTTCAACAGCTTCGGCACCGCGAACACCGGGCCGATGCCCATCTCGTCGGGCTCGCAGCCGGCCGAGGCCCAGGCCACGAAGCGACCGAGCGGATTGAGGCCGCGCTTCTCGGCGTCCTTGGCTTCCATCAGCACCACGGCGGCGGCGCCGTCCGAGAGCTGGCTGGCATTGCCGGCGGTGATGTACTTGCCCGGGCCCTTGACCGGCTCAAGTTTTGCCAAACCTTCCAGTGTGGTCTCGGGGCGATTGCACTCGTCGCGGTCGACGACGTAGTCGACGATCGACTCGGCCTTGGTCGCCTTGTCCACCACCTTCATCTTGGTCTTCATCGGGACGATTTCGTCCTTGAACTTGTTGGCCTGCTGCGCGGCGGCCATGCGGCGCTGCGATTCCAGCGAATACTCGTCCTGGTATTCGCGGCTGACCTTGTAGCGCTCGGCGACGATGTCGGCGGTATCGATCATCGCCATGAAGATGGCGGGCGCGGTCTTGAGCAGGTCCGGATCGATCGATTCCTTCGGCGAGCCGCCGCCCGGAATCGAGATGCTCTCGACGCCACCGGCGACGATGCAGTCAGAGCCATCCGAACGAATGGAATTGGCGGCCATTGCGATGGTCTGCAAGCCCGACGAACAGAAGCGATTCACCGAAACGCCTGCGGTCGACTTCGGCAGGCCGGCGAGCAGCGCCGCCTGACGGCCGATGTTCGGCGCGCCATGCGCGCAATTGCCGAGATAACAGTCCTCGACATAGTCCTTGTCGACGCCGGCGCGCTCGACCGCGTGCTTGATGGCATGTCCGGCCAGCGACATCGGCGGGGTGATGTTGAATCCGCCACGGCCGGACTTTGCCAGGCCGGTGCGCGCGTAGGAAACGATTACGGCTTCACGCATTGTTTTCTCCCTTCGAGATCGCCCATTATGACGCTTCGGATGCTATTCATACAGATATCCCGCCAAGGCAACAGAAATTGTTTTCGCCTCATTTTCCGGCCAGCGGAACTAATCGGCACGCCCGGCCCGGCCCCTCATCGCGTAGCGCTCGAAAGCCGCGCCTTGATGATCCCGTAGAGTGCGCTGGCGGCGGGTGACAGCGTCTCGTTGCGCCGACGCACCAGCGCGATCGCGCGGTACAGGACAGGATCGACCAGCGGCACCTCGACCAGGCCGCTCGCGACGGCGGTCGCCTTCATCGCGGCGGGGAGGATCGCCGCGCCGACATTCTCCCGCGCCAGCGCGATCGCGCTCGGCGTGCTCTCGACCACGAAGCGGCCTCGGGTTTCCAGACCGGCCTTGACCAATTGCGCCTCGACGATGCGGCGGTTGCCGCTGGCGCCGCCGAGCGTGATGAGGTCGATGCCCGCCAGGTTCGACCACCCCACCCGCTTCAGCTTCGACGCCGGATGCGATCGGCTGCAAACCAGGACGAAGGGATCCCGCATCAGCATCTCCTCGGCAAGCTCCGGATTGGTCTCCTGCTGGATGTGGATACCGAAATCGGCCTGCCCCTCGCGCACCGCGCTGGTGACGAGCGCGCCGGATCGCTCCAGGAGGTGGACGCGATTGTGCGGATACGTCTTGGCATAGCTGCGAAGCGCTCGCGGCAATTGCCGGAATGCGATCGATTGCAGCGTCGCCAGCGTGACGTCACCGACCCCAAGCCGCGACGTCGTGCGCAGCCGGTCGAGACCGTGAACGAGGTCGTCGACGATGCGGCGCGCCAATGGCAGGAAATCCCTTCCCGTCGGGCTCAGCGCCGTTGACCGCGTGGTGCGGTCGATCAGCCTGAGGCCGACAAAGGCCTCCAGCCGCTGGATGCGACGCGTCAGCGCGGTCTGGGTGATGAAGAGATGCTCCGCTGCCCGGTTGAAGCTGCCGAGATCAGCCACATGGACAAAGGCCTGCACGCCATCGATCGGGATTTTCATGCAAATTTCTCATGAAAAATTGCTATTATTGCATTTTACGCAGCGAGCGGCGTCCCGCAAGATCGTTGTAACGGCCGGACAGGCAACCCACCGCGCCGAGCGATGAACCGGGAGGAAACGATGACGACGAATGCGGTGGCAGGTCCCGTGCACGGGGTGACGGAGCACGCGCCGCCGACCGAGAAATCCGGCGCCAACGTCCTTCAGCGCGCGATGCAGGTACGGATCGGCATCATCCCGCTGCCGATCTATCTGGTGCTGCTCGGCCTGATCGCGGCCTTTTCGTTCAAGGGTAAGGTTTCCGGCGAGGTCACGGTGATGATCGCCGTTCTCGTCGTCGGCGGCTTCACTTGCGCCGAGATCGGCAGACGCATCCCGATCCTGAATGCGATCGGCGGGTCGTCACTGGTGACGATCTTCCTGCCTTCGTTCCTGGTCGCGCATCAACTCCTGCCGGCACCGCTGGTGCAGCAGGTCACGACATTCACCAAGTCCACCAACTTCATCTATCTTTTCATCACCGCCGTTGTGGTCGGCTCGATTCTGAGCATGGACCGCCGCGTCCTGATCCAGGGATTCGTCAAGATCTTCATTCCGCTGATCAGCGGCTCGGTCCTCGCACTCGGCGTCGGCGGCACGGTCGGCTGGTTGTGCGGGATCGGGTTCTGGCGTTCGATCCTCTACGTGGTCGTGCCGGTCATGGCTGGCGGCGTCGGCGAAGGCGCGATCCCGCTCTCGGTCGGCTATGCGGAGGCACTGGGTCTCAACCAGGGCGCCATGCTCGGCCAGATCCTGCCGCTGGTGTTCTTCGGCAATCTGGTCGCCATCATCTGCTGCGGCGCGCTGAACTCGCTCGGAAAACGGCGACCGGATCTCACCGGCAACGGCCAGCTCCAGCCTGGCGCCGGCGATGCGGCGGATACCGTCTCCGACCGCGCGCATTCGAGTGTCACCCGCATCGACGTCGCGACCGTTGCAGCCGGCGGTATCACCGGCATCGCCATCTACGTGTTTGGTACGCTGATCCACAGCATGATCGGCCTGCCGGCTCCGGTCGCCATGCTGTTCCTGGTCGTGCTGGTCAAGCTACTCCGCGCGGTACCGGCTTCGCTGGAGGAAGGCGCGCGCGTCGTGTTCCGTTTCTTCGTCATCGCGGTGACCTATCCGCTGCTGTTTTCCACCGCGGTGGCGCTGACGCCGTGGCACGAACTGGTGGAAGCGTTCCATCCGGCCAACCTGGTCACCATCATCGCGACCGTCGCGACGCTGACGGCGACGGGGTTCTACGTCGGCCGCCTGCTGAAGATGTATCCGATCGAGACCGCGATCGTGAACGCCTGCCACAGCGGCCTTGGCGGTACCGGCGACGTCATGATCCTGACTGCGGCCGAACGGATGGAGCTGATGCCGTTCGCGCAGGTGGCGACCCGGATCGGCGGCGCCATCACCGTGACGCTCGCGATCGTCGCGATGGCCCATTTCAAAGTCATCTAGGCGGAGAGAGCGACGTGCTGATGCGAAGCAAACTGTTCGTTCCGGCCTCGCGGCCCGAATTGTTCGACAAGGCGATGAGCTCCGCCGCCGATGCGCTGTCATTCGATCTCGAGGACGCCGTCGCCCAAAGCCAGAAGTCGCAAGCGCGTGCGCTGCTCGCCAGGTTCCTGCGCGAGCTGCCGGCGTCCGACAAGACCATCGTGGTCCGGGTGAACGCGTTCGGTACCGACGAGTTCGGCGCCGACATCGACGCGTTGGCCGGAACCCGGGTCGACATCGTCAACCTGCCGATGGCCGAGGACGCAAGCGCCGTGATCCAGGCGATCGCCAGGATTGAAACGCTACAGACCTCGTCGCGACGGGTCGGCGTACTGCTCAACATCGAGACCCCCAGAGGTCTGCGCAAGGCGGCAGAACTCGCCAGGTCGCATCCGCGGGTGGTGGGGCTGCAGATCGGCTATGCCGACCTGCTCGAACCCTGCGGCATCGCACGATCCGATCGCGACGCGCTCGCTCACGTCCGCCTCGCAGTGAGGTTTGCGGCCGCCGAGGCCGGCGTCGCCGCCTACGACGGCGCCTTTGCCGCCGTCAAGGACGCCGACGCTTACCGCGCCGAATGCCTGATGGCGAAGGCGCACGGCTTCGCCGGCAAGAGCTGCATCCATCCGAGCCAGATCGCGATCGCCAACGAAACGTTCATGCCCGATGCGGCCGAGATCGCCTGGGCACGCAAAGTGGTGTCCGCGGCCGCCATTGCCGATACCCGCGGCGTCGGCGCCTATCTCGTCGATGGCCACATGATCGACAAACCGTTCGTCGAACGCGCCCGTGCGGTCGTGGCGCTCGCCGACAAATTCGCAACCGAGGTCACGACATGAACCAACTGCACGCCCGCGACTACGAACCCGGCCGGCGCGGAACGCTGGACGGCGTCCGTATCCTCGACCTGTCGCGCCTGTTTGCCGGCAACGTGCTGACGCAGATCCTCGGCGATTTCGGCGCGGAGGTGATCAAGGTCGAACCGCCCGAAGGCGACACGCTGCGCGCCTGGAAGACCGAGGGCATCGAGACGCACTGGAAGGTCTATTCGCGCAACAAGAAGAGCCTGTGCCTGTCGATGCGCGATCCTCGCGCGATCGACATCATCCGGAAGCTGGTGCCATCGGCACAGATCTTCATCGAGAGCTTTCGGCCGGGCATATTGGAGAAGATGGGATTGTCCCCGGAGGCGCTGCTGGCGCTCAATCCGTCGCTGATCATCATCCGGATTTCCGGATGGGGACAGGACGGACCATACGCGCAGCGCCCGGGCTTCGGCACCGTGATCGAGGGCATATCCGGCTTCGCTGCCATCAACGGCTTTGCCGACCGCGAGCCGGTGTTGCCGCCGATGTATCTCGCCGACGGCGTCGCCGGAATCTACGGCGCCTCCGCCGCGATGATCGCGCTACGCGAGGTCGAGATCAACGGCGGCCGCGGCCAGGTGATCGACCTGCCGCTGCTCGATCCGCTGTTTGCAATCCTCAGCCCGCAGGCCGCGAACTACCGGCTCACCGGCAAGGTCAGACAGCGCACCGGCAGCCGCTCCAGCAATTCGGCACCGCGCAATGCCTATCGCTGCGGCGACGGACACTATGTCAGCCTGTCCGGCTCGATCCAGAAGATGGCGGAGCGGCTGTTCCGCGCCATCGGCCGCCCCGACCTGATTGACGACCCGCGCTTCCGCACCAACGCCGACCGCCTGCGGCACGCCGATGAGCTCGATGCCATCATCGGCGAATTCATCGGCGCGCGCACGCAGGCCGAGAACATCGCCTTCTTCGAGCAGGCCGAGGTCACGATCGGCCCGATCTACGACACGCCGCAGATCATGACCGACCCCCACGTCATCGCTCGCGACCTGATCGCCGACTATCCCGATCCCGAGATGGGCCAAATCCCGATGCATCACGTGGTGCCACGGCTGTCGCAGACGCCGGGCTCGATCCGGACTCCGGCGCCGGCGCTCGGCCAGCACAATCGCGCATTGCTCGATGAAATCGGTATCGATGGCGCCGGCTACGCGGCGCTGGTCGAGGCCGGGGTGGTCTGCGAGACGCCGAACAGGATCGCCTCTGCTCAAGAGCCGCAAGTGACGGAGAATCCTCAATGCCGTACCGGATGACACGAAGGACATTCGTCGGAGCGGCTGCCGTAACGGCAGCGGGGCTCGCCCGATCCCATTCAGCGGTCGCCGGGACGGTCCCCAATTCGTCCGGCATCGAGACACCGAAAACGCGGGCCCCGGCGAACGCCTGCGACACGCATTTCCACATCATCGATCCCCGCTTTCCGACACCGGAAACCACCAAACCCGTGGGTTCGACCTTCGACGACTATCTGCTCCACAAGCGCCGCATCGGAACGACGCGCGCCGTTCCGGTGCAACCGAAGTTTCACCGCACCGACCACGCCTGCATCCTGGATGCGCTCGGCCGGCTCGGCAAGAACGGGCGTGGCGTCGGTGTCTGTCATCCGGACGTACCCGATACGGAATTGAAGCGGCTCGATGCCGGCGGCATCCGGGGGCTACGCTTCAGTGTCTGGAATCCGAGCGACACGGTGACCACGATCGACATGATCGAGCCGCTGGCCAAGCGCATCGCCGGCTTCGGCTGGCACGTCCAGCTTCACATGTCCGGCGATCAGATCGTCGAGACGTCGGCGCTGCTGAACCGCCTGCCCTGCCCGATCGTGTTCGACCACATGGGACGGTTACCGCCCAAGCAGGGGCCGGAGCATCCGGCGTTCCGCGTCATCGTCGATCTCGCGGGAAAGAACCGCGCCTGGGTCAAGCTCGCCGGCGCCTATCTCAACACCGAGCAGGGCCCGCCCTATGCCGACGCGACGCGGATCGCGCAGGCTTTCGTCAAGGAGGCGCCCGAGCGCCTGGTCTGGGGCAGCGACTGGCCCCACGTCACCGAACCACGCAAACCCGACGACGCGGAGCTGTTCGATCTGCTCGCGGTGTGGGCCGGCAGCGAAAAGACCCGCGACGCGATCCTGGTCGACAATCCGGCGCGGCTCTATGGGTTCGATCGCTGACGGCCGGAGATCCCCGCAGGATCAGAACGTCAGCGCCTTGGCCTGCTTCACCTGCGGCAAAGACTGCACCTTGCCGAGCAGGTCCGCCGGCACCGCGCCGTCGACCTCGACCAGCGCGATGGCATCGCCGCCCTGCTTGACGCGACCGAGATGGAAGGTCGCAATATTGATTTTCGCATCACCCAGCAGGCTCGCGAACGCGCCGATGAAGCCCGGCTTGTCTTCGTTGGTGACGTAGATCATCGATTTGCCGAACTCGGCGTCGACGCGGATGCCCTTGATGTCGACGAGGCGCGGCTTGCCGTCGGCGTAGACCGTACCGGACACCGAACGCTCCTGGCGCTCGGTGGCGACCGTGACCGTGATCAGGCTCTCATAGTCGCTCTGCGCAGCGCGGACGACCTCGTCGACCACCATGCCGCGCTCCTTGGCGACGATCGGCGCCGAGACCACGTTGACCTCGCCCAGCATCGGACGCAGCAGGCCGGACAGCACCGCCGAGGTGATCGCCTTGATCTTCATCTCGGCGACGTGGCCCTCATAGGTGATGGCGGTCTTGAGGATGCCGCTCTCGGTGAGCTGGCCGGCGAACGAGCCGAGCTTCTCGGCGAGTTCGATGAACGGCTTCAGCTTCGGCGCCTCTTCCGCCGTGATCGAGGGGAAGTTGACCGCGTTCGAGATCGCGCCCGACAGCAGATAATCCGACATCTGCTCGGCGACCTGCAGCGCGACGTTCTCCTGCGCCTCGGTGGTGGAGGCGCCGAGATGCGGGGTGCAGATCACGTTGGGATGGCCGAACAGCACGTTCGACGTCGCCGGCTCCTCGGAGAACACGTCGAAGGCGGCGCCGGCGACATGCTTGGAATTCAGCGCGTCGACCAGCGCCTGCTCGTCGACCAGGCCGCCGCGGGCGCAATTGATGATGCGGACGCCCTTCTTGGTCTTGGCGAGCGCGGCGGCGTCGATCACGTTGCGGGTCTTCTCGGTCAGCGGGGTGTGCAGCGTGATGAAATCGGCGCGCTTCAAGAGGTCGTCGAGCTCGACCTTCTCGACGCCGATGTCCTTGGCGCGCTCCGGCGACAGGAACGGATCGAACGCGATCACCTTCATGCGCAGGCCGAGCGCGCGGTCGGCGACGATCGAGCCGATATTGCCGCAGCCGATCACGCCGAGCGTCTTGGCGGTGATCTCGACGCCCATGAAGCGGTTCTTCTCCCACTTGCCGGCCTGGGTCGAGGCGTCGGCCTGCGGGATCTCGCGCGCCAGCGCCAGCATCAAGGTGATCGCATGCTCGGCGGTCGTGATCGAATTGCCGAACGGCGTGTTCATCACGATGATGCCCTTCGCCGTCGCGGCGGGAATCTCGACATTGTCGACGCCGATGCCGGCGCGGCCGATCACCTTGAGCCGGGTTGCCTTCTCGAGGATCTTGGCGGTTGCCTTGGTCGCCGAGCGGATCGCAAGGCCATCATAATTGCCGATGATCTCGGCGAGCTTGTCCTTGTCCTTGCCGAGGTTGGGCTGGAAATCGACCTCGACGCCGCGGTCCTTGAAGATCTGCACGGCAGCGGGAGACAGCGCGTCGGAAATGAGAACCTTGGGTTTTGTCATGTGATTGTTCCTCTGCCTGGCAGCGGGCGGGTCGCGCGGACCAATGTGGTGAAGTCTCTGATCACTTCTTCCTCGCCCCGTTGTTACGGGGAGTGGGTTGGGGTGAAGGGCAGCCGCAGGCGAGGAACAAGCCGAGAAGGCCCCTCACCCGGATTGCTGCGCAATCCGACCTCTCCCCAACGGGGAGAGGTGACAAGAGAAGGCTCAAGCCGCCTCTTCAAGCCGCCTTGGGCAACGCTGCCTTGGTCTCGGCAAAGGCCCAGTCGATCCACTGCGTCAGCAGTTCGACGTCCTTGGCTTCGACGGTGGCGCCGCACCAGATCCGCAGGCCGGCCGGCGCATCGCGATAATAGGCGAAGTCGAAGCCGGCGTTCTCCTTCTCGACCAGCGCGACCAGCTTCTTGCAGAAGTCGGCCTGGGCGTCGGCGGGAAGCGAAGTGATCGCGGGATCGGTGAACTTCAGGCACACCGAGGTGTTGGAGCGGATCGCAGGATCCTTGGCCAGGAAGTCGATCCAGGGCGTCCGTGCCTTCCAGTCGGCGAGCGCCTTGGTGTTGGCGTCGGCGCGCGCGATCAGGGCCTTGAGCCCGCCGATCGACTTCGCCCAGGCCAGCGCGTCGAGATAATCCTCGACGCACAGCATCGACGGCGTGTTGATGGTTTCGCCTTCGAAGATGCCCTGGTTGAGCTTGCCGCCCTTGGTGAGGCGGAAGATCTTCGGCAGCGGCCAGGCCGGCTTGTAGGTCTCGAGCCGCTCCACCGCGCGCGGCGACAGGATCAGCATGCCGTGCGCAGCCTCACCGCCGAGCGCCTTCTGCCAGGAGAAGGTGACGACATCGAGCTTGGCGAAATCAAGCGGCTGCGCGAACGCGGCCGAGGTGGCGTCGCAGATCGTCAGGCCTTCGCGGGTCGCGCTGATCCAGTCCGCGTTCGGCACGCGCACGCCAGACGTGGTGCCGTTCCAGGTGAAGACGACGTCCGACGCCGGATCGACCTTGGAGAGATCGGGGATTTCACCGTAAGCCGCGTTCAGCTTGGTGACGTCCTTCAGCTTCAATTCCTTGACGATATCGCTGACCCAGCCCTCGCCGAAGGATTCCCAGGCGAGCGTGGTGACGGGCCGCGCGCCGAGCAGCGACCACAGCGCCATCTCGACCGCGCCGGTGTCCGACGCCGGCACGATACCGATCTTGTAATCGGCAGGCACCTCAAGCACTTCGCGCGTCAGTTCGATCGCGAGTTTGAGCTTGGCCTTGCCGACCTTCGCGCGGTGCGAACGGCCGAGGGCGGCATCCTTGAGATTGGTGGGGTTCCAGCCGGGGCGCTTGGCACACGGGCCGGAGGAGAAATGCGGCACATTGGGCCGCGAAGCGGGCTTCGCTGCAGTCATGATCTACCCTTCCAGATAGCTGCCTCTCGGTGGGGAGAGGTATCCCGCCGTCGCAGATAGTGGAAAGGTCGGCGAACGTCAAGGAAGTTCGGACTTGTCCGGAACCACGTCGCGATCACGGCTGATTGAAGGGGATTGCTCAAGCGTCTGCACGGTCGTTCCCTGATCCAGCAGATCCGTCGCAAGCGTCACCAGCTTGACCGCCTTGCGCCTGCTCGAAACTTTCAAAATGCTCTTATCGCCGGCCTGCACGATGTACTCGTTGCCGACCCGCACGATCGAATAATCCGACATCCAAATCCCCAGTTGCCCGCGCCCCGTGGGAGACGCTGGACATATCGGACTCGTTCCGGCCGGTAAAATCGTGGAGACCGGCGTAGTTTACTGGTTCTTAACCGGACAGCAGAGCAGCGACTACCGCAGGCATTGCCGGATAGGCGGCACAACCTCTTGCGCACGCCTCAGAAGCGAATCGTCATGCCGACATGGCTGCGTGTAAAACCAAGCCGTTCATAGAAGCGTTGCGCATCGACGCGGGTGTGATGCGTCAGCAGCTCGACCATCATGCAACCTCTCTCGCGCGCTTCCGCGACCGCCCATTGCACCAGCCGCTCGCCAATGCCGCGGCCGCGACAATGCGTTGCGACGCGGACATCCTCGAGCAGGCCGCGGCAGCCGCCCTGGGAGCTGATGCCAGCCAGCACCGCGAGTTGCAGGCAGCCGACGACAGTTCCTTCCCCGTCGACGGCGACGACGAGTTGCAGATTGGGATCGCGTTCGACCCGCTCGAATGCCTCATAATAGCCTTGCGGCAACGGATCCTCGATCCGCTCGCGGGCACGGCCGAGCGCATCATCCGCCAGCATGCTGACGATGGTGGCAACATCCTCGCGGCGCGCGCGACGAATCGTGATCGATGAAGCTTGGGTCATGTCGGTGTGCACCAGAGGTCAGCGGGCCGGCGGCAGTCCGAGCACCTGCTCGGCATCGGCGATCCAGCGCCGGACCATAGGATAATTCTTGAGTTCGAGACCACCATCCTCCGCGACCCGCGTATAGGCGAGCAGCGAGACGTCGGCGAGCGAGAACGCATCGCCGACCAGGAATCGCGCGCCCGCCAGATGCCACTCGAGATGAGCGAGCGCGATATGGCCGCGCTGCAACAGATTCGGATCGATCTCCGAGACGGCCTTGCCGAGATACACGGCCTGAAAGCGGCAGACGGCGACATAGGGCTCGTGGCTGTTCTGCTCCCAGAACATCCAGGCATCCATCTGCGCCGCGCGATAAGCCTCGCTCGGGATCAGATCGCTGCCGCGCGCGAGGTAGCGGATGATGGCGTTGGATTGCGCGAGCGTGCGGCCGTCATCCAGCTCCGCCGTCGGCACCTGCCCCCAGCCGTTGCGGGTGAGGAATTCCGGCGTCCGGCTGCCGCCCTTCATGGTGTCGATCTCGACCCATGTGTATGGCAGCGCCAGCCTGTCGCACACCCACTTCACCTTCAGGCAATTGCCTGAATTGGCGTCGCCGTAGATTTTCATGTGAGGTCGCTCCGCTTGCGGAACGATATCCGATCAGCCGCACATTACGGAGTCAAGCGACGCGGCGTTGCTCAGAACTTGTAGCCGATGCCGGCGCGCGCACTGTTCACGGTGACCGCCGTATTCTCGACCGACATGAACCTGATGTATTCCCATTCGCCGCGCACGAACACATTGCCCCAGAGCATGTATTCCATGCCGATGCCGGCGGTCCAACCGACCGCGTAGTTATTGGACCTGCCCTGGGTCTGGGTCTGCGACACTTGCGGCAGGGGATTGATCGGGCCGTATGTGGTGGTGGTAGCGCCGGTGACGGGGTTGGTTGAGGTCGTAGCCTGCTGCAACGATGCCTGGCTCGTGACGGTGCGCGCGACGTCGATGCGGCCGACGGCAAGGCCGCCGAAGATATAAGGCAGGAAGTCTCCGGTCGCCCAGCCAGCACGTCCCCTGAACGTGATCGCGTCCCTGATCTGCGCGGTGGCGGCGCCATCGAGCTGGACCCGGTAGATGTCGGTCACGCCGGGAGGCGGATTGTCACCGGCCGGGTTGATGATGGACAGCGGCCCGATCGAGCCAGAGGTCGTCATCGCCAGATTGCCGATATAATTGTAATTGGCTTCGACGCCGAGCACGACATCGTCCCACTGGTAGTTACGGCCGACGAAGCCACCGAAGCCGGTGCCTTGTGTACTGGCCTTGCTCAACAGCGCCCATTGCGACGTCGGCTCCTGAAGCACGCTGTTGCGGAAGATGTAGTTCGTCTGGCCGACGACCGTCTGGCTGAAATCCGTGGTCGCCGAGGAGTAACCGACCTGGCCACCGGCATACCAGCCGTCCCAGTTCCTGGTGGGCGCGCTTGAAGCGGGAAGACTGCCGCGAAGAAAATCGGGCATGTCGGCCGCGTGCGCGCCGGTTGCCGCCCCGAACATCATCGCCGCCAGCAAGAACCTACGCATCGCAACGCTCCATCCACTCACCGAATGCGCGTTGATCATCGCCTGTTAACCTTAACCAATCGTTGTCGTCGCCCGCTTTCAAGCATGCAAGTTGCAGGAAGTTCGAACCCAGGACGCAAAGCAAAACGGCGCGGGATGGTCCCGCGCCGTTGCAATCGTTAACCGTGAAGGCTCGAAATTAACCCTTGCGGATCAGCACCGGCGGCGGCGGAGGCGGCAGCACGTCGCAGCAGGGCAGGTTGAAGCGCACGCCAAGCTTGACGTCCTGCGAGGTCATGTCGCGATACTGGAAGCTCGAGGGACCGGCCGGCGTGCCATCGAAGAAGTGACCCTGCCCCTGGCCGGCAGTGCCCATGTCGAGATAGCGATAGGCCAGTTCAACCGTGAAGTTGTTGGTGACCTTGTAGGCGACACCGGCATGCAGTGCCCAGGCGAAGTTGGTCTTGGTCGCGCCGTCGGCGATGTACGAGCTGGTCAGCCCGGATCCGCTCGGGAACGTCGCATTGTCGGAGAAGGCCGAGGTTTTGATCACAGCGGCACCGACACCAGCGCCGATGAACGGGGTCAAGCAACCCCAGGTGCCGAGATCGGCATAGACGTTCACGAGGCCGACCCAGCTCTGGACGCCGCCATGATAAGTGTCAGCGAGCGAGCTCGGCCCGGGGAACGTGAAGAAGTCGGTGCCGTTGAAGCTCACCTTCGAGCGATACTCACCGGTGATGTCGGCGCGGAACCAGCTATTGAACTGATAGCCGACGCCGAGGCCAAACAGCATGCCGCTGTCGAAGCCCGTACCGTACTGATTGAACGCGGTGCCGGCGGGCAGCGTGTCATAGGCGTTGACGTGCAGCTTGCCGCTGGTGTTGGTCATGCCGATATCGCCGCGCAGATACCAGCCACCGAAATCCTGGACCGGCGGGGGAGCATACGCCATCGGGGGCGGCGGCATGATGGGCATGTCGGCAGCGAACGCTGCCGCCGAGGACAACAGAGATGCCGCTCCCGCGGCAATCAGGGTCTTTACGCTACGCATTGGCTTCGTCCTTTTGGGCCAAGTGAGGCGACACGAAAAGCCCCACGTCTGAAACTCACAGGCGGACGATGGCAGCAAATGTTTAAGCGGCACTTAACCCTAATTTTTAAGGTTGATTTTCTCTCACCTTCTGCTGCGGCTGTTGCTTATGGGTCCATAGATTCGCGCATGCGGCAGCGAACCATGGCGATCCCGCCACAGGTGCTAACGAAGCGTTGACATCCGCGCGCCGTTTGCAGCGCACGCAAGCCGCGTGGGTTAGCGAATGCTTAATGCTGGTACGCCGTCGGTGCTCCGCGGCCGCGCGTTCAGCGAACGGCCTTCGGCATCTTCGGCAGGAACACCGCGAGCAGACCGATCGCCGGCAGGAACGCGCACAGCTGATAGACGTAGGCGATGCTGGTGTGGTCGGCGAGCTTGCCGAGCACCGCCGCGCCGAGACCACCGATCCCGAACGCGACGCCGAAAAACAGGCCGGAGATCATGCCGAAGCGATGCGGCATCAGTTCCTGCGCGAACACGATGATCGCCGACGTCGCCGACGAGATGATCAGGCCGATCACGACCGTCAGCACGGCACTCGTGAACAGGCCGGCATAGGGCAGCGCCAGCGTGAACGGCAGCGCACCGAGGATCGAGAACCAGATCACGTATTTGCGGCCGAAGCGATCACCCAGCGGCCCGCCGAAGAAGGTGCCCACGGCGTTCGCGGCGAGGAAGATGAAGAGGTAGAGCTGCGCCGCCTGCGTCGAGACGTCGAACCTGTCCATCAGGTAGAAGATGTAATAGCTCGACAGGCTCGAGACGTAGAGCTGCTTGGAGAACAGCAGCGCCACCAGCACGACGAGTGCGATCATCACGCGCCGCTGATCCGGATGGTCGGGATGGCGCTCGATGACGGCGGCCTTCCTCGCCGCGATCTGCGGCTTGTACCAGACGCCGATGCGCCAAAGGGTCACGATGGCGAGGAACGCGATCGAGGAGAACCAGGCGATCGAGGGTTGGCCGAACGGCACCACGATCAAGGCCGCCAGCACCGGCCCCATCGAGGTGCCGAAACTGCCGCCGAGCTGGAACACCGATTGCGCGAAGCCGTAACGGCCGCCGGAAGCGAGCCGCGCGATGCGCGAGGATTCCGGGTGGAACACTGCGGAGCCGAGCCCGACCAGCGACGCGGCGATCAGGATGATCCCGTAGGAGTGCGCGACGCTGAGCAGCAACAGGCCGAAGAAGGTGAAGCCCATGCCGATCGCGAGCGAGAACGGCTGCGCCTTCTTGTCGGTGACATGCCCGACCAGCGGCTGCAACAGCGAGGCCGTGAACTGGAACGCCAGCGTGATCATGCCGATCTGGGCGAAGTCGAGCGCGTAATTATCCTTCAGGATCGGATAGACCGAGGCGATCAGCGACTGCATCGTATCGTTGAGGAAATGCGAGAAGCTGATGCCGGCGAGCACCACATAGGCCGGCCCCGCGACGACCGCCTTCGCGGTCTGCGCCGCCGTCAGTTCCGGCACCAGCACCGGCTCGCCCAGTGCCTCTTCGCTCACGACAGGCTTGTTCAATGCAGCATTCCCGGAATGGATTCGCAAATACCTCCGTGTCGTACGACGCGAAGGTAGCCGGGACCAGTTGCGCTAGCCGATGGCAGCGATGCGTTGCGTGGTTCTCACCGCTACCGTCTCGTCGCCCCGTCATCCTGAGGAGCGGCCACTTGGCCGCGTCTCGAAGGATGAACGGCCCGGCTGATCGCGGTGCATCCTTCGAGACGCGGCCAAGTGGCCGCTCCTCAGGATGACGGAAACGTCGACCGGAGAGCTCGGCGCTCAAGCCGCGGCGGCGTGGCCGAGTGCGTTGACGATGTTGTCGACGACCTCTTCCACCAGGATGCGATCGTCACCCTCGCCCATGACGCGGATCACCGGCTCGGTGCCGGAGGGACGGATCAAGAGGCGGCCATGGCCGTTGAGGCGCTTCTCGCCGTCGGTGATCGCGGACTTGACCTCGGCGGAGTCGAGCGGCTTGCCGCTGCGATAGCGCACGTTCTTCAGAATTTGGGGCAATGGATCAAAACGCCGGCAAACTTCCGAGACCGGCCGGCGCAGCTTCTGCACCACGGCGAGCACCTGCAACGCCGCAACGAAGCCGTCGCCGGTCGTCGCATAGTCGGACAGGATGATGTGGCCGGATTGCTCGCCACCGAGATTATAGCCGCCACTCAGCATCTGCTCGAGCACGTAGCGGTCGCCGACGGGCGTACGGATCAGCTGCACGCCATGGCCTTGCAGGAACCGCTCGAGGCCGAGGTTGGACATCACGGTGGCGACGATACCGGGCTTGGCGAGACGGCCGTCTTCCTTCCAGCTCTGTGCGATCACCGCGAGCAGCTGGTCGCCGTCGACGATATGGCCGCGTTCATCGACCAGGATGACGCGGTCGGCATCGCCGTCGAGCGCAATGCCGATGTCGGCGCGCATCTCGCGCACCTTCCGGGCGAGCGCCTCGGGCGAGGTCGAGCCGCATTCCTTGTTGATGTTGAAGCCGTCCGGTTCGACCCCGATCGGCACCACATCGGCGCCGAGCTCCCACAGCGCCTCGGGCACCACCTTGTAGGCAGCGCCATTGGCGCAATCGATCACGACCCGCAGACCGTCGAGCGAGAGGTCGCGCGGCAAGGTACGCTTGGCGAATTCGATGTAGCGGTCATGGACGCCGTCGATGCGGCGGGCACGGCCGAGGCTCGCGCTCTGCGCCAGGCGGCGGTCGAGCGATTCGTCGAGCAGTTGCTCGATCTGCTTCTCGACGTCGTCCGACAGCTTGAAGCCCTGCGGACCGAACAACTTGATGCCGTTGTCCTCGAACAGATTGTGCGATGCCGAAATCATGACGCCGAGGTCGGCGCGCATCGACTTGGTCAGCATCGCGACCGCCGGCGTCGGCATCGGGCCGAGCAGCAGCACGTCCATGCCGACCGAGGTGAAGCCCGCGACCATGGCGTATTCGATCATGTAGCCGGACAGCCGCGTGTCCTTGCCGATGACGACCCGATGGCGATGGTCGCCACGCTGAAACACAAGGCCTGCGGCCTGCCCCACCTTGAGCGCGAGCTCCGGCGTGATCAGCCCATTGGCGCGGCCCCGAATTCCATCGGTCCCGAAATATTTGCGGCTCATGATACCCCCAACACGGACCTCTCGAACCACACGGCGAGACAGTCCCGAACGCCCACCAGTCTAGCGTGCATCGGCCTTATAGACTGTCAGACGCTAAAACGACTTCAAAAAATATGATGAATCATTACCGCCGCCGAACCCCATGGTTCGACCTTAAGGCACTGAAAAATATAATATTACCGCCTCTACCGCAATCCCGGAAACGGCCCGCGGCCATTACCCCTTGCCGTTGCGCCTGACGTGCTGGTCGCCCTTGGTGGGGGCCGGCTGGGTGACGTTGACCGGGTCGGAACCGGGAAACGTCTCTTTCAGCCCCTCCTCCAGGGCCTCGTCGAGCCGGCGCTTTTCGGCGTTCTCATCCGCTTTCGGCTTCGAGCCTGATTGCGTCATCGTGCTCTCCCATCCGTCTTCGATTTGGCAGGCCATCCAACCATGCTAGATGACGGCAGGACCGAACATCTGCAAGAACTCGCCCCAGAACTTGCGGCAAAGAAGAAGGGCCGGGAACGTCCATGAAGCACATTACCTGCATCGAAGACCTGCGCCAGCTGCACAAGCGCCGGGTGCCGAAGGCGTTCTTCGACTATGCGGATCGCGGCTCCTACACCGAGGACACGCTGCGCGCCAACTCTGAGGACCTGCAACAGATCAAGTTCCGCCAGCGCATCCTGGTCGACGTGTCCAGGCGCAGCCTCGCGACAACGATCCTGGGCGAGCCCTCGGCGATGCCGCTGATCCTCGCGCCGGTCGGCCTGCTCGGCATGCAGCATGGCGACGGCGAGATCCATGCCTGCCGCGCGGCGCAGGCGGCCGGCATCCCCTTCACCCAGAGCACGATGTCGATCTGCTCGATCGAGGACATCGCAGCCGCCGTCGACAAGCCGTTCTGGTTCCAGCTCTACGTCATGAAGGACCGCGGCTTCATCAAGTCGCTGATCGAGCGCGCGATCGCGGCGAAATGCTCGGCGCTGGTGTTGACCGTCGACTTGCAGGTGATCGGCCAGCGCCACCAGGACATCAAGAACGGCATGACGGTGCCGCCGGAATGGTCGCTGTCGAAGCTGATCGATTTCGCGACCAAGCCGGCTTGGGTCTCCGGCGTGCTGCAAGGCAAGCGCCGCACCTTCGGCAACATCGCCGGTCACGTCAAAGGCATGGACGACATCGTCAAGCTGTCGGAATGGACGGCATCGCAGTTCGACACCACGCTGAACTGGAAGGACATCGACTGGATCCGCAGCATCTGGCCGGGCAAGCTGATCCTGAAGGGCATTCTCGATGTCGAGGACGCCGAGCTTGCCGCCAAGAGCGGCGCGCAGGCGATCGTGGTCTCCAACCATGGCGGCCGCCAGCTCGACGGCGCCCCCTCCTCGATCGAGGTGCTGCCCGAGATCGCCGACGCGGTCGGCTCGCAGCTCGAGATCATGTTCGACGGCGGCATCCGTACCGGCATGGACATCATGCGCGCGCTGGCGCTCGGCGCGAAGTCCTGCATGATCGGCCGCGCCTATGCCTACGGCCTCGGTGCCGGCGGGCAGCAAGGCGTCGCCAAGGCGCTCGACATCCTCGGCAAGGAGCTCACCACGACGATGGGCCTGTGCGGCGTCAATACGATCGCCGAGATCGACGACAAGGTGCTGGCGGTTTAGCTCCCAGCCACACACTCTTCGTCGTCCCCGCGAAAGCCGGGACGACGGAGTAGCGTGTGGCCCGAGATCCCGGGTTCGATGCCACGCATCGCCCCGGGATGACGCTTCGCGTCACATCGGCGGGGTGATGCCGTCGCGCCCGACATTGACGCGGTTGGCTTCCAGGGTGCCGTCGTCCTTTTTCATCGCGCCGAAGATGATGATCTTGGCGCCCGGCTTCAGCTCCGACTTGTCGCCGGCGACGAAGGTGACGATCGGCGTGCCCGGCGGCACCACGACCTTCTTCTCACCGTCCTTGTACTTCACGGTGATGTTCTGGCCGTCGGTGCCCTTCACCGTCTCGGCGACGGTGGCGTTGGTCATGGTCGAGTTGGCGCGCAGATCCCATGGACGAAAGCCCTCAGCGGCGCCACGCTGGTTCTCCGGGAAGATGTGGACTGCGATTGCCTTCTGCGTTCCGTCAGGCTCGGGCATCGCGGTGACGCCGATATAGGAACCGGGCTTGATCTCCGACAGGTCGGTCTTGGCGACGCCGAACACCGCGACGTTGTCGGTCGTCCGCACCTTCATGTCGGTGCCGTCGCGCGACTTGATCGACAGCATCGCGCCGTCGACGGCTTCGATGGTGCCGCGAATGCGCGTGGTCGGCGGCTGTTGCGCCGATGCGACTGATGCAAAGGCAACGAGAAGCAATGCGGCAAGGAGCGGCGATTTCGGCATGGTGTCCCTCATGGGTTGGGCTGGCGATTCAGGGAACACCGGGGAATTGGCGGTATTCCGTGCGTGTCGCATCTCCGCGGGAGAGAGGACATGCAGGACAACTACGCGCGGGATGACAGGCTGTTACTGCGATAACGGACAGGTGATGCAACGCTCCTTTCCTTCTCCCCTTGATGGGAGCGAGTTCTTGACGTCACATCGGCGGCGTCAGCCCGTCGCGGCCGACGCTGACGCGATCGGTCTCGAACGAGCCGTCGGGCAATTTCTTCATGAAGGCGATGACCTTGGCGCCGGCCTTCAGATCCGTCTTGTCACCGGGAACATAGGTCACGACCGGCGTATCCGGCCCGACCTGCACCTTCTTCTCGCCGTCCTTGTATTTGACCAGCAAGGTCTGGCCGTCATTGCTGACCACGGATTGCGAGACCGTCGCGTTGGTCATGCTGCTGTTCGGCTTCAGATCGTAGGGCCGCGACCCTTCGCCGGTGCCGCGCATGTTCTCGGGGAACACATGCACCTCGACCGCCTTCGGCACGCCGTCGGGTCCGGGCACCGTGGTCGTGCCGATGAAGGAACCGACCTTGATGTCGGACAGCGCGATCTTGGTCAGGCCAAGCACCACCATGTTGCCCGCCATGTGCAGCTTGACCTCTTCGCCGCTGCGCGACTTCACCGCCAGCGTATCGCCGTCGACGCTCTCGACGGTTCCACGGACCCGCGTCGGCGTCGGCGGCTGCTGCGCGAGCGCAGAGAGCGTGGACGCCGTCACCATCGCGAGTGCGATGAACGGACGAATGACATGGGAACGACTGGCAGGCATCATCGATCTCCGGGAAGAACGCGGGGTGACGTAGCACGAGACCCCGGCCCGGAGAGGCTATTCCCGGCCTCAAGTCTTTGTGAGATCGGCCTCGACCAGCGCGCGCAGTTCGGCGGTGACTTCAGGGCGCTGCCCGAACCATAATTCAAAGCCGCGCACCGCCTGGTGCAGCAGCATGCCGAGCCCGTCCGCGGTCTTCAGGGAGCGTGCCTGCGCGGCCGCCAGCAACGGCGTCACCAGCGGGACATAGACAATATCGGAAACAACCGCGCCCTGTGGCAACAGCCCGACATCGATCTCCAACGGAGGCTGGCCGTGCATGCCGAGCGACGTGGTATTGACGAGCAGACCGGCACGCGGCAGCAAATCGCCGACCGTGTCCCAGGTTGCCGGATGGACGCGCGCGCCAAACTGCTCTGCGAGCGCGCGGGCACGGTCGATGGTGCGGTTGACCAGATGCACGCGCGCGATCCCACGTTCGATCAGGCCGAACACCACCGCGCGCGCCGCGCCGCCGGCGCCGAGCACCAGCACGTCCTCCGCCTTGTCCCAGCCGGGCGCGCAGGCGTCGAGATTGTTGATGAAGCCTTCGACATCGGTGTTGGTCGAGCGCAATTCGCCATCGGCGAACCACAGCGTGTTGGCGGCGCCGACCGCGCGGGCACGCTCATCCGGGGTCGACAGCGCCAGCGCCTGCTCCTTGTGCGGAAGGGTAACGTTGGCGCCGACGAAACCGCGCAGCGACAGGCGGAACAGGAAATCCTTGAAATCCTGCGGCGGCACCGCCTCGATCACATAGCCGCCCTCGATGCCGAGGGTGCGCAGCCAGTAATGATGGATCAGCGGCGAGCGGGAATGCGCCGCCGGCCAGCCGATCAGGCACGCCGCACGGGTCTTGCCTTGGGATGTCGGGCTCGAGGATGTCATGGCCGTGACATCGGCCAAGGCAAGCGCCCTGTCAATCCGTCCGCTTCGCGGTGGCCGCGACCAGCGCACTGAGGGCGAAGGCGGTGGCCGCGGCGAACCAGACCGCGGCCAGATTGATCCAGCGGTAGGCAAGAGCTCCGAGCAGCGCGCCGGCGACCAGCGCCGCCCACAGCAGCAGGTTCGGCAGCCAGGCCCAGCCTGCCCCGCCGGTCAGCGCGGCCGCGATCAGCTGGCCGGCCTTGACCAGCGCCCCCGTGACATAGGTGAGGCCGAGCCCGGCTCCGCCCTCGAGCTGGAAGACGGCGTTCTCGAGCCCCATCGCCAGCACGATGGCCGCGACCGCCGTGGCCGGCAGGCCATACGCATAGGCGCCGGCCGCCGCAGCCAGCAGCAGCGCCTCGACCAGCAGGATCAGCGGCTGGCGATGCGCAATGCGGCTGAGCACGATCAGGCTGCCGGCCGCCGCTCCAGCGACGAACAGCACGATCAACTCCAGCGCCTCCAGGGCATGCTGCCAATGCCCCTCGGCGAGCGTCACGCCCAGCCGGGTCGAATTGCCGCTCATGAACGACACGAACAGCCCGCCGAGATGCAGATAGCCGATGCCGTCGACATAGCCGGCCAAGGCGCTGAGCGCGCAGGCCAGCGCCAGGTTGCGGCGGGATTCAAGCATGCTGTCCTTGCGCCCCCATCAGGGACGCAAGCTAACCGCCTCTCGGCGTCCTGCCAACGATCACGCCCGCGCGGGGCGTGATCGCAGGGCCAGCTCACGCCGCGTCGCGATGCGCGGCGATGATCTGGTCGGCGGCACGGCCCGTGACTTCGGCCATGCGGTCGAACTGACGGGTGAAGGTGCCGGCGCCGGCGGTGGCCGAGCGCAGCTCGACGATGAGGTCGCCGATCTCGGATTCCGGCATCGTGGCGCGAACGCAGTCCCAGCCGCTCCAGCCCTCGCGGGTGTCGAAGCCGAGGATCTGGCCGCGCCGCGCCGACAGGATCGCGTTGATCTTGGCGGTGGCCTCGGTCGGACAGACGATCTCGACCAGATGGATCGGCTCCAGCAGCACCGGCTGGCACTGCGGCAAGCCTTCGCTGACCCCGATCCGCGCCGCGGTGCGGAACGCCAGATCGGAGGAGTCGACGCTGTGATAGGAGCCGTCGGTCAGCGTGACGTCGAGGTCGATCACCGGAAAGCCGAGCGGCCCCCGCGCCAGCGCGTCGACGACGCCTTCCTCCACCGCGCCGATGTAGTTGCGCGGCACCGCGCCGCCGACCACCTTCTCGTGGAATTCGAAGCCCGAGCCGCGCGGCTTCGGCTTGATGTCGAGCACGACGTCGCCGAACTGGCCGTGGCCGCCGGACTGCTTCTTGTGCCGGCCGCGCTGGGTCACGGCCTTGCGGATGGTTTCCTGATAGCCGATCGCCGGCGGGTGCGATTTGACGCTAACGCCGTAGCGGTCCTTGAGCCGCTCCTGCGCGACGCGCAGGTGCATCTCGCCCTGCCCCCACAGCACGGTGTCGTGGGTGCGCGGGTTCTGGATCATCGTCAGCGACGGATCCTCCTCGTTCAGCCGCAACAGCGCTTGCCCGAGCTTGACGTCGTCCTTGCGGTCGGTCGCGGATATCGAGATCGACAGCACCGCCGCCACAGGATCGACCTTGACCAGCGACGCCGGGGCGGTCTTGCCGCTCGAGACCGTATCACCGGTCTTGATCGCATCGAGCTTGCCGAGCGCGACCGAGTCGCCAGCCTCCGCCGACGGCCGCTTGCTGTCGTGCGTGCCGGAGACCGCGAGGATGCCGGAGACGCGCCCGCTCTCGCCGGACGAGGATTGCAATGTCGCGCCGTCGTCGAGCCGGCCCGCAAGCACGCGCGCCAGCGACAGCTTGCCGCCGTGCTGCAAATGCACGGTCTTGAATATGTAGGCCAGCGCGTCCTTCTGCTCCTTGATGCCGAGCCGCGCGGCGGTCTCGGTGATGCCGGGCGCCTCGTGCCGCAACGCCTTCATCAGGCGCAGCACGCCGTTTTCGCGGCTCGCGGCGCCAAGCAGCACCGGACAGATCAGGCCTTCGCGCAATTCGCGGGAGAGATCGTCGAACACCGCGTCGCGCGGCGGCTGGATATCCTCCAGCAATTGCTCCATCAGCGCGTCGTCGTGATCGGCGAGCTTCTCCAGCATCGAGAAGCGCGCTTCCTTCTCGCGATCGAGATTGCCACCCTCCAGCGCCATCACCTCGGACGGCTTGTGCTCACGATAGACGAAGGCGCGCTCCAGCGCGAGATCGACGAAGCCTTCGATCAGATCGCCGTTCCAGATCGGGATCTGGCGCAGCACCAACGGCACGCGCGAGGCTGGTTGCAGCGTCGCAAGCGTTTCGCGGACCCGCTTGTTGGCGCGGTCGATCTTGTTCAGGAACAGGAAACGGGGGATTGCGAGCTCCTCGAGCTCGCGCAGGATGATTTGCAGCTGCGGCAGCTTCTTCTCATCGGCTTCGCAGACCACGACCGCGGCATCGACCGCCGGCAACGCGGCACGCATGTCGTGCGCGAATTCGACGGAGCCGGGACAATCGATAAAGGTGTAGCTGTCACCCATAAAGCTGGTGGTGGCGGCGGTCAGGCCTACACCCATCTTGTGTTGCCGTGCCTCGGGGCTGGCATCGCCGACGGAGGTTCCGGCATCGACGCTGCCGGCACTCTTGATGGCGCCCGTGCGCGCCAGGATCGCTTCCAGAAGTGTGGTTTTACCGCTTTGGAAAGGGCCCACCAATGCGATGCACCGTGGACCTCGGGGACTTCTGACGTCTTGTCCCATTGCCGCCTCCTCGTGTTGGAGCTCGGCCCATGATTGGGTCGGCGACCGTTCATGCTCTGCCTGCGTTTGGCATTTGGCAAGCGGGAAACTTCGCTGCGGTGCGGCGGCACGGAGATCGACCGACGCAGCGTGCAACCATCAATGTCCGGACGATTGCATCCGGTGCGGATGTTCCTTACAGCGCCGAAATGTCGCGCCAGCGTGCCGCGATTTCGAGCAGGCGCTGCACGGCAGGCGAAACATCCTCCTCGCGCCACGCAATGGTAAGCGGCGCCATGACTGTAGGATTGGCGAGCGGAATGTAGGCCACCCCGCGCCCGGTTTGCGCGCGTGCCGCAGCTTCAGGAACGAGCGACACACCGACGCCGGCGGCGATCAACCCGATCGCGGTTTGCAGATGCAGAACCTCCTGCGCCAGCCGCGGTGTGAAGCCCGCGGCCGCGCAGGCCGCCACGATCAAACCGGTGACCGAAGGCTCCGGCCGCGCCGGATAAAGCACGAACGCATCATCGGACAATTCGGCGAGCGCAACGCTACGCCGGGCGGCGAGCGGATGCGTCCGCGGCAACGCCGCGACATACGGCTCCTCGAGGATCACGCGCTGGGCCAGGCCCGCTTCGGGCAGCAGCGCCGGACGCGCGAACCCGACATCGATCCGGCGCCGCCGCAGCGCCTCGGCGATCTCCGCCGCCAGCATCTCGTCGAGCACGAGCTCGACATCGGGACAGGCGTCGCGATAGGCGCCGACAACATCCGGAAGGCCGGCAAACATGGCGGAGCCGACGAACCCGAGCGCAAGTTTCCCCGCCTGGCCGCGGCCGACGCGCCTGGTGTCGGCGACTGCGTCCTCGAAGCTCGCGAGCAGCGCACGGGCGCGCGCAAGAAACAGCACGCCGGCCTCGGTGAGGCGGACCGGACGGCTGTTCCGCTGCAACAGCGTCACGCCGAGCTCGTCCTCGAGCTGGCGGATCTGCTGGCTCAGCGGCGGTTGCGCGATGTGCAGCCGCTCTGCGGCGCGGGTGAAATTCAATTCCTCGCCGAGCGCCACGAAATATCGGATGTGTCGCAATTCCATGCCGGCGATATAGCACGACCACCGCCGCCACCATCATACGCAATGGCTCTGCAATCGTATCGAACCAGTATTGGACCGGACGCGCCAACGCGGACAGCCTACGGCAAACCACAGGAGGTCGCCATGACAGCATTGGAAACAGCCTTCGCGGACGCAGCCGCAGCAGGCATCACGCAACAGAGGATCGATATCGGCGGCTTGCACGTCAATGTCGCGCGCTTCGGCAACGGACCGCCGCTGCTCCTGCTCCATGGCTGGCCGGAGTTCTGGCTGGTGTGGCGTCCGCTGATGCTGCATCTCGGCGACAGCTTCGAGCTGATCGCGCCCGATCTGCGCGGCTGCGGCGATACCGGCAAGCCGACGGCGGGACCCGACGCGTCGGCCACCGCGGAGCACCACGCGCGCGATATGTTCGCGGTGATGGATGCGCTCGGCCATGCCAGCTTCGGCGCGATCGGCGGCGACCTCGGCGCGTACGTCATGCAGGCGATGTCACACCATGCACCGCAACGGCTGACCGGGACGCTCTATCTGTGCACGCCCTATCCCGGCCTCGGCCACCGCTACGGCCAACCCGGTCACTTGATCGAGGTCTGGTACCAGTACTTCCAGCAACTGCCATGGGCCGCGCAGCTGGTCGGCAGCTCGCGCGAGTCTTGCCGGCTCTACTTCCGCCATTTCCTCGACCACTGGTCGGACGACAATCCCGCCGTGTTCGCCGACCTGCTGGAAGCCTATGTCGACAACTTCATGAAGCCGGGCAACATCCAGGGCGGCTTCGACTGGTATCTCTCGTCAGCGCCCAACCGCCGGCTCTGGCTGGAAGGCCGGCTGCCGGCGAAGCCGCGCATCGAGGTCCCGTCGCGCTTTCTCTGGGGCCGCCGCGATCCGCTGATCGCACCCCAATGGTCGGACAGGTTGGGAGATTACTGGAGCGAACCGTCGATCAGGTTCGTCGACACCGGGCACTATGTTCACGTCGAAGCGCCCGCGATCGTTGCCGAAGAAGCCCGCGGCTTCTTCGGCCGATTGGAGAACGCTACGCGCGGGGGCTAGCGTCCCGGACGCAGTTCCAGGCTCTCGAGGCCGGCGGCGATGTTGACGCCGACCTGGCCCTGCACGCTGAGCGGTTGCAGGGCAATGGTGTTGTCGGAACCGCCGACCAGCACGTTGCCGCCGACGCCGACGCCGAGCGTCGCGCTGCCCTGTGCGCCTGCATAATTGCCCGACAGCGCACCGGGCCCGAGCCGGTCCACCGGCGCATAGACGCCCCAGGCCAACGCCGATTCCTGGGTGATGCCGAGATCGATGCCGACCTTCTGGATGGTCGCGATGTAGCGGTCCTCGGGCAGGCCACTGGCGCGCAGCACGCAGCCGAGATGGGTCACGGAACCGACGATGAAGCCGACGCTCGCGCCACCGCGGCATTCCAGGACACCGACCTGCACGCGCTGGATCGGCTGTTGGGCGCTGGCGCCAACGATAGCGGTCGCCAGCGTGGCGATGGCAGCACCGGCGAGGAGAATGAAGCGACGCATGGTGGGGAGTCTCCGGCTGAGAGGCATGACGCGAGCAGAGAACAGAACGGCGCCGTGTCTGCGGCGCCTTCCATATCCTATGCCATAACGTCGAATGTGCAGCCAGAATTTGCGGTGCCCGGCCACCGATTGTTGCGGGATGTGGCGGCGTTGCTATGCCCCGGCGATCGCGCAGAACCTGTCACCCGATCGACAAGACACGACACATAAAAAAGAGGCCCGCTTTCGCGGGCCTCTTTGATCGAACGCCGACCGGCTTAGTGGTGGCGATGATGACGGCGGTGATGGTGATGACGGCGCGGACCGCCAGCACGGACCGGCTCGAGGTCGATGCCGGCGATGCCAGCCGCGACGTTGAGGCCGGTCTGGCCTTGCAGGCTGATCGGCTGCAGCGCGTAGGCATTGTTCGGACCGCCGAACAGGAAGTTACCGCCAGCGCCCAGGCCGACCGAGGCGTTGACGCCGAAGCCGCCGTAGCTGCCGGCGAGCGCGCCGCGCGGGACCACCGTGGTCGGCGCGCTGACGGCCCAGGCGAGCTGGGTCTGCCCGGTGAAGCCGAGGTCGACGCCGATCCGCTTCACGGTCGCAAGATACGGCTCGGGCCGGCGGCCACCGCTCTGGAACACGCATTCGAGGCGGGCGACCGAGCCGACGACGAAGCCGACATTCTCGCCGCCCTGGCATTGCAGAACCCCGGCCTGAACCTGCTGGGGCGCCGCGTTGGCAGTGGCGAACGGCGCCAGCAACGCGAACGCTGCAAGGGTGAGTGTCGAAAGTCGCATTGGTTTGTCTCCGCAAGGTGAACTGAATTTGTGCCGCGGACACAATGCAAGGGTCGTGTCCAAAACAAGGCAGTTCGCAAAGAGGCCGTAAAAACTTCCCGCGTGTGGCATTGATGTTCGCGCACACGGACCGTGAGATGAGCAGGTTGTGATTTGACTCTGCGTTTTTACCGCTGGGCGATCCACGTACACAAACAGAAACGCTCCCGCATCTGGTGCGGGAGCGTCTCCAGATTCGAGGTTTTCTGGTTCGAAACCGGATTACCTCAGATTGCCGCAGAAGCGCTGGATGCGCTTGCAGGCATCCTCGAGGTCCGACGTCTTGGTGGCGTAGGAGATGCGGAACGCGGGTCCAAGCCCGAATGCCGAGCCCTGCACCACGGCGACGCCCTCGCTCTCGAGCAGCTCGGTGACGAACGCCTCGTCGTTGTCGATCACCTTGCCCGATGGCGCGGTCTTGCCGATCGTGCCGGCGCAGGACGGATAGACGTAGAACGCGCCTTCCGGCCGCGGGCACTCGATGCCGCTCGCCTGGTTGAGCATCGCAACCACGAGGTCGCGGCGCTCCTTGAACACCTTGTTGTTCGCGGCGATGAAGTCCTGCGGACCGTTGAGCGCCTCGACCGAGGCCCACTGCGCGATCGACGACGGGTTCGAGGTCGACTGCGACTGGATCGTCGCCATCGCCTTGATCAGCGGCGCCGGGCCGCCGGCATAGCCGATGCGCCAGCCGGTCATGCAATAGGCCTTCGACACGCCATTCACGGTCAGCGTGCGCTCGTACAGGCTGGGCTCGACCTGCGCCGCGGTGGTGAAGACGAAGTCGTCATAGACCAGGTGCTCGTACATGTCGTCGGTCATCACCCAGACATGCGGATGCTTGACCAGCACGTCGGTGATCGCCTTGAGCTCGCTCCTGGTGTAGGCCGAGCCGGTCGGGTTCGACGGCGAGCACAGGATCACCCATTTGGTCTTCGGCGTGATCGCCTTCTCGAGATCTTGCGGGCGCAGCTTGAAGCCGGTCGAGGCCGGGCAGACCACCGGCACCGACTCGCCGCCGGCGAGCGCAACCATCTCGGGATAGCTGACCCAGTACGGCGCGGGGATGATCACCTCGTCGCCCGGATTGATGGTCGCCATCAGCGCATTGTAGAGCACCTGCTTGCCACCGGTGCCGACGATGATCTGGTTCGGCTTGTAGCTCAGGCCGTTCTCGCGCGAGAACTTGTTGATGATGGCTTCCTTGAGCTCCGGAATGCCGCCGACATCGGTGTACTTGGTCTTGCCGGCTTCGATCGCGTGGATCGCCGCCAGCTTGATGTTGGCGGGCGTGTCGAAGTCAGGCTCGCCGGCGCCGAGGCCGATGACGTTGCGGCCCGCGGCTTTCAGCGCGCGTGCTTTGTCCGTGACCGCGATCGTTGCGGACGGCTTCACACGGTCGAGCGCAGCGGACAGGAAGGCCATTATCATCTCCTGGCAAACGTCGTGAGCGGCTGGGCCACGACTTGATTTGAATGGGATCGCGGCACCCTAGGCCTGTCGCCGCTGCATCGCAAGAAGCTTGGCGCCAATGCAGGAAATCTTTCGCGCAGGACTCGCGGGATGCGCAATATTCCACAAGTTCCGGCGCCAAATAGCTCATATCCGGCAAGCTCGATCGCGTGCGCGCCAGGCCTGCCGAAACAGCCTCCAGGCAAGTGCGTTGGCGCGGATTGCTCCGAGGACAATGTGCAGTGCGGCGGCTGTCCGACAGCGCAGGGAGAGGCCCGTCCGGCGCGGCGAGTGGCTGTCGCATCGCGCGTTAAGTTTCGTGAATTGGCACGGCGGCCGAGGCACGAGCGAGGCACCGACCGGCACCTTGCACGACGTCGCGCGAGCGTGATCCGAGTTGTTCTGCCGTGTTGATGGAATCGTTCTGCACGCGTGCAGTGCGGTAGACGTTTCGACTTTTTCCATGTTCCGGGGCTTGCGACGCACCGGTGTCGGCATCATTGTTTAGCGGCGTTGCGGTGTGACAGGCCGCGCAACTTTTGAGCGTACCGTCTCCCTGACCGAGTGAACCCCGACGCACCGAGTGAACCCCAACGCAATGTACAAGCTCTATTCGATGCAGCGCTCCGGCAACAGCTACAAGGTCCGGCTGGCGCTCGCCGTGCTGAACACGCCATACGAGGCGATCGAGATCGACATCCTGCGCGGCGAGAGCCGTACCCCGGACTTCCTGGCCAAGAATCCGAGCGGCCAGGTGCCGCTGCTCGAGGTCGCCGAAGGCCGCCACCTCGCCGAGTCCAACGCCATCCTCTGGTATGTCGCGATCGGAACGCCGCTGGCGCCGGAATCGCGGATCGAGCGCGCCGAGGCGCTGCAATGGATGTTCTTCGAACAGCACGCGCTGGAGCCGAACATCGGCGCCGCCTATTTCTGGCTGTCGCTGGTCAAGGGCGGGCGCGACTTGCAGACCCACGCGCTGGAGGACTGGATGGAGCGCGGCTACGCGGCGCTCCAGGTGATGGAAAATCACCTCAAGGGACACTCGTTCTTCGCCGCCGAGCAATTCACCGTCGCCGACATCGCGCTCTATGGCTACACCCACGTCGCCGACCGCTGCGACTTCGACCTGGCGACCTTTCCGTCGATCCGCGCCTGGTTGAAGCGGGTCGAGCAGACCCCCGGATTCGTCTCGATGGATTGGCGGCCCGGAACCGAGGCCGAGCCTCCGGCTCGCCTGGTGGCCGGCGTCTGAAAAGCGGGAATAGCGGGGAAACTGCCCAAACAGCGGGCAAAAAGCCCGCCACAGCCGCATTTTAGCCATTTTCGGGCAGGCCGGCCGCCGCAATGTTGCCTGTGACGATCGGCAGATTTGCTCGGATGTCGCGAGTGATTCGCTCGCGACCTGAGGGATTTAGACCATGAGACGGTGGTCCGGCACGGTAGGCTTCCATGGCCGCCCTGCCCCAGTGGCATCATCCCGGCTGACCAACGCGATCGCCGCGTCGCTCGCGCTTGGCGCGCTGACGCTGTGCCTGGTGGTCGCCGTGACGGTGCTGTCGAGCAACATCACCATGGCAATTCCGGTCCCGGCGTAATCAAGCATTTCCCGATTGGCACCTGATCCGCGGCAAGGCGCGGGAGAGACAGCGGCGCGACATGATGAAGACCCCCGTCGGACTTGTGACCGTGACGCTGTCGGTGGCGATCCTGCTGGCGGCGTCGCTGCTGATCGTGACCGGCACGCAGGGCGAGGACCGCGCGCGGCCGGCGCACGTAACGGCGCCTGCCGCCAAACCGGCTCCGCAGCACTAGAGCGCCGGGCAAATGCATTTGCGCTCAACGCAACCTCGTCATGCCCGGCCTTGTGCCGGGCCATGACGGTGCGCAACGTCTAGCTCCATTTGTGGAAGATGAAGAACGCGCCGGCGGCGATGAAGGCAAATCCGAGCGCGTGATTCCAGCCCAGCGGCTCCTTCAGGTACAGCACCGAGAAGCCGGCGAACACGACCAGCGTGATCACCTCCTGCATGGTCTTGAGCTGCGCCGCCGAGTAGACCGCACTGCCCCAGCGATTGGCCGGCACCGCCAACCAGTATTCGAAGAACGCGATGCCCCAACTCACCATGATGACGATGGGGAGCGGATGATTCTTGAACTTGAGATGACCGTACCAGGCAAAGGTCATGAAGACATTCGACGCGAACAGCATCAGGATCGGCAGCAGCGACGGCGAAATGGCGGGCATCGATGTCCTCTTGCGGGCAAGGCAGGCGGCAACCGGCAGGCTCGAAACCGGGTTCAATGCCGATCTGCATATCATTTGAATTGAAGGCTGCGAAAGCTCGCCTGGCCGCGGCAACCGCCTCTTAACAGTCGGAGCGGAAATGCCGGCGCCGTTGCGGCGCTGTCGTCAAACTATGGGCCTGTCGTTCGTTTGACAAACAGACAGCGAGAACGCGCATGCGGTTCGAATGGCGTGCCATTTCAGGTCCGGCCTTGACGGCGATCACAGCGCTCGCCGCCTTCCTGATCGATCGCCTGGTCGTCGCGGTTCCCAATCCCGCACCGCTGTTCGTCTGCATCGTCGCGCTGGCGAGTTCGATCAACGGCATCACCTCCGGACTGATCTCGGCGGCGACCGCGGTGGCCGCCTCGGCGCTGTTCTTCCTCGATCATCGCGCGCTGCCCGGATACGACGCCGCCGACGTGGCGCGGATGCTGATGCTGGCCGCGACCGCCGCCGGCACCGCCTTGATCACCGGGATGCTGCGACAAAAATGGATCGACGCCTTTGCCGCAGACCAGCAGCATCACGCCACCGCGGCACGGCTCGCCGCTGCGCTCGACCAGGTCGACATCGGCATCGTGCTGCTCGATGCCGACACCCGCGCCGAATTCATCAACCGCGCCTTCCGCGATTATTTCGCGCTGACGGATGCCCAGGCCGAGAGCAAGCCGCCCTTCGTCGCGCTGATGTATCATGGCCGCGACACCGGCGCCTACGAACTGCCGGAAGACGAGCTGAGCGCGTTCATCACCAAGCGCATCGAGATGATGCGCGCAGGCGATTCCACGCCGATCAACCTCGATCTCGCCGACGGCCAGGTGCTGCGCTTCAGCTGCACCGCGCTGCCGGACGGTGGCCGCATGCTGAGCTACACGCCGGTGACCGACCTGGTCCGCCACACCGACGATCCCGCCCGGGCCGACGAATATCGCGCCCGGCGCGCCGGGCGCGAACGCCATCTGGCGCGGCTCATGCGCGCCGCCGAGTGAGGCGCGCCCTCGTTCGCAATTGATCCTGCATCTCCGCCCCGATAGAAGATTGCAGCGATGCGCACGCATCGCGCAACGCAGGATCGATCATGGCCGACGACGTTACCATCCGCTTCGTCACGCGCGACGACTACGACCAGTGGCTTCCCTTGTGGGACGGCTACAATGCCTTCTATGGGCGGTCCGGACCGACCGCGCTCGCGCCCGAGATCACCGCGATGACGTGGCAGCGTTTCTTCGATGCCTATGAGCCGGTGCATGCACTCGTCGCCGACGCCGGCGGCACACTGCTCGGGTTGACGCACTATCTGTTTCACCGGTCGACCACGGCGATCGCCCCGACCTGCTACTTGCAGGACCTGTTCACCGGCCAGGCCGCGCGCGGCAAGGGCGTCGGCCGCGCCTTGATCAACGGCGTCTACGCCCAGGCCCGGCTTGTGGGATCGCCGCGCGTCTACTGGCAGACACACGAGACCAACCACACCGCAATGCAGCTTTACGATAAGGTCGCGGACAAGCCCGGCTTCGTCATCTATCGCAAGATTCTCTGAGCACGATCGCGGTTTGTGGATTGCACAGAGATGTCACCGGCGCGTTACAAAGCCCGGCTAGGCTTTTGCTTGCGTAAGATCAGGCCCCCCGTCTCAGATCTCGCGCCCCGAGCGGTCCCCGTCAGTCGCCGCGTCTGACCGGGACCGCTTTTTTTGCGGCATTGCCATGCACGATCGGCGGTAGGGCGACACCTTGCCGGCCCGCGACGCGACCGTCACAATGCGCGACCCCTCGCCTATCCCACAGGATTGTCTCATGGAAATTCGCAATCTCGGCGGCTCCGGCCTGCGCGTGTCCGCAGTCGGCATCGGCTGCAACAATTTCGGCCAGCGCACCGATCTCGAAACCTCGCGCAAGGTGATCCACAAGGCGATTGACCTCGGCATCACGCTGTTCGACACCGCCGACATCTATGCCGGCATGGGCGGCTCGGAGACCGTGCTCGGCACCGTGCTGGGCGATCGCCGCAAGGACGTCGTGCTCGCGACCAAATACGCCAAGCCGATGGCGACCGACGGTACCAAACAGGGCGCCTCGCGGCGCTACATCATGTCGGCGGTCGAAGCGAGCCTGACGCGGCTGAAGACCGACTACATCGATCTCTACCAGCAGCACGATTACGACCCGCTGACGCCGATCGACGAGACGCTTCGCGCGCTCGACGATCTCGTCCGCCAGGGCAAGGTGCGTTACATCGGCAACTCCAACTTCCCGGCCTGGCGCATCGCGGAGGCGGAATATGTCGCGCGGCAGATGAACGTGAGCCGCTTCGTGTCCTGCCAGGACGAATACAGCCTCGTGGTGCGCGACATCGAGAAGGACCTGCTGCCGGCGGCGCAAGCCTACAATCTCGGCCTGCTGCCGTTCTTCCCGCTCGCAAGCGGCCTGTTGACCGGCAAATACCAGCGCGGCGCCGCCGCTCCCGCCGACACCCGCTTCGCCAAATCGCCGGCGCTGAAGGATCGTTACGTGACGCCACGCAACGAGGCCATCGTCGAGAAGCTGCAAGCCTTCGCGCAGGCGCGCGGCCACACCATGCTCGAACTCGCCTTCTCCTGGCTCGCCGCCCGCCCGCAAGTCGCAAGCGTGATCGCCGGTGCCACCCGCCCCGAGCAGGTCGAGCAGAACGTGAAAGCGATCAACTGGAAGCTGACGGCGGAGGAGATGGCGGAGATCGACGGGATCACGAAGGGGTAATTACCGGCGTCGTCCCGTCGAAGGCCGGGACCCATAACCACAGATATGCGGTTATGGCGTCGCTGTGGCTCCAGCGTTTTCCAACAATCGAGTTCGGTGGCAATGGGTCCCGGCCTTCGCCGGGACGACGCCGTGGTTGTGGCGCGCTTACACCACCAGCCCCTTCATCGGCTTCGCCGGCGCGCTGTCCGGAAACACCGTGTCCGCCAGCACGCGCTCGCCGAGGCCGAACTGGTCGTGCAGCACGCCCTTGATCACGGCGCGCAGGTCGGTGGTCGCGGCGAGATCACGGGCCTGGTAGAGATTGGCCGGCTTCAGACCGGGCCAGTCGGTGATCATGCGGCCGCCATTCACCGCGCCACCGGCGAGCAGCGCGATGGTTCCGGTGCCGTGGTCGGTGCCCTCGGTGCCGTTGATCCGCGCGGTGCGGCCGAATTCGGTGGCGACCACGATCACGGTATCGCGCCAGCGCGCGCCGAGGCCGCTCTGGAATTCCGCCAGCGCGCCGTCGAGACCGCCGAGCAGTTGCGCCAGCCGGCCGACCGGGCCGCCCTCATTGGCATGGGTATCCCAGCCGTCGAAGGCCAGCGCGCCGATCCGCGGACCATCGTCCGCCGCCATCAGCTTGGCGGCGCCGCGCGCCACCAGCCGCATTGCCGCCGCGCCACCACCACCGGGCTTCGGCTTCATCTCATCGCCCTGCGCCTGCTTCTCGAGCTGCAAGCCTTGCGTCAGCGCACTGGCCAGCGCCGGATCGCGGTGCTGGTAGAGATCGAGCAGCCGCATCGCGGTGTCGTCCGCGGCCTGCGGCAACGCCGTCGGCGCCCAGCCGACGGTCGGCGCGGCGCCGCGCAGCACCAGCGCCGTGGTCGGGCCGACCGCAAGCGCACTCATCACCCGCTCGCCCTTCGGCAGCGCCTCCAGCGCACGGTTGAGCCAGCCGGACTGCACGCGGCCGGGACCGGAGAAGCCGCTCTCCAGCACGTCCTGGCCATCGAAATGCGAACGGTCGCGATACGAGGTCGCCACCGCATGCACCACCGCGGCCTGTTTGGCGCGATACATCCGCGCGAATTCCGGCATCGCCGGATGCAGGCCGAAGAACTGATCCAGCATCAACGCCGCGTTCGGCCCATCGGGCCGCAGCGCGATCGCGCCATGCAGGCTGGCATAGTCGGGATCGCCGACCGGCGCGACCGTCGCCAGACCGTCGAGCGCGCCGCGCAGGATGATGGTGACGAAGCGCGGATCGCGGCCATCGGCCGCGCGCGCGAATTTCGGCAAATACGCCCAGGCGGCAAACGAGGCACCGCCGAGCAGCAGCGTCCGCCGCGACGTCGCCTGCATCATCAGGCTCTCGGAGCAATCCATCGTCATCTCCTCTGGAATTCCGGCGACATCAACAGCAGCGCCAACGCCTGCTGCTTCGTCTCCGCGCGCTCGATGGTGCGCCGCGTCTCAGGCGAGGCGGCATCCGCCGCAATCAGCTCGAGCAGGTCGCGCGGATCGAACTTGTCGGCGAGCTGGGAGGCGACCTGCGCCGAGATGTCGAGCCTGAGCTTGAGGCCTTCAGGCGCTGCCCAGGCCGCGGCGGTATCCGGAAAGCCGTTCGGCCCGGCCGGCGACCACAGCGGCTGGCCGAGCACATTGAGGCCGTTGAGATAGCGCCCCGGGTCCTCGGGATTGCGCGCCAGCAGGCGACCGGACGCGACCAGGAAGTCGTACGGCGAGCGCATTTTGGTCAGCGGCGCCTGCCACGCCTCGTTGGCCCCAACGAGTGCCGTGGTGAACGCCCTGAGATCACCGTCGGTCTTGGTGAAGGTCTCTTGCAGCTTCGCCACCAGCGCCGGCGCCGGATCGTCGGCGACGAAATGGCGCGCGAACTTGGTCGCGATGAATTTCGCGGTCGAGGGATGCCGCGCGATGTCCGACAGCACCGCCTCGCCCTGCGCGATCCCGGCCTGCGCATAGGTCTTGCCCAGCACCTGCTGGGCGCCGGGCTCATGCGCGTTGGCATTGAACACGAAGCTGCCGGGCGCGCCGAGCTGGCCCTGCCGTCCGGCGAAGGTCCAGCCGGTGATGACCCGCGCGAACGACGTCACGTCGCCCTGGGTGTAGCCGCCGTCGACGCCCAGCGTATGCAGCTCCATGATCTCGCGGGCGAGGTTCTCGTTGAGGCCGCGGTGGCGGTTGATGCCGGCGCGCGAGTCCGGGCCGAGCGATTGCTGGTTGTCGAGGAAGAACAACATCGCCGGATGCTGCTCGACCGCCTTCAGCATGTCCGAGAAGCGGCCGAGCACGTGCGGACGGATCGCCTCGCGCTCGAATGAGCCGGCCCACATCCGCGCCAGCGCGCCCTTGTTGGCCGAGATGCAGAAATGGTTGGACCAGAACGCCACGAGCCGTTCGACGAATCCGCAATCGGCGACCACACCGCGTTGCAGCCGCGCCAGCGCCTCGGCACGGTACGTCTTCTGGATGATGTTGAGCGGCTGCGCCGGCGGCTTCGGTGGATTAACCGATGACTGCATCGTGGTGGACGGCGTCATCGCCGCGTTGGCGCCATCCGCCGCCTGCGCCTGCATCGCCGGATCCTTGCCGGCGATTTCCTTGGCGGCCGACGACAATGACAGGTTACGCCGCTGCTGCGCCGTGGCGTCCGCGCCTTGCGGCGGCGTCTCGCTCGCGCCCTGCTGCGCCGCCTTCGCGGCATCGCGCGCCTGCTTGATCTCGAACTGATAGTCGAACACCTGCTTGCCGAGTTCCGGCGTCGAGAGCAGGCCGGGCACTTCGAGCAGCGCCCCGTTCGGACGCGCCAGTTCCGCCAGCACGAAACCGCGCGGATCGGATGCAGCGTTGATGAAATCGCCGGCCGCCCCGCCGCGGGCGCCGAATCCGAACCGGTTGAGCGCAATCAGCGCCGCTTGCGAATCACGGGCCATCAGAATTCCCTTAACGGCCGATCCCGGCTATATCAGTTACGCGGCATCATAGCGCGGTCCGGGATGAACCCGAGATTAATTCGTGCATTAAATCGCGGTTAGAATGGACCTCTCGTCGAACGATCGTTCTGAACAAGCTTCGCCGCGCCGGCTTGCCTGCACGGCGTGCGGCAGCGAATTCTCCTGCTCGCTGACGGGATCGTGCTGGTGTTCCGACGAGAGCTTCCGTCTGCCGATGCCGGGCGACGGCAGCGACTGCCTGTGCCCGGCCTGCTTGCGGAAACTTGCGCAACAGCAGGCAGCGGCGAACGCACGCTGGACCGTGGACGCCATCCTGCTCGACATGGACGGCACGCTGCTCGACACCGAGAAGGTCTACTTCGAGAGCCTCGTCGCTGCGCTCAATGCATGCGGCTACACTGACGGCGTCGTCGCGCTGTGCCATGCCATGGTCGGGCTTCCCGGCCCGGTCTGCGAGGCGATGCTGCGCGAGCATTACGGCCCCGCGCTTCCGCTCGACGACATCAATCGGGCCTTCATCGAACATCGCGATCGGATGATGGACGCGGGCCTGCCGCTCAAGCCCGGCACGCTCGCCCTGCTCGATGCCATCGCCGCGGCGAAACGCCCGATGGCGATCGTCACTTCGTCGTCGCGCCGCTCCGCCGAACGCAACCTCACGCTTGCCGGCATCCGCGATCGCTTCGAGACACTGCTGACGCTCGACGACGTGACGCACGGCAAGCCGGATCCGGCACTCTATCTCAAGGCCGCCGCGCGGCTCGGTGTGCGGCCTGCGGCCTGCATCGCGGTCGAGGACTCCAACCACGGCGTCGCCGCCGCGCACACCGCCGGCGCGATCACCCTGATGGTGCCGGACATCGCACCGCCAACGGAAGAGACGCGCGCGAAATGCGCAGCCGTGCTGCCCGACCTCAACGCGGTGCTGGCGTTGTTGCAGCAGCGCGGCGCGCTCTAAGCGTCATTGCGAGCCCTTCGGATAACACGCTGGCGGGTTACGCCGGAGCCGTCATCAGGCGACAATTTGCGCAGTTCAGATCGTTCGCACCTTCGATGACTTCGCGGTCTTTGCGCGTTTCGCCGCGGCGTGACTATCGCGCGCCGCATGGCGGCTGCGCGTCTTCGCGTCCAGCGCCGCCTGTGGTGTAGTGCCGCCACCGCGGTGAGCGGCATATTCCTTGCCATCGATCGGCGCCAGATGGGGCGGGTCGAAATTGAGGTAGGGGCGCGCGACGCCAAACTCCCTGCCGTGCGCGTCGACCCATTTCCAGAGCCTCTCCGACGATTTCCAACGGTCGTCGCGAGTCGCGCCGTCGATGCTGACGATGTCGGCCGCGAGCCCGTGGCCGTAGCCGCCACGGAAGCTGCCGCCGTGATACGACTTGTTGCTGGCCGCCTTCAGCCCGCTTGCAATCGACTGGCGGTAGTCATCGCGGAAGGCGCTGGTGATACCAGGCGAAAGGCCGGCCTGTTCCGCCGCGAGAAGCACATGAAAGAGCTTCAGCTTGAAGCTCCGATCCACGCCTCCCATGACGTAGTCCATCATCGGCATGCCGGCTCTTTCCGCTGCCTGGGTATCCTTCCAGGCGAAATCCTCATCGACAAGCCTGGTGAAGGTTCTGGTGACCGTCACCATCTTCTTCTTTCTCTTGACCGTCACCTGCCTCTGCTCTGGCACCTTGATGGTGTCTTCCTTGGGTGTCCTTTGATAGAGCGCCCACAGATAGCGATCGATGCAGGCGTTGACGTCCCAGCACTCGTCGAGGATTTCGACGGAGTCCACCGCCGGCCTGGCCACGCGAGGCTCCGGATCCGGCGTGTCCGCGGCCGGAGCAGGGAGAGATTGGATGTCCAGCGGCAGTGCCGGATCGGTCAACCCGGCCCGGACGACAGGTTCCGTTTCGCGCACGATCGGCACAGCATGGGCCGTCGCCGCCGCTTCCCGTTCGCTCATGGTCGGTGCATGAGGGCCGTCGACGGCAGCGCTCGATGTGGCAGTTGCTGGTGATGTCGCTGATACCGCATCGGCGACGACTGTAGGTGCGCGGGAATCATCAACTGATGCACTGGTGACCGACGCATCGATCTTGTCGATGCCAGCCGCACCGGACGTCGCAACCCACGAAACAATACAGCCCGACAGAACCACCGTCCCGCTCAACGCTGCCGCCCGCACCCGCCGCGAATTCATTATCCCAGCCTCCACGGGCTCTTCTGAAGCCAGATTGCAAGCATGTGACGATGCGGATTGTCTGCTCACGGCGTGGTCGCGCAATGGCGAAAGAAGGTTAACACCCCTTCTTTCCGAACGATGTTGCGCGAATGCAACTCGTAGCCAGCCCCCGTTTCCGGCCCCGCCAACGCCGCAAGCGTCCCTGGCCCCCAAGGCGATCGTGTAGGGCGTGAGCAGACCTCGTTACGCCGTCGCGGCAACGAGCCAATTATTCGGCAGGTCCCGCGAATAGCAACAGATTGCCGTCCAGATCCTTGACGATGAAGTCCCTGGCACCCCAGGGCTCCCGCCGCAGCGTCTGGAAGAAATCTACGCCAGCCGCCTGATACTCCAGGAACAACGCCTTGATTTCCGCCGCGGTCGCAACCGTCAGCGATGCCGCCAGCAGCTGCTCGCGATCGCGCAACGCTCCATCGATCAACGGCGCCGCGACGCAGCGTAGATTGATCCGCGCAACGTCGCGCGCCACCTGCGCGTAGTACGGCGGCTCGCCATAGGTAAAGGCGACGGTGAAACCGAGCTTGCGCGTGAAGAATTCGCACGCCGCGTTGATCTCGGAGACGAACAGCTGCGGCTCGGCGGCGGTGATGACGGGTTTGGCGGTTTGGGTATCTGCATGATCGACCATGGTCAGGAGTCCTATCTTGAGCGCCTGCCAGCTCGCAAACCCGTGCTGCCGCGCGACCAGCTCCTGCGCATCACCCAGCTTGAAGCTGTGCGCGAGGATGTCGGAATCGGTCATCTGGCTGAAGCGGGACAGGCCGGACCTGATCTGGGCGGCGACCGGATGATAGCGATCACGGTGCCGGCGCAGGATCAGCTTGGCCTGTTTGCGAAGGTTTTCGAGATCGGGCATGGGCGCAGCTACGGTTGACGTCGCGTAGGTGGGCATTGCCCCTTCGGCCGAACGCCGATGCGCCCTACATGCAGCGACGCGAGGATGCCGGGACGTCGCGTCGCTGTCAATCGCGCCGTTTCCGGCCCGGCTTCGTCAGCGCCGTCTCGATCAGTGTCCGCGCGGCCTCGCCTGCCGTCTCCATGTAGCTAGCGTCGCGATGCAGCAGCACGACGGCGAACGAACCGTCCAGCAGCAGCAGGATCTGTCGCGCCAGCTTGAGCGGATCGGCGATCTCCTGCTCGGCGAAGGTCGCGCGCAGCCAGTCCTCGAACTTCTTCTTGTGCGCGGCGCCGATCCTGATCGCGGGATGGCCGGGCATGTTGGCGAGCTCGGCCGAGGTGCGCAGGAAGCCGCAGCCCTTCCACTTCGGATGCCGCGCCGAGCGCGCGAGGTTCCTGAAGATCGCCTCGACCTTTGCGGACAAACCGCCCTCGGCCTCCGCGAACCATTTTCGGAACAGCGCGAGGTTCGGCTGGTCGCGCGCGGCGAGATAGGCGGCGACCAGGTCGTCCTTGCTCTTGAAGTGGTAATACAGCGTGCGCTTGGTGAGACCGGCCTTGGCCGCGACCTCGTCGACGCTGACGCGGCGGATGCCTTCATTGTAGAACAGCGCGCTCGCCGCCTGGACGATACGCTCGCGGGTCGGCTCGGAGGGTCTCGGCATACAGCGTATGTATACTGACCAGTAAATATACACAATTCGCGACAGCGCCTACATTCGGCATCGCCCCAGCAATGCCGGAGACTGCCCATGTCCGACCCCATCCTGCTCGACATCGACGACGGGATCGCCCTGATCACGCTGAACCGTCCCGCGCAGCTCAATGCGCTGAGCTACGTGCTGATCGACCGGCTGATGACGGCGCTCGACCGCATCGAGGGCGATGCCGCGGTGCGCGCCGTGATCCTGACCGGCGCCGGCGAGCGCGCCTTCTCGGCGGGCGCCGACATCAAGGAATTCTCGGAAAGCGTCAAGCAAGGCGCCGCCGTCGCGGTGCGCGATTTCGTCCGCCGCGGACAAGCCATGACGGCACGGCTCGAAGCGTTCAGGAAGCCGGTCATCGCCGCGGTCAACGGGCTCGCCTTTGGCGGCGGCTGCGAGATCACGGAAGCCGTGCATCTCGCCATCGCCAGCGACCGCGCGCTATTCGCCAAACCCGAGATCAAGCTCGGCATGCCCCCGACCTTCGGCGGCACGCAGCGATTGCCGCGGCTCGCCGGCCGCAAGCGCGCGCTGGAATTGCTGCTGGCTGGCGATCCCTTCCCACCCGAGCATGCGCGCGAGATCGGGCTGGTCAACCAGATCGTGCCGCACGATCAATTGCTGAATGCCGCGCGCGAGCTCGCCGGCCGTATCACCAGGCACTCGCCGGGCAGCGTCGCCAGCACCATCACCGCGGTGACGCGCGGGCTCAACATGCCGATCGCCGAGGGACTGCTGGTCGAGAGCGAGCAATTCGCCGCGCTGGTGCCGAGCCGCGATCTTGCCGAGGGGTTGGCGGCGTGGAAGGAGCGGCGGCCGGCGAAGTATGTCGGGGCGTAAGGCACACTCGTTCCGCGTCCGTCATTGCGAGGAGCGAAGCGACGAAGCAATCCATTGCTCCGCATCTGCGGTTCGATGGATTGCTTCGCTTCGCTCGCAATGACGCGGAGAGTCTTACCGCACCACTGCCGCCGTCTGCCCGAACAGCAGTTTCCGTTCTTCCTCGGTGCGGATCGCGGGCTGGCCGAAATTCGGATTGACCTCCTTGGCCTTGGCATAGGCGCGCTCGGTCGCCGGGCGCTTGCCGATGGTCTCCAGCCAGCGCTTCAGATGCGGGAAATCGTCGATCTCCTGGCCCTGGTTCTTGTACGGCACGACCCAGGGATAGCTCGCCATGTCGGCGATCGAATAGGCGCCGGCGATGAACTCGCGGTCGGCGAGGCGCTTGTTGAGCACGCCGTAGAGCCGGTTGGTCTCGTTGACATAACGATCGATCGCGTAAGGCAGCTTCTCGACCGCATAGTTGCGGAAATGATGGTTCTGCCCGGCCATCGGCCCGAGCCCGCCCATTTGCCAGAACGTCCACTGGATCGCGTCATAACGTCCGTAGAGATCCTCGGGCAGGAATTGCCCGGTCTTCTCGGCGAGATAGAGCAGGATCGCGCCGGATTCGAACAAGGAGACCGGCTTGCCGCCGCCCTTCGGCGCGTGGTCGACGATCGCCGGAATGCGGTTGTTCGGCGCGACCTGCAGGAAGTCCGGCTTGAACTGATCGCCCTTGCCGATGTTCACCGGGAAAATCTTGTACTCCAGTCCCGTCTCCTCGAGGAACATCGTGATCTTGTGACCGTTCGGCGTGGACCAGTAGTGGAGGTCGATCATGGACGTGATCCTGCATTGCTGGAGATGAAATGACGTGCATCGGCAAGAAAGATGCGGATGCATGGAGTTGGACGCAAACCCGCGCCCAAGTCAATGGCGTGCGCATTGCACCGCGCGCGAATGTGATCTGCGGCCGACGCAAGCGCGCGATTGAGCCGCGCCCCGATTGCTCATAGGCTTGGCCGGGATTGCGTTGGACGATTTTCAGAACATGGGGCATTGCAATGACACGGGATTTGGCACGACGAGATTTCCTCAAGGGTTCGGCGGCCTTCGCCGGCGCCGCGGCTGCGGGCGCATTCTCCTGCGTCGAGATCGCGAGCGCCGCGCCGATCGAGGTGCCGACCGTCGACAAGCTCTCGATCCGGGTGCTGGTCGATTCAAGCTTCGACCTGTTCCTGCGGCCGAAGCAGGCGCACGGCGTCTCGATTGCGCCGGCGGCGCGCGGCACCGACTTCCGCAAATCGCTGCACAATGAATGGGGCCTGTCGCTGTGGCTGGAATCGGAGGCCAAGGGCGCCCAGCGCACGCTGATGCTGGACTATGGCTACACGCCCGAAGTCCTGATCAACAACATGGAGCTTACCGGCGTCGATCCGTCGAAGCTCGACGCCCTGATCGTGAGCCACGGGCACTACGACCATTTCGGCGGCCTCAACGGCTTCCTTGATAAATTCCGCGACAGGCTGCCCGCCGACGTCAAACTCTATGCCGGCGGCGAGGACAATTTCTGCCATCGCGTCAATCCGACCTCGACCAAGGGCCAGTTCACCGATTTCGGCACGCTGGACCGCCGCCAGCTCGCTGCGCAGCGCGTCACCACGGTGCTGTGCGAGACGCCGACCGTGATCGCCGGCCACGCGTTCACGACCGGCAAGATCACCCGCCGCAGCATCGAGCGCGTGCTGCCGCAGACCTGGGTCGAGTTCGGCATCAAGGACGGGCTCGGCTGCAACGCCAGCCACTATTTGCCGGCCGAGATGGAAGGCAAGATCGTGCCCGACGAGCACATCCATGAACACGCGACCTGCTTCAACGTCCGCGACTTCGGCCTCGTCGTGATCTCGTCCTGCGGCCATGTCGGCATCGTCAATTCGGTGAAGCAGGCGCAGGAGGTCTCGGGCATCCAGAAGGTGCACGCGATCGTCGGCGGCTTCCATCTCGGGCCGGCGCCGAAGGACTACCTCACCGAGGTGGTGGCCGAGATCAAGAAGCTCGATCCCGACGTGCTGATCCCGATGCATTGCTCCGGGCTCAACTTCGTGCAGGAAGCAACCGCGCAGATGGGCGACAAGGTGCTGGTCACGACCACCGGCAGCCGCCTTTCCTTCGGCATATGATCCGGCCGATCCTGCGCGGTATCGCATGCGCCGGCGCCGGCCTCTGGCTGACGCTGGCGCCGGCACTCGCCGGCGATGCGCCGCAGCAATCGGCGCGCTCGGCCGCCGAGATCATGGACATCCTGATGTGGAATCGCGAGCCGGTCGGCGGACCGTTCGCACTGACCGATCAGGCCGGCCATCAGCGCACCGACAAGGAGTTTCGCGGCAGGCTGATGCTGGTCTATTTCGGCTTCACCTATTGCCCCGACGTCTGCCCGACCGATTTGCAGGCGATCGGGCTGGCGCTCGACAAGCTCGGCCGCGACAGCGATCAGGTGCAGCCGATCTTCATCACGGTCGATCCCGAGCGCGACACCGCCGCGCATCTCGCCGACTACGTGCCGCTGTTCCACCCGCGGCTGCTCGGGCTGACCGGCAGCGCCGATGCGATCCGCAAGGTCGCCGACGCCTACAAGGTCTATTACGCCAGGGTGCCGCAGGACGCTGGCGACTACACCGTCGATCACACCGCCTACATCTACCTGATGGATCGCGACGGCAATTATCTCGGCTTCTTCCCGCCGGGCACTTCGGCCGATCGCATGGTCGAAATCATCCGGCCGAGGCTCGCCGAGCCAGGACGCTGACAAGATCATCAACTATCGCTGCATGGCAGGTCCATCTCTCCCCTTGTGGAAGAGGTGAGGAACGCGGTGCCCTCAATGCATCCGCCCATGGGCGCGCAGAAACGTCTCGCCGGTTGCCGTCACCGTCACCCGCATACCCTCGACCGAGGGACGGCGCGCGACGTAGCCGCGGTCGACCGCGTCCTCCCAGATCGTCAGCCGCGGGCATGAAGTGCGCCAGACCTCGAGCACGTCAGCATAAGGCCGCGGTTCGCGCGCGACCCATTCCACGAGGTCGAGCACCAGGGCGTCTGTATTCTCGGTCATCTGGTCCTCTCCGGTAATTCCGCTCCGACTTCCCCTTCTCCCCGCTTGCGGGGAGAAGGTCGGGATGAGGGGGAGTCTCAGCAAGGGAGGTTGCAGTGAGACTCGCGGAGGCTCCCCCTCACCCGGCGCTTCGCGCCGACCTCTCCCCGCAAGCGGGGCGAGGTGACACACCATCGCGCTCGGATTTGATACAAGCCGTCACCGCCATTTCTGCGCCGCTTGGCCTCGACAGGCAAACTGAGTTATCTTGCCCTTGCATCAGCTTTCCTGAGGGTTCATGCGGCGCCTGCTCTTTCTCAACGGCATCAAGGCATTCGAGGCCGCGGCGCGCACCGGCAGCTTCGCGGCTGCCGGCCACGAGCTCAACGTCTCCGCCGCCGCGATCAGCCGGATGGTGCACCTGCTGGAGGAACGGCTCGGCGTCGCGCTGTTCGAGCGCAAGGCCAACCGCCTCGTCACCACGCCTGCCGGCCGCGCCTATCAGAGCGGGCTGACCCCGATCTTCGATGCGCTGGCGAGCCTCACTGCGCAGGTCACGGCGTCGGCGAGCACACGCGTCCTGACCGTCGGCGTCGGCCCGACCTTCGCGATGAAGTGGATGATCCCGCATCTCGCCGAGTTCCGCAAAGCCGAGCCCGACATCGAGGTCCGGATCACGACCGGCGGCATGGCTGTGCCGTTCGCCGACGACTGGAGCTGCGGCATCCAGCTCGGCGACGGCGAATGGCCGGGCCTGGTCGCCGAACCGCTGTTCGCCGCGGACCTGATGCCAGTGTGCACGGCGCGGCTCGCCAACGGCTTGAAGCGCCCCGCCGACCTGAAGGGACCAAGCCTGATCCGCGTCGCGCATTCGCCCGATGACTGGCCGTCCTGGCTGAAGGCCGCCGGCGTGCCGCGGCTGACCGCGCGCGGGCCGGAATTCCAGTTCTACGGCCAGGCGCTACAGGCCGCGAGCGACGGGCTCGGCATCGCGATGGGGATCCGGCCGTACATCGACGACGATCTCGCCGCCGGCCGGCTGGTGGCGCCGTTTGCGCTCAGCGTGCCGAAGGGCATGCGCTGGTATCTGGTCTATCGCGGCTTCCACGCCGAGCAGCGCGATTTCGCCGCGTTCCGGCGCTGGATCATCCGCGCTGCGACGGAACCGGCGATGCAGCGACACAACACGTCACATTCAAAGGTATTGAGATGACACCAATTCTCTCTTAGGTTGAATGACTTCCATTCCAGTCATTTCATCACGGAGAGATTGCCATGGCACGGTCCCCCAAACCAGGTTGAGCCAGCCGTTGTTCCAGGAGCCGACCTTCGGCGAAAACGGCCCCTCGCACGATCCGACCGCATTTTCAGTTTCGCACCCCAGCGACAGCGCGATCTACAAGCAGATCGGCGATCTCGCGAAGAAGAAAGTGGTTGCGGTTCCGCCGTCCCGCCAGGCGCCGCAGGACATCTACAGTCTTGCGTCGGCCTATGGGGGGATCGGACCGCAGGTCATCGATCAGATCAACAAGGCCAAGAGCATTTCATTCCACGCTTTCGGCGATTCCGGCGCCTCGAATGCGCGTAAATATTTCAACGAGTTGCGCGTCGCGGATCAGGTCACGCTCGACAGCGCGTCGGCCCGCGGCCAGCATGAGCCGGCGGCCTTTCTGTTTCACCTCGGCGACGTCGTCTACAATTTCGGCGAGGCGGCCTATTACTACGACCAGTTTTACGAACCGTTCCGCAACTACCCGGCGCCGATCTTCGCCATCCCCGGCAATCACGACTCGTTCATCGTGCCGGGCACCAAGCCGGACGCGGTACCGCTGACCACGTTCCAGCGCAATTTCTGCTCGCCTGCGACCGTCATCACGCCGGAGGCCGGTTCGCTGCACCGGACCGCGATGACTCAGCCCGGCGTCTACTTCACGCTGGATGCGCCGTTCGTGCGGATCATCGGATTGTTCAGCAACGCGCTGGAGGACCCCGGCGTGATCTCCAACCTCAGCAAGAAATGGCCTGACGTCTCCAATATCCAGATCGATTTCCTGCGCGCGCAGCTCAACCGCATCAAGCAGGAGAAGTACGCAGGCGCCGTCATCATCGCGATGCACCACCCGCCATTCAGCTACTCACCCAAATCGAAGAGCGATGGGACCGGCGGCAATCACGGTTGCAGCACCGAAATGTGGGCGGAGATCGATACGATCTGCCACGAGGTCGGGGTCTATCCCCACGCCGTGCTGTCCGGCCACGCCCACAACTACCAGCGCTACACGCGCCTGATGGCGTTCGACAAGTTCAAGGAGATCGGCGTGCCCTTCATCGTCTGCGGCGACGGCGGCCACAACGTCAATCCGCTGGTCATGCCGCGTCGTGGCGAGCCGGCCCAGGAGCCCAATGCCGGCTCCGACGTCACCTATCTGGAGGGCCCCAAGCCGGTCGCCAAGGTCCACAAGCTGATCCTCGCCAAATACGACGACCACAATTACGGCTACCTGCGCATCGACGTCGACAAGCAATATCTCAAGATCGGCTTCCACCAGGTCGGTGTTCGGTCGCTGGCGCAATCGCGCTTCGACATGGTCACCGTTCGCCTCGCCGACCGGCATCTGGTGGCGAACTGATCAGCGGCGAACGCCCGGTCCCTGACAGCGGGATCGGGCGTCTGCCCGCGCGATGCTGGCCTGCATCGTACGTTTGGGCCATGATCCGCCGGTGCTGGAGCAACGGATCGATACGCTGGTGATCGGTGGCGGTCAGGCCGGGCTCACCATGAGCCACCGGCTGAAGCAGCGCGGCATCGACCATCTGGTGCTGGAGCGGGGACGGATCGCGGAGCGCTGGCGCAGCGAACGCTGGGACGGCTTGATGTTCCAGTTTCCGAACTGGTCGGTGCGGCTGCCGGAGTTCGCGTTTCCGCACCGCGATCCCGATGGCTTCTCCGCCACCGCCGACATCATTGCCTTCATCGAGGATTACGCTGCCTTCGTCGCACCGCCGATCCGTTGCGGCGTCGAGGTCTTGAGGCTGCGCCGTGACGCCGCCGGTTTCCTGGCCGAGATTGCCGGCGGCAACATCGCCGCCCGCAACGTCGTCATCGCCACCGGCCCCTATCAGCGGCCGCTGCGGCCCGCACTGCTGGACGAGCATCCCGGGCTGTTCCAGGTTCACGCCAGCAGCTACAAAAATCCCGCGCAACTGCCCGAGGGCGCGGTGCTGGTGGTAGGTGCCGGCGCCTCGGGCGCACAGATCGCCGAGGAGTTGATGCGCGCCGGCCGCCGCGTCTTCCTTTCGGTCGGGCGTCATAACCGCCTGCCGCGCCGCTACCGCGGCCGCGACCTGTTCTGGTGGCTGGCCGAGATGGGCATCGACCAGACTCCGATCGAGCAGCGCGGCCCGTCACGCCTGCTGCCGGTGATTTCCGGCGCCTATGGCGGCCACACCGTGGATTTCCGCCGCTTCGCCGCCGACGGCGTGACGCTGCTCGGCCGCGTGGCGGCGGCGCATGAGGGTGTGCTCGAGATTACGCCCGACCTCGTCACCAACATCGCCAACGGCGATGCCTACTACGATACATTCCTCGGGATCGTCGACGACTTCGTTACGGCACGCGGCCTCGACCATCCCGGCGATCCCCTGGCGCGGCGCCGCCTGCCCGACCCGCCGTGCCTCGCGGCGCCGCTGCGCGCGGTCGACCTTGGCGCCGAACGGATCGGCAGCGTGATCTGGGCGACCGGCTACGGCCTCGATCTGAACTGGATCGACATACCGCTGGTTGATGCAGACGGCGCACCACGACACCGTCACGGCGTCTCCGACGTGCCGGGCCTGTATTTCCTCGGCCTGCAATGGCTGTCGAAGATGAAATCCTCATTCCTGTCGGGCGTAGGCGACGACGCGGCCGCGCTCGCCGATCACATTGCGGCCCGCAGCTAGCACGCTTTCGTGCAGTCCACCTGAAGAAGCCGCGGTAAAACAAAAAATCGGAACTGCTTTGCACCGCGGAAATAAACCGCGAGATTTGTGATCTGGTTCACATTTGGCCCCGCGTGCCCGTGCTCTCGTTCGAGAGGGGCATTTCGAGGTCGCGCATGATCTACGGCGGTTTTGAGATCAGGTCGTTCGAGGTGGGGAAGGGGCAATGGCACGCCAGGGTTCAACGGGTCGATCAAAGGCCGGTCGTCATCGATGGCATGCCGTTTCCGACGCTCGACATCGGCTTTGCGTGGTCCGATCCGGATGCGGCGATCGCCGACGCGAAGAGAGCCATCGACCGGCTCCCGCACTGACATGGCATGACAATGCCGGCGGCCGCAGCGTCGGCGTGACCGGCAATGTCGTGGTCGCGATCGTCCCGCAATGCGAGCCGGATCCGATCTGGCCGCCGCAAGTCCGAACCGTTTGCCCGGAATGTGCCGCCCAGCTCTCGCTGCTGCGCGTGATTCCCGGCCGCGCCGCCGAATACTGGACCATGCGCTGCGACGGCTGCGGCAGCATCCATCTCGACATCGTCGACCTGCCGCGGGCGTGACGACGGCGCCGCGCTGCTGACTGCTCCCGCCAACGGACGGCCAAATCGAACGCTCAGCTTTCCGAGTGAGAGCGGAGCCCTGATCTGTTAGGTTGTGGCCGGGGACGGCGATGGTCGCCGTCCTGCAATCGAGAGGGGATGGCTATGAAGATTGTTGCGCTTCTCGCGACCGTACCCGTTATCGGCTTGCTGTCGATCTCAAGCTCGCCGGCACAGGCCGCCGAATTCAAATGCAGCAGCAGCGTCGGCTTCTATATGGCGCCGCAGCCTTGCGCCAAACGCTACGCCGTCAACTACGACGCCTGCCGAAAATGGCTGATCGACCATGGCGAGAATTCGGGGACCGCGTTCTGGTACTGCACGAGCCAGGGTTACACGAAATAGGCCGGTCCTTCGCGACGGAGGCTGCCGCAACCGGCGGCCTCTCGCGCGCACGCCCTGCTGACACCCTGCTGTCAGCAGCCTCGCCGGTGCGCGATTCCGGGCGCCATTTGCCCTTTTCTCGCTGCCGGACTCGTCCCATATTCGGGGCATGGCGAAGACACCGAACACTCCGAAAAAGCCCGGCAAAACCCCAAAATCCAAGGCACACCGTCCTGAGGTCCAACCGATCGGACCGGCGCTGGCCGAACTGCTCAATCCCGCAATCAATCGCGGCGATGCCGGCATGGGTTCGGGGACCGGCTTGCAGCCGCCGCCGGACAATTCCTGGGATCGCCGCGCCGGGGGCGAGGCCGCCGCGCATCGCGCGCGGGCCTCGACGCGCGAGACCGGCGAGACTGTCGCCAAGCGCGACGCCGCGGGCCTCGAGGAGGCGCCGCAGGCCAATTACGGCACCTCGGCCACCATCCCGACCCTCGATCCGGAACTGGCGCGGCAGCTCGGCCTGCCGACCGCCGAGGATGACGACGAGGCACTGGCCCGCCCGCCGCGCAGCAAGATGGAGGCACTCGGCGTCAAGGCCACCGCCGACGCGCTGGAAAACCTGATCCGCGACGGCCGTCCCGAGTTCCGCAAGGACGACGGCTCGATGCGGGTGTGGACCCCGCACCGGCCGCCGCGCCCGGAAAAGTCCGAAGGCGGCGTGCGCTTCGAGCTCAAGTCCGCCTACGAGCCCAAGGGCGACCAGCCGACCGCGATCGCCGAACTGGTCGAAGGCATCAACCGCAACGACCGCACCCAGGTGCTGCTCGGCGTCACCGGCTCGGGCAAGACCTACACCATGGCGCAGGTGATCGAGGCGACGCAGCGCCCGGCGCTGATCCTGGCACCGAACAAGACGCTGGCCGCCCAGCTCTATGGCGAGTTCAAGAGCTTCTTCCCCGACAACGCGGTCGAGTATTTCGTCTCGTACTACGACTACTACCAGCCGGAAGCCTACGTTCCGCGTACCGACACCTATATCGAGAAGGATTCCTCGATCAACGAGCAGATCGACCGCATGCGCCACTCGGCGACGCGTGCGCTGCTGGAGCGCGACGACGTCATCATCGTCGCTTCGGTGTCCTGCATCTACGGTATCGGCTCGGTCGAGACCTACACCGCGATGACCTTCGCGCTGAAGAAGGGCGAGCGGATCGACCAGCGGCAATTGATCGCCGACCTGGTGGCGCTGCAATACAAGCGCACCCAGGCCGACTTCACCCGCGGCACCTTCCGCGTCCGCGGCGACGTCATCGACATCTTCCCGGCGCACTATGAGGATCGCGCCTGGCGCGTGAACCTGTTCGGCGACACCATCGAGACCATCGAGGAGTTCGATCCGCTCACCGGCCACAAGCAGGACGAGCTCGAATTCATCAAGATGTACGCCAATTCGCACTATGTGACACCGCGCCCGACCTTGGTGCAGGCAATCAAGTCGATCAAGTCTGAATTGAAGATGCGGCTCGACCAGCTCAACGATCAGGGCCGCCTGCTCGAAGCGCAGCGGCTCGAGCAGCGCACCACCTTCGACCTCGAGATGATGGAGGCGACAGGAAGCTGCGCCGGCATCGAGAACTATTCGCGCTACCTCACCGGCCGCCGTCCCGGCGAGCCGCCGCCGACGCTGTTCGAATATGTCCCCGACAACGCGCTGGTGTTCGCCGACGAGAGCCACGTCACCGTGCCGCAGATCGGCGGCATGTTCCGCGGCGACTTCCGCCGCAAGGCGACGCTCGCCGAATACGGCTTCCGCCTGCCCTCCTGCATGGACAACCGCCCGCTCCGCTTCGAGGAATGGGACATGATGCGGCCGCAGACGGTCGCGGTGTCGGCGACGCCGAGCGGCTGGGAGCTCAACGAAAGTGGCGGCGTGTTCGTCGAGCAGGTGATCCGCCCGACCGGCCTCATCGATCCCCCCGTGGACATCCGCCCGGCCCGCACCCAGGTCGACGACCTCGTCGGCGAGGTGCGCGCGACCGCCGCGGCCGGCTATCGCTCGCTGATCACGGTGCTGACCAAGCGGATGGCCGAGGACCTGACCGAATATCTGCATGAGCAGGGCATCCGCGTCCGCTACATGCACTCCGATATCGACACCATCGAGCGCATCGAGATCATCCGGGATCTCCGCCTCGGCGCGTTCGACGCGCTGGTCGGCATCAATCTGTTGCGCGAAGGCCTCGACATTCCGGAATGCGCGCTGGTCGCGATCCTCGACGCCGACAAGGAAGGTTTCCTGCGTAGCGAGACCTCGCTGATCCAGACCATCGGCCGCGCCGCGCGCAACGTCGACGGCAAGGTGATCCTCTACGCCGACCAGATGACCGGCTCGATGGAGCGCGCGATGGCCGAGACCACGCGGCGCCGCGAGAAGCAGGTCGAATACAACGAAGCCCACGGCATCACGCCGGAGAGCGTCAAGAAGTCGATCGGCGACATCCTCAACTCGGTCTATGAGCGCGACCACGTGCTGGTCGAGATCGGCGACGGCGGCATGGCCGACGACGTGATCTCGATCGGGCACAATTTCGAGGCCGTGCTGAGCGACCTCGAAACGCGAATGCGCGAGGCCGCCGCCGACCTGAACTTCGAGGAAGCCGCCCGCCTGCGCGACGAGGTCAAGCGGCTGCGTGCCACCGAGATGGCCGTGGTCGACGACCCCACCGCCAAGCAGCGCAACGTGCAGAAGCAGGCCGGCGCCTATGCCGGCACCAGGAAGTACGGCGATGCCGCCAACCTCCCGGTCGCCGCGCTGAAGAACAAGTCGGCGCAGACCTCGCTCAAGGCAAGCCGCGGTGGCGGCAAGTCAGGCTCGCGGGTGCACAAGCCCGACCTCGACGAGATGCACGGCCCGGAATCGCTGCCATTCCGCCCCGGCGGCGCGCTGCCGGCCAAACCGTTCGGCACCACCAGCCGCATCATCCAGCCAACCGACTCGCGGCAGTCGGGCCCGGAGTTCGGCCCGTCGGCACGGTCGAGCGGCGGCGCGCCCGGCAAGCGCGGCGGATGGAAGAAGAGGTAGAGCATGATCCGGACCCGAAGGGCCGCGTTAGCGCAAAGTGCGAAGCGGTTTTCCGAAGAGACCATGCTCAAACAAATATGACACGCGCCGAGCTTGTCGCCTTCCTGCGGAAGCATCGGCTTGCGGTGGCCAGCACGATCCACGACGGCGCGCCACAGGCCGCCGTCGTCGGTATCGGCATCAGTGACGACCTCGAGATCATCTTCGACACGCTGACCACCTCGCGCAAATACCAGAACTTGCGCACAAACCCTCGCGCCGCGCTGGTGATCGGCTGGGACGCCGAGCAGACCGCGCAGGTCGAGGGCGTAGCCGACTTTCCGACCGGCACGGAGCTGTATGCGTGCAAGCAAGTGTATTTCGCCGCGTGGCCGGACGGGCCCGAGCGCGAAGCGTGGCCGAATATCGGTTATGTACGGGTTCGGCCGCGCTGGGTGAGGTTCAGCGATTTTGGCGCGGCGCCGGTCAGGATCGAGGAAATGACGCTATCATCAACAGCGTCGTCCTAGATCATTCCCTCAGAATCGCAGTTGCGATTGGCGCCCTCTGCCTCGTCACGCGACAGCGAACCCCGGATGATAACTGACATCCCCCTGCGGCGGATCGCCCTTCAGCACGCGGCGCTGGAAGTATCGGCTCGCTTCGCCGCCATAGGTGAGCGCGGGATCGCTGACGAAGCCGAAGCGTCCGTAATAGGCGGGATCGCCGAGCGCGACGCAACCCTCCGCGCCCAGTGCCGCAAGCCGGTCCAGGCCCCTGCGGATCAATGCGCCGCCGATGCCCTGGCGCTGCAATTCGGGCGTCACCGACACCGGACCGAGGCCGTACCAGCGCCCGGCCGCCCGATCGATCTGCACCGGCGAGAAGGCAGCGTGGCCGACGATGCGTCCGTCGTCGGCGGTCGCCACCAGCGAGAGCGTCAGCGCGCCGGCCTGGCGCAACGCCGCGACGATGCGGGCCTCGGTGCCGCTGGCGTGCGGCGCGTCGGCGAAGGCGGCGGCCGTGAGCTCGCCGATCGCGGCGGCGTCCTCGGGGTGTTCGTCCCTGATCTGCATGCGAGCAGATAAGGCCGATCAGCGGGGAAGTGCAAGCTCAGCGGAGGCTGGCGACTGCGACTGCCAGCAGCGACATCGTGATCATCGTGGTCATCAGTTGCAGCGAGACCGTCGGCTGGCTTCGCCACTGCGCGACCTTCTCGGAGACGGACAGGCTGGCGTCGAAGAAGACAGGCGCATGGACATGCACGAAGCGCTTCGGGAATTTCGCGCCGAGCCATGGCGTGAGCGCGGCGTAGACCAGCGACGCCAGCACGACATAGACCGCGGCGCCGCCGCGTTCGCCGACGATTTCCGGGGCGCCCATCACCTTCAGCACCAGCGCGGCGGCGGCAAACGTCGGCAGGCCTTGCAGGACAGCGGTGAGCGCAAAGCCTTCGAGCCGGTTCTGCGCGGATGATTTCGGTGCGGCGATGGCGTTCATGGCGGCGATCCCTGGTTCAGGTCATCGGACGATCCGATGCCGCCAAGTTAGCCGCGAGAGATCGTTCACGACGTGATGCGGGTCACGCCTGGAGAACGCGATCGCAGAGCGAACCGGGCTTCCACGGGTGATGGCACCGCGCTGTCTGGCATCTTGAAGCGAGAACCATCCACCGACGTCGTCCTGGCGAATGCCAGGACCCATTACCCCAAATGTGCATTTGTCGCGCGGCGCCGGGGCCGCGGGTCCCGTTCACAATCGAAGGCGGTGGTTATGGGTCCTGGCTTTCGCCAGGACGACAGCGGAGGACTTGGCAGCTCTGCCTTACCCCGAGCGCCGGTTGCTGGTGTTCTGGGTCAGGTTGCCGTGCGCGGCCTGCTCGCGGATATTGTGCTTCTCGTCGTCGCGATGGCCCTTGGTGGTATCGAGGGGAACGCCTGGGGTGCTGCCGGGGCCCTTATGGCTCTTGTTGTCGTCGGGAACGGGCTGGATGGTCTTGGTCCTTGGTTTCGTCATCATCGTCTCCGTTACGCAAGGAGACAACGCCGCCCCCGCGGGCGGCGTTCCCGGAATGTGACTCCACATTCCCGGTGCGACGTCACGACTGATCCTACAGCTTCTCCTGCTGCGAGGGTTGCGCCTGTTGCTGCTGCTGTTGCTCGCGCACCTGCTTGGCGTGATGGCGGCCATAGAGACAGCCGGCGGCGGCGCCGAGCATGCCGTGATGGCCGGCATAATGACCGGCGACACCGCCGACGATTGCGCCCTTGATGCAGCCCTTGGCATCGGCGGGCGATGTGGCGGCAAGCGCGGTGACGGCAATGGCGGTAACGAGAAGAATTGATTTCATGATGCGGCTCCAATCGAATTGCGCCGCATCAACGGCCGAGCCACCCCACAGGTTCCCGAGCCGAGGCCACAGAAATTGCTGCGCGGCCGTCACGATCATGCTCTAAATGCCGCGGCATTGCGGACAGCGTTCTTGATATCATGCAGAGATCACCGATCGCCCTCTTCCTGGCCCGCCTCGCGCCGGCGCTTTGCGCGGCGATCGCGTTGATATCGGGGGCCCGGCCTTCGCGCAGGACAGCGACCGCGCGCTGCTCGCGACATTCTGTGCCGGCGCCAACATCACGGGATCGACCTGCACGCGGGCAAGATCCTATCCCGACGGCCGTGCCTGCGACGTCAAATTGACCAAGGAGCGCTACGCCGGGCGCTTCCTCGCCGCCGGCCATGCGCTGCTGGTGGTCAATTATGAAAGCGAATGCGAGCCGCACGCGACCGATTTCGGCGGCGTTGCGCTGTTCGAGCAGACCGGCAGGGCCACCCGCTTCATCCGCTTCCTGCCGGGCGCGCAGGGCCACGATTGCATCGTCCTGCCCAGGGACGAGCAGCAGGACGCGCTGGTCTGCCTGGTCGGCCACATGGGCCAGGGCATCGTCGAAAGCGCGGTGACGCGGATGGCATTCTCGCGCAAGTCCGGCAAGCGGATCGAGATCGCGCCGGACTTCCTGCTCCGCGCCGAGGATGCGGTCAGCGCCTATGGCTCCAATGTCGTGATGTGCAACGAGGGACCGAAATATTTCGGCCTCTCCAACCTCGCCGCGGGTCCGCGCCGCGACAGCGTCGCGGTCGATGTCGACTACGCCGACGACGCGACCATCCGCAGCGCCTGCGGCGAAGGCTTCCCAAAGCCGAAGGAGCTCTATCACGACCTCCTCGCCGGCGAGGCCTTCGTGCCGCCCGGCTACGAGAAGAAGCGGCGGTTCGTCATCGACCTCGTCACCGGCAAGGTCGCGCCATCGGATTAGCGGAAGTTCGACACCCGCAACGGCGCCATTCAGCGATCAGTTCAGCCTCTTGCCGCCGTCGGTGACGCCGTCGAGGAACGCACCGGTCTCGCGATTGAGAAACTCGACATCCGCCGGAAAGAAACCGCCGGCCGAGGCGTGGCCGGTCACGCTGCCCGGGCTGATCGTCCTGATGGTCACGGAGGGGATGTTCTTGCCCATCTCGTTCGGCTCGAACTCGGGATTGAGCAGGTCCTTGGTGCCGGTCAGGATCAGCGTCTTCGCCTTGATCGAGGCCAGCGCCTTCGCGGTGTCGCCACCGAAGCCTTGAGTGGTTCCGACATCGTGCCGGTCATAGGCCCAGCTCTGGTAGATCCAGTCATTGGCGTCGAACAGCTTCCACAGCGCGCTCTCCTGCTCGGCCATCCAGGGCAGCACGTCGGGGCCGGACTTGAACTGGCCGACATACATGTCGGGCGTGCGCGCCGCGAGCAGCGCGACGATGTCGCGGAACAGCCGCAGGCCCTTCTCCGGCGCCGCCTCGTAATTGCCGTCCTTCCACGCCGGATCGTTCATGATCGCCTTGCGCGAGGCCTCCATTACCGCGACCGACCACGCCGGCGTCTTGGCCAGCGGCACCATCGCGACCAGCGCGTCCATGTAGCCGGGATGGCTGACGCCCCATTGCAGCGCCTGCATGCCGCCCATCGAGGGCCCGACCACCGCCACGACATGGTCGATGCCGAGCTTCTCCTTCATCAGCCGATACTGCGATTCCACCATGTCGCGAATGACGAATTTCGGGAACTGCATCCGCGGCTGCGCCTTCGAATTGCTCGGTGAGGTCGTCAGCCCGTTGCCGATCGCATCGGTGCAGACGATGAAATATTTGTCGGTGTCGAGCGCCTTGCCGGGGCCGATCATGAAATCGAGCCGGTGATGATTGCCCGAGATCGCGGTCACCATCAGGATGGCGTTGGACTTCCTCGCATTCAGCGTGCCGTGGGTGACGTAGGAGATCGAGAAATCCTTGATCGCCTCACCGCTTTCGAGCTTGAGGTCGCCTTCATTGTAGAGCTGGTGCGGCGGCTGCTGCGGGGTGTGGGCGAGCACCGGCGCCATCGCCGGGCATGCGAGCAGCGCCAGAACGGTGGCGAATGTGGTGATGCGCTTCATTGGTCTCTCCCCATGGCGGCGGCTTTGTTTGGCCGCCTTCCGCCACCAAGCATACGAGCCGCCGGTTCCACGGCAAGGCCGAGCGCGACGCGACATCCCGCGCCCACGCCCCACGATACACGCGCTGGTTGCTGAACCATTTCCACTCTGGCGCGTCAAACATGTGTTTGATTATGCAACGCTTGGGTTCACTATGCGGGCCAGCGAGAGTCGGATGGAACCGGCGGAGTCGAATATGGGCGAGGACTTGAACCGGCAACGCGTGTTGAACTTCCTCGACGTCTATTATGCCGGCGGCATCGAGGGTGCGCTGGAGCGCTGCAGCGACGACGTCGCGTTTCTCGCCAACGCCCCTATCGACATCCTGCCGCATATGGGCCAGCACCGCGGCAAGGCCGCGCTGCGCCAGATGTGGACCACGATCCACGAGCGCTATTCCGACATGCGTTACGAGGCGCCGACCGTGGTGGCCGAAGGCGACAAGGTCGCGGCGCAGCTCCGCGTGTTCTTCCGCAAGCGCAACAACAGCCGCGTGGTGCAGTTCGACGTCGCGGTGTTCTACACCCTGCGCGACGGCAAGATCACCGAGATCCGCGAGATCATCGACACCTTCGACCTGGTCCAGCAGGTGCTGGAGCGCGACATCGCGGCGGCGCTGACCGGGCAGACCGTTTCCTAGATCGGGATGAAGTCAGGTTCAATCGGTTCGGCCACGAACGCGATTCACCTCTCCCTTGGGAGAGCTGAACGACGCCGCGTCAGGCCAATTTGATCAAGACTCAACTCGCTCTAGCCTTCTCTGCGCGCGCCGTGCGAATTCGCCAGCGCGCGTTGAACCTCGATGGCGCGGCGCTGACCTATCACACAGGGCTTGTCGTGGTCGGGGCTGAGATCACCATGAAAATCGCATTGCTCGCCGTGCTTGGCCTTGCACTGGGCGCTCTCGGCGGTGCCGCTCTCGGCATCGGGGCCGGGCTTGCCTGGATCGGACTGGCGAAGACCTCGGGTCTCGACAGCGGAACCCTGGTGTTCTTCACCTTCATGCCGCTCGGCGCGGCGATCGGTGGCATCGGCGGCGCGCTGCTGTTCGCCGTGGTCGCGATCCGCGACGCCGAGATCGTGATCGAACGACAGCCGGCGCGGCAACGCGACCGCTGAAAGCGCTTTCGGGTGAAGTGGATGCGGAGTCCAGAGGCGGCGTTCACATTTCGGCAAGAACGCGTGCAATTGTGCATTGCAAAAAAGTCATTTGCGTTTTTGCCGATCCGCACTATTTGAGCGCTTAATAGTGAAGTGCAGCAACCTGGCACGGCGTCGGCGCTGACCGCCTGCCATTCGTTTGCTTTGAAAATCCAGTTTCAGGACCAGACCAAAATGACAGAGCACAGCCTCTGGCGTTTTTCGCGCGCATTGCATCGCGCGAACAACGAACGCCAGCTTGCAGACATCGAGCCGCTGCTCGATGACGAAATCGAATGGGCCATCTACGGGCCGATCGACCTGTTTTCCTTCTTCGGCTCGCGCCGCGGCAAGACCGCCGTGCTCGAGGTGATCAGGCAGATCGGTGAGAACCTGCGGGTCCACCGCTTCGACCGCGAGCAGATCATGCTCGGCACCGATTCCGCGGCCTCGATGCTGCGCTATTCGCTGACCGCGCTGGACTCCAACAAGCCGATCTCGCTCCGCATCGCGCATTTCGCGCAGTTCAAGACCGGCAAGCTGACGAGCTTCCGCATGCTGGTCGACAGCTTCGACCTGGTCGAACAGACCGTCGGCTATCCGATCCATCTGCCGCGGATCGCGGTCTGACGGGTCGGCGATTTCACGCCTTCGTCATGTCCGGGGCCGAAGCGCGAAGCCTGACTTCGCGTTGAAGCGCCGGCAGCAGCGGCCTGTTTTGCCAGCCCCGAACGGCCGCGCGCGCGGACGTCAGGCGCGATCGCGCCTGGCGTTGTCCCGGACATGACGATCACGCGTCTATCACTTGCCTCCAGAGTGCCTTTGCCACAATTTCGCGCCACGGCAACTGCATGTTGCGGCGCTGGAATTTGCGGGCTGGGAATGACTTCCACATCACGATTTGGCTGGGCAAGGCTGCCGGTGCTGGCGGCCGGCTTCAGCATGGCGATGGCGTTTTCGGCCGCCGCCCAGTTCCCGCCCTTGCAGATCACCCCTGCCGCGCAGGACGACGTCGAGGCGCCGGCCGAGCAGGCGCCGGCCGCCGATGCCAACGACGCCGACATCCTGAAGGACATCGACGAGAGCAAGCTCGACTGGAGCCAGCTCGACACCGATTCCACCAGCCTGCCCTCGCTGGCACCGAAGGGCGCGGCCAAGCGCAGCGGCGCCGGCAACGATCCAACCTGGACCACCAACAACAACGCCAATGGCTCGTCGGCGGTGTCGGTCAAGCAGTCGATCTCGCCGTTCCTCGACACCCGCATCGGCGCCGACATGACAGTCGCCAGGCAGGGTACGATGACGACGTCGGAGCAATTGTCGGAGCGGCTCGCCAATGGCGGCAACCTGCCGCAGTCCGGCGGCTCGGCCTGGGCCGCGATCTCGACCGGCGGCGTGGCTTCGATCTGGGACAAGACCTCGGTCGAGGCGCGGGTCGATCCGGGCGCCGACCAGAGCAAGGTCGGCACCTCCTTGAGCAAGTCGGTGCCGCTGTCGGAGCAGTATTCGCTGACGCTACAGAACGGCTACAACTACATCCAGCAGGGCGTGGTCCCGGTGCCGGGCATCGTCGGCCGCCCGTCGAGCAGCTACAACACCGACCAGTCGGCACGGCTGTCCGTCAACGACACCGGCACCAGCATCACCGCCGGCCAGACGCTGTCCGCCTCCGACGACAAATGGCTGCGCCGGATCGGCGCCGAGCAGAAGCTGTTCGACGGCGTCACCGTCTCCGGCTCGGTCGGCGAGACCCCCCAGGGCACGATCAACAAGAGCATCGGCGCCGGCTACAAGCACTCATGGTGAACGATCTGTTAGCCCTGTCGCGCTAATGATCAGGCATTGCCCCAACTTGGCCCAGATGCGGTCAAATTCGGCGGCACTGATAGGTCCGTAACTTCATCAATTCGTTGTGCGGGGGACAGCCGCGCTTCGCTATTGCGAACTCAGGGGAAAGCCGATGAACGCCACCAACCGCACCGAGGAAGCCGCAGAGGCGACGTCCGAGGTGGATTCCAACCTCGCCGCGGTCTCGGAAGTCGAGGCCGGTATCCGCGACTTCGTGCGCAACGACATCGCCTATCTGCGCCGGCCGGTGGCGAGCCCGGAGACCGCGCCGACCGACGCCAACACCGACGCCACCGTCAGCAACGTCAATTCGCTGATCCAGCGCGTCGCCGGCACCTCGCTCGCCGAGATCGAGAAGCTGATCGGGGAGCTCGAGAGTCTGCGCGACCTGCTGCATGCCGAGGGCCAGCGCGTCCAGCGCGAGATCTCCGGCTATGCCCAGCTCAGCCAGGCCGCGATGAAGTCGACGCGCATGATCGCCGACAACGTCTCGCAGTGGAAGCGCGCCGCCGACGGCCTGCGCAACAGCTGATCGCGATCAATCTCTGAAACCGCCGGCCGCCGCCTCCTGCATGGGAGGCGGCGGCTTCGTTTTGCGTGGCCGGTTTCGCGACGGAACGATTTGTTATTGGGCGCGGTGTAAACTCCGCAGTCGATTTTGATCCGGGCCGTGCCCGGCGGGAATCGATGCGGAGAACACTTCATGCAGAGCGTGCGGCCTGACAATGCCGACCCGATTCCGCTGCGCCAGCCGCGTCAGGGCGGCATCGGCACGATCATGATCCGGTTTGTCGGCATCCTCGCAGCCGCGACCGTCGTGATGGTGCTGATCTGGAATCGTTGAAGGGTTTCTGGAGAAATGTGACGCAGCCCGCCGGCGGATCACATTGTAAGAACGTAGACGCGCACCGGACGCCAGCCGCGCCGATGCGAACAGGACGGCTGGATCAGCGATCGATGCTCGCGGTGGTCTCGAACGAATAGTTGCCGTCGGCAAAGCCCTTCACCACCAGGCCGGTGGCCAGCATCACCACAAGCGTTACCGTCGCGAAGATAATGCCGACGAGTTTCAGCGCGCTGCGATCTGCCATGATCATCCCCAGTAGTTCGTGCCCTGAAGCCATAGGCAGGGACAAAGGTTCAAAATGCGTTAGCAAATAATCAGTTCCGCGCAACGCACAACTGCGTCGGACAGCAGGTAATCTGCCGACCATGGCGTTCGTGCAACATCAGGTGCGCGCAGGCCACATCAGGAACCTGGATTCCGGCGCGGCACGAAGGCGGTCGCGAGGAACGAGAACACCACTTCATTGCGCTGATTGATGCCGGTATTGCGCGCCTGAAGGATGCCCCATTGCGGCCGCTTCTCGGAGGTGCGCTTGGTCTCGACCTCGTTCGAATAGCTGATGGTGTCGCCTGCCAGCACCGGCCGGATCCAGCGCAGTTCGCGGAAGCCCGGCGAGGGTCCCCAGACCGCAGCCTGCTCGCCGCGCGCGGCGGCCTCGGCCGCAAGCCGCTGACCGTCGGCGACCAGCAGCTTCATGCAGACGCTGGCGACGTGCCAGCCCGATGCGGCGAGCCCGCCGAACAGCGAGTTGCGTCCCGCCTCCTCGTCGAGATGGAAGGGCTGCGGATCGAACTGCGCGGCAAAGCGCTTGATGTCCTCGGGCGCGAAGGTGAATGCGCCCAGTTCGCGCCGCGCGCCGATCTCGATGTCTTCAAAGAAACGCATTACTGGCTACCCGCGCCGTCCCGGCGGCTGATCATGATCGGCGATTCCATCTCGCACAGCGTCTCGCCGCGCGCATTGCGGATCGTGCCCTTGAAAGTGACGATGCCGGTCGCGGGCCGGCTCTTGGAGACACGCGCCTCGACGACATCGACGTCCAGCGTCAAATCGTCGCCCGGACGCAGCGGCGCGATCCAGCGCATCTCGTTGACCCCGGGCGAGCCGAGCGAGGCGGTGCGGCCGATGAAGCCATCGAACAGCATCCGCATCAGCAGCGACCCGAGATGCCAGCCGGAGCCCGACAGGCCCCTGAGCATGGATTTGCTGGCCGCCTCGTCGTCGAGATGCATCGGCTGCGGGTCGAATTCGGCGGCGAAGGCGAGGATCTCCTCGCGTGAAACATGGCGCGGGCCGAACGTGCCGAAGCGGCCCGGCTTGAAGTCTTCAAAGGTCAGCGTGGTCATGAGGTTGAGGATATGCCGGAGGGAAGCCCGATTGTGGCCGTTATTTGCGGCAATCACAACCAGCCCACTCGCATAGCTCGCTCCTGGACTGCCGGCGCCCGGTCCGGGGCTCGCCCTCCGCGGGGACGGACTGGGCTCCCCGGGTATCGACCGGTGGTGCGGAGGCGCTGAGCGCCGTCCGGGACCATCGATCCGGTGCAAGACTTCATCGCGATGGAGACCTGCGGCGCAGGCTCCGGGACGAAGTGATGCCGCCGGGGGTGACGCAGTAGGATGAGACGCGAATCATATTTCGGCCTGCCGGGAGAACCATGATGTTCGATTTCCAGGATCTGTTTCAGTGGGACCGTTTCATCACGCCCACGATCATCAAGACGTTCTACTGGCTCGTGATGGCCGTGATCGTGCTGTTCGGGATCTCCGGCGTCCTGTGGAGCCTCACGGCGATGGCGATCAGCCCGTTCGTCGGGTTCATCCAGTTGCTCGCCTCGATCGCCAGCATGTTCGTCGGCATCGTGTTCTCGCGGATCGTCGCCGAGTTCATCCTGATCGTCTTCCGCATCAACGAGCATCTCGGTGCGATCCGCGATCGGGACGCAGGGATGCAATGAGGCGCACGGTGCCCCGCCGCCCATGCCGTGGTTAATCCGAAGTAGTAGCCGCGCGCAAATGCCGGCGAAATTCCGACCGGGATATTAAAACCGCTCGCGTATCAGCCTTCCCATTGCGCTTAAAATCAATGCGGGGGCGACGTGAATTCGAGAAGCGGTTTCGCTGCCGTGAGGCCGGGTGCCGAGCCGGGCTTTACGACCGAGGATATTTTGTGGGCTGTCGGCATCTGGTCGGTGATCCTGACCCTGGCACCGGTGATCCTGTTCTATCTGCTGATGGTGGCGTAAGGCCACCTGCTCCGTCATTGCGAGGAGCACCGCGACGAAGCGATGACGACGACGACAAAAAACGCGCGGGAGCCGCGCGTTCTTTCCATTTCGAACCAAAGCGGCGTTGTTACGCCGCCTGCTTGTGCATCGCGCCGGAAGCCGACGCCGTGCCGCGGATCGCCTTGATCGAACGTTCGATCGCGGCCCACAGCCGATTGATCTCGGCGGCGGCGCGGCCCTCCGCGTAATATTCGCGGGCGCCTTCGCCCTGGCCGAGCGCCATCAGGAGATCTGCGCGGTTGGTGATCTGGCCGCTCCATACCGGCGCACGGAACTTGGCCAGCGCCTCGCGCGCGATCGCGACGATGCGGCTCTCGGCGCCGTCACGTTGCGCGGGCGCGCCGTTGATCACGACGGCATAAGGCTTGCGCATCGAACGGCAGGTCTGGATCGTTTCCTGCACCGCGTTGACGTCGAACACGCCGGGCCGCGCCGGAATGATCACCATCGTGGCGTTCTTGATCGAGTCGTCGACCACGGCCGACAGGTTCGGCGGCGTATCGATGAACACCCACTCGATGCCGTCACGCTTGGCTTGCGCAATGATCCCGCTGACCGAGTTCACCGCGGTCTTGATCGCCGGCTCGTTGGTGCCGCGCAGCTTGTGCCACAGCGTCAGCGAGCCCTGCGGATCGGCGTCGATCAGCAGACATGGCTTCGTGGCCTTGTGCACTTGCGCGGCGAGGTGAGCAGCCAGGGTACTTTTTCCCGAGCCCCCTTTACGCGAAGCGAAAACAATGACGTTCATACCTTGGCCTCCAGATTGACCCCAGGAGGCGAAAATGAATCAGAGCGCTGATTCGCGAAAGAAAAAACTTCTTGCAATCCGCAAAGCGGCCAAGATTACCGGTGCATTCTGCTTTTTGAGTCACACATCATCTATGACACAACCGCAAATGGAAGTGCTAAACGCTTGATTTGACTCAGGCCTAGCGTTTTTCGGCAGCTTTGGCGCGCTCGCGCGCGATCCATTTGCGTTCGATCCAGCCGAGCAATTGCGCGGTGGGTTTCTGCAACAACGGAACATCCTGCGCGAACAAAAGGAGTCCGAGCGGCAGCATCCAGAGGCCGAGCACCGGCAGGAAGCTGAAGATGCCGCCGATGATCAACAGAATCGCCAGCGGAATCCGCACATAGCGCGACGACGGCTTGCGCAGCCACGCGACGAAGCGCGCCGGCTTGTCCGGGAGCTTGGCTTCGAACCAGGCGAAATGCCGATCAATCTCTTGCCTGTAAAATTCGCTCACGCATCCCACTCCGTCCGTTCCACCGCAGGGAACGGAATCTGCAAACAACACAAGCTTGACAGATGATGCTGCGTGACAGCGTCACAAGGCGTCAGTCTGTCGCGCATCGCAGCCTTGAAATCGCCGCCACGCGACCCACGCAGCACCGAGGTCGGCTCGTGCGAGGACAGCACGCGGCAAGGCCGTCTAGCGTGCGCGCGATGAGAATTACGTCAGTCGGCCTGCCGCTTCGCCTTGCGCGGCTTCGCATGCTTGCGCTTCGCAGCCACCGGTCGCCGCTCGACGCGCTCGCTCGCCTCGCGCGGCTCGGGACCCGCGCGGAAGAACACCCGGCAGGCCGGCGAAAGTTGCGCCTTGTTCCGGATCATGCAGGCCGTGATGCGATCGACGTCGGGGATATCGGCACCACAGAGCCGGAACGCATCCGGCGTGCAGGCCTGTTGCTGGTCGGGCGTGTAGGCCTCAGCCCGGCCCGGCAACAGCAACGCCGCAAGCCCGACCGTGAGCAGCAACGCAAACGAAAAACTCCTTGAACCGGCGGTCCCCATGCGTCCCCCAAGGTGTCACTCGGCGTCTTCAACGCGTTGTTTCGGCGAGTGTGGGTGAAGCAACGCAGAAGCGCAAGCGGGCGTGATGGCACGCCACGGGCGGGGATCGCGGCCACCTTTGCAAGCCCCTGACGAAATTTATCAATTCGCGGCGGCGTTGCGCCATCTCGTCACGGCGGCGTTGCGCCATCTCGCAAGCGACGCTGGCCTTAACCCCTTGGCAGAAGCAATCGGCGGGCGAACCGGTGCGACGTCCGGTCGCTTGCCGGAAGCAATGTCAGACGGGAGCTTGTTCGTCTGCCGAAGCCTGATCGCTTCATCACGAAGCAGGCCGCCAACACGCGCCGCCGCAACGCTTGTCAATTCTATTAAAGCGAGTATCGTCACTTCATTGCTCGCAGTTCCTTTTTCAGTGGCCACCTGCCCGGCCGCGGTGGCTCGTTCCGCTCGCTCCCGGTTCTTGCGTTGTGGCCCCGCCATTGCAGGAGCGTCACATTGCCAGAACCAATCTCATTCGTGCTGACCGGCGTCCGTCAGAGCCAAACGACCCGCGGCGCTCCCGCCCCGACCACAGCCGCGACATGGCATCCGAAAGACTCCGTGATCGTGACGGCGCAACGCGGCGCCGGCGATGCGGTCATCAAGACCGCAGCCGCCGTTCCCGGAGAAGACATCGTCGTCATCGATATCGCAGACGGACCTTCGCTGTGGCTGCATCCCGAATCCGCGCGGGATCTGCTGCAATCACAGCACGATCCGCTCGCACGTGAAGGAACCACGCTCGGCCCGGGAGAGGTGCGCGTACCCGGCCGGCTGCAATGGCGTCTGGACGACGCAGCTCCCCTGTCGCGCGGCATTTTCGGCGACGTGCAGGTGGGGGCGCTGCACATTCTCACCGGGATCGTCGAGGACGAGGCGGCCGACTTCGTTGCCTCGAAGGTCGTGAAGTCCTTCGACTCGCAGGTCGACCCGGGCGTCTATCGGTTGCAGCCTGACGAGCTCCCGCCGCTCAAGGGGCGCGACAGGTCCCCTATCGCCGCCGCCGATGGAGCGTCGCTGGTTCTGATCCACGGAACCTTCAGCCAAACCTCCGGCACTTTCGGCAAGCTCTGGACCGAGCACCCGCAGTTGGTGGCTGCGCTGTTCAAGTCCTACAAGGACAGGGTCTACGCCCTCGATCATCCGACACTCGGCGCGAGCCCGATCGCCAATGCCATCACGCTCGCCGAAGCGGCGCCCGGCAACGCACGACTTCACCTCTTGACGCATTCACGCGGCGGACTGGTTGCCGAAGTGCTGGCACGCGTGTGCGCCAATCCACGCCTGTCCGGTCTGGACCTGTTCAGGGACGATGGTTCGAGCGCGGCCGAATTGAAACAGCTCGCCGAGCTCGTCGCGGACAAGAAGATTTCGATCGAGCGGGTTGTCCGCGTCGCATGTCCGGCGCGCGGCACGTTGCTCGCCTCCAAGCGGCTCGATGCCTACGTATCGGTGCTGAAATGGGCGCTCAAGCTCGCCCAGATTCCGATTGCGGACGAACTCGTCAACTTTCTCGGCGAAGTCGCCCGCCGACGCGCGGACCCCGACAAGGTGCCCGGCCTTGCGGCGCAGATTCCGGACTCTCCGCTGATCCGCTGGCTCCATTCGGCAACGAGCCCGATCAGCGGCGACCTGCGCGTCGTCGCCGGCGATCTCCAGGGCGATTCCGTGGTGTCCTGGGTCAAGGCCCTGCTGTCCGACGCATTCTTCTGGACCGACAATGATCTGGTCGTGCAGACCCGGTCGATGTATGGCGGCTCGCCGCGCGAGCGGGACTCGACCTTCGTTCTCGACCAGGGTGGCAAGGTCTCGCACTTCAACTATTTCAGCAACGCGCAGACGGCATCGGCAGTGGTCGACGCCCTGACCCGGACGGACAGCACGTCGCCCGACGGGTTCAACGTGATCGGCCCGCTCTCCTGGGCCGGAGAATCATCGAGCGGAACGCGCGCGGCGCTGCCCGCACGTCCCGCCAGCAAGGCCGCTGAATTGCCGGCACTGTTCGTCCTGCCCGGAATTCTCGGCAGCAACCTCAAGATCGCGGATGAGCGGATCTGGCTGGGATGGCGCCTCGTCAACGGCTTCAAGCGGCTCGCCTACGATCCAAACAACGCCGACGCGGTCGCGCCCGATGGCCCCATCGGAATCTACTACGACGATCTCGCCACCGAGCTGTTCAGCGATCATGACGTCAAGCCATTCGCATTCGATTGGCGACGCCCGATCATGGCCGAGGCAAAGCGGCTCGCAGAGGCGATCGCGACGGCGCTCGACGCGCGCAAGACATCAGGGCAGCCGGTGCGGATCATCGCCCATTCGATGGGCGGGCTGGTTGCGCGTGCCGTGCAGATCGTCGATCCCGCGACCTGGGATCGGATGATGCAATCCGACGGAGCGCGGATTCTGATGCTCGGAACGCCGAACGGCGGATCCTGGACACCGATGCAGGTGCTGTCGGGCGATGACAGCTTCGGCAATCTCCTCATCAATGTGGGCGCGCCGTTCGCCAGCAACGAATCGCGCCAGCTGATTGCGGGCTTCCCGGGATTCGTTCAGCTCCAGGCGGGCCTGTTGAACGGACTCGGTACGGAAGCGGCCTGGCGAGATCTCGCAACGTCCGATCTCGATGCCATCCGCGCGCGCAGCACGTGGCACAGTCTGGCACTTCAGCTCGCTCAATTCGAATGGGGTATCCCGTCGCAAGCCGTGCTCGACGATGCGGTGGAGCTCCGTCGCGCGCTCGACAAGCAACGCGACCGGGACCTCGTCTCCTGGGCCGACAGGCTGCTGCTGGTGGTCGGCAAGGCGCCAACCACGCCTGACGGCTACGAGGGCGCGCGCGATGGCGGCAGGGGGCTGGTCTATCTCGAGGTCGGCGACGGCGATGGCCGGGTCACGCAGGAAAGCGCCGAGCTTCCGGGAGTGGCGACCTGGTCCGCCGATTCCGATCACGGTTCGCTGCCGCGGTTCAAGGTCGCATTCGAAGCCTACCGCGAGCTTCTGAACACCGGCACCACGAAACGACTGACCCGGGTCTCCGCGATTGGCACTGCCCGGCAGAAGGCCGCCGAAACCGCCGGGCCGGTGGCGCGAGCGCGTCCCGCCCGATTGCGGGTGCGGCAATCGCCGCCTCAGAGCGAGCTCGACGTGCTGTCATCGGCGGCAGCGCGCGCTCCGCAAGCCGCGCCGGTGTCGGCGTCGCTGCACATCGAGGTCGTCAACGGCGATCTCACCTTTGTCGCCGAACCATTGCTGATCGGCCACTACCGGTCATCGAGCCTCACCGGCGCGGAAGCTGCGATCGACAATGTCCTCAATCGTGCGATGAGCGCATCGTTGCATCGCGGTCTGTACGCCACGGGACCGGGAACATTTCAGATCTTCCGGAATCTCAGCGACGATCCCAAAAGGCTGATGCCGCTGCCCGCGGCGGTGATCGTCGCAGGTCTCGGCCCCGAAGGCGAGTTGCGCGGCTCGGATCTCGTCGACACGGTTCGGCAGGCCGTGATCGGATGGTCGCAGCGTCTCACCGAACGCAGCCCGGTCGTCACCGGATTTGCGCTCGCGACCACGCTGCTGGGCAGCGGCGGCAGCGGCATCACGCCCGGCCAAGCCGCCCAGTTGATCGCGCAGGGCGTGCGTGAGGCCAACGAACAGATCGCGGAGAAGGACCCTGCGGACGCGCAGTGGCCGCGTGTCGACCAGCTCAAGATCATCGAGCTCTATCTCGACCGCGCGAGCGACGCCTGGAATGCGCTTCAGACCCTCGCGATCTCGGCACCCGGCTCCTATGCGATCGCCCCGACCATCGCACGAGAAGCCGGCGCGCTGCGCCGGCCGCCGGAGGCCGGATATCGCGGCGCCGACTACGACTTCATCAGTGCGCTCGTGCTGAAGACCGAGGGCGACAGCCAGGAGATCGCCTACACCATCAACTCGAAACGGGCGCGCAACGACGTGCGTCCCCAGCCGATGCAAGTGCGCCTCATCAAGAACCTGGTGACGACCGCCTCCAACAACACCAATACCGACGCGCAGATCGGCCGAACCTTGTTCACCCTGCTCCTGCCCCGCGATCTCGAGTCGTTCCTGGGTGGCAGCACGGCGACGGTGCTGGAGCTTGACCAAGGAACGGCTCCGATACCCTGGGAGGCCCTGGAGTCGCCGACAGCTTCGAACCGGCAGAAGCCATGGTCGATCCGGACCAAGCTGTTGCGCAAGCTGCGGATGACGACGCCCGACATCGCCGTGAACAACGCCACGGCCGACGACGACATTCTCGTGATCGGCGACCCTGCCTGCGCTCGAGAGACCTACCCCATCCTGCTGGGCGCCAGGCGCGAGGCCCTCGAGGTCGCGACGTTCCTGACCGCGGCCACGACATCTCCCGATAGCCCGAAGTCCAACTCGGCACGGGTGACGTCCGTGATCAGCGGTCCCAGCCCCGGGGATCCCGAACCCGACGCGATCGCCGTGCTCAATGCGGCCTGCAAGAAATCCTGGCGGATCATCCATGTGGCGGGCCATGGCGAGCCGCCGACCGAGACCGACAAGGGCATCGCGACGAGGGGCGTGGTGCTCTCGGGCGGTTCGTTCCTGGGAGCCAATGAAATCCAGGCGTTGCGGGTCCAACCCGAGCTTGTGTTCGTGAATTGCTGCCATCTCGGGACCGGCGCTGCAAACGAGCTGCTCGGGCCCACCAACTACAACCGCGCGCAATTTGCGTCCGGTGTCGCCCAGGCCCTCATCAAGAGTGGCGTCCGATGCGTGATCGCCGCCGGCTGGGCGGTGGACGATGAAGCTGCGAGCGTGTTTGCCAGGGAGTTCTATCGCGCGCTGCTCGCAGACAAGCGCTTCATCGACGCCGTCGCGGCGGCCAGGGAAAAAGCCTATGCCGTCGGCGGCAACACCTGGGCGGCCTATCAGTGCTATGGCGACCCCGACTGGCGGTTCCGGCGAACAACCGGTGATGCGCAGCGCCCGACGCCTGCTCCGGGGCAGGAGTTTTCCAGCATTGCCTCTGCCCCATCCCTGATGTTCGCGCTCGAGCAGATCGAGGTGGAAAGCGAGTACCAGCGCAAGTCGTCCGACGTTCAGGCGGGACGCCTGCGCTATCTCGAGGCCACCTTCGGCCAGTACCGAGATCGCGGAGACGTCGCCGAGGCATTCGGAAGCGCTTGGGCGAAATCGGGCTTCTTCGCGGAGTCGATCGCGTGGTACGAGCGCGCGAGAGCGGCACAGGATGGAACGACATCCCTGATCGCGATCGAGCAACTGGCCAATGCGAGAATCCGCCAGGCCTGGAGCAACATCAACAGCGTGGCCGGACCGTCGACCAAAGCCTTCGACGACGCTCGCGCGGCCATCAAGGATGCGATGGCGCTGCTCGACAAACTGTTGGCGCTGGCGCCGACCTACGAGCGGCAAAGCATCTACGGCTCCGGATTCAAGCGATTGGCGATGCTCGAAGCCCTGGCTGGTGATCAGTCCGCCGAAATGCAGGCGATCGACGAAATGCGGCAGCACTACAGCGCCGCGGAGACGATCGCGCGCGACACCAAGACGCGTCCGTTCTTTTATCCGGCGATGAACCGGATTGCGGCACAATTGGTGCTGGCGAAGCCGCTCAGGGCCAACGACATCGCGGAAGTGCGCCAATCAATGTCGTCCGCCGCACCGGACTTCTGGACCGTCGTCGGACAGACCGAACTGAACCTGTTCGTGTCGATCGGCGCCGGCCGCCTTGCGCAAGACGTCGCGCGCCTGATCGAAGACTTCGGGCAGCACCATGCCCGCGTCAACAATGTCAGGATGTGGCGTTCCGTCCTCGACAATGCTGCGTTCCTGCTTTCCAGATACGCACGGTCCGCCGGACAGAGCGAAAAGACTGCCGCCGATCGGCTGCTCGCCGCGCTCGGATCGCTGGCGGGAAGTGAGCCACCGGTCGCGGTCGCAGCGGCCAAGCCGTCAGCGACCAAGCCGTCAGCGACCAAGCGGGCGACTCCACGGCGACCCAAGGCCGCCAAGCGCGCAGCGAAAGGCAAGCGGCGGCGCTGATCGGGATGGAGCGACGCGTGCTGGGCGCCCCCTTGATCTTGCAAGGCGTAAATTCGCTCGGGCCGATCGGCAAGGCGCTCGGAATGCGGAGCAGTTCAATTGCGGTTGGTACAGTTGGGTGGGAACCGCCGCGCTCCAGCCTAACCCTTGATAAACCTAGCATATTCTTGCCAGAAGCGGTACGTTTTGTAGTGCGCTTTTGTAATGCTCGCAACCCCTGTTCCGCCCGATGTCCAAACCCCTCAAGCTCTGCGTGTTCTGTGGTCAACCTAAGAAGATGACCAGCGAGCATGTGTGGGGCGAATGGACCAAGCGTTACGTCGCGCGCACCGCGAACAAGCACAACCACGCCAATGTCTTTGTTCCGAGACCCGGACAGCCTGAACCGCCCAACGTACGCATCAGGGCAGGAGACCATCTCGACGCGCAGGTCCGCATCGTGTGCTCGGACTGCAACAGCGGCTGGCTCAGTCAGATACAGAATGACGCAAAGGCCGCCTTAATTCCGTTGTTCGAGGGGAAGCCCGTTGTTTTGGACCAAGCTGCCCAACTGGCGGTGGCGACCTGGATCACGATGGCGACTATGACCGGCGAATATCTATCTCAAGACGATGGCCGTATCGCGGTCCCTCAATCGGACAGAACATGGCTTATGGAAAACCGCACGCCGCCTGCCGGTTGGTCCATATGGATCGGCCACTATCCGCGCCAAGCTAACCCCACGCAATGGGTCAAGGCCAGCTTCCCTATCGTTGACGCAGACCAACTGCCGAATAACCTCACCGAAGAACTGCTGCTACCGACGATGCAGACGACCGCGTTCTCTGTCGGGAGCCTTTTTGCCTTTGCGATGAGCTGCCACTTCCCCGAAATACCGAGGGGTTGGGATTGGCGTACCGCGCCCACAGCGCGCAGCCTCCTCAGGCCAATTTGGCCAACGAGCCCCACAGCAACTGACTGGCCTTCGCTCGCCTTGTCGGACAATGATGCAGAGTCGTTTTCAGCGGCAGCGGTGAGATACTTCGAAGATTTTGCAAAACGCAAAGGCTTCTAGCTTCGTTGGTCAGCCACGCTTGCCTTCAACTCTTCTTCGCGAATTGCTTCACCACCTCCCAAATGTCTTGTCCGCTTAACGCGCCAGCGGCAATTACGAACGTAGTGGTAGGGTTGACGCCCGCTACATAGCTGATCGTTGCAGTCACGACCGTAGCAAGTCCCAGGTGAGCGACCACCCGTCCTGCTGTCTTACTGTTCACTTCCATCCAGTCAACGAAGCTGTCTGCCATCGCTCGTGCGCAAACGGCTGCTCTGCGGAAATGTCCCGTCTTTCTCTGAGGAATAGCTTCTTCGCGGCCTGCCTGAAGTTCTGAGGCAACCTCTTCGAGACCTTCCTGTAACGCAGTGAGTGATCGCTTAACCTCCTCATAGCCTGAGTGTGCGCTCGGCTCGTTCGGAATCCTTTCGGAGAGTTTGGCGAGACTTCGCCCAATCTCTCGCGCCGCGTTCCGCACCAATTGTTCAGCTAACTCCGGGGCGGCCTCGAACCGAGAGGTTACTTCAGCTGTGCTTCCTTCCACCCACTGTCTGACAGGTGCATCCGATTGCGGAAGTAAGGGTTCCGACGCCTGACCGCCGAAGGGACCGGTTCCGAAAGGGGCAGTGCCAAACGCACCATCTCCGCTGCGGCGGTTATGGGTCGGCTGGGTCGCGTTGATTGAAGTCATCTGGGTCGAAAGGTCGGCTGCGAGCTGGACCGCCGCCTTTATGCGTTCGTTGACCACTCGGGGTTCTTCAGACCAACGTTCATCCTGAAAGATAAACCGCGCCAATTCCAAATCGATGTTTGACGGCTCTCCAGACAGCCTTGCCTCGTACCATTCAATCCAAACGTCCCATTGTTCGTCTTCCGCGAGAAGCGCGTCTTTTAAGGTAGTCCAGTTCTCCAAGACCCAACTGGGTGGTTGTTCTGGCCAAAGTTTCCAGTTTGCGAGCGTGACGCTGTTAAAGCGTTCGCTTATCAGGGAAGCGTCAGTCTTGACCGCATCGACGGTCACTTCGAAGGCCTCCTTCCCGAAGCTGCCCGCTGCATCAAGGGCGTACCCTATCGTCGTACTGGCACGCGCCGGTATCTCTGAATCTTCGGAAAGGAGGCTCGCAATTGCATAAGCGGCAGCACGCTCCGGAGGAGAAGCCTTTACGTTGCCTAGGCCTACCAGCGCTTCTCTCGCCTTCTCCGAGAGAGCAGCCCTGTGGCTGGGATGGGCCAAAGCTGCCCAACTCGCAGCAACGGCACGAAAGACGCGCAAGATTGACCTGCGTCTCGTCAATCGGCTTCCGCTTGAGCCCCGAGCTAATGAAAGGCCTGGCACTGCTCTCAGCGCCGCACGTGCCGCAATCACCATTGCGACTTCGATGGGTTGCCCGCGCAGCCATCGCTCGCGTTCGTCAGCATTGCTAAGGTCGATGTCGGTATCCGCGATGCCGACTTGAAATGGCACCTCGACTCCCAAGCTCGGTGTTTGGTCGCCTTCAGCAGCCATGTTGATCCTCGCAAGCTGAATCGTCTTGGTAGTGTTCCGGTGCGCCTGTCCTCAGCGCTACGGCGTCTTGGCGGTGCGGGACAGCCTCATAGCGCTCAAGCCTTTCAATCTGATCACCATGGCGCGAGGTTACGCGTCTTTGACATCAACAGGGATGACTTTGCGTGCGAAGAATTGCCCGTTCTTGAGACGATTAAGCCCAGCCATCCTGACTGCCATTTGTAGGCGCCGTTGTATTTTCGGCGGCGCAAATACGTTAGGTCTATCAGTAAGATGCTGAGAGTGCGGGGCAATTCAACTGTAGTGGTACAGTTGGGTGGGCTCGAACCACCGACCTCCTGTTCCACAGACAGGCGCTCTAACCAACTGAGCTACAACTGCATCCTGTCGCACGGCCCCGCGTAAAGGGGGGCGGCGATTTCGGGCGGAAACTAGGTGCAACGCCGCGCTTTGGCAAGGCTTTAACGCGGGCTTTTGCACCAAGGGCCGCTTTGTCTTAACGCGTTTCGATGGCGTGACTCGGGCTCCGCCGGGCGCGAAAACACCAACGCGGCCGTTTCCTCGTCGAAAGCAAAAAGGCCCGGACCGCCAAGGCCCGGGCCCTTCGGCTATCTCGTGCGAGCCGCGATCAGGCGGCCGGCTGCTGGGTGAACTTCGCGGCGCTGGCCTTGATCGGCTCGGCGGTCTCGCTGGCGACCTTCTGGCCGAGCTCGGCCAGTTCCTTGGCCTGCGCGGTGAAGGTCTCGAACTGCTTGCGGGCGTGCGACGTCCACAGCTCCACGGCTTCGGTCGGCGACTTCACGCTGAACAGCTCCTGGGCGAAGTCGAGCGAGGAGGTGGTGTTGGCCTTGAAGAACTCGATCAGCTTGGCCGAATAGGCGGTGGCCCCTTGTTCATCGAGGTGAAAACGGCCTCGACGGTCGAGTTGTGGGTCTCGGCAGCGTCCTTGAACTTGGCGTAGCTGTCGCGGGCCTGCAACACGCCCTTCTCGGCGAATGCGCGGACCTGCTCAGGAACCTCGAACGGGATGATCGAGGCGGAAAACGGATCGGACGGGTTGGTCATACGTGTAATCCTTCGCAACGGGTGAGTAGATGTGACCATTGCGGACGTCCCGGAGCCCATCAGGCCGGGAGCGTTGAAATGGATCACGCTGCCTTGATTCACGGGATTGCCCTTCGTCGGGCGCGCCTAATAAACACCCATATCATGTCAATTTTGTGCAACGCAACGTAAGATCGTGTGCGATGCCATATTTTTTATGTGACGGAATATGGGGTTACCGCGCCCGACCTGGTTTTGGGCTTGCCGCAGCCGGACCAGACGGCCGGTCAGGCCTTCGGCTTGACCGCATCCATCGCGGCGCGGCTGACGGCCTGGCCCATTTCGCTGGCCTGCTCGGCGAGCGAGCGCATCTGGCCCTGCACATACTCGCTGTGCAGCCGCATCACCTCGGTGAGGTCCTTGGCCTTGAGCAGCGACTGGGCATAGTCCAGCGAGGACTGCACGTTCTTTTCCGCATAGGACAGCGCCTTGGCGGACAGATCCTTGGCGCCGGCGCGCATCGTGGCGTTGCGCTCCTCGATCTTGCCGGCGGTGTCCCGCGCATTGGTCACGAACTGCTCGAACGCCTTGCGCGCCTGGTCGAAGCTCGCCTCCGCCATCGACCGCATGTCCTTGGGGATTTCAAACTTGGGGATCTCGAATTGGTCACGCCCGTTGTCGCTCATGGTCGTCCTCCCTCGCCTGGTGATCGGCCCGCCGGTTGGCCCGGTGGGCGCACGGCAGGATATATCGGGATACTGCGATCGCAGCTGTGACGCGGTGCCATTTGGTTCCGCATCATGCTGTCGCAGCGGGTTATCCCTGACAACGCCAAACGGCTGTGGATCGTTCAGCCAAGTTAACGTTATCCAGCCTTTGGCGGGGGCAGCCTCGCCGCGGACATGGACCTGCCGGCCCCTGCTTGCGATACTAACCTTCTGTTAAGGCTGTCGTCCTGTGGCCGCCGGTCCCGTCGGCGAAGCGAGGAAGAAAGCCAAACCCATGCGGTCAAATCTTGCGCGATGAGTGACGCGGAATTCCAGATCCAGGCGCTCGGCGATGTCAGGCTGGCGGACCATGCGACAGGCGTCCAGCCGGCATGGCTATGGTCGGCCGATGGCGCGCGGATCATCTGGGCCAACCCGGTCGGCGCGCAGGTATTCGGTGCCGCGAACGGCGCTGAACTGGCCAAGCACGTCTTCGGTCCGGCCGATCCGCACCGCCGCCAGGTCGCCCGCCTCGGTCCCAGCCTCGGCGCCAACGGTGCGATCCGCCTGGAGCGGCTGCGTGGATTCGGCGCGGCCGCCGGCGTGCTCGCGACCTGTGGCTGCCGGCGCATCGACCTGCCGGACGGCAGCCATGGCATCCTGATTTCGACGCTCAACGCCGGCGGCCGGGTCATGCCGCTCGCCGAGCGCCTGCAACGGTTGATCCAGGGCCCGCCGCGTCCCGCCGCCGCCTTCACCGCCGACGGATTGTTGGTCGCAACCAACGAGGCGGCGCGGTCGCTGCCCGGCCTGCACGATCTCGGCGAAGCCGGTCTCGATGCCGCCCGTGACGAGGCGCTGACGCAGGGCCGCGCCGCGGCCGACGTCGCGATCGGCCGCGTCGTGTTGCAGCGGATCGGCCACGGCGCCGATCGCGCGCTGGTGGCGCTGATCAGGCCGGCCCCGCATCTCGCGGCCAGACCGGCAGCGCCGGTCATGCCCGAGCCCGTCGCGCCGCAGCCCATGACAACGGAGTCGCCGGTGCACGCGGCCGAGCCGCCAGAAGCGGCAACCGTGGAGCCGGCACCTCGCGCCGTCGAGCCAGCCGTCACGCATCACGAAACCCCCGCGCCGATCAGTGAAGCACCGGCCAGCTTCACGCTGTTCGATGCGCTGGATCCGGCACCGGAAGCCGTCGCAACCGAGCCGGCCGGCAGCGCGATGGAATCCGAACCTGCGAGCGTTCCGCCAACTCTTGCGACAGCAGGACACGCCCACGTCGAGACCGCGCCGCGCGACGAAACGCCCGACGAAATTTCCGCCATCGAAGAGCCGCTGTCGGACGCGCTGATCGAAACGCCTGCCGAAGCGCAGACACGACAGCCCGCGGACATTGCTCTCCCCCTCGCGCCGACACCACAGCCGCACATCGAAGCCACATCCGTCGACACAACGCCTCACCACACATCCGGCGAGAACCCCGCCATCGAGGAGCCGCTGTCGGAAGCGCTGCTCGACGCGCCAGCCGAAACGCTGGTGCAGCCGCTGTCGCACGAGCCTCCACCCGATCTCCAGCAGACGGCGAGCGCGCCGGCTCCGGAGCCATCAGCGCCGCCGCCCGATCCCGTCCCCTCGCCCTATGCGAACGCGGATACGCCCGCGGCGACCGCCGAGCCGGAGCTGGCAACGCCGCCGCCGGCGAAGTCGCCGTCCTGGCTCGACGAGCCGTTGCCGGTGCGGCGGCATCCGCTGCGCTTCATGTGGCAGATGGACCATGAGGGGCGCTTCTCGCTCGGCTCCGACGAGTTCACCCGCCTGATCGGACTGCACACCGCGGCGGGATTCGGCCGGCTGTGGAGCGACATCGCCGAGAGTTTTGGCCTCGACCCCGAAGGCCATGTGATGCGGGCATTCGCCAGTCATGACACATGGAGCGGCGTCACGCTGAACTGGCCGGTCGACGGCGGCGGCCGGCTGCCGGTCGAATTGTCCGGCCTGCCGGTATTCGATCGCAACCGGAATTTCGCCGGCTATCGCGGCTTTGGTGTGTGCCGCGACCTCGACGGGCTTGCGCGACTCGCCGCTTTGCGCCGCTATGAGTTCTTCAGCGGCGCGGTGGCGCCGCGATCGCTGTCGGCCGATGTCGCGCCCGCGCCGCGCACCGATGCGCCACCCGAGCCCGCCGCGCCGCATGACATGGCTCCGCCGCATGCGGAGCCGCCGCCCGATACGACCGCAGCACCTGAGGAATTGAGCGAGCCGACAGCCACAGAGACATCACACCAAGCCGACCCGGATCACGCCGTGGACACGCCCCAGGAAACCGCAGGAGAAGCCAAGGGAGCAGCGCAAGCGGAAGCGCATGAGATAAGTCATGATCCGCCACCGAACGTGGTGCCGTTCCGCCTCGCCGGCGACAGCAGACCGCCGTCGCTGACGCCGGTCGAGAACAACGCCTTCAACGAACTCGCCCGCCAATTGTCCGCCCGGCTCGAGAGCGAGGCCGGCATCACCACGACAAACAATCAGCGCACCGCGGCGGAGCCGGTTGTCGACGACCCCGCTTTGCCCGAACCGCCGCCAGCGCAAGAACCGGCGCCAGTGGCAGAGACCGCCCCGCGTCAGGAAACCGTCGCGCAACAGCCGCCGCCGGCCGACCTGCCAAAGGCCAACTGGCTGATACAACCCGAGCCCGCGCCCCGCGCGGACGCGCGGCGCGACCGTGCGCTGCTCGATCTCCTGCCGGTCGGCATCCTGATCTACCGGTTGGACCGCCTGCTCTACGCCAACCACGCCTTCCTCGCGCGCATGGGCTACGACAGCCTGCACGCGCTGGAGGCCGCCGGTGGACTGGACGCGCTCTACGTCGAGCCCGGCGTCTCGCAGGCGAGCAGCACCTCGGGCACCGGCACGCCGGTCACCATCTCGGCAAACCAGCACGCGGAGCATGGCGCGCAAGCGGTATCCGCCGACGCCCGGCTGCACACCATCACATGGGACGATGAGTCCGCGCTGGCGTTGATCTTCTCGCGCACGCTCGAGGAAGACACCGCGGTCGCCGCCGCGCTGTCCGATCCGGCGCCGGCCGCAATCGCGGAGCCCGTGCTCGCGCCACCGCCGCCGCAAGCCGGCCACGCCGACGCAGAAGAACTTGGCGCGATCCTCGACACCGCAGCCGAAGGCATCATCATGTTCGATGCCCAGGGCAACATCCATTCCTGCAACCGCAGCGCCGAGGCGCTGTTCGGCTATGACGGCGGCGCCTTCATCACCCACAATCTCGCCGATTTGTTCGCGCCGGAGAGCCAGCACGGCATCTTCGACTATCTCGCGAGTGTGAAATCGTCCGGCGTGGCGAGCCTGCTCGATCATGGCCGCGAGACGCTCGGCCGGGTCCGCCAGGGCGGCATCATCCCGCTGTCGGTGACGATGGGCCGCACCCGCGCCGACGGGCCGAACTTCTTCGCGGTGTTCCGCGATCTGTCGCAGACCAAGAAGAGCGAGGGCGAAGTGCGCGAAGCGCGGCGGCTCGCCGAACGCGCCGCCAATGCCAAGACCGACATGCTGGCGCGGATCAGCCACGAGCTGCGCACGCCGCTCAACGCCATCATCGGCTTTGCCGAGGTGATGATCTCGGAGCGCTTCGGCACGCTCGGCAACGAACGCTACGTCGAATACATGAAGGACATCCGCGCCTCCGGCGAGCGGGTGATCGCGATCGTCAACGACCTGCTGGATCTTTCGCGGATCGAGACCGGCAAGCTCGACCTCGCCTTCACCAGCCAGAACCTCAACGAGATGGTGGAGAGCTGCGTCGCGGTGATGCAGCCGCAGGCCAACCGCGAGCGCATCATCATCCGCACCTCGCTCGCGCACACGCTGCCGCCTGTCGTCGCCGACGCCCGCGCGCTGCGCCAGATCACGCTGAACCTGATCGGCAGCTCGATCCATCTCGCCAATGCCGGCGGCCAGGTGATCGTCTCGACCGCGCTGTCGGATTTCGGCGAGGTGATGCTGCGGGTGCGCGACACCGGGCAGAGCCTCAACGACAACGAGGTAGCCGCCGCGCTGGAGCCGTTCCGCGCGCCGACACCCTCCGACCAGGCGGGTTCCGGCGGCGTCAGCCTGTCACTGACCAAGGCGCTGGTCGAAGCCAACCGCGCCAAATTCCAGATCAGGACCGGCGGCCGCACCGGCACGCTGATCGAGGTGACCTTCGCTCACGCCGCTGCGCGGGCGTGAGAAATACGCCATACGACGTTCCTCGTAAGGGTCGCACTGACGGAAGGGCTCCCTCCCCCTTGCGGGGGAGGGTTAGGGAGAGGGGTAGCCACACGGCACGCGCTCTCCGTTCAACAATGCTTCAGCGCCCGCGGCGCATGATTGCGAACGCCAAACCTACGACAGTCATCTCGCCCGGGGCGTACCCCTCTCCCCCAACCCTCCCCCGCAAGGGGGGAGGGAGCCGAAGAGGGTGCTCACCTCACGTACACTTGCCGACGCGCCACACCTTAGGGCTGCTTGATCTCCACCGTCTGGCGCTTGCCGGCGGCGATCGAGAATGGCTTCTCTGACGTCTGGCCATCGGCATAGGTGGCGACCGCGACGTAGTCGCCGGCGTTGAGCGCGACGTTGTAGGTCGCCTCATAGTTCACCGCGACGCGCTTGCGCTCGTCATTGAGGTCGCGCTCGGCGCTGTAGATGTCGATCTGCTGGGCGCTCTCGGCCTTGATCCCGACCACGCCGGCGTTGAGATTGACCGTGACGCGGGTCGGCGCGCCGGACTTCACCTCAGTGCTCGCGGTGCCCCTGGCCTCGCCGACCGTCACCTTCACCTCGTAGCTGCCGCCGGGCAGATCGAACTTCGATTCCGGATCGTATTCCTGCGCGACCCTCTCGCCCTCGTCGCCGTCGGGCTTCGCGGGCTGGTGGACCGCGACCACGAGGTCCTTCTCGACCTTGGGCCCGCCCTCCGCATAGGTGGTGGTGACGATCAGCTTGCCGACATCGATCGTCATCTGCACGTTGCTGGAATCGCCGGCGGTGACCGTGAACGGCTTGCTGGTCTTGGACTGGCCCTTGGTCAGCGTCAGGGTGTAACCGCCCGCGGCGAGCACGAAGCGCGGCACCGCGTCGTATTCCTGCGCAATCACCTTGCCGCCCTTGTCGGTGACCCGCCAGACCACGTCGTCGACCTTGCCCGCGCCGCCGGCAACGGCGCCTTCGCTGGTGACATAGCCGGCATCGAGGATGACATCGAGCGCAGCCTGCTTGCCCTTCTCGACCTTGAGCGGAAACTCGCGCTTGAGCTGCCGGTAGGTCACCTCGACGATGTAGTCGCCGGGCGCGATGTTGTCGGCGAACGGCGCACCGTAGAAGGTGTTGACATGCGCGCCCTTCTCGTCGCCGGCGCGCTTGAAGGTGCTCCAGTTGACGTCCTCGTCGCTGATCGGATCGAGCCCCTCGGCAAGCCGCGCCACACCGCGGATGTTCTTGCCCAGATAGGGATCGGCGGCCGGCTGCGGCGGCGCCTCGCTCGCGACCTTGGTGCCCTGCGTTGCCGCCACCGCCTTGGTCAGCGCGCCGGTCAGGCTCGATGCGTTGCTGGCATCGAGATAGACGCCGCCGGTGACGCGCGCGATGCATTGCAGCTGGCTCTTCGCGGCGGGATCGGCGACGTCGAGGCCGATGACATGGGCGGTGAAGCCGATGCCGGCCTTCTTGAGTTCGGCGGCGGCCGCGCACGGATCCGGCGCGCAGGTCTCGATGCCGTCGGAGACCAGGATCACATTGGCCTTGTTCTCGGTCGAGTGCAGCGCCTCGGCGGCGGCACGCAGCGAATCCGAGATCGGCGTCTTGCCCTTCGGGTTGATGCCGTCGATCGCAGCCTTGACCTTCGCGGCGTCGAACTTGCTGACCGGCACCATCAGCTCGATGTCCTTGCAGTCGCCCTTCGAGCGATGGCCGTAGACCATCACGCCGAGACGATCGGCGGGATTCCATTTCGACAGGATGGCATCGACCGCCTGCCTGGCTGCGGAGATCTTGCTCTGGCCGTCGACCAGGCCCCACATCGAGCCGGAGGCGTCGAGCACGAGGATGGTGTCGGCCCCTTGAGCTTGAGCTTGCCCCTGCGCTTGCGCGCCATGAGGGGACAGCAACGCCAGGCCAAGCGACAGCAGGCCGGCAACGAACGAACGGCGGAAAACCTTGATCACGGATCGGTCCTCGATGATGCAGACAATCGGGAGCAAGGACGGCTGCGGCGGCACGGCGTGTCGAAACATCCCGTGCGCAACCTCAGTCGTCCCCCTGTTTCGGATTTTATTTGGGCGGCCGGATTGCCGGGCTCACGCCATTTCGGCGTGCAAGCAACCGGGCGCCTGAAGGGGGTCCAGATAGCGCAACTCGGCTCCGGACACTTGGACTATGGCGACACGCGTTTGGCCTGACGCGACACGTACATGACAATTGGATGGCGGCGCTGGCCGGGACGACAGCGCCAATGAGGCACAAGCGGACCGCACCATCACCAACCTCGGCTGGGACGTGGCGCGTTGGCCGCCCCGCTCAAATCGCCCGCGCAAATCTGCGAAAGCCGGGCGCGCCGGTCAGCGCCTCGAATGCGGCATCGCGCTTCTCTTCGGCGAAGGCGAAGCCGGCCTTGGCGTAGCAGCGCTCCGCCGCGTCGTTGCCGATCAGGAACGAGATCGATGCCCGCGCGAAACCTGCGGCGTTGCCGTCGGCGAGTGCGCGGCCGATCAGCGCCTGCACCAGACCGCGGCCGTGTTGCGAGGCTTGCCGGGCGACATGCTCGATCAGCCAGTCGCCCTCGCCGCCCTGAACCCAGCAATTGCGGGCGTAGCCGCCGCGCGCAAAGATACTCTCTGCATCCGTGCCGGTCTCCGCCGCGACCTCCTCGATCGCCGCGCGCGCGGCAACCACCGTTCCGGATGCCGGCATCGCGCACAGCGCGGCGGCAGGCTGGCCGTCGACTTCGGCGATCAGGAAGTGGGCCACGTGGTACCATGACCGCACCCGCGCAACGGCGAGCCGCGTCATGAACGCCAGGCATTCGTCCTCCGGACGGTCGAGCGCGATGTCGAACCAGCCGCGTGGCATTGGGCCGCGCTGCGCGGCCAGCACGATGCGGGCGATGAAGGCCGCATCGTCGGAGCGGGCGGGACGGATCGAAGATCGTCCCGCGCCGGTCATGTCAGGTGTTCTTCAGCGCGACGCGGAATTCCGCCTCGGTCTTGGCCTTGACCTCGTCGAGCGTGACGCCGTCGGCGAGCTCGATCAACGCCATGCCGTCCTTGCCGTGCTTGTCGATGGTGAACACCGCAAGGTCGGTCACGACCATGTCGACCACGCGCTCGCCAGTCAGCGGCAAATTGCACTGCTTGAGCAGCTTCGGCCCGTCCTTGGCGGAATGTTCCATCACGACGACGACGCGCTTGACGCCGGCGACGAGGTCCATGGCGCCGCCCATGCCCTTCACCATCTTGCCGGGGATCATCCAGTTGGCGAGGTCGCCGTTCTGCGCCACCTGCATGGCGCCGAGAATCGACAGATCGATATGGCCGCCGCGCACCATGCCGAAGGACTCGGCCGAGGAGAAATAGCTGGTCGAGGGCAGCTCGCTCACGGTCTGCTTGCCGGCGTTGATGAGATCGGCATCGACCTCGTCCTCATAGGGGAACGGGCCCATGCCGAGCATGCCGTTCTCGCTCTGCAAGTTCACGTCGACGCCGTCGGGGATGTAGTTCGAAACCAGCGTCGGGATGCCGATGCCGAGATTGACGTAATAACCGTCGCGCAATTCCTTGGCAGCGCGGGCGGCCATCTGTTCACGGGTCCAGGCCATGAGGCTCTCCTGAAGAAAAGGGTTTTAAGCGGCGGGCCGCGGACGGGTGTTGCGGAACTCGATCCGCTTCTTGGCCGTGCCGACCTCGATGATGCGTTTGACGAAGATGCCGGGGGTGTGAATGTGGTCCGGGTCGATCTCGCCGGCCGGCACCAGGTGCTCGACCTCGGCGACGGTGACCTTCGCGGCGGTCGCCATCATCGGGTTAAAGTTGCGCGCGGTCTTGCGGTAGACCAGATTGCCGGCGGTGTCGCCCTTCCAGGCGTGGACGATGGCGACGTCGGCGAACAGGCCGCGCTCCATGATGTACTTCTCGCCGTCGAACTCCTTCACTTCCTTGCCTTCGGCGATCAGCGTGCCGACGCCCGTTTTTGTGTAGAAGGCCGGAATGCCGGCGCCGCCGGCGCGGATGCGCTCGGCCAGCGTGCCCTGCGGGTTGAACTCGAGCTCGAGCTCGCCGGCGAGATATTGCTGGGCGAACAGCTTGTTCTCGCCGACATAGGACGAGATCATCTTCTTGATCTGGCGCGTCTCCAAGAGCCGGCTGAGGCCGATGCCGTCGACGCCGGCATTGTTGGACACCACCGTCAGGCCCTTGACGCCGGAATCGCGGATCGCGTCCGACAGGGTCTCGGCGATGCCGCAGAGGCCGAAGCCGCCCGACATGATCATGATGTTGTCCTTGAGGAGACCATCGAGTGCCGATTTGGCGTCGGGATAAACTTTGTTCATGCAGCAAATACCTGATGGAGGGCGCGGAACGGCTGTGGCAAAGCGGATTATTAGGCGAAATCTTCGCAATGCGTCAATCACGGCCCCGTGCGACGACAGGCGGCGGCCCGCGGCGGCAACATGGCCTTGAAAGCGTCAAGAAAACCCTTCAAGTTGCGTGGGTTGGCAGGGGCTTCCGGCGAGAACCCGCTGTGTTCGACGACGACCCGACAAACCTCAACCCGACCCGGACATGTCATTGACGATGGCCCAAGGAATTAAGCGCCTGGGGATGCCGATCGCGGCGCTTTTCGGCCTGGTGCTCATCGGCCTGGTCGGAACGTCGTGGTTCCTCAACCGGGACGCGTTGCAGAGCGCGGTGGAGGCGCAGATCCGCGCCGTGACCGGGCTCGAGCTCGTCGTCAACGGCCCGATCGATGTCTCGGTGTTTCCGGGCAGCTACGTCTCCTTCCACAATGTCGGGCTGAAGGGCGCCGATACCATCGATCCGGCGCTGCAAGTCGATGTGCTGACCGCCAATCTCCGCCTGCTGCCACTGTTGCTGCGGCGGTTCGAGATCGCCGACGTCATGATGCTGCGCCCGCATATCCATGTGGTCCGCGACGCCGCCGGCGAGACCAACTGGACACCGTTCGTCGAGACCATCGCCAAGGCGATGACGCCGGGGGCCGAGAACCAGGTGTCGTTCTCGGAAATCCGGATCCAGGACGGCGAGCTGAATTACGAGGACGGCGCCAACCACGTCTCCGAAAAGCTCGGCGACATCGATCTGTCGCTGGCCTGGCCATCGATCTCGCGTTCATTTGCCGCAACCGGCCAGTTCGACTGGCGCGGCGAGCGCGTCGACGGCTCGATCAGCGCCAGCGATTTCGTCGCGCTGCTGTCGGGCGACCGTTCCGGCCTCAAGGCACGGCTCGCCAGCGCGCCGCTGAAGGTTGCGTTCGACGGAACCGTGGCCAACCGCACCAGCCTGATGATGGAAGGCACCGCCACCATGGATAGCCCGTCGCTGCGCAACGCGTTGCGCTGGATGGGACAGGCACCGCCCGGCGGCGGTGGCGGCTTCGGCCGCTTCGCGATGAAGGCCCGCGCCAATGTGGTCGGCGGCTCGGTCGCGCTCACCAATGTCAATGTCGAGCTCGACGGCAATGTCGCCGAGGGCGTGATGACTTACGCCAATAACGGCCGGCAGACGCTGCAAGCGACGCTTGCCGCCGGCAATCTCGATTTCACGCCCTACATCTCGACCTTCCGCCTGCTGGCCAGCGGCCAGCGCGACTGGAACAGGCAGCTGTTCGATCTGTCCTCGCTGTCGTCGACCGATCTCGACATGCGGCTGTCGGCCGCCAAGGTGACGGTCGGCCCGTCCAGGCTCGGCCGCACCGCGTTCGGCGCCAATCTGCGCGGCGGTGCGCTCGCGCTCAGCGTCGGCGAGGCGCAGATGTATGGCGGCATCGCCAGGGGTTCGTTCGCGATCGCGCGCTCCGATGCGGTGGCCGACGTCAGGGCGCAATTCCAGTTCACCGATGTCGATTTGCAGGCTTGCGCCAGCGAATTGTTCGGCATCAACAAGCTGTCCGGCCGCGGCAACCTCAACGTCTCGCTGACCGCCTCCGGCTCGAGCCCGTTCGGGCTCGCGTCGTCGCTCGACGGCACCGCCACGCTGACCGGGCACGACGGCGCGATCGCCGGCTTCAATGTCGAGCAGTTGCTGCGGCGGCTGGAGAAGCGGCCGCTGTCCGGCGGCGGCAATTTCCGCTCCGGCTCGACGCCCTATGACAATCTCAGCATCTCGGTGAAGTTCGCCGACGGCGTTGCCACCGCCGACGACATCCACGTCGAAAGCCCGGCGGCGAAGATCACGCTGACCGGCACCGCCTCGGTGCCGTCGCGCGAATACGACCTCAAGGGCGTCGCCAGCCTGACCTCGGCATCCGCCGGCGGCAACGCGTTCGACCTGCCGTTCGTGATCCAGGGCCCGTGGGACGATCCGCTGATCTTCCCCGATCCGGAGAGCCTGATCCGCCGCTCGCCGGCGTCGGCTCCGCTGCTCGATGCGGTGAAGGATCGCAAGACCCGCGACGCGGTGCGCTCGGTGATCGAGCGCTTCACCGGCGGCGGCGCGCGGCAACCGGCGCCCGATGCCGCGACCGCAGCACCACCCGGCAGCGGAGCGGCGACAGCGGCCGAGAACGCCAAATCGAACTGACCAAGCCGAATTGATCCGATCCATTCACGTTCCGCATCGATGCGCCGGGACTGATCCGCGCGCGCGCCGCGAACCCCTACAGAAGTCGTCGACGCGACACCTTTATCAGGTCACGGCCATGCGCTAGTGTTTTACCCAACCGGTTAAAAAATAAGCCGGCGCCAAGAGGGGAGAACAACGTGAAATCCAAGGTTATCGGTGCGCTATCACTTGCGGTCGCCGCGGTCGGCCTGTTCGCCGCAACGGCACCCGCTCTCGCCCAGAGCAAGACGATCACCGTCTGGTGGGGCAAGGGATTTTACAAATCCGAAGACGACGCGCTGCTCGACACGATCAAGAAATTCGAAGCCAAGACCGGCATCAAGGTCGAACTGTCGCAATATGCGATCCAGGACATGATCCCGAAGACCGTCGCTGCGCTCGATTCCGGCACCGTGCCCGACGTCGCCTATTCCGACACTTACGACGTGCAGGCCCAGGGCAAATGGGCATTCGAGGGCAAGCTCGAAGACCTCTCCGACATCATGCTGCCGATGAAGGACGCGTTCGCGCCGAACACGCTGGAAGCAGCCCTGCTCTACAACGACGTCGCCAAGAAGAAGTCCTATTACGGCTTCCCGCTGAAGCAGCAGAGCATGCACGTCCAGATCTGGGGCGACATGCTGGAGAAGGCCGGCTTCAAGGCCGCCGACATCCCGAACAAGTGGGAGGACTACTGGTCGTTCTGGTGCGACAAGGTGCAGCCGGCGATCCGCAAGGCGACCGGCCAGCGCATCTACGGCGTCGGCCAGCCGATGGGCGTGGAATCCACCGACTCGTTCCAGTCGTTCTACACCTTCATGGACGCCTATCACGTCAAGCTGGTCGACGACGACGGCAAGCTTTTGGTCGACGATCCCAAGGTGCGCGACGGCCTGATCCATGCGCTGAAGGATTACACCGACACCTACATCAAGGGCTGCACGCCGCCCTCGTCCACCACCTGGAAGGACCCCGACAACAACGTCGCCTTCCACAACAAGACGATCGTGATGACGCATAATTTCACGATCTCGATCGCGGCGAAATGGTTCGAGGATTCGACCAACCCGGCGCTGACCGACGCGCAGCGCGCCGCCGGGAAGCAGGCCTATGAGCACGACATCATCACCGCGTCGTTCCCGAAGGCGCCGGACGGCTCGACCATCAAGTACCGCTCCGACGTCAAGACCGGGCTGATCTTCGCCAACGCCAAGAACAAGGCGGAGGGCAAGCAGTTCATCGCCTTCCTGATGCAGGAGGACAATGTGCGGCCCTATGTCGAGGGTGCGCTCGGCCGCTGGTTCCCGGTGACCAAGGCGAGCCAGGCCAGCCCGTTCTGGCAAGCGGACCGGCATCGCAAGGCGGTCTGGAACCAGTTCACCGGCGGCACCGCGCCGTTCGACTTCACCAAGAACTGGAAGTTCACCATCCTGAACAACGAGAACGTCTGGGCCAAGGCCATGAACCGGGTGGTCAGCGAGAAGGTGCCGGTGGATAAGGCCGTCGACGAACTGATCGCCCGCATCAAGCAGGTTGCGGGGTGACGTAAGCGATGGCCGCCTCTGCCGAGACTTGCTCCGCGTCGTCCCGGCGAAGGCCGGGACCCATACGCCGCGGCGGTCGTCTTGGAGTAGGCTCGTCGACGGCTTTCGCGCAGCGGCTGGGCCTGTGGTTATGGGTCCCGGCCTTCGCCGGGACGACGTCGTAACCGTGGCCGGCATCTCGTTTCAAGAGTAGGCGCATCATGGCGATCACGCTCTCCGCATCCGATGCCCCCTCGCCGCCGCTGTCGGCGCGGTTGTCGCCGCCGCAGGTCTGGGGCATCGCGCTGCTCGTGCCCTACCTGCTCGTGTTCCTCGCCTTCGTGGTCTATCCGGTCTGCTACGGCCTGTGGCTGGCGCGCCAGCCGTCGAACTATGTCGCGCTCTATCACGACCCGATCTTCGCGCGCGCCGCGGTCAACACGCTGATCTTCCTGGTGATCGGCATCAACATCAAGATGCTGATCGCGCTGTTCCTGTCCGGCTTCTTCGCCCAGCAGCGCGCCTGGATCCGGTGGCTGTCGGTGATCTTCATCCTGCCCTGGGCGGTGCCGTCGATCCCGACCATCCTCTCGGTGCGCTTCATGCTCAATCCCGAATGGGGCGTGATCAACCAGCTGATCTTCAAGTTCACCGGCGACGACGGCCCGAACTGGCTGAACGATCCGGCGGTGGCGCTGGCGATGGCGATCGGCGTCCACATCTGGAAGTCGCTGCCGTTCTGGACGCTGATCCTGTTGACCGGACGGCTCGCCATCTCGCAGGACCTCTACGAGGCCTCCGACGTCGACGGCGCCAATTGGTGGCAGAAATTCCGCTACATCACCTGGCCGTCGATGCAGACGCTCTACATCACCTGCACGCTGCTCTCGATGATCTGGACGCTGGGCGACTTCAACAGCGTCTACCTGCTGACCGGCGGCGGCCCCGCCGATCTCACCCATGTGCTGTCGACGCTCGGCATCCGCTATCTCAGGCTCGACCAGCTCTCGCTGGCGATGGCCTCGATCGTCTGCGCCATGCCGTTCGTGCTGCCGCTGGTCTATTTCATGATGAAACGGTTGTCGCGATGAAGCTACCCACCTTGCGCGACGTCGGCACCGAAGCCAAGCTGCTCCTGATCGGCATCCCGGTCTTCATCTGGACCATGATCCCGATCTACCACATGTTCGTGTTCGCGATCTCGCCGAAGGAGGACGCGTTCACCGGCAAGCTGTGGCCTGATCATCCGACGCTGCACAATTTCTCGATCGTGTTCCATCAGCAGCATTACTTCCTGCGCGACTTCTGGATCCAGTTCTGGAATTCGACCGTGATTGCGCTCGCGGTCGGCGCGCTGACGCTGTTCGTCGCCACCGCCGCCGCGTTCTCGATCTCGCGGCTGCGTGTGCCGGGCGGCCGCGCCGTGATGAACATGGCGCTGTTCACCTATTTCATCCCGGCGGCGTTCCTCGCCGTGCCGATGTACCGCACCATGGGTAATTACGGGCTGCTCAACACCCACTGGTCGCTGATCCTGGCGATAGTGACGATCGCCGCGCCCTACGCGATCTGGGTGCTGAAACAGGCGTCCGACAAGCTGCCGGTCGAGCTCGACGAGGCCGCGACGATGGACGGCGCCACCACGCTGCAATTGTTCCGCCTGGTCTATGTGCCCTTGATGATGCCCTCGCTGGTCGCGGTCGGCACTTACGCGATCCTGCTCGCCTGGAACGAATATCTCTACGCGTTCCTGCTGCTGTCAAAGGACACCGACATCACGCTGCCGGTCGCGCTCGGCAACTTCCTCGCCGCCGACGATTCGCCGTGGGAGCTGTTGATGACGACAGGCTTCATCTACGCGCTGCCGCCGGCCGCAGTCTATTACGCCTTCAAGCGCTACATGGTGGGTGGCCTGACGGCGGGCGCCGTCAAGTCGTGAGGTCTGAGCGTTTCGAGAAAAGTAGACGTCCAGCGGCGCGCGCAAGTCTTCTCGCCTCACCGCGCTAGCAACTGACGTGAGGTGAGCACGCTGCGCAGGCTCCCTCCCGCCGGTGGCTCCCTTGCACGGAGATGTTTCCCGCAAGGAAAATGCGTCGAAACAAGAGATTACAGCGGCGCCGCGCTCTCGCCACGCGCGTTCGAGATTTTGGAGGCGAACGACGCCACCACGATGATCACGGCGATCAGCGCGATCACCAAAGTGCAGATCGCGTTGATCTCGGGCTTCACGCCGAGCCGCACTTCGGAGTAGATCCGGATCGGCAAGGTCGCCGAGCCAGGCCCGGTGGTGAAGCTCGCGATCACGACGTCATCGAGCGACAGCGTGAAGGCGAGCATCCAGCCGGCGATGATCGCCGGCACGATCAGCGGCAACGTCACCATCAGGAACGCGCGCACCGGATCGCAGCCGAGGTCCATCGCGGCTTCCTCCAGGCTGCGGTCGAGCGTCGACAGGCGCGACTGCACGATGACGGTGACGAAGCACATCGTCAGCGTGGTGTGGGCGATCGTCACCGTCCAGAAGCCGCGCTCCGCATTGAGCGCCACGAACAGCAAGAGCAGCGACAGGCCGGAGATCACCTCGGGCATCACAAGCGGCGAATACAGCATGCCCGAGAACAGCGCCCGCCCGCGGAACCGCTCGCCCCGTGCCAGCCCGACCGCCGCCAATGTGCCGAGCAGGGTCGCCAGCGTCGCCGACACCGCGCCGACCGACAGGCTCATCCAGGCCGCCTCCAGCATGGCGCGGTCGTTGAAGAACTCCTGGTACCAGCGCAGCGACCAGCCGCCCCACACCGTCACCAGCCGCGAGGCATTGAACGAGTAGATCACCAGGATCACGATTGGCAGATAGAGAAACGCCAAGCCCAACGCCAGCGACGTCATGTTGAAGCGGGTGAGCCTGGTGACGGTGTGCGCCATCAACGGCCTGCCTCGAGTTGGCGCCGTTGCAGGCGGTCATAAAGCACGAGCGGCGGCACCAGCAGCAGCAACAGCGCGACCGCAGCGGCGGACGCCACCGGCCAATCCTTGTTGGTGAAGAACTCGAGCCACAGCGTCTGCCCGATCATCAGCGAGTTGGAGCCGGCGAGCAGGTCGGGAATCACGAACTCGCCGACGATCGGGATGAAGCAGAGCAGCGCGCCGGCGCCGACGCCCGGCAGCGACAGCGGGAACGTCACCAGCCAGAACGCCTGCAACGGCGAGGCGCCGAGATCGCCGGCTGCCTCCAGCAGCGAGGCATCCAGCTTCGAGAGCGTCGCATAGAGCGGCAGGATCATGAACGGCAGGTAAGAATAGACGATACCGAGATACATCGCGCTGTCGGTCGACAGCCAGACCACCGGCGCGGAGACGATGTGCAGCGTGAGGAGAACCTGGTTGAGCAGGCCGTCATGCTGCAAAATGTTGATCCAGGCATAGATGCGGATCAGGAACGAGGTCCAGAACGGCACGATCACCAGCATCATCGCGACGCCCTGCCAGCGTTGCGGCAGCCGCGCCATGCCATAGGCGATCGGGTAGCCGATCAACAGCAGGATCAGCGTCGAGCTCACCGCCACGACGAGGCTGCGCAGATAGGACAGGATGTAGAGATTGTCCTGGACCAGCAGCCGGAAATTGTCGAACGACAATTGCGCGAACGCTGCGGCCAATGCCGCGCGGCCGGCGGTGACATCGAACACCGGCGTATAGGGCGGCTGCGCGATCGCGGTCTGCGACAGGCTGATCTTCAGCACGAAGCCGAACGGCACCAGGAAGAACAGCACCATCCAGAGATAAGGCGCGATCGCGGCAAGCCGCGCCGGCCGGGCAAAGATGCGGCGCGCGCTCATTGCTCCAGCACCAGGCAATCATCGGCGGTGAACCACGCCACCACGCGCTGGCCGGCGAGATAGGCGTCGACATCGAGCCGCGCGGTGTTGGCCATCGACGCGCGCACCACGGCGCCGGTCTCCAGCCTCACCCGATAGCTGGTGACGCCACCGAGATAGTTGACGTCACTGACGACGCCCTCCAGCCGGTTGATCGCATGCGAGCCACCTTCATCCGAGGCCGGCGCGCGGCGCGACAGCTTCACCTTCTCCGGCCGGATCGCGACGCTGACGGCTTGCTTGGTCACCGGCGGCCACAGCTCGCTGACCGCGAGCGTCCCGGCTTCCGCGGTCGAGACCGTCAGACGTCCATTCTCGCGCGCGGCGACCTGGCCGCTAAACAGGTTGATGTCGCCGACGAACTCGGCGATCCAGCGCGAGGCCGGCGCCTCGTAGAGATTTCGCGGGGTGGCGACCTGCACCAGGCGGCCGGCGTCCATCACGCCGATGCGGCCGGCCATCGTCATCGCCTCCTCCTGGTCGTGGGTGACGATGATAAAGGTCATCCCAAGCCGGCGTTGCAGCTCCATCAGTTCGCCTTGCGTGCTCTCGCGCAGCTTCTTGTCGAGCGCGGCGAGCGGCTCGTCGAGCAGCAGCACCTGCGGCCGGCGGGCCAGCGAGCGCGCCAGCGCCACGCGCTGCCGCTGTCCGCCGGAGAGCTGGTCGGGCTTGCGCTTCTCGAGCCCCTCGAGCTTGACGAGCGCGACCATCTCCGCGACACGGGTCGCGATGTCGGCGCGCGCCATGCCGGCACGCTTCAGGCCGAAGGCGATGTTGTCGCGCACCGACAGATGCGGAAACAGCGCATAGTTCTGGAACATCATGTTGACGGGCCGCTCGTGCGGCAGCACCTGGGCGATGTCGCTGCCGCCGAGCAGGATGCGGCCCTCGTCCGGGGTCTCGAAGCCGGCGAGCATGCGCAGCAGCGTGGTCTTGCCGCAGCCGCTCGGGCCGAGCAGCGCGAAGAACTCGCCGGCGCGGATATCGAGCGAGAGCTGGTCGACCGCGCGGAAATTTCCGAACGATTTGGCGACCCCCTCGATCCGCAGCAGCGGCATGTCCGACATGGCCGGTTCGGGCAACGGCCGCGTCGCCTCCGCACTCGCTTCGTCCAATGTCACGTCCAATAGCCCCGATTCCCCGCCGGTTCGACAATGGCCGCAAGCTAGCGGCGGATCGCCAGCGGCTCAACCGCTTCAAGAACATCTCCCGCAATATTGTCGGCGCGCGCACCTCTGCTAGACTTCACAGCCAAACTCGGGAGGACAACCGATGATTCATGACCGCTACGGCCTGCCGCTCACCACGCGCTCGGAACGCGCCGCTGCACATTACATCGACGGCGTCGATCGCATGCTGGCGGCGCTGCACGGCGCCGATGCCGCGTTCGAGGCAGCCATCGCCGAGGACCCGGATTTCGCGCTCGCCCATCTGGGGCGCGCGCGCGTCCACCAGCTCAACATGGAAGGCGCCCAGGCCCGCGCCAAGGCCGCCGATGCTCGGCGGCTCGCGGCGGCCACGAGCCCACGCGAGCGTCAGCACATCGAGATCATCGCGTCGGTGATCGAGGGCCAGGGCAAGAAGGCGATGACGGCAGCCGAACAGCATCTGAGCGAATATCCGCGCGATGCGCAGATCCTCTCGCTGTTGCTCGGCGCCTTCGGCCTCTATGCCTTCTCCGGCCGGTCCGACCACGACGCGGCCCGGCTCACGATCTGCGAACGCTACACCGGCGACTATGGCGACGACTGGTGGTTCCTCACCTATCTCGGCTGGTCGAAGACCGAGGCCGGCGACCTCGTCTCGGGCCGCGCCGTCACAGAGCGCGGCTATGCGCTGAAGCCGGAGAATGCCGGCGCCGCGCACGCGGTGGCGCACGCGCTGTTCGAACAGGGCGACGCGGCGGAAGGCCGCAGCTTCCTCTCTGCGTGGCTGCCGGCGAATGATCGCACCAGCTTCCTGCAAGGCCATCTCGCCTGGCACCTCGCTCTGATCGCGATCGAGGAAGGTGATGCCGACAGTGCGCTCGAGATCTACGAGCAGCACATCAAGCCGGCCAACCGGCCCTATCCGCCGCTCAATATCTACACCGACACGGCCTCGCTGCTGTGGCGGCTGTCGGTCGCCGGCAAGTCCGGTCTCGACGCGCACTGGAAGGATGTCGCCGCCTATGGCGACGGCTACTTCCCCAGGGCCGGCGCGCATTTCGCCGACGTGCACCACGCGCTGGTCGCGGCCACGACCAATAGTGACGCGCTGGAGGCGCGGCTGGCCGAGATGGCGGCGCGCGACGCCGATGGCAAGCTGGCGCCCGGCCCCGCCGCGATCGGGCTCGGCCGGGGCGTTGCGGCCTTCGCGGCCGGCGATCATGACAACGCCGTGCGCATCCTGGCGCCGTTGATGCCGGAACTGGTGCGGATCGGCGGCAGTCACGCACAACGTGAATTGTGGGAAGACACTTTCATCGTCGCATGCCTGCGCGCCGGCCAGGGCCGGCAAGCAACCGGCCTGATCTCGGAACGGCTGCATCGGCGGCCGTCGCGGCGCGACCTCGCCTGGTCGCAGGAGGCGGCACGGCAATAGCCGCTGTCGCGGCTATTCCCGTTTCTTCACACGATTTCTGATTATTGGAAATATATCCCTGAGTTGCCCGACGTGTCAAGTTGACTCGTCGAACGCCGGCCGCCGCCTTTGCATGGGGTTGTTTTCGATATTTTGGCCGCGTGCAGCCGCGGCGGTGTGTCAGCCAGCTCCGACGGAGGCAAAGAAGTGTTCGGGTCCATCGACCTCGACCAGCTTCCTGCCTTCGATCACCCAGAACCGGTTGGCCACCGACCGCACGAACTGGCGGTCATGCGACACCAACAGGCAGCTGGCCTGCTGCTCCATCAGCTCCTCCTCCAGCGTCTCCTGACCCTCGATGTCGAGATGGTTGGTCGGCTCGTCGAGCAGATGGAAGTTCGGCTGGGTCAGCCGCAGCACCAGCATGCCGAGGCGCGCCTTCTGGCCGCCCGATAGCCGCCCGATCGGACGGCCCTGCATCTCGATCGAGAGACCGGCGCCGGCGAGCAGGCCGCGCGCACGCTGGTCGCCGACCTCGAAGCGCCGCGTCAGCATCTGCATCGGCGTGTCGCTGTCTGTGAGGTCGGCCAGCGCCTGGTCGCAATAGCCGAGCACCAATGACTCGGTGGCCCTGATCTCGGGTGCTGCCGCCTCCGGGGTCTCGATTGCCAGCCGCAGCGCCGCGACGAACCTCGTCTTGCCGGCGCCGTTCGGCCCCAGCAGCGCGATGCGGTCACCCTTGCAGATGAACTGCTGGCCGGTCCTGAACAACGGCCGGCCGTCGGGCGTTGTGATCGCGGCGTTGTTGAGCCTGACCAGAACCTTGGCATGGGTGTCGCGATTGGCGAGCCTGATGGTTCCCGCCGAGCGCTCGACATGCGCGGGCTTCGTCGCCTCCTCCAGTTTCTCGGCGCGCTGCTTCAGCTGCTTGGTCTTCGACAGCAGCAGGTCGCTGCCGGAGTTGATACCGAGGTTGTTGAGCTTCGCGGCCTGCTGCCGGAGCTGCCGGACGGCCTTCATGTCGCGCTGATAGCGCCGCTCGTCGGAGGCATCGAACTCATCGACCGCCGCGCGCGCCGCGGTGTAGGGCAACGCATACAGCTGCGAGCGCTCCGGGCGCAGGAACAGCGTCCGGTTGGTGACGGCGTCGAGGAAAGCCCGATCATGGCTTGCGATCACCACCGGCATCTCGCGCGGCAGCGTGTTCAGCCAGGCTTCGAGCCTGTTGATCTTGGCGAGGTCGAGATGGTTGGTCGGCTCGTCGAGCAGCAGCAGGTCCGGCTCGGTCACCAGCGTGCGCGCCAGCAGCGCAAACCGAAGCCAGCCGCCGCTCAGCTGCTTCAGCGGCCTCTCCCACAGCTCGTCGGGCACGTCGAGCGATTGCAGGGCGACGTCGACCCGCCAGCCTTCGCTGGCGCGCTGCTCGGCGGGCAGCGCTTCGAGCACGGCGGCATGGAACGGTGCATCCAGCAGCCGCGCTGGCGCATCCTGCTCGACATGGCCGACGGTCAATCCGCGGGCACGGGTGATGTCGCCTTCGTTCGGCTCCATCGCACCGGCGATGCAGCGCAGCAGCGTGGATTTGCCGCGCCCGTTGGCGGCCACGAGGCCGATCCGGTCACCGGCGTTGACGACAAGGTTCAGTTCGGAAAACAGCGGCGCGTTCAGCGTCACGCCGAGACTGCGTAGATTGAGGAGGGTCACGATCGTTCTCTGGTCTTGCCGGCCATCACGACATCCCGAGGCGTCCAGCCATCGGATGCGTGTGTCGAAGCGCGGCGAGGGATTCATGTACAGGCACGAACGCTCAGACGTTCGATGCCGCACGGCCACGAAGGGCAGACCAGGAAGAGATTTTACGCGAGTTTCCGGTCAGCCCTGCAAACGCATTTGCAGGGCGTTGACGGGGCCACGCCTGAAGTGGTGATCGAGAAATGTCGCCACGACGCAGCCCTCCTTTCTCGGCTGAAACGATGTTGACGGTCCATGATGTAATGGCCGACGGAGCGGATGGCAAGCGCATCGGTCCAGCGCGGACTGGCGGATCAGGCCAATCTACCCGGCCTTGAGCACGATTTCGGCGGGGGCCTCGCCGCCGACCAGCGCGGCAAATTGGCCGATCGGGGCCGGCCGGCCGATCAGATAGCCCTGTACCGCGTCGCAGCCTTCTTCGGAGAGGAAGCCAAGCTGCGCCTCGGTCTCGACGCCTTCGGCGACGATCGACATTTCGAGGCCGTGGCCGAGATCGATCACCGCGCGCACGATCGCGGCCGATTGCGGGTTGCGGCCGAGGTTGATGACGAAGGCGCGGTCGATCTTGATCTTGTCGAACGGGAACGCCTGCAGATAGCTCAGCGAGGAATAACCGCTGCCGAAATCATCCATCGAGATGCGGACGCCGAGCGCCTTCAGCCGCCGCAGCAGCGACAGGCCACGATCGAAATCCTCGATCAGCACGCCTTCGGTGATTTCGAGTTCGAGCCGGTCCGGGGTGAGCCCGGTCTCCAGCAGGATCGAATGGACCAGGCCGACGAGGTCGCCATGGGTGAATTGCGCCGGCGACAGGTTCACCGCGACCTGCAGCGGAACCGTCCATGAGGCGGCCTCCCGGCAGGCTTCGCGCAGGATCCATTCGCCCATCTCGACGATCAGGCCGCTTTCCTCGGCGATCGGAATGAAGTCGCCGGGCGGCACGAAGCCGCGCACCGGATGGTGCCAGCGCGCCAACGCCTCGAAGCCGATGATTTCGCTGGCCGCGACGCTCGCGCCTGCGACGGCCTGCGGCTGGTAATAGAGCGACAATTCGCCGTTCTTGATCGCGACCGACAGCTCCTGGTGCAGCACGCGGCGATCGCGGATCTGCTGGTCCATGTCCGGCTCGAACAGCGAGATCGTACCGCGCGACTTCGCCTTGGCGCGGAACAGCGCCGCGCCGGAATTGGCCAGCAGCGAGGCCGCGTCGGAGCCGTTGTGCGGGAACACCGCGATGCCGGTGGTCAGGCCGGTCCGCACCGACTTGCCGTCGATCGCGAAGTCCTGCCCGAGCGCCTCGGCCGCCTGTTCGGCCAGTGCGATGCCCGCGGCGGGCTGCTTGCCGTCGATGATGAGGCCGAATTCGTCGCCCGACAGCCGCGCCACCACGCCACCGCGCGCCGCACCTTGCAGCCGCTGCGCGACCTCGATCAACACCTTGTCGCCGGTCGCATGACCATAGACGTCGTTGATCTCCTTCAACCCGTCGAGGTCGACGCAGAGCACGGCGAACTCCTCGTCGGTGCCGGCGCAGGCTTCGATCATCTGGGTCAGCGCCTGGAGGAAAGCAGCGCGGTTCGGCAGGTCGGTCAGGCCGTCATGATAGGCCATGTGCGCCATCCGCGACTCGGTCTGGCGCCGGTCGGTGACGTCCTCATGGGTCTTGATCAGGTATTGCGGCTCGCCGGCGTCGTCGAGCACGGTCATGCGGCGGGTCAGGAACAGCCGCAGGCCATCCTTGGTCGAGATCGGGTGCTCCTCCGCGATCATGCTGCGCTTGCGGATCGCAGCCTCATCGCGGGCGATGATCAGTTTGGCTTCGCGCTGGTTGAAAATGTCGGCGGCGGTCAGGCCAGCGGCATCCTCGCGGCGGCGGTTGAGGATCGTCTCGGCGCTGCGGTTGGCCAGCAGATAGCGGCCGTCGCTGACACGCTGCACGATCAGCGAGACCGGGATGTTGTCGACCACGAGCTCGAGGAATTTCTTGCTGTTCTCCAGTTCGCGCGACAGCGAGCGGCGGTCGGTGACGTCGTCGAACAGCGCGATCAGGAATTCCGGCTTGCCGGTCTCGTTGCGGGCAACGACCCGATTCGACGCGAGGACGCGCTTCTGCGAGCCGCGTTCGACCACGAATTCGCTGCGATGATAGCCTTCCGGCGCATTCAGCGCCGCACGGTCGGCGGCCTCGATGCTGGTCGCGGTCTCGGGTCGGAAGATCTCGTCGGCACGCTTGCCCACGATGTGGTCGCGCGAGAAACGGGAGAACCGCTCGAATGCGCGGTTGGCGAAGATGTAGCGGCCGTCCTCGATGTTCTTGGCCGCAACGCAGACCGGAACGTTGTCGAGCACCGATTCCAGGAATTGCGTGGTCGAGGCGAGCTTGCGCGACAGCTTGCGCTGGTCGGTGCAATCGAGATGGGTCGCGACCGAGCCGCCGTTCGGCAGCGGAAAATATCTCACCAGCACCGACCTGCCGCCCGGCAGTTCCGTGACCAGCCCGTCCGGTGCCGCCGCCCTGGCAAAGAAATCCTCGGCGCTGACGTCGAGCACACCGCGGTCGCGGCGCAGCTCCAGCAATTCGGTGCCGGTCATGTTGCGCCTGATATCGGCGCGCGACAGGCCGTAGATCTCGAGATAGCGGTCGTTGCAAAATACGATGCGCTCGCGCACATCGGTCATCACCACGCCCTGGTTCAGATGATTGAGGGCCGAGGAGACGAAGGCGTTGCGCCGCAATTGGGCGCGTCGGGCCTTGCGCAGTGCCGAGAGGATCCAGAGCCCGATCGCGCCGAGGAACGAGGCAACCACCACGCTGCCGATCAACAGCTCCCAGACCACGCCGGGATCGAGGTCACCGAGATAGCTCGACGGTGCGAACGCATTGGAGGCGGCCCGGGCCGTGGCGACAGGCGCAACAGCGGCAACCAGGCAAACGACGACCCTTGCCGGAATCGAATTCTTCCCGCCCGCCTGCCACTTTCTGCCAGCCATCAATCACCCGCGGATTTCGGGGCGAGTGTCCGGCTCCTGCGGTTTGGATCGGGTAAACAGGCACCAACGCAACCTGAAAATGTGACTCAATTTACGGCAATTGCCCTGACATGATTAATGCTCCGCTAACAGGACATGGCTCCCCGACTAATTGAGATGGCCCAACCACTTGCCCAAAACGAACGGATCGGCAGAACGATGCTGGCGCACGACGGCGAGCCGGTGGCCGCGCGAAATTTCAGGACCTGAAGGACGAGATGGACAAGGTTGATTGCGTGGTCGTCGGTGCGGGGGTGATCGGCCTCGCGGTGGCGCGCCGGCTGGCACAGGCCGGCCGCGAAGTCATTGTGATCGAGGAGGCCGAAGGGATCGGCACCGTGACCTCGTCGCGCAACAGCGAGGTGATCCACGCCGGGATCTATTACAAGGCCGGCAGCCTGATGGCGCGGATGTGCGTCAGCGGCAAGCGGGCGCTCTACCGCTACTGCGCCGAACACGGCGTCCCGCACAAGAATTGCGGCAAGCTGATCGTCGCGACCACGCCCGCGGAGACCGAGAAACTACAGTCGATCCGGGCCCATGCCGCCGCCAACGGCGTCGACGACATGCAAGTATTGTCCGGCGACGCAGCCCGCGCGCTGGAGCCGGCGCTGAACTGCGACGCGGCGCTGCTATCACCCTCCACCGGGATCATCGACAGCCATGCCTACATGCTGGCGCTGCGCGGCGACGCCGAGGCGGCCGGCGCGGCATTCGCCTTCCATACGCCGCTGCTCCACGCCAGGGCCACGGCAAACGGGTTCGAGGTCGAGGCCGGCGGCGCGGCGCCGATGACGCTCGCCTGCGATCTCCTGATCAATGCCGCGGGCCTGGGTGCAACCGCGGTCGCGCGCGGTATCGAAGGCATGCCGATCGAACTGATACCGACGGCCTATCTGGCCAAAGGCAACTACTTCAGTTGCAGCGCCCGAGCCCCCTTCTCGCGGCTGATCTATCCGGTGCCGGAACCGGGCGGGCTCGGCGTGCACCTGACGCTCGACATGGCCGGCCAGGCAAGGTTCGGTCCCGACGTCGAATGGATCGATCACATCGACTATGCCGTCGATCCGGATCGGGCCGAGCGGTTCTATCCGGCGATCCGGAGATACTGGCCGACCCTGCCGGACGGCGCGCTGATGCCGAGCTATTCGGGAATCCGGCCCAAGATCGTGCCGCCGGCGGTCGCGACCCAGGATTTCCTGATCCAGGGACCGGCCGACCACGGCGTCGCCGGCCTGATCAACCTGTTCGGGATCGAATCGCCCGGACTGACGTCATCGCTCGCGGTCGCCGACCATGTCGGCGATCTGGCGGGGCTCTGAGCAAATGCAGCATAGCCCCCGAGGGATGCGCGCTTCGGCGTTCATCCCTCGGCGAAAGGCCAATCTATTCGCTAGTTTGCGGGGGGCTGACTTAGTGGACCGTGTCGTCGGCGGAAAGCTTCAACCGCTCGATCTGGTCCTTGACCATTAGTTTGCGGCGCTTCAGCTCGCAAATATGCAGGTCGTCTACGGAGGGGTGAACGAGCGCTTCGTGCAGTTCGTTCTCGAGTATTTTGTGCTTACGCTCCAACTCAACGAGATGGGCCTGTATTGCCATTGCGAACACTCCTCGGTGCGTTAAACCTCAGGTTCGATCCGGACCAATAAGTGTACACAAGTGGGCGGTGCTGTCGATAGGGGACGCGATATGCCGCACGCACGCATTTCGGTTTATCTGTAACCAAATGTGATTATGGAACCAGTCCGGCTTGCGCGGCGCGCGCACAGGGACGATATTCCGGCGAACCGCTGCTTCGGCCGCAACAACCTCGTCGTGCTTACCAGTTAATACACAACCATGAACGATCAGGATGAGCGCGAACTCCTTGCCGAGCTTGCGCGTCTGCAACAAGAGCACCGCGACCTCGATGCCGCGATCGACGCGCTGCATCAGTCGCCGGCGCCGGATCTCCTGATGCTGCAACGCCTAAAGAAGCGGAAGCTGCAATTGCGCGATCGCATCGCCTTCATCGAAGACCAGATCACGCCCGACATCATCGCCTGACGCACGCCTGTTGGGTTCGGCGACCCGCCGGTTCAACGTCGGCCGGGGTTTTCCCCATCATCCACAGCGCCACGCCGGCTTCACGTTCGCGGCAATGGACGCGCGCGCGGCTTTCGACGCTTGACTCCAAAGGAACAAAATAAGAACATACTAATCCAGCCGCCAGCCATCAGAGGGAACCCGCCATGTCTGCTCCGCCTTCTCCGCCCGACAACAGCCGCTACGAGAAGGCCTGCGACCAGGCGATCGCGATGTGCGACGGCAACCTGCGTAGCACCATCAAGGCCCTGATCATGGCCAACGAATATCTCGAAGCCGAACTGGAGGAATTGCAGGCCGCGATCACCGCCGGCTGCGTGCCGGCGCGGACCCAGCCGGCGAGCGACGCCGCCTGATTTCTCAGGGAGCACAGCGATGGCCGATGTCACCTATTACGTCGCGTTGCCTTTCATGCAGGACGACGACGGCACCCCGGTCGCCGGCAACGCCGAGGAATGCCAGAGTTCGGCGATTGCGCTGCGCCGCGCCGAGACGATGTCGCGGATGCCCGGCAGCATCGGCGCCGTCGCATTCAGCCGCACCGGCGACCCCGCGATCGGCGAATTCGGCGACGCCAAGCTGCTGCGGGCCTACGGCAACGTGCCGGAGGATCTGAGCGCGCTTTAGCCTTGGGATTGATCGCCAGGTTCGTGGCGCCGCTGTGCCTTGCGTACATACATCGCACGGTCGGCCTCATCGAGGACGCGGTCGATATCGGAATGTGCGGTGATGATCGCGACGCCCGCGGAGGCGCCAGCGGTGACACGGTTGCCACGGAATACGAAGGCGAGTTGATCGATCGCCTGTTCCAGCGCGGCGGCCTTGGCGCGGGCATCGATCTCGCTGAGATTCCACAGCAGCACGGCGAACTCGTCACCGCCGAGCCGGCCGATCACATCGGAGGCGCGCACCTGGTCCGATATCGCTGCGACGATCGTCTTCAGCACCGCGTCACCGGCTGCGTGTCCGAACGCATCGTTGATCGGCTTGAGGCGGTCGACGTCGAGCACGATCAGCGCGCCGGAGGCCTGATAGCGCTTGATGAAGGAGAGCGAGCGGATGAGCTCGCGCTCGAAACCGCGGCGGTTCAGGATGCCGAGCAGGAAGTCGGTCTCGGCGGAGGCTTGCAGTTCCTCGATCCGGGCCTGGGCCCGCACCAGTTGCGCCCGCAGACGGCGGATCGTGGATTTGTCGCCGGATGCGACCGCACCTCGCGTGGTAGCTTCCGCTCCAGCCGCCTTGGTTCCAGTCCGCTTGGTTCCGGCCTGCTTGGTTCCAGTCTGCTTGGTTCCAGTCTTGCCGGGTGCGGATTTGCGCACGGGAGCTGCGCCTTTCCGTCGTTTTGCGGCCCCGGACGCGGCCGCGGTCGTCTTCTTCTTCATGCGCATCCTTGTTGAGGCCTGCTTATGAAGGCTTGCCGGGATTCACCAAGACAGGATAGTGCATTCTAACTCCCTTGCCACGCCTTGGATGCCGCCCGGGCCGCCCCTATAATCGGCCTATGCTTTTGGATTCCTGCACAGAATTGAAGAGATGACCGCTCCGATCGCCATCATCATGGGAAGCCAGTCCGACTGGGAAACCATGCGCCACGCCGCCGAGACGCTGGCCGCGCTCGGTATTGCCTGCGAAACGCGCATTGTTTCGGCCCACCGCACCCCGGATCGGCTCTATGCCTTTGCCAAGGGCGCCAAGGCGGCCGGCCACAAGGTGATCATTGCCGGCGCCGGTGGTGCCGCGCACCTGCCGGGCATGACCGCTGCGCTGACGGAGCTTCCGGTGCTCGGAGTTCCCGTCGAATCCAAGGCGCTGTCCGGCGTCGATTCGCTCTATTCGATCGTGCAGATGCCGGCCGGCATCCCGGTCGGGACGCTGGCGATCGGCAAAGCCGGCGCGATCAATGCCGCATTGCTCGCGGCGAGCGTGCTCGCGCTGAACGATCCCGCTTTGTCGGCCCGGCTTGCGGCCTGGCGAAAGCAGCAGACCGACGCGGTCAAGGACCAACCGGAGGGCTCGGCGTGACGGCTTCCCATCCAGTGAAGCTGAAGCCGGGCGACACCATTGGAATCCTCGGCGGCGGCCAATTGGGCCGGATGCTGGCGATGGCCGCGGCGCGCCTTGGGCTGCGCTGCGAGGTGTTCTCACCGGATCCGGATTCGCCGGCCTTCGACGTGGTGCAGCACGCGACCTGCGCCGAATATGCCGATGTCGAGGCGCTCGAACTGTTCGCCAACGACGTCGACGTCGTCACCTACGAGTTCGAGAACGTGCCGGCCGCGACTGCCATGGTGCTGGCCGCACGCCGCCCGGTGCTGCCCGCCTACAAGATCCTCGAGACCACGCAGGACCGGCTGATCGAGAAGGATTTCGTCAGCAAGCTCGGCATCGGCACCGCCGCCTATGCCGACGTCTCCTCGGTCGCCACGCTACGCAGCGCGATCGAACGGATCGGCCTGCCTGCCGTCATCAAGACCCGCCGCTTCGGTTATGATGGCAAGGGCCAGGCCATCATCCGCGCCGGCGACGACCTCGACCAGGTCTGGGACGATCTCGGCACCAAGTCGGCCATCCTCGAGGCCTTCGTGCCGTTCGAGCGCGAAATCTCGGTGATCGCGGCACGCTCGGCGTCGGGCGAGGTCGAATGCTTCGACGTCACCGAGAACGAGCACCGCGATCACATATTGAAGATTTCCCGCGCACCGGCTGCGATTCCCGACGAGCTCGCCGCGCAGGCCCGGGCAATCGCCGAGAAGATCGCCGCGGCGCTCGACTATGTCGGCGTGCTCGGGGTCGAGATGTTCGTGGTGCCCGGCAACGGCACCGCGACGGTGCTGGTCAACGAGATCGCACCACGCGTGCACAATTCCGGTCACTGGACGCTCGACGGCGCCTCGATCTCGCAGTTCGAACAGCACATCCGCGCGATCGCCGGCTGGCCGCTCGGCAAGCCGGTGCGCCACGGTGAGGTCACCATGACCAACCTGATTGGCGACGACATCCTGAGCTACGAGCAGTGGCTCGCCGTTCCCGGCGCCACCGTGCATCTGTACGGCAAGGGCACGCCGCGTCCCGGCCGCAAGATGGGCCACGTCACCGAGGTGACGCCGCCCCGCAAGCCGTAGCTCCAACCGGCAGCCGCCTTCGCTTGATCGATGGAAATGGGATCGTGCGAGCACGATCCCATTCGCCGATCAGGCCGTCTTCACGCCGGCGACGATGCCGGTGGGCTCGTCGCTGAGCCAGCGATAGATCACGCCGCCGAGCGCGCCGCCGATCAGGGGCGCAACCCAGAACAGCCAGAGCTGCCCCAGCGCCCAGCCGCCCACGAACAACGCCGGTCCGGTGCTGCGCGCCGGGTTCACCGAGGTGTTGGTGACGGGAATGCTGACGAGATGGATCATCACCAGCGCGAGCCCGATCGCGAGTGGCGCGAAGCCGGCCGGCGCCTTGCCATGGGTCGATCCCATGATGATGAACAGGAACATCATGGTCATCACCACTTCGGTGATGAAGCACACCACCATGCTGTACTGGCCCGGCGAATGCGCATCATAGCCGTTGGAGGCGAAGCCCTTGCTGACATCGAAGCCGGGTGCGCCGCTGGCGATCACATAGAGCAGCCAGGCCGCGATGATCGCGCCGGCGACCTGCGCGATGATGTAGGGCAGCACCTGGCCGCCCGGAAAACGCCCGCCCGCGGCGAGCCCGACCGTCACGGCCGGATTGAGGTGACATCCCGAGATATGGCCGATGGCATAGGCCATGGTGACGACGCTCAACCCGAACGCCAGTGACACGCCGACGAGGCCGATTCCGACCTGCGGAAAGCCGGCCGCGATGACAGCGCTGCCGCAGCCAGCGAATGTGAGCCAGAACGTACCGATCAGTTCGGCAGCGTATTTCTTCATATCCATGTGGCATCTCCCCTATTTCCAATGTCCGGAGTTATCAAAAACTCTGGGAGCGGCCTCGATCCTGGCGCCAAACCACCCAAATCAGGGCTGCACAAAGGCATTTTCGCCGCATTTCGTGGCTTTACTAGGCCCGAAAGTCACTCGACCGGTGGACATCCGCGCGTTTGTCTGGTACATGCGCGCGCCTAGGGTTTAGAGGCAGGCCTTTGCCGCCCCTTCACCTCGCCAGAATTCCGAACCGATCAATTCAAAAGAGGATGCCGCGTGCAGGTTCTCGTCCGCGATAACAATGTCGACCAAGCCCTGAAGGCGCTGAAGAAGAAGATGCAGCGCGAGGGCATTTTCCGCGAGATGAAGCTCCGCGGTCACTACGAAAAGCCCTCCGAGAAGAAGGCCCGCGAAAAGGCCGAAGCCGTGCGCCGCGCGCGCAAGCTGGCGCGCAAGAAGCTGCAGCGCGAAGGCCTGCTGCCGATGAAGCCGAAGCCGGTGTTCGGTGCTGGTGCGGGTGGCGATCGCGGTGGCCGTCCCGGTGGTGCAGGCGCTGGTCGCGGCCCTCGCTGAACCGTTTTGCCGATCTGAATACCTAACAGCGCGGGCCCCGGGCCCGCGTTGTCGTTTTGAAGCAGGCCGCGTTCCGGGGTACCCATGCAAGATCACCGGCTGGAGCATTTTGCATGACGGAGGCTCCGGCCCCCCGCGCCCTCGTCCAAAAATCAGCGCAACGCCATCGCGCGGCGCAACTCGTCGTCATCGCGGTGGTTCTCGGTCTGCCGCTCGGGGGCTGCTCCTTCGACCTGGGATCGTGGGGCTCAGACGACAAGCCGAAGCCCGCTGCCACCCCCGATAAGCCGGCCGCCGATGCGGTCACCCCGCAGGACGTCAGCACCGCCAAGGACCATGTCACGCGTGGCCAGGTGCTGGCGCATTCCGGCAAGCTCGATGAGGCGATGACGGAGTTCGAGCAGGCGCTGACGGCCGATCCCTACAACATCCAGGCGCTGTATGGCCGTGCCCTGATCTATCAGGGCCGCGGCCAGCATCAGCAGGCGATCGACGATTTCACGGCGGCGAGCAGGCTGGCGCCCCAGAAGGCCGAGCCGCTGGTCGGCCGCGCCACGAGCTACCTGGCACTCGACAGGGGCAAGGAAGCCGCCACCGACCTCGATGAAGCCGTGCAGGCCGATCCCAACAACGTTGCGGCGTGGACCGCGCGGGGTCAGGCCTACGAGCGGCTCGGCGACAAAGCCAAGGCGGCGGCGTCCTACAGTCGCGCGCTCGCGCTGCGGCCGAATGACGGGAACGCGCGCAACGGGCTGGCCCGCACCGGCGGCTAGAGCACGATCCGGAAAGATGGAAACCGGCTTTCCGAACAGATCATGCTCAACATGATCTGATGGTTCGGATTATTTCGGCAGGACGGCGTGGAACATCGACTTCATGCCGGAGAACATGTCGTCGGTCACCGACGAGCGCTCGCTCTTGGGCACCGGCATGACGGCGTCGGCGCGCAGATCGAGCGGGGCCTGCAACACCGGAACCGGGATGTCGGCCGGCGGCGTCAACCGATTCGAATCCTGGGCGTTGGCCTGAGCGTCGGCGGCGTAGGGCGGCCGCGACTGCGAGGACTGATCGACGTTCTCACCCGACGGGTTCGACACCATGATCGGGGGCGGCAGCGGCCGGATCGCCGACGTGGCCGGCGGACGCTGCGCCTCGGGCAGACGGGCGAGATCGGTGCGCTGTGCGTCCTGGGAGCGCGTAGCGTCCTGGGAGCGCGCGGCATCCTGGGAACGCGCAGCCTCTTGCGGACGCTCCTTGCGCAGCCGTTCGATGGCGGCACGCGCGAGATCGTTGGCGTCGCGATTCTCCTCCGGCGCGACTGCGGCCTCGACAGGCTGCGGTGCGGCCGCAGGCGTCACCTTCGCGACCGCCTTCGGCGCCGCCTGGTGATGACGCGAATCAGCGGGGATGCTGGCCGTCTCGGCGGGTGCGTCAGCCTTGAGGTCGGCTGATTTCTCGGCGGGCTTCTCGGTGACGGTGGCCTTCTCGGATGCCGACCGCTCGATCAGCGTGCGCTCGGACATGCCCTTGGCCTTCACGCCGGCTTCGGGGAGGCTGCTGACGACGGTGGGCTTTTCGGCGGGCTTCTCAACGGTCTTGGCGGCGGTCACGGCAGCGGTGGCCGGCGCTTCCGGCCTGGCCACGATGTAGTGATTGACGATGTATGCCCCGATGATGGTCGCCGCCACCGAGGGCAAGATGTCCATCACAAATTTCTTCAGGTAACTCAGCATGACCTGCCACTCCCCGCCCCTTTATTTCATGCTGGAACTTTGAGGCACATTCAGGGATCAACTGCGTCGGATCGGTGGCAAACCCCCGTTCCGACGTCACCTTTGGTGTCACTTTGGTTTCAGCCGGAGGCGTCCCCTGCGCAAGGCCGCGTCCGGCTTTTAGATCATCGTGCAGACGTTAACGGCTTATGAATTTCCACAACGGCGCGTGCTCGGAGCTGCCATTCGAACTTTGCAGAGTTCCGGTCCGCCTCAGGGCTTGAGTTCGACCTCGAGGAACACGATCTCGCTGGCGGTCTCGTTGAGGACATCGTGCTGGACCCCGGCTTTGCGGAAATACGACTTGCCGGCCCCAAGCTGGGCCTTGGAACGCTCGCCATTCGGCGCCACGATCGTCATCTCGCCGGCGGTGATCGGAACGATGACATAGTCCATCTCGTGGGTATGCGGACCGGTTGCGCTGCCCGGCGCGAGCCGCCACTCGGTCACACGGACCTCGGCGGTATCGACCTGAACATCCGATTTGGCGCTGAGCATCGTCACGTCTCCAAGTTTCTTGTTTGAACGGATCGCGCGCTACGGCACGAACACCATGAACACGAACACCGCGAACACCACCATGTGAACGAGCCCGAACAGGATGTTGGTGCGACCGGTTCCGAAGGTGAGCATGCTGACCATGAAGGTCAGCAGCAGGATCAGCATATGCTGGTTGCTGAGGCCGAGCACCAGTTCCTTGTCGAGCGCATAGGCGGCCACGGCAACGGCGGGAACCGTGAGCCCGATGGTCGCGATCGAGGAGCCGAGCGCAAGGTTGATGCTCTTCTGCAGGTCGTTCTTGCGCGCGGCCGATACCGCGGCAACGCTTTCCGGCAACAGGATCAGGGCCGCCACCACCAGGCCGGCAAAGGCCGGCGGCGCGCCGATCTTGACCGTGACGACATCGACCACCAGCGAGAATTTCTTGGCCAGCAGCACCACCGCCAGCAGCGACACCAGCAGCAGGGCAACGCTGATCGCCGTCTCGCGGTCCGACATCACCTCGCCATGCGCCGCCGCCTCATTGGCGCCGCTGACGAAGTAATCGCGGTGGCGGATGGTCTGGGTGTACAGGAACACCGCATAGAGCAGCAGCGTCACGACGCTGATTACCGCGAGCTGGGCGGTGGAATACATCGGTCCCGGCGCGGTGAGGGTGAAATTCGGCATGTCCAGCGTGATGGTCGCGAGCACGAACAGCACGCTGAGATAGAGGTTGGCACCGGTGATCTGGAAATCCTGCTCGCGGTAGCGGATGCCGCCAATGAAGATGCAGAGCCCGACCAGGCCGTTGCAGACGATCATCACCACCGCGAACACGGTGTCGCGCGCCAGCGTCGGCGCCGGGGTGTCGCCCAGCATGATGGTCGCGATCAGCGCCACCTCGATGATCGTGACCGCGAGCGTCAGCAGCAGCGTGCCGAATGGCTCGCCAATCCGCTCGGCGATCATTTCGGCGTGGTGGACCGCCGCGAATACGGTGCCGAACAGGATGACGAGCAACACGGCCGCGAACAGCCAGCCTCCCGCCGATGGCGCGAAGACGTAACCTGAGGCCGAGACCGCGGCGAACAACAACACCGCCAGAATGGGATACAGCCAAGCCGACCGTGGCATCGGTCCGTGTGCGCTCATATTGTCCGACCTCTCAATTCGACTGGCGCGAGTATGCGACAGACAATCGCCGCCGTCAGCCTCCCGCGGCGTCGATAAACCGCCTTGCGATCGCCATCGCACCGAAATCGTCGAGATTGTCATGCCCGCCACCGGGCAGGCGCACGAATTGCTTGGGCTCATGGGCGAGGCCGAACAGGCGCTCGCCGAAACGGATCGGGATCACCGGATCGGCGGTGCCATGCATGATCAGGAGCGGCGCCTTGACGCCGGTGATCCGCCGGTCGGAATGGAATTGGTCCCGCATCAGCAGGCTGACCGGCACATACCAGAACAGCGCGCCCGCGACGTCGACCGTCGACGTGTAAGGCGCCTCCAGGATCAGCCTGCCGACCGGATGCCCGGCGGCGAGCGCCACCGCAACGCCGGTGCCGAGCGAGAATCCCCAGGCCACGATCTGCTCGGCACGGTAGCGCGCGGTGGCGAAGGCGTAAGCCGCCGCGACGTCCTGGAGCAGTCCCTGCTCGCTCGGAGATCCGCTCGAGCCGGCATAGCCGCGATAGGACAGCGCCACCAGCCCGGTGCCGTCGGCCGTGATGGCCTTGAAGCGCGCCACGCGGCCGGCAAGGAAATCGCCATTGCCGGGAAAGAACAGCACGACCGGCCGGCCCGGCTTCGCCGGCACGTGCCAGACGATGACCTTCTCGCCGTCGGCGGTGGTCAGGACATGCTCCTCCGCGTCCGGAAGACCGGCGGCCGCCGGTGCCGTCCGTCCGACCGGCGGCGCCGGAAACAGCAAGTCACGCTGCTTGAGGTACAGCACCGCGAGCCCGCCCAGATAGACGACCACTGCCGCGACCAGGAGCCATTTCAGGATTGCGAGAGCCAGCGTCATCACCAGTGACCGCGGCTATTTTTTGCCGCGGAGCTTCCGCCGCTTCTCGACGTCAGCCTTGATGCTGTCAGGAACCGGACGGCAGGCGCAGGCCGCCACATGCGCGACATGCCACTCGATCCGCTGTTCGCGCGTCGCCCGGGGCGGCATGCGATGCGCGCGATGCCACTCCCGGTTCAGCGCCATCGCGATCGGTCCTACATCGCCTTGACGATGTTCTCGGTGACCTTCTTGGCGTCGCCGAGCAGCATCATGGTGTTGTCGCGATAGAACAGCGGGTTGTCGATGCCGGCATAGCCCGAGGCCAGCGAGCGCTTGATGAACATCACGGTGCCGGCCTTCCACACCTGCAACACCGGCATGCCGTAGATCGGCGAGGTCTTGTCCTCTTCGGCCGCCGGGTTGGTGACGTCGTTGGCGCCGATCACGAACGCGATGTCGGCCTGCGCGAACTCCGAGTTGATGTCCTCGAGCTCGAACACCTCGTCATAGGGCACGTTGGCCTCGGCCAGCAGCACGTTCATGTGGCCGGGCATGCGGCCCGCCACCGGGTGGATGGCGTACTTCACCTCGACGCCTTCCTTCTTCAGCAGGTCGGCCATCTCGCGCAGCGCGTGCTGGGCCTGCGCCACCGCCATGCCGTAGCCCGGCACGATGATGACCTTGGAGGCGTTCTTCATGATGAAGGCGGCGTCGTCGGCCGAGCCGAGCTTGGCCGGCTTCTGCTCGCCCGAGCCGCCGCCGGCGGCCGCGGTCTCGCCGCCGAAGCCGCCGAGGATCACCGAGATGAACGAGCGGTTCATCGCGTGGCACATGATGTAGGACAGGATCGCGCCGCTTGATCCGACCAGCGCGCCGGTGATGATCAGCGCCGAGTTGCCGAGCGTGAAGCCGATGCCGGCCGCGGCCCAACCGGAGTACGAGTTCAGCATCGAGATCACGACCGGCATGTCGGCGCCGCCGATCGGGATGATCATCAAGACGCCGAGCGCCAGCGCCAGGATCACGATCATCCAGAAGTCGAACGCGCTGCCCGACAGCACGAGACCGACGATGAAGAACACCAGCGCCAGCGCCAGCACGATGTTGATGACGTGGCGGAACGGCAGGATGATCGGTGCACCGCTCATCCTGGCCGACAGCTTCAGGAACGCGATCACCGAGCCGGTGAAGGTCAACGCGCCGATCGCAACCCCGAGCGACATCTCGACCAGGCTCTGCGGATGGATGTTGCCTGATGTGCCGATGTCGAACGCCTCGGGCGCATAGAACGCACCGGCGGCGACCAGCACCGCGGCCATGCCGACCAGCGAGTGGAACGCGGCGACGAGCTCCGGCATCGAGGTCATCGGCACCCGGCGGGCGATCACCGCACCGATGCCGCCGCCGATCGCGACCGCGAGGATCACCAGCAGCCAGGCCACGCCGTCGGCCGGCGGATGGGCCGCAAGCGTCGTGCCGACCGCGATCGCCATGCCGATCATGCCGAACATGTTGCCCTGGCGCGACGACGCCGGGCTCGACAGCCCGCGCAGCGACAGGATGAACAGCACCCCCGCCACGAGATACAACAGTGCAGAGAGATTGGCGCTCATCTCAGGTCCCCCAAATCCTTACATCACCCCGAGGTGTGCCGTTTACTTGGCTTTCTTCTTGTACATCGCCAGCATGCGCTGGGTGACCAGGAAGCCGCCGAAGATGTTCACGCAGGCGAAGATCAGCGCCACGAAGCCGAAGCCGCGGGCCCAGCCCGAGCCGCTCGACACCATGCCGACGCCGACCGCGAGCAGCGCACCGACCACGATCACCGAGGAGATCGCGTTGGTCACGCTCATCAGCGGCGTGTGCAGCGCAGGCGTCACCGACCACACCACGAAATAGCCGACGAACACGGCGAGCACGAAGATCGACAGCCGGAACACAAAGGGATCGACGGCCTGCGCGAGATGCTCCATGGCTTGGCTCCTTACTTCGGCTGGAAGTTGGGATGGATGACGGCGCCGTCCTTGGTCAGCGCGGTGGCCTTCACCAGCTCGTCGTCCCAATTGACCGCGAGCGCCTTGCTGGCCTTGTCGACCATGGTCTCGATGAACGAGAACAGGTTGCGCGCGTAGAGGCTGGAGGCCGAGGCCGCGACCCGGCCGGCGACATTGGTGTAGCCGACGATCTTGATGCCGTCGGTCTCGACCACCTCGCCCGCCTTGGCGCCCTCGACATTGCCGCCGCGCTCGACCGCGAGATCGACCAGCACCGAGCCGGGCTTCATCGACTTCACCATCTCGCCCGAGACCAGCTTCGGCGCCGGACGGCCCGGGATCAGCGCGGTGGTGATCACGATGTCCTGCTTTTTGATGTGCTCGGCGGTCAGCGCGGCCTGCTTGGCCTGGTACTCCTTGGACATCTCCTTGGCGTAGCCGCCGGCGGTCTGCGCGTTCTTGAACTCCTCGTCCTCGACGGCGAGGAATTTGGCGCCGAGGCTCTCCACCTGCTCCTTGGTCGCCGGCCGCACGTCCGTCGCGGTCACCACCGCGCCGAGCCGCCGCGCCGTCGCGATCGCCTGCAACCCGGCGACGCCGACGCCCATCACGAACACTTTCGCAGCCGGAACGGTGCCCGCCGCGGTCATCATCATCGGGAAGGCGCGGCCGAACGCCTCGGCGCCCTCGATCACGGCCCGATAGCCGGCCAGGTTGGCCTGCGACGACAGCACGTCCATCACCTGGGCGCGGGTGATGCGCGGCATCAATTCCATCGCGAACGCCGACACCCCGGCATCGGCCATCGCCTTCAGCGCCGCCTCGTTGCCGTAGGGATCCATGATCGCGATCACCAGCGCGCCGCGCTTGTACTGCGACAGCTCGGTGGCTTCCGGCCGCTTCACCTTGATGATGATGTCGGCGTCCTTCAGCGCATCGGCGCTGACGGTGGCGCCCACGGCCGTGAACTCCGAATCGGGCAGCCCCGACTTGATCCCCGCCCCCGGCTCGACCGCGACCTCGGCGCCCAGCGCCTTGAACTTCTTCACGGTGTCCGGCGAGGCCGCAACCCGCGGCTCCGACGGATCGATTTCCTTCGCTACGGCAATCTTCATGGGCCCTCCGGCGGCGCGAGCGGCGCACGCGTCTTCAAACTAGCGTTATTTTCGCCAGATTGGATACCCCGGTTTTTGCAGCCGGGTTCGACAGGAATTCCACACCGCCGCAGGACGGCGATGCGGCAAGCCGACCTCTAGGGGATCAGACCAGGAAGTAGGCCATCAGGATGAGGATGATGGCAACGGCGATGCTGCCGTATTTGACGAGCTTGATAAACCCTTCATAGGTCTGCTCGTGCGCCACGTAATCGTTGCCGTCGGCGGTCGTGTAGGCCACTTCGCTATGGTCTGCCATCGCTGTCCCCAGTCAGAAATTCGCGTTCCGCGAGCCATTACCGCAAACGGGTTGGCAGGGCAACGGCGCGGTCCCGATCGGGTGATCCGGCGCATCAATTGTCCCCGATGCAGCGGTCCGACGACGCAGGCGCACCGCGCCGGGGCAGGATCGACCTCCCGAACGCGGGTGTCATGGAACGATCATGCCGTCCGGCGCAAAAAAGCCGAACGAAACCTGATCTGGACCGCGCGTCCACCGGCCCGGCCGTGCTGTCGCGGAATACCGATGGGCCTCAGCCCATCTCCTCCAGCTCGTCGATCATGCCGGCGATGACGGACAGGCCGCCGTCCCAGAATTTCGGGTCCTTGGCGTCGAGCCCGAACGGCTTCAGCAGCTCGGAATAGTGCTTGGTGCCGCCGGCCGCGAGCATGTCGAGATAGCGCTCGGCGAATCCTTCCGAAGCGTGCTCATAGACCGCGTAGAGCGAGTTCACCAGGCAGTCGCCAAACGCATAGGCGTAGACGTAGAACGGCGAGTGGATGAAGTGCGGGATATACATCCAGAACGTCTCGTAGCCCGGCTTGATCTCGATCGCCGGCCCCAGGCTCTCGCCCTGCACGCTGAGCCAAAGCTCGCCGATCCGCTCGGCGGTGAGCTCGCCGTTCTTGCGCTCGGTATGAACCGCGCGCTCGAATGAATAGAACGCGATCTGCCGCACCACGGTGTTGATCATGTCCTCGACCTTGCCCGCGAGCAGCGCCTGGCGCTGCTTGGCGTTCTTGGTCTGCGACAATAGCCGCTTGAAGGTCAGCATCTCGCCGAACACGCTCGCGGTTTCCGCCAGCGTCAGCGGCGTCGGCGCCATCAACGCGCCGTTCTTCGCCGCCAGCACCTGATGCACGCCGTGGCCGAGCTCGTGCGCCAGCGTCATCACGTCGCGCGGCTTGCCCTGGTAGTTCATCAGCACATAGGGATGCGCCGACGGCGTGGTCGGATGCGAAAACGCGCCGGGCGCCTTGCCGGGACGGACCGGCGCGTCGATCCAGCGATCGACGAAGAAGCGCTCCGCGATCTCGGCCATCCGGGGTGAGAAGCCGCGATAGGCCGACAGCACCATGTTGCGCGCCTCGGGCCAGTCGATCGTGCCGGTCGCCGCGAACGGCAGCGGCGCGTTGCGGTCCCAATGCGGCAGCTTCTTCTTTTTGAACCAGCCGGCCTTCAGCGCGTAATAGCGGTGCGACAGCTTGGGATAGGCGGCGCGCACCGAGGCGACCAGCGCATCGACCACCTCGCGCTCGACCCGGTTGTTGAGATGGCGGGAGTCCGCGACATCCTGGAAGCCGCGCCAGCGGTCGGAGATTTCCTTGTCCTTGGCGAGCGTGTTGGTGATCAGCGCAAAGCTGCGCTCATTGTCCTTGAAGGTCTTGGCGAGCGCCTGCGCCGCAGCCTTGCGCTTCTCCCCCGCCTTGTCCTGCAACAGGTTCAGGGTCGGCTCGATCGCGAGCTCCTTGCCCACGACCCTGAAGCGCAGGGCCGAGATGGTCTGGTCGAACAGCCGGTTCCAGGCGGCATAGCCGCTCTGCGCCTTTTCGTGGAACAGCTGCTCGACGCGATCCTCGAGCTGGTACGGCTTGTCCTTGCGCAGATCCTCGATCCACGGCCGGTAATGGCCGAGCGTGGGTTCGGCCATCGCGCGCTCGATCACGTCGTCGTCGACGCGGTTGAGCTCCAGCGCGAAGAACAAGAGGTGCACCGACGCCGCCGTCAGCCGCTCGGAGACGTCGCCATAGAATTTCGAGATCGCGGGATCGACGCTGTCGCCGGCATGAACGAGGCCGGCATAGGAGCCGAGCCTGCCGGCCAGGTCGTCGATCGCCTCGTAGCGCCTGACCGCCTCGGCGAGCCACTTTCCGCCGCCATCGCGAGCGGTATTTTCGGCCAGTTTGCCCTTGTAGTCGGTCTCAAACGCGACGCAATCGGCGTCCATTTTCTGCAAATCGCGTGCGACTTCCGGCGCGTCGATCCCGGAGTAGAGATCTGCCAGATTCCATTCCGGGAGCTTGCCTGTCTTGCCGGCGGCCTTCTTCGCCGCCGGGCCACCTGAAGATTTGCGTTGCGCGGCCGTCTTGCGCAGCGCGGATTCCTTGCGGAGAGCGGCCTTGCTGAGAGCGGATTTGTTCGGAGCGGATTTGGAGCGCGAGGTCATCTGGTTCGAAACCTTACTTCAGTCGGAAGGACGGCGGCTGCGGAATGACGGCGGGATGGCAAGGTTTAAGAGTGCGTTAATCGGCATCGGCGACATTGCCCCGATTCGAGACAAATAATCGTAGCGTGCGGGGAAAACCATGGCTGCCACCATTTTGATCGCCGATGACGACGCGGTACAGCGCCGTTTGGTTGAAAACATGGTGCAGAAGTGCGGCTATGAGCCCCTCGTCGTGGACAGTGGCGACGCGGCGATAGCGGCCCTGACCGCAACCGAGACGCAGGCGATCGATGCCGTCGTGCTCGACCTCGTGATGCCGGGCCTCGACGGTCTCGGAGTCCTCGCAAAAATTCGTGAAGCTGGTTTGAACGTCCCGGTCATCGTGCAGACCGCGCATGGCGGGATCGACAATGTGGTCTCGGCGATGCGCGCCGGCGCCCAGGACTTCGTCGTCAAGCCGGTCGGCTTCGAGCGGCTACAGGTGTCCCTGCGCAACGTCCTCAACGCCTCGGCGCTCAAGGGCGAATTGCAGCGGATCCGCCACAGCCGCGAGGGCCGGCTGACTTTCTCCGACATCATCACCCGCAGCGAGGCCATGGCCGGGGTGCTGCGCACCGCGCAAAAAGCCGCCTCCTCGACCATCCCGGTGCTGATCGAGGGTGAGTCCGGCGTCGGCAAGGAACTGTTCGCGCGCGCCATCCATGGCAGCAGCGAGCGCAAGGCCAAGCCGTTCGTCGCGGTGAACTGCGGCGCGATCCCGGACAATCTCGTCGAATCGATCTTGTTCGGCCACGAGAAGGGCGCCTTCACCGGCGCCACCGAGCGCCATCAGGGCAAGTTCGTCGAGGCCCATGGCGGCACGCTGTTCCTCGACGAGGTCGGCGAATTGCCGCTGGCGACGCAGGTCAAGCTGTTGCGCGCGCTGCAAGAGGGCACCGTCGAGGCGGTCGGCGGCCGCAAGCCGGTCAAGGTCGATGTCCGTATCATCTCGGCGACCAACCGCAAGCTGCTCGACCTCGTGAAGGCCGGCCAGTTCCGCGAGGACCTATTCTATCGTCTGCATGTGCTGCCGCTGACCATTCCGGCGCTGCGGCAGCGGCGCGAGGACATTCCGCATCTGCTGCGGCATTTCCTGGCGCGGTTCTGCGCCGAGGAGAACCGCAACATCACCGGCATCAGCGGAGAAGCGATGGCGCATCTGGCGCAACTCGATTGGCCGGGCAATATCCGCCAGCTCGAGAACACGGTCTATCGCGCCGTGGTGATGAGCGACGGCGATCAGCTCGGGCTCGCCGACTTCCCGCAGGCGACGGCGCATCCGGTGCCGGAGGGCAAGTCCTTGACGGGCGAGCCGCTGGTGGTGTCGCCCTCGACCGCGCCCGCCATGATTTCCGGTAATGAAATACCGGTAACAGCAGCCCTACCCACCGCGGGCGGCCTCTCGATGCTCAATGCCGCGGGCGAGGTGCGCCCACTGGAAGATCTCGAGAACGAGATCATCCGCTTCGCGATTTCGCATTACCGCGGCCAGATGTCGGAGGTCGCGCGGCGGCTCAAGATCGGCCGCTCGACCCTGTATCGCAAGCTCGACGAAGCCGCGGCCGGGGCGCGGACGAGCGACGCCACCTAGGCCTTGCGGCCGATAAAGCCACACCAGGGAACCTTTTGAACCGTGTCGTGGCGGTGACAGACAAAGGCTGTGCCGCGTGGCAAAAACGCACTGCTCGAACGAAATCAGCTGCTTCGAGTCAGTTTGTCGTGAGTTGCCCCGCATGGCGCTGGCTGCACGAGAGGGGCAAATGTATCGTCTGCGTTGGTTGCGTGCAGGCGTGCGAATCGATCGATCAAGCCGGCGCTTTCCGCGCAGACTATGAAACCAAATACTGATTTGAACCGTTCCAGAAGTCCGGGCCGGTTCCACCCAGGGGGTGTGATGATGCGTGACTGTTCGAACAACCGTCGGGGATTTGACCGCGTTCTGATGGCCGTCGCGGCGAGCTTCCTCACGGTGTCCGCGACCTCGGCGCTCGCACAGGACACGTCACGTTCCAGCGCTGCCGAACTCGCAATCGACGCCGCGATCCCGCGCCCCGAACCGGCCAATGTGCCGCCCCCTACCGCAAGCGATTTCAAGACCGACACCACCGCCGCGTTGCCTGACGCAGCCAAGCCCGCCGATGTGAAGCCCGGCAGCGCGCAGGCCACCGAGGCCAAGCCCGCTGACGCCAAGCCGGCTGCTGACGCCCAGCCGGCTGAAGCCAAGCCCGCTGAACCGAGCGCGACGGCGAAGGCCGCCGAGCCGAAGCCTGCCGATGTCGTCACCGCGCCGGCGACGAAACCCGCCGATGCGCCGAAGACCGATACCGCGGTCGCGCCCGCCGCGACGCCTGCCCCGGCAACCGCAACCGCGCCTTCGGCAAGTCCCGCGCCCGCGACAGCCGCAGCCCCCTCCACCGTACCTGCAACGGCCGCGGCTCCCGCTGCGGAACCCGCCAAGGCCGCGAGCAACGTTGCCGCCGAGGATCAGCCGGTCGCCGACAAACTGCGCGAACTGCTCGCCAGCAAGACGCTGCGTACCTTCGACCGCAGGAATGAGCGCGCCGCCGCCGAGAAATTCTATTCGGCCCGCGACTACGCGCCTGTCTTCACCAAGGCCGGCAAGCTCACCGAAGCCGGCAAGGGCGTCATCGCCCGCCTGAAGGACGCCGCCGCCGACGGCCTCGATGCATCAGACTATCCGGTGCCGGATTTCGCCGCGGCCACTACGCCGGATGCGCTCGCGGATGCGGACCTGAAGCTCGCGGCCAGCATGCTGGACTATGCGCGGCAGGCCCAGAGCGGCCGCATGCACTGGTCGCAGGTGTCGGCCGACATTCTCTATCCGGAGCACCCGATCGATCCGACGGAGGTGTTCGCGAACGTGACCTCCGCCAAGGATGCCTCGGCCGCGCTCGACGGCTACAACCCGCCGCAGAAGCTCTACAAGGAGCTGAAGAAGAAGCTCGCCGAGCTGCGCGGCCAGGGCGACGGTCCCGTCATCACCATCGCCGACGGCCCCGCGCTGAAATATGCGCCGGCGCGCAAGAAGCAGGCCGCGGTCGAGATGGACGATCCGCGCGTGCCGGAGCTGCGCAACAAGCTCGGCGTCACCGAGAATGCCGACAGCACGAAGTATGACGCAACGGTCGCGCGGGCGGTGCAGAAATTCCAGAGCAGCGTCGATCTGAAGCCGACCGGCGTGCTCGACGAGCGCACGGTCAAGGCGCTGAACAATCCGAAGCGCGACCGCCAGATCGACACCGTGCTCGTCAACATGGAGCGCTGGCGCTGGCTGCCGCGCCAGCTCGGCGCCGCCAATGTCGGCAATGCCTATGTGATCCTCAACATCCCCGACTACACGCTGAAGGTGATGCAGAATGGCGCGCAGGTCTGGACCACGCGCGTCGTGACCGGCAAGCCCGGCCAGCACGCCACGCCGCTCTTAACCGAGACGATGAAGTACATCACGGTCAACCCGACCTGGAACGTGCCGCCGTCGATCATCTACAACGAATACCTGCCGGCCTTGCAGCAGGATCCGACGGTGTTGCAGCGCATGGGCCTGAAGCTCGAGCGCAACCGCGACGGCACCATCCACATCTCGCAGCCGCCCGGCGAAGCCAACGCGCTCGGCCGCATCCGCTTCAACTTCCCGAACAAGTTCCTGGTCTATCAGCACGACACGCCGGACAAATATCTGTTCGCGAAGGACGAGCGCGCCTTCAGTCACGGCTGCATGCGCGTGCAGAATCCGGATCAATACGCCTCGGTGCTGCTCAACATCACCGAGCCGAACCAGCGCTACACGCCGGAGAAGATCCGCAGCATGTACGGCTCGAGTGAAGTCGACCTGAAATTCCCGACGCCGATCCCGGTCAACATCACCTACCAGACTGCGTTCGTGGACGACGCCGGCAAGCTGCAGATCCGCCGCGACATCTACGGCCGCGACGCCACCATGCTGTCGCTGCTCAAGAACAGCCGCGGCAAGGATCTCGAAACGGTGGTGGCGCACGCCCAGCCGAGCTACTCGCGACCGCCGAGCAGCAGCCTGCCTCCCGGCGTCAACGTCGCCGGCGACAACAGCGGCTTTGGCTCGTCCGGACCGAACTTCTTCGAGCGCCTGTTCGGAGGATTCGGACAGCCGGAGCCGCAGCCGGCCCGCCGCGGCCAGGCCCAGCAGCAGCGCCGGGTGATTACCCGCTGATCGATCGGCCTGCCCAAGTCCGATAAATATTGCAGTAAAATCAACGATCTCGCTTAAAAAGCGAGATCGTTTACGTTAACCATTACCCATTGCCGCCGAGGAACTGGGCTATCTTTTGCCACAGTCGACCAGTTAGTTAAGCCTAACTTGGGGGCGGGTCGGTAAACCTCGGTTAACCCTCCCGCTTTAAGAAAGCGTTCACCGTCTTTCGCAGGGGGTCTGCGAATGATGCCGACCGAACGCTCGTCGACTGGGTGGGCTTATAGTGCTGGCTGTCTTCGCACGCCGCTTCAATCCGTTGTCGCTGCCCAAGGCCGGGTACCAAGTCGGCCTGACCGCGCTATTGCTGTTGGCCGGTGCCGGATCGGTGCACGACGCGACGGCGCTGAACCAGACCCGCACCCTCTCCTTCCACCACACCCATTCCGGCGAAGACCTCACCGTCACCTTCAAGCGCGACGGCCGTTACGACGAAGCCGCGCTGAAGCAGCTCAATCACTTCCTGCGCGACTGGCGCTCCCAGGACGAGACGGTGATGGACCGTCATTTGTTCGATATCATCTGGGAGGTCTATAACGACGTCGGCGGCAAGCAGCCGATCCAGATCATCTCCGCCTATCGCGCCCCCGCCACCAACGCCATGCTGCGCCGCCGCTCCTCGGGCGTTGCACGCCACAGCCAGCACATGCTGGGCCACGCGATGGACTTCTTCATTCCGGGCGTGCCGCTGGAGCAGATCCGCTACGCCGGCCTACGCCTTCAGCGCGGCGGCGTCGGCTTCTATCCGACCTCGGGCTCGCCGTTCGTGCATCTCGACACCGGCGGCATTCGCCACTGGCCGCGCATGACCCGCGAGCAGTTGGTCAGGGTGTTCCCCGACGGCCGCACCGTCCATGTCCCGACCGACGGCACGCCGCTGAAGGGCTATGAGCTCGCCAAGGCCGACATCGAGCGCCGCGGTAATGGCGACGATGCTGCCGTCATCAGCAAGCCGACCCTGCTCGCGAAGCTGTTCGGAGCCGGCAAGTCGGGTGACGACGAAGGCGCAGCCGTTGTGAACGACAAGCCCACGGCCAACACCGTGGTCGCGGCTGCGGCGCCCGCCAAATCAGCCGACCCTGTTCCGATGCCGCGCGCGAAGCCGCAATTCGCCGCCGCGATCCAGCTCGCCGCCGCCGACGCACAGCTGGTCCCGATGCCGAAGGCCAAGCCGGCGATCCAGGTGGTGCAGACGGCCGAGAACACTGCGCCGCAATCGCCCGCCGACATCATCAACGCCCGTGGCTTCTGGGGCGATGACGCGGCGCCGAAGCAGGCTTCGGACGCGCAGATCGCGGCGCTGAAGGCCCGCGAAGCGGTTGGCGCCGCCGATCCGCAGACCACGGCCAGCGCGACCGAGAACTTCAACAAGGCGCTCGCCTACGTCCCGGCCGGATCGCCGGTCGATCGCGCCAACATCGTCGCGGCGTCGGCGCCGATCCCGCGCAGTGTGCGTCCGACGCGCAATGCCGCGGCGTCCAGCACCGAGATCAACACCGTCGTTCCCAAAGGTGGGCCCGGCCAGGGCGTGATCACCACGTCGGCGCGGATTTCGGCCGCCAAGGGCAACGACATCTGGATGCGCGTGGTGATGCTGGCGCCGAGCGCAAGCAATGGCATGCTGACCACGGTGCTCGGCGACACCGACATGAGCACGATGCGGGCTCACTTCGTGAAGCCGCAGGCCGCCGTCGCCATGACCTTCTCGGAAGATCCGATGATGGGCATGACCTGCGACCACTTCTCGGGCTCCGCCACCGCCCTGCTGACCACCCAGTCGTTCGTGCTGCGCACCGCCTCGCTGCGTTGAGCGGCCGCCTCCTTCAAGCGACTTTCTGAGCATTCTGCGCACGCGGGCCCGTAGCGCCCGGATGCAGCGAAGCGCAATCCGGGTCCACAGCCAGCCATCACGTAAAGTCAGGTACCCCCGGGCTTCGCGAAGCCCGCCAACGGCTGCGCATGCGCGCAGCCTGTTATCCGGGGACAGAGGCCGCAAAGGCCTCAGAGCATGCCAAGCGCCTGCATGTAGGTTTCCAGGATGGTCTCCTGCTCCATGCGCTCGTTCGGATCCTGCTTGCGCAGCCGGATGATCGCGCGCAGCGCCTTGACGTCGTATCCGTTGCCCTTGCTTTCGGCATAGACGTCGCGGATGTCGTCCGAGATCGTCTTCTTCTCTTCTTCAAGCCGCTCGATGCGCTCGATGATCGACTTGAGCTGGTCCTTGGCAAATCGCGTTGCGGGCTCTTCCTTGACGGCGGCAGACGTGGTGGCCATCGCGTACTCCTGAACAGGCATTGAAAATGTGACGCGAATACGCGTCCTGCGCACCGCTTGCTGCGGGCGACCCTCGATTTTGGAGCGCGTTCCGTCAAGGAAACATCGCGCTCATCCACAGCGCGCCCACAGGAGATGCGCGCGTCGACGGAACCGATGTCACACAGGCCGGGATTCAGTGCCCGCTTTGGGCCTTCTTCATCGCCGCGAGCTGCTCGGGCGTCGCGCTGCCCTGATATTTCGCCTTCCATTCCTCATAGGGCATGCCGTAGACCGCCTCGCGGCTCTCGTCCTTGCTCACCGCAAGGCCCTTGGCGTCGGCCTCTTCCTTCATCCAGTTGGACAGGCAGTTGCGGCAGAAGCCGGCGAGGTTCATCAGGTCGATGTTCTGCACATCGGTCCGGTCGCGCAGATGACCGACAAGGCGCCGAAACACCGCAGCCTCAAGCTCTGTTCTTGTTTTGTCGTCAATGCTCATAATCGTGATCCCGGTGTGTGACGCTCACCATATTGATATCAGGTGGGAATTGTCACAGATTTTGCCAACTCGGCGCGCAAGACGGACCGGCTCGGCACCACTCGCCAGGTCCCACCGTGTTGGGAGATGGGCGCCCGCCCGTTGACAGTGCCAGCCGGGCACGCGAAATCGTCAATGATTTGATATAGCTTCGCCGCATGAGCCCAACAGATTCTCCCGCTTCAGTCTCCCGCACCATCCGCCTGACCTGGGCCTGCATCCTGCCGGTGCTGGCGGTCGTCGCGGCGTGCCTGTGGACGAGTCCGGCGGCCGCCGATTTCCGGCTCTGCAACAACACCTCGAGCCGCGTCGGAATCGCGCTCGGCTACAAGGACGCCGAGGGCTGGACCACGGAAGGCTGGTGGAACGTGTCGTCGCGGACCTGCGAGACCCTGCTGCGCGGCAACCTCGTGGCGCGCTACTACTACATCTACGCACTCGACTACGATCGCGGCGGCGAATGGTCCGGCCAGGCCTTCATGTGCTCGCGCGACAAGGAATTCACCATCAAGGGCACCGAGAACTGCCTGGCGCGCGGCTTTGACCGCACCGGCTTCTTCGAGGTCGACACCGGCGAGCAGCGTGCATGGACCGTCCAGCTGACCGAAGCCACCGAACAACAGCCGCAGAAAGTACCGGGAATGCCGGGAGGCGTAGGCCCGGGAAGTCCCGGGGCGATGCCGGGCCTGCAAAACCCGCCGCCGGGCGCAACGGCGCCGAGCGCGCCGGGTCTGCCGCCAGCCGCAACGCCGCCCGGAAACAAACCATGAGACGACTGCGCCGAATCAAGATCCTCGCAACGCTCGGCCCGGCCTCCTCGGACAGTGCGATGATCCGCAAGCTGTTCGAGGCGGGTGCCGACGTCTTCCGCATCAACATGAGCCATACGCCGCATGACAAGATGCGGGAGCTGGTCAAGACCATCCGCAACGTCGAATCGAGCTATGGACGGCCGATCGGCATCCTGGTCGACCTGCAAGGGCCGAAGCTGCGGCTCGGGGCCTTCGCGGAAGGCTCGACCCAGCTCAAGAACGGCCAGAACTTCATCCTGGATTCCGACAAGACGCCGGGCGACAACAGCCGCGTCCAGCTTCCGCATCCCGAAATCCTCGCCGCGCTCCGGCCGGGGCACGCGTTGCTGCTCGACGACGGCAAGGTGCGGCTGATCGCCGAGGAGACCTCACCCGACCGCGCGGTCACGCGCGTGGTGATCGGCGGCAAGATGTCGGACCGCAAGGGCGTCAGCCTGCCCGACACCGATCTGCCGGTCTCGGCGATGACGCCGAAAGACCGCGCCGATCTCGAAGCCGCGCTGCCGGAGGGAATCGATTGGGTCGCGCTGTCATTCGTGCAGCGTGCCGAGGATGTGATCGAGGCCAAGAAGATGATCCGCGGCCGCGCCGCCGTGATGGCCAAGATCGAGAAGCCGCAGGCGATCGACCGCCTCGCCGACATCATCGACGCGTCGGACGCGCTGATGGTGGCGCGCGGCGATCTCGGCGTCGAGCTGCCGCTAGAGCGGGTGCCGAGCCTACAGAAGCAGATGACCCGGATGGCGCGCCGCGCCGGCAAGCCGGTGGTGGTCGCGACCCAGATGCTGGAATCGATGATCCAGGCCCCGGTGCCGACGCGCGCCGAGGTCTCCGACGTCGCCACCGCGGTGTACGAAGGCGCCGATGCCATCATGCTCTCGGCGGAATCCGCGGCCGGCAAATTCCCCGTGGAAGCAGTCTCGACCATGAACCGCATCGGCGAGGAAGTGGAGCGCGACCCGACCTATCGCGGCGTGCTGAACGCGCAACGTGCCGATCCGGAGCCGACGGTGGGCGATGCCATCGCCGATGCCGCGCGGCAGATCGCCGAAACGCTCGACCTGTCGGCGATCATCTGCTGGACCTCCTCGGGTTCGACCGCGATCCGCGTGGCGCGCGAGCGCCCGAAGGTGCCGGTGGTCGCGATCACGCCGAATCTGGTCACCGGCCGCAAGCTGGCGGTGGTGTGGGGTGTGCACTGCGTGGTCGCCGAGGACGCGCACGATCTCGACGACATGGTCGATCGGGCCGGCTCGATCGCATTCCGCGACGGCTTCGCCAAGGCCGGCCAGCGCGTCATCATCGTCGCCGGCGTGCCGCTCGGCGCGCCCGGCACCACCAACATGCTGCGCATCGCCTCGGTCGGGCCGAACGGCGACGCGCAGGTCTGACGGCCAGAGCAGGAAACCGCAGCTTCGGTTCTTGAATGATCAGAACCGAAGCAGCATTGCTCGAACGCGCAGGCGCCGCGATCAGCCCTGCAACGAGGCGTCGAGCGTGATCTTGGTGTTGAGCAGTTTCGACACCGGGCATCCGGCCTTCGCCTTGCCGGCCAATTCCTGGAACGTCGCGTCATCGGCGCCCGGAATCTTCGCCGACAGCGTCAAATGCACCGCGGTGATGGCGAAGCCGTCGGCGACCTTCTCCAGGGTGACGTCGGCCTTGGTCTCCATGTGCTCGGCGGTGAGCTTGGCCTCGCCCAGGATCAGCGACAGCGCCATCGTGAAGCAGGCGGCATGCGCCGCGCCGATCAACTCCTCGGGATTCGAACCGGGCTTGCCCTCGAAGCGGCTGGCGAAGCCATAGGGATAATCGGCGAGTGCGCCGCTCTTGGTCGAGATCGCGCCCTTGCCGTCCTTGATGCCGCCCTGCCATTTGGCCGAGCCATGGGTGGTCGTCATGCGTTGCTCCGTGAGGTTGGTTGAACCCGGTCCGCAAGGCTACAACGCCGATACGACGGAAGTGTTCGCGGCGCGGCGCCGTATCAAGCGCCGACCAGTGCCTTGGCCGGTGTCGTCGCCTGCACCACCAGACCTCGCGCGCGCGCGTCCATCACGCCGACCGCGCGCAGTGCCAGCAACGTCACGGTCTGCACCGCATCGCGCAGCTTGATCGGATCATCGAGATTGGCCGGCGCCAGTGGGCCGACCAGCGCCTCGTGCAGTGCGCCGAGCAAGGCCGTGGCGGCCAGCGCGGTGTCCTGCGCCGGCAGATGGCCGGCACGCACGGCCGCGTCGATGCGCATGGCAAGCTCGCCGGAAATATCGCGACGACTGGCGAGGCGCGAGGCCGTGACGTCGACGTCGACCGGCTCGGCCAGGATACCCCAGGCGAGCTTGCGCTGCGACAGCACATGGACCGCAATCGTCGTCACCGCGGCGGCCAATGCCGACGACGGGCCGGGCGCGGCGTCCGCGGCCCGCCTGATCGCGGACAGTTCGTCGCGCGAGACCTCGGTGATCAGTTCCGAGATCAGCTCGGCCTTCGACGGGAAATAGCGGTAGACGGTACCTGCGGCGACATTGGCCCGCACCGCCACCGGCGCAATCTGGACCGCCGCCATGCCGCCCGCCGCCGCCGCGTCCCGCGCAGCCGACAGGATGGCACTGCGCCGGGCAGCCAGCCGTTTTACGACCTGATGTGTTCGCCGGTAGACCATGGCGTTCCGTCCCCCACCGTGCACCCTGACCGGCGCCCACCGGCAGAACCCACGAATCTTCAATGCTTTGAACGATTGATCCCGCAATCGCCTGAAGAAGTGAACAACTATTCAAACTGAATGACAAGCTGGAATTGTAAGGATTTTACGACAGCCACATGCTACCTCTGATTGAGCCGAAGGACTGTTACCGCCGCTCATGGAAGCATAGGCCGCTGGAAATGATGGCCGCCGCCCGCTGCGGAAGAGCTGGCCACCGGGTCGAGGCCTGATCGCGATGGTGAACCGCAAGCTAAGATGATCGCTCAAAATCGAGGCACCGGTCTCGGGCCGGCGCAGCTTTGTCGCGGCCGCATTTACCCGAGTTTATCGGAAGCCGTGGTCGAGTGCGGGCAACGTCACGCGTGGCGTTGCCTTGTGATCCCCCGGCCCGAAGACAAGAAAGCGCATGTCACTCTCGATCACCAGCAGCGTGAGCAGCCGTAGCGCGGTGCGCGGACTGGTGCCGCTGTGCGCCGCCGTGGGCGCCTATCTGTTCTATCTCTCGGCCGGGGAGATCCTGCTGCGCGATACCGACACGATGTGGCAGATCAGGGTCGGACAATGGATTCTCGACAACGGCGCGATGCCCACGTCCGACGTATTCTCGTTCACCCACTACGGCGAAGCCTGGATCTCGAGCTCGTGGCTGTCGCAGGTGGCTTACGCGCTGGTCTACGGCGGCGATTGGGCCGGGCCCGTGATCCTGTCGTCGCTCGCGATCGGCGCGACGGTCGCGATCTTCCTGCATCTGCTGAGCCCGCATTTCGATCCGGCGCGCGCGATCCTGATCGCGGCACTGGCGCTGTTGCTGTCGACGACCCACTTCCTCGCGCGGCCCCACGTGCTGGCGCTGCCGGTGTTGCTGGCGTTCATCGGCGGCCTGATCGCGGCCGCGGATCGCCGCACCTCACCATCATGGTGGCTGCTGCCGTTGATGACGCTGTGGGCCAATCTGCATGGCGGCTTCGTGCTCGGCCTGGCGCTGATCGGGCCGATCGGACTTGAGGCGATCTGGAACGTGGAGCCGGCCCGCCGCCGCCAGCTCATCGTTCAATGGGGCGTGTTCGGTCTTGCCGCATTGGCCGCGAGCTGCGTGACGCCCTATGGCTGGAACAGCCTGCTCGGCGCCACCAAGATCCTCAGCCTCGGCAAATTGCTGACCCTGATTGGCGAATGGAAGCCCGCGGACTTCAGCAAGCCGAGCTTCTTCGAGGCCACGCTGCTCGGCCTCATCGGCCTGATCTGCTATCGCAGGCTGACCTTGCCGGTGCCGCGGATCCTGCTGCTGCTCGGCCTGATCTGGATGGCGCTGAGCCATGTCCGCAACATCGAGGTGTTCGCCTTCATCGCGCCGCTGGTGCTCGCCAAGCCGATATCAGAGCAATGGGGCACGGCAAGCTCAGGCGCCTCTCGCTTCGAGGACAACCGTTCGGCCCCCGTCGTCACGATCCTGGCCGGGCTCGCGATGCTGGTCGGCGCATCGCTGACGACCACGATGTTCGTCGCCCAACATCCGTTCAAATTCCTGCCGATGTTCTCGCCGGTTGCTGCCGTCGACGTGCTCCAGCAGCACAAGGCGGAGCGGGTGTTCAGCACCGCGCCGTTCGGCGGCTACATGGTCAGCCGCGACATGAAGGTGTTCATCGACGGCCGCGCCGAGCTCTATGGCGAGCAATTCGTGCTCGACTATTACGACGCGCTCGACGCCCGCGATGTCGGCCAGCTGCTGGGGCTGCTCGACAAGTACCGGATCGACGCCACGCTGTTGGGCGCGGACTCTCCGGCCGGAAACGTGCTTGATCATCTCAAGGGCTGGAAGCGGCTGTACAAGGACGACATCGCGGTCATCCATGTGCGAGCGGACGAGACGAGGGCCGGCGCGGTGCCGGCGAGCGAAAGCTCGAACTAGCGTCAAAGCCCCTCAGCTCAGACATTCCGTCATTGCGAGCGAAGCGAAGCAATCCATTGGATTGCATTTGCGGAGCGTTGGATGGCTTCGTCGCTACGCTGCTCGCAATGACGCGAGAGAGACGACCTGCGCCCTCAATTCCCCGTCTGCAGCTCGCCGAAGCGATCCCAGCTCTTGCCGTTGAAGCGCATCAGTTGCATCTGATCGACCGGCACGTGGTCGGTCGGCGACGTATTGACCTTGATGCCGGGCAGCAGCATCGGCAATTCAAGGTTCTTGATCGCGAACGCCTGGCGCAGGATGTTCTCGGTCGAGAGATCGTCGCCGCACGCCTTCAGCACCGCTTCCAGCGCCATCGCGCTGTTGTAGGCGTTGACGTAGTTGGTGTCGTGCTGATCGCCGTCGGGCAGGTATCTGGTCATGAATTCGCGCCAGCCTTTCATGCCGGGATCGTCCTTCCAGGCCGGATCGTCCGGATCCTTCACATAGGCCGTGGAGATGATGCCGGTACCGGCCTCGACGCCGGCCGGCTGCATCACGGTCGAAATCCACACCGCGGTGTTGGAGAGGAAGGTCATCGGCCGCCAGCCGATCTCGTAGGCCTTGCGGATCGACTGCGCGGCGAATTTCGGCGTTGCCGCGATCACGAAGACGTCGGCATTGGTGGCCTTCAGCTTGACGATCTGGGAATCGATCGTGGGGTCCGATATCTCGTAGGTCGCAATGGTAACGCGAGACTCGTAGCTCTCGCCGAGCACGTCCCTCAGGCCCGCGAGATAGTCGCGGCCGTAATCGTCGTTCTGCGAGATCACGGCGAACCTTGCGCTCGGATTCTTCGCCAGCGCATAGCGCGCGTAGAGCCGCGCCTCGTAGCGGAACGGCGCCTGCACGCCCATCGTCGCCTGCGGGAATTGCGCGATGTCGCTGAACTTCGAGGCGCCGGAGGCGAGGAACAGCTGCGGGATGTTCTTGCCCTGGAGATACTTTGCGATCGCGGTGTTGTGCGCGGTGCCGATCGAGGAGAAGATCAGCGCCACCTCGTCGCTCTCGACGAGGCGGCGGGTCTGCTCCACCGTCTTCGGCGGCGCGTAGGAATCGTCCAGCGAGATGAAGTTGATCTTGCGGCCATTGATGCCGCCGCGCTCGTTCAGCATCCTGAAATAGCCGGCCTCGCCCTTGCCGAGCGCACCGAACGCCGACACCGGCCCGCTATAGGGCATGGTCTGGCCGATCCTGATCTCGGTCGACGTGACGCCACGCATCTCGGCGGCGAATGAAGCGATCGGCAGCAGCAGCAATGAAATGGCGCCAAGCGCGCCGAATGCCTTACGCATCGGCCTCCCCTCCCCATCTTGTTGCCGCGCTGTTCGGACGACGCGGCCATGCCGTTCAACGGCTTGGCGCGAGGATGCCACGGCGTCGCAATGGAGGCCAAGCAGATTCGCCGCGGTTCAGCGCTTGTCGCGCTGCTTGACGGGGATCACGAATTTCAGTCCCGACCAGACCGCATCGACGGCGCAGACCTTGACGTCGACCAGGCCGGACGCGAGCCCCGCCTCGCGCACGGCCACGTCGTTGAGATCGGTCACAACACCCGACGTCTTCTTCGGCCACGACACCCAGACCATGCCATCGGGCGCGATGGCCTCGCGATAACGCCTGAGCCTCGACGCGAGCCCACGCGCCTCAGTGGCGAAGACATGCACGGCATCGAGCGGCGCCCGCACCGTCTTGGTCAGCCGCACGCCGGCCGGCAACTCGCCGACGATGTCGCCGTAGGGAACGGACAACCCGTCGACAAAAACACAAAAGCCCGGCTTGAGGCCGAGCTTTTGGATAACTGATCTGCCGGAGGTGCCGGCCATGGCAGGCGCGTCTTACGCCTGCGGCTGCGGCTCCATGCCGGTGTCCGGATCGGGACGCGGACGAGACTTGCCGGCCGGCGGCACCGCCGAGGCGCGCGGCGTCGACGGCTCCAGCACCGACTCCCGGTTGGGCTTCTTGCCCTTCAGCAGGTCGATGATCTCGTCGCCGGTCAGCGTCTCGAACTCGAGCAGGCCCTTGGCCAGGGCTTCGAGGTCGCCGTGCTTCTCGGTCAGGATACGGGTCGCTTCCTTGTAGCCTTCCTCGACCAGACGCTTGATCTCGGAATCGATCTTCTGCACGGTCGCCTCGGACGCGTTCTGGGTGCGCGAGACCGACATGCCGAGGAACACCTCGTCCTGGTTCTCGCCGTAGGAGACCGTGCCGAGTTCTTCCGAGAGGCCCCAGCGGGTCACCATCATGCGGGCCAGGCGCGTCGCCTGCTCGATGTCCGAGGCGGCGCCCGAGGTCACCTTCTCGCGACCGAAGATCAACTCTTCCGCGACCCGGCCACCCATCATGATGGCGAGGCGCGAAGTCATCTGCTCCAGCGACATCGACAGCTTGTCGCGTTCCGGCAGCTGCATCACCATGCCCAGCGCACGGCCGCGCGGAATGATGGTCGCCTTGTGGATCGGGTCGGTGGCGACGACGTTGAGGCCGACGATGGCATGGCCGCCCTCGTGATAGGCCGTCAGCAGCTTCTCTTCCTCGGTCATGACGAGCGACTTGCGCTCGGCGCCCATCATCACCTTGTCCTTGGCCTCTTCGAACTCGGCCTGCGTCACCATCCGCTTGTTGCGGCGGGCGGCGGTCAGCGCGGCCTCGTTGACGAGGTTCATCAGGTCGGCACCCGAGAAGCCCGGCGTGCCGCGCGCGATGGTCTTGAGGTTGATATCCGGCGCCAGCGGCACCTTGCGGACGTGGACCTTGAGGATCTGCTCGCGACCGACGACGTCCGGATTCGGCACCACGACCTGGCGGTCGAAGCGGCCGGGACGCAGCAGCGCGGGATCGAGCACGTCGGGACGGTTGGTCGCCGCGATCAGGATCACGCCTTCATTGGCCTCGAAGCCGTCCATCTCGACCAGCAACTGGTTCAGCGTCTGCTCGCGCTCGTCATTGCCGCCGCCGAGGCCGGCGCCGCGATGACGGCCGACCGCGTCGATTTCGTCGATGAAGATGATGCAGGGCGCGTTCTTCTTGGCCTGCTCGAACATATCGCGGACACGGCTCGCGCCGACGCCGACGAACATCTCGACGAAGTCCGAACCGGAGATGGTGAAGAACGGCACATTGGCTTCGCCGGCCACCGCGCGCGCGATCAGCGTCTTACCGGTGCCGGGAGGGCCGACCAGCAGCACGCCGCGCGGAATCCGTCCGCCGAGCCGCTGGAACTTGCCGGGGTCACGGAGGAACTCGACGATCTCCTGAAGGTCCTGCTTGGCCTCGTCGACGCCAGCGACGTCCTCAAAGGTGACGCGGCCGTGCGCCTCGGTCAGCATCTTGGCGCGCGACTTGCCGAAGCCCATCGCCTTGCCGGCGCCGCCCTGCATCTGCCGCGACAGGAAGATCCAGACGCCGATCAGTGCGATGAACGGCAACCAGGAGACGAGCAGCGAAACGAACCACGGCACGTTGTCGCCGGGCGCCTTCGCGGTGATTTGTACCTTGGCATCATACAGACGCTTCACGAGCGTCGGATCGCTCGGCGCATAGGTCTGGAAGCTGGTGCCGTTGTTGAAGGTGCCGTGGATCTCTGGCCCCTGGATCACGACGTCGCGGACATTGCCCTTGTCGACCTCGGTGAGGAGCTGCGAGAACGAAACATCCGAGGACGACGAGCGCTGGCCAGGATTCTGGAAAAGCGTGAACAACGCCAGCAACAGCAGGACAATGATGACCCAGAGGGCGAAATTCCGCAGATTGGCGTTCATGGTCTTCCTTCGGTGGTCGCGCGGATCGCGGCCTCTCTCTATCCTTGGGCAGGCTCTGTGGGAATCCCCAGGGAATCCATCCCGTCGATGGCATACAATCTAGGTGCCGCTGGGGTCGATGCCAAGGGAACCACGCACGACTATTTACCGCATCCTAGCGCGATTCCCGGTCAAAAAATGGCGCTAAATCCGGTGTTTTTTCGGGGTGGTTAAGCCACCTTGCCGGATTATGACAGCGATTGAAACAATCGAACCCGGCTCAGCGTGAACGCACCCGGCGCGGGGGCGCCGGGGCGATCGTGATACGGCCGCCGGCAAGGCTGACGACGGCTCCGGCAAGCGTCTGTTTCAGCTTGGGTTCGCGTTTCGCCAGGGCCCCATCGAGGGCTGCGAGCAGGGTTTCCACCTTGCCGAGTTCGGCCGGCCCCTCATGCCCGATCCGGTCGATCGCTCGCTTGAGCAGACGAAGCCGGATTTCCTCGGGCGTCACGGCGAATGATCCGGCATCGAAACCGGCGTGCGGTCCATCCTCATCTTTCAACGCAAGATAGCGCTCGGCGTCATCGACCTGTACTTCCAGGGCCGCGTTGGCGCGCGCGATCCGCGCTGCCAGCCGTGCCAGGTTCCGCGCGTCGCCGCCCTCCTCAGCCAGGACCGGCATCAGCGCGCGCAGCCGCGGACGCGTGAAAGCCGGATCGCGGTTGGTCGGATCGTCGGCAAAGCCGACGCCCGCCCGCTTCAGCGTTGCGATCAATTGCGCCTTCGCGACATCGAGCAGAGGCCGCGTCAGCAAAATCCCGTCACGCTCGGTCTCGCGCGCCATCGCTGACAGTCCCGCAACGCCGCTGCCGCGCAGCAGCCGCATCAACAACGTCTCGGCCTGGTCGTCGCGGGTGTGGGCGGTCAGGATATGCGTGGCGCCGTGCTTGCGCGCGGCTTGCGCGAGCAGGCGATAGCGCGCCTCGCGTGCCGCCGCCGGCACGCCGGTCCCGGGCTTCGGCCCGCTCCAGCGCAACGTGTGATGGGGCAAATCGAGGCTGCGCGCCAGCCGCTTGACGTCGCGCGCCTCGCGCGCCGCCTCCCGGCGCAGGCCGTGATCCACGGTCACCGCCACCAGCCGGGGGCCTTTCGCGAGCGCACGGCGCCAGCGCGCGGCCAGCCACATCAGCGCGACTGAATCAGGACCGCCGGACACCGCCAGCACGAGCGTGGGCGCAGCTGCAAGCCCTGCGAACAGGCGCTTGGCGTCCCTTGCCGTGATGACCGTTTGATCCTCTAGCATCGCAAAACCAGCATATCGCGGAGAGGCCGGAGGCGGCCTCTCCTTGCCGGTTTAGCACTTCACGCGCTTCTGCTCGCGGTCAACCGCGGCTTTGACCCCGCCGGAGGCACGCGGATATTTCCGCGTGATCTCGCCGAATGCGGCGCAGGCGGCTTCCTTCTCCTTGAGCGCCGCCAGCGACTGGCCGAGCCGCAGCAGGGCGTCAGGCGCCTTGGCCGACTTGTCGAACTTGGTGGTCACCCCAAGGAAGGTCTCCGCGGCGTCGCGATATTGCTGGCGCTGGAAATAGCTTTCGCCAAGCCAGTATTGCGAGTCCGCCACCAGCGGGTCGCTCGGATATTTCTGGGCGAAGTTCTTCATCGTCTCTTCGGCGAGCGCATAGTCCTTGCGCTGGATGTAGCCGATGCCGAGGTCGAACTCGTCCTTCGGCGTCGCCGACGGCGGCAGAGTGGTCAGGGCCGCGCGCGCCCCCGGGGCCGGCTGCGGGCTGGTGTTGCCGAGATTGAGCGGCTCCCCGCGCCGCGACCGCCGGGCGCACCGACCTGAGCGTCGCCCGGCATCGGCATCTGGCCGCCACCGAGTGCGCGCGGCACCCCCGGGGCATTCGGGTTCTGGTTCGGGTCGAAGGCGTCGCCACGTCCGCGGCGGCCGCTGCCTGGCGGCGCGGCAACCACCGGCTCCTGCACGATCGGCGCCGGCGCTGCGATCTGCTGCTGGTCATAGCCGCCCTGTGGCTGGCGGCCATATCCCTGCTGCGGCGCCCCGTACCCAGGCTGCGCTGGCGGGTAAGCCTGCGGCTGCTGCGCCGGCGGCACCGCCGCGACACTGGGCTGGCCTGCCGGAGGCTGTCCGCCCTGTCCGGGTGGCTGGCCGCCAAGCTGACGCAGCCGCTCCTCGAGCTGGCGGTTGCGATATTGCAGCTCCTCGTTCTGGCCGGTCAGCTGCCGCAGCTGGTTTTCGAGCCGCTCGATGCGCATCTCCGCGTCTGAATCGTCGGATTGGGCAAACACTGGAGCAGAAACGGCGAGCAGCGCCGCGATCGCCGCGGCGGAGGAAAGTAAATGAAGCCTGGATGACATTTTGCCCTGACGACGAGATCGACGTGAAAAGCGAGCGACATTGAGGGACGGAGTACGCCGGAATTGTGACTGGCAGTTCAAATCCAGGACAGCGTCTCAAGACAGCGTCGCTGACACCGGTTTAGTACGGACGCCGGAACAAGCAAGCGGCCAATTGCGCGCAGCTTCGTTCATCAAGCTGAAGGCACGTATCGGCCAAAACAAAACCGGCGCCCGAGGGCGCCGGTTTGCAAAGAAATGCACGCAGGGTCGCGTCAGGAGCTGGCGTTCAGCACGGTGACGGCGCGGCGGTTCTGCGACCAGCAAGAGATGTCGTTGCAGACCGCGACCGGGCGCTCCTTGCCGTAGGAAATGGTGCGCATGCGGCTCGGATCGATGCCGCGCGAGGCGAGATAGGCGCGGACCGACTGAGCACGGCGGGCACCGAGCGCGATGTTGTATTCGCGCGTGCCGCGCTCGTCGGCGTGTCCTTCGATGGTGAAGGAATAGCGGTTATAGGTCTGCAGCCACTGCGCCTGCTTGTCGAGGGTCGCGGTCGCTTGCGGGCTCAGATCGGTCTGATCGCTCTCAAAGAACACGCGATCGCCGACATTGACCACGAAATCCTGCTGGCTACCCGGGGTCGCGGCGCCCCCAATCGCGCCATTGGCGTCCAACGGGTTCTTGTTGGCGCAGGCGCCCATCGACAGCGCCACCGCCAGAACCGCAACCAGCTTCATACCCTGGAGATAATTCATTCCCGGAGCCTCCACGCTCACGCTCTTCGTACTACCCAATCGATCTACAGGGCGATGGTTAAGCGAACGTTCCGTCAACCTTGACGAGACCTTGCTGGACCCCATCAAATGCCAGGCAATGCCGGAAAGCGCCCCCGATGGTTAATGGGTGGCAAATGTGGCGCGACGGTGAAGGGAAGGCAAGCTTCGCGGGAACCGGCCGCTTTTGCAGGACAATCTGGCCCGCGCGCAACAGCCGGTCGATATCCCAGGTGCGAGATCGGCGGGTGTCCGCCGCTTCCCTCAGGAATTTGGTACGATCGACGCGCGCTCGAACGGCCGGACGATGCCGTCGGGCTGTAACTGGCCTTCCCGATCGAACAGCATGCGCCGCTCGAAGGCGCTGGAGCGCAGGAACGGATACCGGGCGAGCACGCGTTCGCGCACTGACGGCAGATGCGACGCCATCAAGCCGACCGGCTTGACCAGCCCGGGATAGAGCCGCGCCTCCGACCAGGTCTCATGCAGGAACACGCGCCGGTAGAACGCCATGTGCTCGGGCCGCACCGGCGCCAGGCCGTAATCGGCATTGAAGTGCACGCCCGCGGTCGAGCCGAGGCGCACCGTGACATACGGCAGTTCCGGAATGTTCCGTGCCTTGTCGGGGTCCGCGACGAAGCGCGTGGAGTCGATGAAGACCATGCCCTGATCGAGTTTCGGCAGCAGTATGTCGCCGAACACGTCGAGCGTCGGCGAGGAGCGCCATTCCGGAGTCACGACCGTGATGCGGATCGAGCTGCAGAGCTCGCCTTGCAGATAGACCCCGAACACCCAGGCATTCGGCGCATCATCGAACTGGTCGACCACGCGCTCATCCGCCGAGGCCCGGATCGCGCCCTCGCGCAGATAGGCGCGATAGCGGAGCCGGTAGATCTCGTCTTTCTGTTCCGGTGTCTGAGCGAGGCGGTAGTCGACTTGATCGAGGGGGTCCGCAAGCCTTCCTGTCGCGGGCTTGATGGCTTCGGCCGCGGACCTCATGTGGTACTCCCCTGAACAACCCAACAACTTCAACGCGCAGCCAAAAGATTAACAGCTTCTTAATTTCCGTCAAAGCAATCGAGCCAGTACGGTTAACTTGTGACCGCAAGAGTGCATTTCGAGAAGTGCACCCGGACGCATGCACAACTGCCAATTGAAGGTGTTCGATTAAGTCAGGCGATCGAGCGCGACGGAACCACGTGCAATTGCTCGTCGGGCCGCCGGCCATGCGAGGCATTGAGCAGTTGGCGGATGCGGACCGCGGGAACCGGCCGGCTGAACAGGTATCCTTGCGCTTCGGTCACCGCGCCGTCGGCACTGATGAGTTCCAACTGCTCATTGGTCTCGATGCCCTCGACCACCACCGACATGCCGAGGTCCGCCGACAGCCGCGCCACCCCGCGGAGCAGCGTCAGCGGACGGTCGCTGTCGATGCCTTCGAGGAAGGAGCGATCGATCTTGACCTTCTGCAGCGGGAAATTGTGCAAATAGCTGAGCGACGAGTAGCCGGTGCCGAAATCGTCCAGCGAGATCCGCACGCCGAGCGAACGCAGCTGCGACAGCACGTCGTGGGTCAGCTCGGTGTTGTGCAGCAGTGAGGATTCGGTGATCTCGATCTCGAGCCGGTGCGCCGGCAGCCCGGAAACCTCGAGTGCGTAGCGTACCTCGCTCAGCACGTCGCGCTGATGGAACTGCTGCGGCGAGAAGTTGACCGCGACGCTGACCGCTTCGGGCCACTTCATGCATTCCATGCAGGCCTTGCGCAGGATCCAGCGGCCGAGATCGACGATCAGGCCCATATCCTCGGCGACCGGAATGATGTCGACCGGAGAGACGGTGCCGCGCGCCGGATGGTTCCAGCGCAACAGCGCCTCGCAGGTCGAGACCTTGCCGGACTTCAGGTTGATCAGCGGCTGGTAGAACAGCTCGAACTCCTCGTTGGCGAGCGCCTTGCGCAGATCGAGCTCGAGAATGCGGCGGGCTTCGACGGTTTGCGCCATCTCGTCGCGGAAGAAGCAGAAGGTGCCGCGGCCGTCGGCCTTGGCGCGGTAGAGCGCCATGTCGGCGTTCTTCAACAGCGTGTCGGCGCTGACCCCCGGCGCGGTCATCGCGATGCCGACGCTGGCGCCGATCTCGACCAGGTGATTGTCGATCTTGTAGCGCTCGCTGAGGCGGTCGACGATGCGCCGCGCCAGCGCGGCGGCGTCCTCATGCGAATGGATGTTCTGCTGGAACACCACGAACTCGTCGCCGCCGAACCGCGCCACGAAATCCTCAGGACGCAGCATCTCGCGCAGCCGCTCCGCGACCGCGCAAAGCAGCTGGTCGCCGCAGGGATGGCCGAGCGTGTCGTTGACCTGCTTGAACTGGTCGAGGTCGACGAACAGCAATGCGGAACGATGGTCGCAGTGCTGCATGGCGAGCAGCCGGACGATCTCGTCGCGGAAATTGACGCGGTTGGGCAGCGCGGTCAGTTCGTCGTAGCGCGCCAGATGGCTGATCCTGGCCTCGGCATCCTTGCGCTCGGTGATGTCCTCGACCAGCACGACCGTGCCGCCACCGGCCATCGGCTGGAACGTCCAGTCGAGCGAGCGGTTTTTGCCCGGATCCGGATCGCTGGTGATGATATCGCCGCGCTGCGAGCTCTCGATCTCGTAGAGGATCTGTTGCGCCGCCGCCGCCGAGATCGCACCGGACAGCACGCACGCATCGCAGATGTCGGCGGCACTGGCACCGCGCTGCACGAAGTCGTCGGACAGCTGCATCATCTCGATGAAGCGGTGGTTCATCACCGCGAGCCGGCCGTCGGCGCTGAACATGCACAGGCCGTGGGGCATGTTGTTCAGTGCGGTGTCGAACTGGCCGGCCAGCGCGGCCTCGCGCTCCTTGGCGATCCAGGCATTGACGTAGATGCGCTGCAAGCTCGAAGTGAGGTGACGGATCGCGCTGAAGAACACCAGGCTGAGCAGCGCGAGCGCGATGTGATAGGGACCGCCGACATACATCAGTGCCGCGATCAGGGGACCGATCGACATCAACAGATGCATGTGGAAGATCTGCGGCCGGCCGAAGGTCCGCCCGACCCCCGCCGACGTGTAGGCGACAACCGTGGTCACGCACAACATATGCGCCGCAGCGTCCTTGGTCGTCAGCAGGACGGTGACGCCCCAGACGCCGAGCGAAATGCCGTAGGCGATGGTGCCGAGCCGGTAGCGCTTCTCCCAGGTCACGGACTCTTCGATGGTGAGCCGGGAATTGCGCTGCTGATAGCGATACATCTGGAGCGCGCGCGCCAGTCCGACCACAATGAACAGCGGTACGCACAGCCAGGACAGCAGATTGCCGGTGACAGCCGCAATCACGGCGCCCGCGATGGCGGGGCCGAAGGCGCCGAAGATCATGGGCGCGGGGTTCATGAACAGCGAATCGACGAGCGCCGCGGAAATCGTCGGCGACATCGACCGGTCCGGTTCTCCCGTCTGACTTGCAAACTGCATTGTGAGAGCGCGCGTCCTTTTCAGCTCGCACTCTTACTGACCGCAGGTGAAGTCTTTCTGAGGGAACATCGTTAGCGAGTCGTTTCCGCGACCCCTCGACTTACCGAATTCACTATCAAAATCAGTGCGCTAGGTAAGAAGTGCCGACCAGCCCCGTGGTTCCCCCGTACCGGTCGGCGAAAGCTCATGACAACAGCGGCGACCAGGCGGGATCGGAGGCAAAGCCCGGGGTCGGCACCCGCAGTTCGTTGCGCCCGGAGACGTCGATGGTGAACAGCGACGGTCCGCTGTTACCACCGGGATCGCGGAAGAACATCACGACACGGCCGTTGGGCGCAAAGGTCGGGCCCTCATTGTGGAAGCCTGAGGTCAGGATGCGCTCACCCGAGCCGTCCGGCTTCATGATCCCGATCGCGAACTGCCCGCCGCCCTGCTTGGTGAAGGCGATGTAGTCGCCGCGCGGCGACCACACCGGCGTCGAATAGGTGCCGTCGCCGAACGAGATGCGCTGCGCCTGCCCGCCGGTTGCCGGCATCACATAGATCTGCGGCTTGCCGCCGCGATCGGATTCGAAGCAGAGCCGCGTGCCATCCGGCGCGTAGGACGGCGAGGTGTCGATCGCCGGCGTATCGGTCAGCCGCGTCATCGACTTCGAGCGCAGATCCATCACGAACAGATTGGAGTTGCCGCCCTGCTGCAGGCTCATGATGACGCGCTGGCCGTCGGGCGAGAAGCGCGGCGAGAACGACATGCCCGGGAAGTTGCCGACGATCTCGCGCTGGCCGGTCTCGATGTTGAGCAGATAGACCCGCGGGTCGCCCTGCCCGAACTCCATATAGGTGATCTCCTGGGTCGACGGCGAGAAGCGCGGCGTCAGCACGAGATCCGCGCCGCGGGTCAGGTAGCGCACATTGGCGCCGTCCTGGTCCATCAGCGCGAGGCGCTTGACGCGGCGATCCGCGGCGCCGCTCTCGTCGACGAACACGACACGGGTATCGAAATAGCCCTTCTCACCGGTCATCCGTTCGTAGATCTGGTCGGAGATGATATGCGCGATACGGCGCCAGTAGTCCGCCGACGTGTCGTATGACTGGCCGGCGAGCTGCTGGCCGGTGCTGACGTCCCAGAGCCGGAATTCCGCCTTCACACGGCCGTTGCCCTGGCGCGTCATGCGCCCGACGACCAACGCCTGCGCATTGACGCTCTTCCAGTTGTTCAGGTTCGGCGGCGCGTCGATATTGACCTGCTTCTCGAGAAACGCCGCCTGATCGATCGGCGCGAACAAGCCGCTGCGCTTCAGGTTGTTGGTGATGACCTGCGCGACACCGACGCCGACCTCGGTGTCACCGGGCGTACCAGCCGAAAAATTCGGGATCGCAATCGGCACCGGCGCGAACTCGCCGCCGGGGACCGGAATCTGCTTGCGCCCGCCTTCCTGTCCGATGGCTGGACGGAACGGCGCGCCGGCGAACGCGGAAATCGCGGCCATGCCGGAAATCATCTGGCGGCGGTTGAGGCGAAACGTCATTGCACGCAAATCATTGTTGTCGGTCATTGTCGGTAGACTTTGTCTGCTATTGGCCAAACGTCACGGCTGATCTCAGGTATTATTCTCTTTGAACACGGGCGCGAATGCTTTCCATTCTTCGAACCAACCCGCGGGCAGATTGTAGGGCTGACAGTCGATGATCGCGCGCAGGGCGCTCTCCTGATAGACACGCATGTACGGCGTTGCCGGAGTGCCTTCGGCCACCGGCATGCGCGCGAGAGTGCCGTCGCGCTTCAGATCGACGTCGATCACCACCTGGGTCCGCTGCTCTTCAAGGCTGCCATAAGGCTTGTTTTTCCAGCAGCGCTCGACCTGCTGCCTGAACATCGCGCCCCAGGTCGCGGAGTTGTCGGCGGCCTTGCCCCTCGCGGTGCCGAGCGCAGCGTTGGCATTGAGCGCATCGCCGGTCGCCGCGGCCCGCGTCGGGTCGCGCTTGTCGAGCAGTGCTGCGATCTTGCTCTGGTCGAACACGCGATCCTTCGGCTTCTGCTCCGGCGGCGGCTTGGCAGCCTGCTGCACCGGTTTAGGCGGCGGCTTCTTCTCTTCCTTCTTGATCGCTTCCGCGATCGGATCGGGCTTCACCGGATCGGGCTTCTTCTCGACCGGCTTTGGCTCTTCCTTCGGCTTGTTCTCGACCTTCTTCGGCGGATCCGGCTTCTTGTCTTCCGGCTTCTCCACCTTCGGCGTCGGCTGCGGCGCGGTTTCGGTCACCACCGGCGGCTTCTTCTCCTCGACCTTGCCGACCATGTCGTCGACCGGCTTGGCCTCGGCGACCTTGTCGACCAGCGGCTTGGGATTTTCCTTCTTGCCGTCCTTCTGGCCGGCCATGACGTGGGACAGCTGGTCGGACGAGATCACGTCGACGGCAACAGATTCCTCTTCGGGCATCACATACGCCCTGGTCGAAAACGACACGAGGCCCCACCCGATCACGAGGACGTGCAGGACAATCGATGCCGCCAGAGTCTTGTCGACCTTGACCTTCAATTCAGGCTTCCCTGTCCTATCCGCCTTCCGGGATGATGACGATGTTCGCCTTGAATCCCGCGGCCCGGACCTCGCCGAGCAATTTCATCATATCCGTGTAACAGACGTCCTTGTCGCCTCGCAGGTAGACGACTTTCTCAGCGTCCGACCGCGCATCGCCGATCGCCTTGATCTTGGCCGGGAAATCGGCGGCCGTGACCGGCGCGTCGCCGAGATAGAGCTCGACATTCGAGTTGCAGCCACCGCCGGTGCGCTTGACCGACAGCGTCAAGGGCGGCTGGTTCGACGAGATCGACTTGCCGCCGCTTGCGACCGGCAGGTCGATGTCGATGTTCGAGGTCATCAGCGGCGCCGCCACCATGAAGATGATCAGGAGCACCAGCATCACGTCGACCATCGGCGTGACGTTGATCTCGGCCATCACCGGCTTGCGTCCGCCGCGGCCGCGCCTGCCGCCGCCACCGGACCCTGCCATGCTCATCGCCATGATCGTGCGCTCACAAGAGTGACCATCGTGATCATCATCGGTCTCAGCCCCGCTCGTCGATCTGACGCGACAGGATGGCCGAGAACTCGTCGGCGAACCCCTCCAGGCGCGCGGCCTGCCGGTTCACCTCCGAAGTGAACTTATTGTAGAAAATAGTCGCCGGAATTGCGGCAATCAGGCCGATCGCGGTGGCAAACAGCGCTTCCGCGATACCCGGCGCCACCACGGCCAGGGAGGTATTTTTCGAGGCAGCGATCGACTGGAAGCTCGACATGATGCCCCAGACGGTGCCGAACAGGCCGACGAAGGGGCCGGCCGAACCTACGGTGGCCAGCACCAGCAGCCGCCGTTCCAGCCGCTCCACCTCGCGGGCGATCGAGACGTTCATGACCTTGTCGATCCGGGCCTGCAGGCCGGCAAAGGACCGCGACTGGCTCTCGAAGGAGCGCTTCCACTCCCGCATCGCCGCCACGAAACAGGCGGCCATCGACTGGGTCGGCTTGGCCGAGAGGGCCCGGTAGAGCTCCTCGATCGACTGGCCGGACCAGAACGCCTGCTCGAACTTGTCCATCGCACGCTTGGTGCGGGCGTAGAGCAGGATCTTGTCGATCGCGATCGCCCAGACCCACACCGAGCAGGACAGAAGTCCCAACATCACGCATTTGACGACCCAATGGGCCTGCCAAAACAATGCGATCAGCGACACATCGCTCGATGCCAGTGGCAGAGTCGACTGGGCCACATCGGCGGGATTCATCGGCAATATCCTCTCAACGCAAGTGTCCCAATTCGGCGGGCCGTCACCGGCACCGGTCTCACGGCCGCGCCCGGCGCGGCAAGAACTGCGCGAGAGCCTCTTACATCTGTCGCATGGGGGGCCCGTCCAAAGCCGGGCCCTGCTTCCCCTGCCAACATGTCAAAACGAGGGCTTTTCGCGCGGCATTCCGGCCCTAACCAAACGCTAATCATGGTTAAGGCGAGGTTACCAAAGGGAAATCTGGAGGCGGGAAATGCCGGCGGACGAGCCCCTTGGCAGGTTCCGGGGATGAACGGATCTCTCGTCATTCCGGGGCAGCACGAAGGGCTGAGCCCGGAATCCATTCATCACCCCGATGCGCGGCCCGATGGATTTCGGGCTCTCGCTTCGCGAGCGCCGGAATGACGGCCGCGGGTGATTCAGGTCAAATGCCTGATGATCGCAAGTCCTGCGAACAGGCCCGCGATCGAGAGCAGCACCGAGCCCAGCACATACAGCACCGCCAGCCCAACCTCGCCACGCTCATAAAGCAATGCGGTGTCGAGCGAGAACGCCGAGAAGGTGGTGTAGCCGCCGAGAATGCCGGTCATCAGGAACAGCCGCCAGGGCTGCGAGGCCTCGCCCTTGAAGGCGAGATAGCCGGCGATCAGGCCCATCACGGTCGAACCCGTGATGTTGATGATGAAGGTGCCCCAGGGAAACGCGGTGCCGAGGCAGCGCGCGCAGGTGATGTTGATCAGATGCCGCAGCGTCGCGCCGAGGCCGCCGCCGAAGAACACCAGAAGATAGCTTGTCGCCTGCCCCATCCGTTCCTTGTGCCGCATGGCTGTGGCCGCTGCAAGAAAACAAAAAGGGCAGCAGTTGATCCTGCCGCCCTCTTCCAAAGTAACCTTGTCGTCATTCCGGGGCGGTCCGCAGGACCGAGCCCGGAAACCATTCATCCATCAAGCGTGCGGCCCGATGGATTCCGGGTTCGATGCTTCGCATCGCCCCGGAATGACAAGATCAACCGGCCTTGCCGAACAGCTCGTCGACGTAGTCCCAGTTGACCAGGCTGTCGACGAACGCCTTCAGATAGTCCGGACGGCGGTTACGGTAGTCGATGTAGTAGGAGTGCTCCCAGACGTCGACGCCGAGGATCGGCACCGCGCCGTGGACCAGCGGGTTCTCGCCGTTCGCCGTCTTGGCGATCTCGAGCTTGCCGCCCTTGACCTGGAGCCAGGCCCAGCCGGAGCCGAACTGGCCGACGCCGGCGGCGGCAAAGTCGGTCTTGAACTTCTCGAAGCCACCGAGGTCTTCGTTGATCTTCTTCTCCAGCCGGCCGGGCAGCTTGCTGCCGCCGCCATTCGGCTTCATCCACTTCCAGAAGTGAATGTGGTTGTAGTGCTGGCCGGCATTGTTGAAGACGGCAGCGTTCTTGCCGAACGAGGTCTTCACGATCTCCTCGAGGGACTTGCCTTCGTATTCGGTCCCCTTGATCGCGTTGTTGCCGTTGGTGACGTAGGCCTGGTGGTGCTTGTCGTGGTGAAACTCCAGCGTTTCCTTGGACATGTAAGGCGCAAGGGCGTCGTGGGCGTAGGGCAGATCGGGTAGCGTGAAGGTCATGGGGTAATGTCCAACAGAGGGTGGGAGACTACACTTAACGGGTCCCCCTTATAGAAGGTTCCACGGCTGAGAAACACCGCATTTTCAGATCGTGTATGACAGATCGACACAACCCAAAGCAGGCCCAGGACGGCGACGATGAGCATCGAAATCGACATTCTCAACGGAGATGCGTCACGGCAGCGCGCCGAGCCGCTGCTCCGGGCGGTCTGGAGCCCTGACGTCATGAAGGACAAATCCTGGGGCGATATCAAATGGGCTCACGCGGATTTGCGCGTGTTGCTCGACGCGCCTGACGATGGCGGCCTGGCTTGCCACGTCGGTATCTATTTCCGGACCATCATCTGGAACGGCCACAAGGTACATGTCGGCGGCATCGGCGGGGTCTCGACCCGCGAGGACTGCCGACGGCGTGGCTATGCGTCACTCGCGCTCGACGCCGCCGTGCACACGATTCGTGCCAATGACGCGGTGAAGTTTGCAATCTTATTCTGCGAGCCGCACAATTTCGCGTTCTACGAGGCCCGCGGCTGGCATCATTTCACCGGCGAGGTCACCTGCGAACAGCCGTCGGGGACGATCCGGTTCGAGGCCATGGCGCCGCTCGTCAACGACATCGTCCGCGCCCCGCGTCAGGGCAAGATCGACCTATGCGGCTTGCCATGGTGACCCTTGCGCAGGCGCGGGTGGCTTGCGCGTGACGCACGCCGTAAAATGTTGATCATCATTTATTGATTGCGGGATGATCAATTGACGTCGAACAGCGCCCAGACCGGCACCACGCCCCCCTCCTGCTTGCGGGCGAGGTGAAGGCAACAGCATGACCATTGACGCCTCGATCGACGACGCGCGTTCCGCCGCGGCGACGCCGGCCAGTCCGGTCAATCAGTTGCTCACCGCGCCGATCCTGCCGACGCTGCTGAAGCTCGCTGTCCCCAACACCATCGCGATGTTCGGCTCGACTTTGGTCGCGGTGGCCGAGACCTCCTATATCGGCCGGCTCGGCACCGAGCCGCTGGCGGGCATCGCGCTGGTGTTTCCGTTCGCGATGCTGAACCAGATGATGTCGGCGGGCGCGATGGGCGGCGGCGTCTCTTCGGCGATCAGCCGCGCGCTCGGCGCCGGCGACCGAGACCGCGCTGCCGACCTGGCATTGCATGCGGCGATCATCGGGGTCGGCCTCGGCCTGTTCTTCACCGTGATGATGCTGGGCTTCGGCCGCAGCTTCTATGCGCTGCTCGGCGGCCATGGCGGCGTGCTCGAGCAGTCCCTGCATTATTCGCAGGTGCTGTTCTCCGGCGCGATCTCGATCTGGCTGGTCAACACGCTGGCGTCGGTGGTGCGTGGCACCGGCGACATGCGGATTCCCTCGATGACGCTGATCACGGTGTCGATGGTCCAGATCGCGGTCGGCGGCGTGCTTGGTCTCGGCCTGTTCGGCGTGCCCGGTCTTGGCATGCGCGGCGTCGCCGCCGGCCAGCTCACAGCGTTCACGCTCGGCGCGATCTTCCTTGCCTGGTATCTCGCCAGCGGCCGCAGCCGCCTGAAGCTCGATCTCTCCGCATTCAGCTTCCAGCGCGCGATGTTCCTCGACATCCTCAAGGTCGGTGCGATCTCCTGCCTGTCGCCGCTGCAAAGCGTGCTGACCATCCTGATCTTCACCAAGATCCTCGCCGGCTTCGGCACCGAGACATTGGCCGGTTACGGCATGGGTTCGCGGCTCGAATTCCTGCTGATCCCGATCGCCTTCGCGGTCGGCGTCGCCTCGGTGCCGATGGTCGGCATGGCGATCGGCGCGGGGCTCGTTGCACGGGCTCGCAAGGTGGCGTGGACCGCCGGTACGGTCGCGGGCCTCGTGGTCGGGCTGGTCGGACTTGTGGTTGCCCTCAAGCCGACGCTGTGGATCGCGCTGTTCACCAATGATCCCGGCGTCACCGCCGCCGCATCCTCCTATTTCGCACTGGCTGGGCCGGGCTTCGGCTTCTTCGGCGTCGGCGTCTGTCTTTATTTCTCGTCACAAGGCGCGGCCAAGGTCGGCGGCCCGGTGCTGGCCGGGACCATTCGCCTGCTCATGGTCGGCATCGGCGGCTGGTGGCTCGCCGCCGCGAGCGCCCCGGCCTGGACATTGTTTGCGCTGGTGGGCGCCGCGATGGTGGCGTTCGGCCTCGCCACGATCGTCTCGATCCGGCTGACCCGCTGGGGATAACGTTGCGCGGCAGCTGAGTCTTGCCTGAGCATTGCGGCAGCGGAAATAACCTAAAGAAATTTTCGGACCGCACTCGTCCGATCACGCGAATATGTCATTGCAGAAATCATTCGACTTGCTATGCAGGCCAGCCTCTTGGGGAACAAATCATGGCCTGCAAATTCGGACTGGTGATCGCCATCATCGCGACGGCGCTTGCCGCGCCCGCCGCGCATGCGCAGGGCGCGCCCGAGCCTGTCGGCGTCTGGCAGACCCAGGCCGGCGATGCCCGCGTCAAGGTCACGAAATGCGGTGGCGGGATCTGCGGCGTGGTGGTCAGCCTGCGTGATCCGATCGATCCCATGACCGGCAAGCCGCAGGTCGACAACAAGAATTCCAATCCGGCGCTGGCCAGCCGGCCGATCATCGGGCTGCCGCTGTTCTCCGGCATGCACCCGGTCGCGGCAGGCAAATGGTCGGGCCAGATCTACAATGCCGATGATGGCGGCACCTATGCCAGCAGCATCACGGTGACCGGCGAGAACACGCTGCGTGTCGAAGGCTGCGTCGGCGCACTGTGCGGCGGCGAGATCTGGACGCGGGTGGGACGATAGCGATTTGGCGGCGAGCCGCCGTTGCACGACGTCGACCATATCTATTCACGGCTGCGCCAGAGCGGTCATCCCGGATGGGGCGGTGAGCATCATTCACGACGCCTCGAAGGATGGGCCAGCATGGTTGCGCGGCTTGTCGCAGAGCCTATGTTTCCGCGCGCGCCGGCGCAGTTGCTCGAGCTCGGCACGGGCAACGGCATGGTCGCCTCGCTATTCGCGCAGCGCGGCTACGCGGTGGAGGGCATCGACATCTCGCGGGAAGCCATCGGCTGGGCGCGGGAGCTGTTCATCGCCGCTTCACTCGCGGGAGCATTTCACCACGGCGATATCTGCGCCATGCCGTTCGACGCTGGCAGATTCGACATTGCGATCGACGGCAATTGCCTGCATTGCCTGATCGGTGCGGATCGCCGGCGCGGACTCGCCGAGGTCAAGCGGGTGCTGCGACCGCGCGGCATGCTTCTCGTCAGCACGATGTGCGGCCTGCCGAAATCAGACGGTGCTCGCGCGCAATATGATGCCGCGACCCGCACCCTGCGCAAGGACGGCTTCACCTATCGAACGCTGCTGCCGGCTGAAGACATTGCGTGCGAGATCGCGGCCGCGGGATTTCAGATCATCTCGCAGGAGATCGCCGAGAATTCCTGGTGGGATCATCTGACGCTGCTGGCTATGCGGGAGTAACCGCGCGTGCCTTCAGCGCAGTGGCGGCGGAGGCGTAGCCGCCACGGGCGCCATCGATGAAATGGACGTGGTCGGCGCGCATCACCGACGGTGTGAAGCAGGTCATCATCGCGGCATCCTGCTCGTGCAGGCCGTAGCGCACGATGCCCTGCGCCGCGGCGGCGGCGAGGCGCTGCGCGAGCTCGGCGGCGAGCTCCGGCGTACAGTCCAGGATCATGCGCAGGCCGTCGTCGAATTTGCGGAAGTCGGAGTTCTCGACCAGCTGCCGCACATAGGTCTTCGGCACGAACTTGCCGACCGGAATGTTGAAGCGCATCAGCGCGTAGGCCCACAGCGTGAATGCGAGCACGGCGGCGCGCCGCAGCACCAGCGGGCCGCCGCGCCGGGCGCGCGCTTCATACTCCATGCCCTGCGGCGGCCAGCGCAGCGGCGGGCCACTTGCGGGCACCGGCCGTCCGGCATCGGGGCTCTTCTCGACGCGGGCGACGATGTCCTCGATCGCCTTGCGGAAGGCGGCGGGATCGGCTGCTTGCGCCGGCAGCACCAGCACCGAGAGGATGACACCGCGCGCTGACGGCATCACCTCGAAGCGGCAGGACAGGCCCGACAGATCGGGCTGCGTACCCTCGGGCGCCGGATCGATCGCGAACTCGCCGCGCTTCATCGCGGCGTCGGCGTAGGCAAGCCCGCCCCCGGAGAACATCGCATAGGACAGATTGGCCGACGGTCCGAACCGCGCGACGCGGACGTCGGCGCCCACGGAGCGGATTGCGGACATCGGCACCAGCGCCACGCGCAGCACGAGGTCTAGGTCGTCGCGCACCCAGCGCGCGGTGGCGGCCAGCGCCGTGCGCGCGCTGGCGAGATCGGCTGGCGCGACCGCGAAGCTGGCGCCATCGCCTCCGAACACGAACGGGAATTCGCGGCCCTCCAGCGCATTGGTGACCGAGGCAACCACCGCGGCGCCGGCCATGTTGACCGCCTTGTAGCGCTGCGCCGCGATCGCCTTGGTGGACTCGACGATATCGGCGACGCCGACCGACCAGTCACCCGGCAGCGGCGCATACAGCGCGGGATCCATCAGCTTCGCGAAGCTGCGAAACACCGGAATCCCGCCGTAGAAGACCTCGCTGCCAACAGCCATCGCAACGCCGCACCGTTTCCACCTCTAGAATCTCTAGCAGATACGGCGCGGGTCGGGGGCAGGTTTTGAACCGCAGCCCGGAGTGGAATCCCGTCACCCTGGGGAGCCGCGAAGCGGCGTCTCGAAGGATCGACGGCCACCAGCCGGGCCGATTCATCCTTCGAGACGCGCGTTCCGCGCTCCTCAGGATGACGGAGATGGAGCGCTACGGCTGCTGCTTCACGCTGCCTCGCCCGCCCTCCGCCACAGTGGAAACGGATCGCGAAGCTGTTGCCACGCCTGCGGGTCCATGCCGGGCTTGCCGGTGACGAGGCAGGCATCGAGGCGGCGGCGAATATCGTCCTCGTTCATCCCGGAGCCGATGAAGACGAGCTCCTGGCGGCGATCGCCATAGTGGTCGTTCCAGCTCCGCTGCATCATCAGGTGCCAATCGGGATGATCCGGCCAGCGCTCGCGCGGGATCGCGGCCCACCAGGAGCCGAGCCCTTCGGTGCGCACGATCGCGCCGGCCTGGCTCATCTCGCCGCACCAATCCGGTCGGGTTGCGATCCAGAAATGGCCCTTGGCGCGGATCACGCCCTGCCAGCTCTCGCGCAGGAAAGCGTGGAAGCGCACCGGATCGAACGGACGCCGCGCGCGATAGACGAAGCTCGTGATGCCGTATTCCTCGGTCTCCGGCACATGCTCGGCGAAGCCATAGAGCTCCTTGTGCCAGAGCGGATGCTGCTGCGCGCGCTCATGGTCGAAGCGGCCGGTGTCGAGCACGCGGTCGAACGGGATGTTCGCGAAGCTCGCCTCGACGATGTCGGCATCCGGGTTGAGCGCGCGCACGATGGTGCGGGCGGCCTCGCGCTGCGCCGGCGTCGCCGCATCGATCTTGTTCAACACGATGACGTCGGCGAACTCGATCTGCTCGACCAGGAGATCGACCAGTGTGCGCTTGTCGCCGTCGAGCGCCTCGCCGCGCTGGGAGAGGAAGTCGGTCGAAGCATAGTCCTTCAGCAGATTGGCGGCATCGACCACCGTGACCATGGTGTCGAGCCGGGCGACGTCGGACAGGCTCTCGCCATGCTCGTCGCGAAACTCGAAGGTCGCGGCGACCGGCAGCGGCTCGGAGATGCCGGTCGATTCGATCAGCAGATAGTCGAAGCGGCGGCTCTCGGCCAGCGCGCGCACCTCCTTCAGGAGATCGTCGCGCAGCGTGCAGCAGATGCAGCCGTTGCTCATCTCGACCAGCTTCTCGTCAGTCCGGGACAGGTTCGCACCGCCATCGCGAACGAGGTCGGCGTCGATGTTCACCTCGCTCATGTCGTTCACAATCACCGCTACTTTCAGGCCGTGGCGGTTGTTCAGGACGTGGTTCAGCAAAGTGGTCTTTCCAGCCCCGAGGAAGCCGGACAAGATGGTGACGGGGAGTTTTTGCATCGAGATCAAACAGTTGCTGGAGGGAGGGACGGCGGCGGGACATTGGCGTACGCTTCTATGTAATGTTATAACATAACATCAATAGTCGAAGGCGTTGTCAAGATGGAAGCTGCCTTCTGACGTGGCGGGTCCCCGCATGTGCACCGTCGCGAAAGGGAGCGACCCAAATGTGGGCCGCTTCACGCGCGCGTCTCATCTCAGGTTGTAGGTTGGAAAAAATGCCCGCCTGAACCGGAAAGGATCGCGCCGTGACCCTCGCCTACGGATTCGTCAAGACCAAGGTGACCTCCGAGCCCTCATTGAAGCCGTCGCGCCACGGGCACGAGACGCAATATCACCTGCATTGCAATCTCGATGTCGACGGCGAGCAATGGGACGTTGCGATCAATGTCGGCACCAATGACGCGGACGATCTATTGAAATACAAGCTGGTGTTCGACTTCCGCCATCCGATCATCCAGACGCTTGCGGCCGCGGGCGGCGGTTCGCAGGACCTGACCGGGCAGAAGAAATTGCCGGCGCTGGATTTCCTGCGCAGCAATCTACTCGACAACACCGGCAAATGGCGCGACAGCGACGTGATGGACGGTTCCGACGACACCGAGCCGGCGGCGACGCTGAGGCGGCTGTTGTCGCGCGCGCATCAGGAAAGCCGCGACGTCTACATCTTCGGCCGCTTCTACGCGCAGGGCAACGGCCTGCACGACGTCCATCTCAACCAGGGCTCGACCAAGGGCTTCATCCATCGCCCGGGCGATGATTCCAACGACCACAACGACATCTGGCAGGACGGCGCCGTCATGGTCGATCTCGGCGAGCCGGAATGGGCGGCCTATGTCTCGGCCTTCACCCAGCAGCTGGTGCCGACCGACGATCTCGGCAATCCGCAGCCGGACGCCGCCACGATCGGCTGAGCGCGCCGGGTGCGCGTTCGCGCCTGCCGCGAGCTCCTTTGTCCCGTCATGCTGAGGAGCCGCGAAGCGGCGTCTCGAAGCATGCACGGCCCCGCTCTGACAGCTCAGCCGTTCATCCTTCGAGGCTCGCTCCGCTCGCACCTCCAGCGACAATGGCTACGCCATTGCGCGGGGATGACGGAAAGAAAACGCGCAGCCCGGATGGAGTGCAGCGAAATCTGAGCCACGGGTGAGCCTACTTCCCCAGCCCGCGCAGCACGAGCTGGTTCAGGCGGCTGGCGAAGGCGGCGGGATCATCGGGCATCTCGCCGTCGAGGATCTGCGCCTGCTCGAACAGCAGGAGCGAGAGGTCCTTGGCCTGCGCCGTGTCGGTCGCGAGCGCTGCGACCAGCGGATGGTGCAGGTTGATCTCGAGCACCGGCTTGGTGAGCTCGCCGCGGTTCTGCTGGGCGAGCAGCCGCTCCAGCGCGCGGTCACGCGCATCGCCGCCGGCGACCAGGCACGACGCGCTCGAGGTCAGCCGCTGCGAGGCGCGGACGTCGGAGACGCGTTCACCGAGCGCATCCTTGATCACCGCGATCGTGGTCGCGGCATCGGCCGCGGGCTCGTCCTTCTTGTCGTCCTTGTCGTCGACGAGCGGGATCAGGCCGAAATCGACATCGCCCTGGCTCAGCGACTTCAACGGCTTGCCGCCGAACTCGAGCGGCGCCGAGGTCCAGAACGCATCGACCGGATCGGTCAAGAGCAGCACCTCGATGCCGCGGGCACGCGCCGATTCCAGCTTCGGGTTCGACTTCAGCCGCTCGACGCTGTCGCCGACCAGGTAATAGATCTCGGTCTGGTTCGGCTTGAAATCGTCGACATACTGCTTCAGCGAGCGCTTCTCGCCCACCGTCGTGGTGAAGCATGCCAGCGCCAGCAATTTCTCGCGGCGCTCGAAATCCTCGTAGATGCCTTCCTTGATCACGGAGCCGAACGCGTCCCAGATCTTGGCGAAGGTCTCCGGCTCCTTCTCGCTCAGCGTCTCGAACTCGCCGATCACGCGACCGGTGATCGCCCTGCGGATCTGGGCGAGCTGCGGATTGTTCTGCAACATCTCGCGCGAGATGTTGAGCGGCAGGTCCTCGCTGTCGATTACGCCGCGGATGAAGCGCAGATATGCCGGCAACAGCTCGGCGTCGTCGGCGATGAAGACGCGGCGGACATAGAGCTTCACCCTGCCCTTGCGTTCGACCTGGAACAGGTCGAACGGCTTCTCCGACGGCGCGAACAGCAGCACCGCGTAGGACTGGCGGCCCTCGGCACGGTAGTGCAGCGTCATCGCCGGCTCGTCGAACGCCCCCGCGATCTGCTTGTAGGCCTGCGCGTAGTCCTCCGGCGTGAGCTCGGATTTCGAGCGCTGCCACAGCGCGCTCGCCGAGTTGATCTGGCGCGGCTCGCCCTCCTCCGGCACCAGGAGGATCGGAAACTGGATGTTGTCGGAATATTCGCGGACGATGCGCTCGATCTCGTAGGCCTCGAGGTATTTTGCGGCGTCCTTCTTCAGGTGCAGCACGATCTCGGTGCCGCGCGCGACGCGCTGCGCGGCCGCCTCGCTGGCGGGAGCGATCTCGAAACCGCTGCCGCCTTCCGACGTCCACACCCACACCTCGTCGGAACCGGCGCGACGGCTGGTGACGACGATCTTCTCGGCGACCATGAAGGCCGCATAGAAGCCGACGCCGAACTGGCCGATCAGATTGGCGCCGTCCTTGGCCTCAGTCAGCTTCGACAGGAACGATTTAGTGCCGGAGCGCGCGATGGTGCCGAGATTGTCGATCAGCTCCTGGCGCTCCATGCCGATGCCGGTATCGACCACGGACAGCGTGTTCGCCGCCTTGTTGGGCACGATCCTGATCTCCGGCGGCGTACCGTCGCCGATCAGGCCGTGATTGGCGATCGCCTCATAGCGCAGCTTGTCGCAGGCATCCGACGCGTTCGAGATCAATTCGCGCAGGAAGATGTCGGTCTCGGAATAGACCGAATGCACCATCAGGTGCAGCAATTCGGCAACCTCGGCCTGGAACGGCTGGGATTCGGCGGCAGCAGTGGTGGTCATGCGGAAACTCGAATAAACCTGAAGTGGCGGGAAAGTCCTGATATAGCGCGACCACGCCCTGTGGCAAGACGCGCGGAAGGAACCGTCAACCCGAGATCGCAGCGATATAGCGCTCCACCGAACGGTCGAATGCCGCCTTGGCGTCGGCGGCAATGTTCTTGCCCCACCACGCGCCATAGATGCGGTCGAAGGCCAGCGGCGCGACCGCCCGCGCGACGCCGCGGACCAGCGTGGCATTGAGCGGGATGTAGTTCGGATAGGAGTACATGAAGCTGACCGAGCGGCGGTCCATCGCCACCATCGCGATGTCGCCAGTCAGCAGTGCACCGCGCCCGTCCGCCCCCTTGCGCCAATGCAGCATGGTGGCGCCGGCGAAATGCCCGCCGCCGCGCACCAACAGGATGTCGTCGGAGATGCGATGGCTGTCGCCCTGCCACGGCACGATCGACGGATAGGGCCGCGTCACCCACTGCGCATCGTCGCCGTGCAGATAGATCGGCGCGTCATCGAACGCCGCGCTCCAGTCGGCGACCGCGCCATAATAATGCGGGTGCGAGATCGCGATCGCGTTCAGCCCGCCGAGTGACTTGACATGCGCGATTGCCTCCTCTGTCGCCAGCGGCACGCAGTCCCACATCACGCAGCCGCCGCGGTCGGGCACCAGCAGCGCACGTTGCCCGATCGCGAATGACGGCGCGAGCGCGATCCCGACGAGACCGAGATCGTCGCGCCAGACCAGCCGATGCCGCTGCGCGAGCTCCTCGCGCGTCAGCCACGCCTGCCCCTCCCAGTTCACATATTGCCGCTCGTCCTCGCAGATCGGGCACGACGACGGCGGCGATGCGGCTTCAGGAAATTGCGCGCCGCATTGTTCGCAGGTCCACAAGGGCATCGGGCGATCCTCCACCGTGAACAGATAGCGCAAATCGATCCGCCCGCCAGATTGGCGGGCGGATCTTTCGGTGGGGAACACGGACAGCCATGGCTTGACGACGATGCGGACGGGCGGGCGATGCTTGATGCACCGAGGCTGGCGACTGGCCTGCCAGCGCAGCCCTCACCAGCGGTAACGCAAGCCGGCGAGCACCAGCCGGCCATTGCCGAACTGGCAGTAGAAGTTCGAGCTACAACTCGTGTAGTAGCTCTTGTCGAACAGGTTGGTGACGTTGAGGGTGACCTCGGCCCCCTTCCAGGCGCGCACCAAATTGACGAGGTCATAACGCACGGCCGCGTCGAACACGACATATCCCGGCGAGACGAGGCTGTTGACGTCGTCACCATAGCTCGAGCCGACCGACCGTACGCCGCCGCCAATGGTCAAGCCGGCCAAGCCCCCGTTCAGGAAGCTGTAGTTGGCCCAGACCGATTCGAAATGCTTGGGCACGGCCTGAGGCCGTTTGCCGATCGCCAGCAGATCGGTCGATTGCGTTACCCTGGTGTCGAGGAAGGTCGATGCCGCAATGATCTCGATGGTCTCGGTCACCCTGGCCCGCGCCTCGAGCTCGACACCCTGCGACCGGACCTCGCCCTGCTGCACGCTGAAGCCGGGCACCGTCGACGGCGTCAGGATGTTGCGCTGGCGCAGATCGAACACGGCCGCGGTGAACAGCATGTCGGCGAAGGTCGGCTTGTATTTCAGGCCCGCCTCATACTGCTCGCCGGTGGTCGGCGCAAACGGCAAGCCGTTGCTGCCGACGCCGATCACGGGTTCGAACGATGTCGAATAGCTTGCATAGGGCGCCAGGCCATTGTCGAAGAGATAGAGCAGGCCAGCCCGATAGGTCTGCTTGTCGCTGTCCTGGCCTTGTGACGTGCCGTTGAGCCGATTGTCGGTCTTCTGCTCGGTCCAGTCATGCCTCGTCCCGAGCGTGAGGCGGAAGCCGCCGAACTTCATCTGATCCTGAACATAGACGCCGGTCTGCGACAGCGTCTGGTCGTTGTTGATGAACGGAGCCAAGGCTCCGACCGGCTGGTTGTAGGCTGGGTTGACCACGTCGAGCGAGCTCGCGGCGCCGAACTGATAGAGCCACGAGCTCCTGGCATTCTGCTGATCGACGCCTGCCAGCACGGTATGATCGATGCCTGACGTCATGAAGTCGAAGCGCAACCGGTTGTCCGCCGCCAGCCCCGTCGCATGCTCCGTCGATCCGATCGCGGCACGCGGAATAGTCCCGGCCGCCGTGATCGGCCCGACCATCTGAATGGCGCGGAGATCGGTATCGACCTGCGAATACCGCAAGGCCGAATGGACGCTGACGACATCGTTCAGGCGCCGATCGAAAACATAGCCGAAGCCAGTCTGCTCGCGCTCGAAGCGTTCGAACCCGGGATCACCGATATTGAGGTTTCGATTCAGATACGGCCGATAGGCCGCGGGCGCCAGCGATTGCGGGTAGAGCGAGTTGAAATAGCCGCCCTTCGGGTCGCGCTGATAGAATCCCGATATCGTCAGCTGGGTATCGGCATCGGGGCGCCACGTGATCGCCGGCGCGACGCCGACGCGCTGCTCCTCGACGCCGTCATACCTGGTGTCGGACATCCGGCCGATGGCGCTGATGCTGTAAAGCCATTGCTTGGCGGCATCCAGATATCCCTGGCTGGTGATGCCGCTCTGGATCCGGCCAAAGCTGCCGCCCTCGATGCGGGCCTCGTTATAGGGGACTTCGCTCGGCTGGCGGCTGACCAGATTGACCAGACCGCCCGGGCTGATCTGTCCGTACAATACGGCCGACGGTCCCTTGATGACGTCGATACGATCGAGCAGGAACGCATCGATCGACGTCACCGCGAATGCCTGCCCGCGCGGCAGTTTCAGCCCGTCGAGAAAGCTGACGAAGTTGGTCGCTGTGCCGAACGCTCCGAAGCCGCGCAGGAAGACGCTGTCGTAGCGCGACGTGGCGTCGACCTCGGAGAGCACGCCGGCGGTGTATCGCAGCGCGTTGCCGACAGTCTGCGGATTCTGCTCGTCGAGCTGGTGACGGGTCACCGTCGAAATCGACTGCGGCGTCTCCAGGACAGGCGTGGACGTCTTCGTCGCGGTCGACTGGCTGGTTGCGAACACCCGATCACGCGTGTCGGTTCGGCCTGCCGTCGCCGAGACGCCGCGCGCGACCACCGCTCCGACCTGTCCCTGTTGCAGCAACGGACGCGCGGTTCGACGAGGAGCCGCGTGCGGACGCGGCGCAATCACCGCGCGGGTCGCTCGCCGCACCTGGGGGGCCTCGACGCTCACCGGCGGCAGAATCGAACTCTGAGCATGAGCCGGCCAGTTCAGTGCCGGCATCGCCGCAGCGCTGAGCAGCAGCGCCGCCTTCCACGATGCCTGCGCGTCCTTCGAAACACCCATCTAGGCCCCCTCGCCAAATTTCGCTCGCGAGTAAACAAAACGGGACGCACCTGTCCAGTTTATATAATGGCGTTTTCAATGATTTAGACATATTACAATCTGCCGCGCAGGCAGGCGCGTCTCGGGGACATGATGGAAGGCAGTAACGCGAAACGAGGCCAGCGAAGCCGAAGAAGACGTGGCGGCCGGCCGACCAAAGCCGAAGCGGCGCTCGTCGAGGATCGCCTCCTCGCGATCGCCGCCGAACTGTTCGCAAGGGACGGCTACGCCGCAACATCGGTCGAGCGCGTGGCGTCGATGTGCGGCGCCGGCAAAGACACGATCTATCGGCGCTACGCATCGAAACGCGCCTTGTTCAACGCCGTTTTGGAGCGCAGCCGCAAGCGCATCATGGCCCGCCTTGACGATCTCGGAGCCGGTAGTGCGGAGCAGGACAGCCTCGCTCAGCTCAGGGAGCTGACGAGTTGCCTGCTCGATATCAATCTCGATCCCGAGTTGATTGCGTTCAAGCGGATTGCCTTGAGCGAGATGCTGATCGCCGACAGCGATCGCGTCGGCCCCGAGGCGGATGCGATCTCCGATCTGCTGCGCGCGGGCGTCGTGCAGGCACAGAAGGACCGGCATCTGGTTGCCGCCGATGCCACCTTCCTGACAAATCACCTCATCAACAGCATCATCGTCGGCCCCACGACGCTGGCCATGTTCGGCTACAAGCCGCTGCCGCCGGCGGATCGAAAGGCCTATTTCAAGAAGGCATGGAAACTGTTTCTCGGCGGTGCTGCTGCCACCGGCAGCTCCGACTGAATGCTGCGTCCGAGAGCGCCGGCGCAGCCCCCTTGTCGGCGCAACGCGCGTCTGGCGGCTGACCGGGAGATCGCCGAGGTGACCGGCGCTCCGGTCACCATCGTCACGTCGTGGATCGCGCAGCCCGTGCTGCTTGCGCTATTGCGAACGGTCCGAGGTCCAGCCCTTGTATTCGGCGATATTGGCGCGCGTCACCAGCTTTGACGGCAGCAGTTCGACGGTCGATGCGGGCTTCTGGCCGTTGAGCAGGCCGACGCCGATCTGCACGGCGCGGCGTGCCATGAAGAACGGATCCTGCGAGGCCGAGGCCTGGATCTGCTGCGCGGCGGGATCCTTCAGCGCGGCCTCGATGTCGGGCGCGCCATCGACGGCAGTGATGATGATGCCGCTGCGGTTCTGCTGGCGCGCGGCGAGATCGGTGCCGATCGCCTGCGGATCGTTGATGGCGAAGATCGCATCGATCTTGGCGAAGCGGGTCAGATAGCCCTGAGCCACCGTCAGGCCGCCTTCGCGCGAACCCTTGCCGTCCTGGTCGCTGGACAGCACCTTGATGCCGGGATTCTTGCCAAGCACGTTCTTGCAGCCGGTCACGCGGTCGATCACTGCGGAGACCTGCGGCCCGTTCTCGATGATCACGTCGCCCTTGCCGCCGAGCTTGTCGACGATGTACTGGCAGGAAATCTCGCCGGCCTGGACATTGTTGGTGGTGACAGTGGCATCGGCGCCTTCGGCAGCGGTGTCGACGGCAACGACGATGATGCCTGCCGCCTGCGCCTTCCTGATCGCTGGGCCAACAGCCTTGGGATCGCCCGGATTGAGCAGGATCAGGTCGACGCCGGCGGCGATGAAATTGTCGATCTGGGTCACCTGCTTGCCGAGATCGTATTCAAAGCCGACCGTCGTGATCTTGATGTTGGGGTTGGTTTTCCTGGCCTCGAACTCGGCGCCCTTCGACAGGGCGACGAAGAACGGGTTGCCCAGCGAGCCCAGCGAGATGCCGATCGACTTCAGCTCCTTGGCGAAGCACGGCGCAGAGCCGAGGGCGAGCGCCACGACAGCGCCGGCAATCGAGATCGTCTTCATTGGCTTCCTCCCTGGTCTGTTTGAAGCTCCCGCGCGGCGACCAGTGACCGCGCCGGATTGTTGACTGGTTGGGCATGATCTCCTCGGAAAACCGCTTCACGCTGTTCCGGACCATGCCTTAAGTGCGCGCCGAGCCCTGCAACCGGTAGCGGTCGAGCGCCACCGCACCGATGATCACGAGGCCTTTGATCACGTATTGCCAGACGTCCGACACGCCGGTGAGAATCAGGCCGTTCGACAGCACGGCGATGATCAGCGCGCCGACCAGCGTGCCCCAGATCGAGCCGATGCCGCCGACAAACGAGGTGCCGCCGAGGATCACGGCGGTGATCGCGTCGAGCTCGTAGGACTGGCCGAGTTGCAGGCCGTTGGCGGCGTACAGCCGCGCCGCCTGCATGGCACCGCCAAGGCCCGCCAGCAGACCGGACACGGCATAGACGAAGATCAGCACCGCCCAGACCTTGATGCCGGCGAGCCGTGCCGCGCTCTCATTGCCGCCGACCGCGTAGATGTGCACGCCGAGCACGGTACGCCGCAGCACCAGCCAGGAGGCGAGGATCACCAGCAACGCGATCACCCAGAGCCAGGGAATCGACAGCACGCCGGGAATGAGCGTCAGCGACCCGTTACCGATGAAAGCATAGGGAATCTCCGAATTGAACACGGTGGTGTCGGCACCGAGCAGACGGGCCACGCCGCGCACGGCGGTGAGCGATCCCAGTGTCACGATGAAGGGCGGCAGGCGCAGCAACGCGATGAAGCCGCCGTTGAGGATGCCGAAGGCGGCGCCGGTGAGCACCGCGGCCGGCAACCACAACGCGCCGAGATCGGGAAGTTTGGAGATGATCAGCCCGGCCATTGCCGAGGCCGCCAGAATCGAGCCGACCGAGAGATCGATACCTCCGGTGAGGATGACAAAGGTCATGCCGGCCGCCAGCACGGTGTTGACGGCGGCCTGCTGCACGACGATGCCGAGATTCTGCGCGGTGAAGAAGCGGCCGTCCGACAGCAGATGGAAGCCGAGGCACAGCAGCACCAGCACCGGCAGCATGCCGGCCGAGCGGATCAGCAGCGCCGTCCGCTGACGCCTCGTTTCCTGCGCGGCGACGACGCCGGACGCTGCGGCCTTCGCGGAAGCACCGTCATCAGGCATCGACCTGCTCCATTCCGGTTGCGAGCGCCATGATCTGCTCCTGGTCGAGCGGCGTGATCGCCGTCCGCCTGATCTCGCCGGCGATCAGCCCGGTGCGCATCACGATGACGCGGTCGCAGATGCCGATGATCTCGGGCAGGTCGGAGGAGATCACCAGCACTGCCGTGCCCGACTTGGCGAGATTGTCGATGATCGAATAGATCTCGGACTTGGCGCCGACGTCGACGCCGCGGGTCGGCTCGTCGAGGATCAGGATCTTGGGCGTGGTCGCAAGCAGCCGCGACAGCAGCACCTTCTGCTGGTTGCCGCCGGACAGGCGACCGGCCGGCACGCGGATATCCGAAGCACGGATGCCCAAGGCAGCGAATGCCTTGTTGGCGCGATCGCGTGCCTTGTCGCGGTCGAGGATTCCGCCGCGCTTCGCGTCGCGACCCAGCACGGCGAGATTGATGTTGTCGAGGCACGACATGTCGAGGAACAGGCCGAGCGCCTTCCTGTCCTCGGTGAGGTAGGCAATGCCCGACGCGAGCGCCTCGCCGGGTGTGCCAATGTCGACCTTGTGTCCGTCAATTTCAACATGGCCCAAAGTCTTGGGCGCGGCGCCGATGATCAGATGGGCAAGCTCGGTGCGGCCGGCGCCGACCAGCCCGGCGAGACCAACCACCTCGCCGGCATGCACGGTCAGCGAGCAACCCTTGACGCGTGGTCCGTCGGCGAGGTCGACGGCCGCAAGTACGGGAGCGCCACGCGGCGCATCCGCATCAGTTTTTGGATCGTGCTCCTTCTTGTAGAAGGATGAGACATCGCGCCCGACCATCAGGCGGACGATGGTGTCGGCGCGGATCTCGGGCTTGTCGAGCGAGCCGACCAGCGTGCCGTCACGCAGCACCGTGACGCGGTCGCCGAGCGCGTAGACCTCGTCCATGCGATGCGAGATGTAGATGATGGCAAGGCCGTTGGCACGGAGCCGGCTGATCAGTCCGAACAGCCGCTCGCTCTCGCCCGCCGACAATGCGGTGGTCGGCTCGTCCATGATCAGGATCTTCGAACGGGCGTGCAGCGCGCGGGCGATCTCGACCAGCTGGCGCTGGCCCATCGACAAGCCGGCGACCAGCGTCGACGGCGTGAAATCCGCGCCGAGCCGTTCGAGGATCGGACCGACGGCGGTCTCCATCGCGTCGCGGGCCAGCACGCCGAAGCGCGAGACCTCGCGGCCGAGATAGATGTTCTGTGCGACGCTGAGATTGGGGGCGAGCGACAGTTCCTGATAGATGATCGAGATGCCTGCCGCGCGGCCGGCATGCGGGCCGTTGAAATGCACAGGCTTGCCCTCGATCCGGATCTCGCCGCCCGGATCTGGCCGGTAGGCGCCCGACAGGATCTTCATCAGCGTCGATTTGCCGGCGCCGTTCTCGCCCATCAAAGCGTGGATTTCTCCGGGATAGACCGTGAGGTCGACGCCGCGGAGTGCCTTGATGCTGAAGAAGGACTTGGAGACCCGGCGCATCTCGAGGATCGGGTCGATCATCTTGCCTCCCACGGCACCGACGGCGTTGCGTCGCACCCGCAAGTTGTTGTCGGTATCTCGCGCGCGTGCGCGCATTAAACAAAAGGCCGCTGCGTAGGGCAATAGGTTCGAGCAAAACGCGAACCGGGAACCGAGGGCAAGGCAACGCGAATTTTTCGCGATTGCGTCCCGGCCGAAACTTCGCCCATTCTCCCTGCCGATGGGCAGCTCCCCTCATGCGTCGGCGCCGGAGACCAGGAAAGATGGTGGCATGAAGCTGTACTACGCGCCGGGGACGATATCGCTGATGCCCCATGTCGCCCTGCTCGAGAGCGGTCTTCCCTTTATCGGCGTTCGAGTCGATGAAGTGAGCAAGACGATGGCGGATGGCGGAGACTACCGAACAATAAACCCGCTAGGATACATACCGGCGTTGGGACTCGATGATGGCAGCGTCCTTCTCGAGGCCGCCGCGATCGTCCAATACATCGCAGACCGCGACCCGACCGGAAGGCTCGCACCATCGCACGGAACCATCGAGCGGGCCAGGTTGCAGACTTGGCTGAATTTCCTCTCCAGTGAGCTGCACAAGGGAGGTCTCGGCCCGTTGTTCTACACTGCGCTGGATGAGCGGGCGAAGGACGTGTTTCGCGAGCGGCTGAAGGCACGCTTCGCATTTCTCGACCAGCACCTCTCTACGAGCGCCTATCTGTTGGGCGAGAGCTACTCCATTGCCGACGTCGGCCTCTATGCGATGACGGGCTGGACGCCGCGCGTCGGCTTCGATATTGGCGCCTACCCCAACCTGGCTGCGCATTACGCCCGGATCGCCAATCGTGACGCCGTGCGTGAGGTGCACCGGATCGAGGGGCCTGCTCCGGCATAGCCTCCAGGTGGTGAATCTCAAGGAGGCGTCGGCTTTGGTCAGCGCCGCGGCCGGTACAGGCCGCGCCATTTTGGCAGCCGTTCGGCATAGGCTGCCGCAAGCGCGCGATCGGGCTCGAAGGTCTCGACGCGCCGCGGCGCGGTGCAGACGGCCTCGATCGGCTCACCGCTGACCGCGAGGCGTCCGAGCCGCGCGGCGCCGAACGCGGCCCCGGTTTCGCCATCGGCAAAGCGGTGCACCGGAATGTCGAGGACACTGGCCAGCACGGCAAGCCAGAACCGCGAGCGCGAGCCGCCACCGATCGCATCCACTTCGGAGATCGCGATTCCACCATCGGAAAGCACGTCGCGGCAATCCGCCAGCGCGAAGGCGACGCCTTCGAGCACCGCCTGCACGATGGCGTCGCGATCGGTGCCGTGACTCAAGCCATCCAGCATGCCGCGCACATCGGGGTCGTCATGCGGCGTCCGCTCACCGGACAGATAGGGCAGAAAGCTGACATGCGAGGGCAGCTTCGGGCGATCCCCGAGCGGCGCCAGCAACTCGGCCTCGGGGGTCCGCAGCAGCCGCGCGATCCAGGCAAGGCACGACGCCGCCGAGAGGATCGCGCCGGCCTGGATCCACATTCCAGGAACCGCATGACAGAATGTATGCACGGCGCGGGCCGGATCGGCGGCAATCGTATCGGTTGGCGCCAGCAGCGCGCCGGAAGTTCCGAGCGAGACGAAGGCGGTGCCGGGGCCGATCGCGCCGATGCCGACGGCACCCGCGGGATTGTCGCCGGCGCCGCCGGCGATCATCGGCCGTCTGGTCATGCCCCAGCGCTGCGCGAGCTCGTTCAGGAGCCGCGCCGACGGCGCACAGCCCTCGACCAGTCGCGGCATCTGGCGGCGCGACAGGCCGGCCGCGGCGAGCGCGGCATCGCACCAGTCCCGTCGCGCCGCATCGAGCCACAGCGTTCCGGAGGCGTCCGAGATATCCTCGATCGCTTCGCCCGTGAGCACCAGGCGCAGATAGGCTTTCGGCAGCAGCACCAGCCTGGTGGCGGCGAAGATCTCCGGCTCGTGCCTGGCGACCCACAACAGCTTCGGCGCCGTGAATCCGGGCATCGCCTTGTTGCCGGTGGTCGACCGCAAGGCTGGCCATCGCTGCTCCAGTTCGGCGCATTCCGCGGCCGAGCGTCCGTCATTCCAGAGGATGCAGGGCCGCAACGGCTTCAAGCTGGCGTCGAGCAGCGTCGCGCCGTGCATCTGGCCGGACAGGCCGATGCCGTCGACAGCAGCCAATTCGGCCGGATGATCTGCCTTCAACGCGTCCAGCGTCGCGAAGGTGGCATCGACCCATTGCGCCGGATCCTGCTCGCTATAGCCCGGTCGCGGCGAAGCCACCGTCAGCGGCTGGCTGCGGCTCGCCACCACGCGCTGCCCCTCGTCGACGAGAACGGTTTTGACCGCCGAGGTGCCGAGATCGATCCCGAGATACATGGTGCCTCGTGTATCACGATCACTGCTGGGCGAACGCCCGTTGAACCGCAACGGGGTCGGTGACGCCGTTGGCGATCAGGAGCTGAAGCAGCACGCGCGCCTTCTGCGGATTGAGATCGAGCGAGACCGCAAAGCCGAGCTTGTCGTCCTCGACCTCGACGTTGCGGTTCACATAGCCGGAGCCGACGCGGGTCGAGCGAACCACCAGGACACCCTGCTTTGCCGCGGCGGCGAGCGCGTCGATCGCGCCCTTCGATGAATTGCCGTCGCCGACACCGGCCAGCACGATGCCCTTGGCGCCACGTTTGACCGCATCCTCGACTTCAGCGGCGTCCATGTTGGCGTGGGAATAGACGACGTCGACCCGCGGCAGTGGCGGCGCATCCGGCAGCTTCAGCTTCGCCGTCTTGATCGTGATGGCCGGCTGCAGGAAGCGCAGCGAACCGGTATCGACATAGCCGACCGGCCCCGCATCGGGTGAGCGGAACGTCTGGACGCTGGTGGTATTGGTCTTCTGCACCCAGCGCGCCGCATGGATGGTGTCGTTGAGCACCACCAGCACGCCGCGACCGCGGGATTCCGGCGACGCGGCGACGCGCATCGCCTCGTAGAGATTGGCCGGGCCATCGGCACCGATCGCGGTCGAGGGCCGCATCGAGCCGACCAGCACGACCGGCATGTCGGTGTCGAGCACGTTTTGCAGGAAGAACGCGGTCTCCTCCATCGTGTCGGTGCCATGCGTGATCACGACGCCGTCGACCTCCTTGTTGTCGATGGCCGATCGGATGCGCTTGACGAGATCGAACCAGACCTTGTCGTTCATGTCCTGCGAGCCGATCGAGGAAATCTGCTCGGCCGAGATCTGCGCAAGCTTGTCGATGCCGGGAATGGCGGCAATCAGGTTCGCCGCGCTGACCTTGCCTGAGTCATAGGCATTGCCAGCGCGTGCATTGGCCTGGCCTGCGATGGTGCCGCCGGTGCCGAGCACGAGCACGCGCGGGAGGTTGGCATCCGGCGTCTGGGCGACGGCCGGCACCGCAAACCAAGCAACAAGCGCGAAGAGGAGACCGGCGACGGCCTTTGCGGAATGACTGGATCGAAACGCACGCGACATCATATTCTCCCCCAAGCGACAGGCGACCTGCCTACAACTCGTGGTTTTGTCCCGTAACAAGTGGACAAAGTTGCGGCGGGATGGGACGGCCGCGCGCTGTGGGCTGCGCCACGTTGCGCAGACCGCCATCGATTTCCGCAGGTCATGCCCGGCGGGCGCTTCAGGAGCTTCCGAACGTCCGGCGCAGCGCGATCTTGTCGATCTTGCCGGTTTTGCCCTTCGGCAGCTCGGCGCAGAAGATCACCTCGTCCGGTATCTGCCATTTCGGAAAGAAGCTAGCGAGATAGTCACGGTATTCGCGCGCGAAGCGCTCGCGAGGCTCGGCGGCATCGGATCGCAGCACGACACAGATCACCGGCCGCTCCTGCCATTTCGGGTCCGGCCTGCCGATCGCCGCGGCCTCGCGCACGTCGGGATGGTTCATGATCTGTAGCTCGAGCGCCTGGCTCGAGATCCATTCGCCGCCCGACTTGATCAGGTCCTTGGCGCGATCGACGATCCTGACATAGCCATGCCGGTCGATGGTCGCGATGTCGCCGGTCTTCAGCCAGGTACGCCCGTCCTCGACGGCAAAGGAATCCGCCGACGGGGCCTGGTCGGCCGGGCCGGCGAAATAGGACGCCGCCGCCCACGGGCTCGAGATCCGCAATTCGCCCGGTGTCGTGCCGTCGCGGCCACACGGCACGCCTTCCGCATCGACATTGCGGAACCGGCAGCCCGGGATCGGCAAGCCTTGCGCCGTGCGGGTGCTGCGCGTCTCCTCCGTGTCGAGATCGGAACGCGCGACATTGGTCAGGCCGAGCGGCGAGATCTCCGTCATGCCCCAGCAATGCATCACCTCGATGCCGAGCCGCGCGAAACCATCGATGAAGGATTGGCCGATCGCGGCACCGCCGACCGGCAGCCGGCGCAGCGATGCGATGCGCGCGACCGCCTGCGGATGCTTGCCGAGATGATCGAGGAAGCCGAGCCAGACCGTGGGCACCGCCGTTGCCATCGTCACCTGCGCCACCTCGACCAGCTCGACCAGGGCCACCGGGTCGATCTGGCGACATGGCAACGCCAGCGCGGCGCCGGCCATCAGCGCAGCATAGGGAAAGCCCCAGGCATTGGCATGGAACATCGGCACCGCCGGCAGGCAGACGTCGCGCTCGCGCATCGCGATGCCGTCGGCGAACAGGCAGGCCAGCGTATGCAGGGTCGTCGAGCGATGGCTGTAGAGCACGCCCTTGGGATCGCCTGTGGTGCCGGAGGTGTAGCAGAGGCCCGACGCCTCGTTCTCGTCGAGGTCGGGCCATGCGAAGGCACTGCCGTGGCCGGCAATCGCGGCCTCATACAGCGTTGCGGGTGTACCCATCGGCGCCGGGGGATCGATCGACGGATCGACCTCGTCTTCCATGATCACAACATGGCGAACCCCAGAGGGCAGCACGATCTCGCGGCCGATGGTGCGCCAGATCGAGCGGTCGACGAACAGCACCTGATCGCCGGCATGCGCCAGCAAGCGCGCGATGTCGGGCGCCAGCAGCCGCGCGTTGATCGTATGCAACACCGCGCCCATGCAGGGCACCGCAAGATAGAGCTCGAGATGACGATGCGAGTTCCAGGCCAGCGTGGCGACGCGCATGCCGCGGCCGACGCCGATCCCGGCGAGATAATTGGCAAGCTGCCCGGCGCGATCGAGCATCGCGGCATAGCCGATGACGTGGATGCGGTCGTGAAACCGCGTCGTCACGGTCTTGTTCGGATAGAGGTCGCCAACCCGCTCCCGCACCAGATTTAGCGTGAGCGGCACTTGCTGCATCAGGCCTGCAAGCATCATCGTCCTCTCTCCGGCACCCCCGAAAACCTTGACATCACCGGGACGGCGGCGCAACATTTTTCGAAGATTATTCGAATTATGGTGAGCCATGCACTTCCAGCTTCCCGACGACCTCGTCGCCCTGCAAGGCCGGATCCGCGAATTTGTCCGCACCGAGCTCAAGCCCCATGACGCAGCGATCGAAGAGACCGGCGACGTGCCGGAGCACGCCATGGCCGGGCTGCGCCGGATGGGATTGTTCGGTACCAACACACCGAAGCAATTCGGCGGCCTCGGGCTCTCGATGCTCGGGAGCTGCATCGCGATCGAGGAATTGGCCAAGGCGCATACCGCTTTCTACTATCTGAGCGGCGTCAACGTGCACATCGGATCGAAGGCGATCGAGTTCTTCGCCACAGGTGCCGTCCGTGACCGATGGCTGCCGGAGCTTGCCAGCGGCCGGGTTATCGGCGCCTTCGCGCTGACCGAGCCGAATGCCGGCTCCGATGCCGCCCGGATCGAGACCCGGGCGCGGCGCGACGGCGACCACTACATCCTTGACGGTAGTAAGACCTACATCACCAACGCGCCGGCCGCCGGCGTCTTCACCGTGTTCGCCACCCTCGATCCGTCTGCCGGCGCCAAGGGCATCGCGGCCTTCGCAGTCGATGCGAGGACGCCGGGCCTCAGCATCGGCCGCGTGGTCGAAATGGCGGCCGGTCGCGGCTCGCAGCATGCCGAAGTGACGTTCGAGAACTGTCGCGTGCCGCGCGCGAACCTGCTGGGCCAGGAGGGCGAAGGCTTCGCCATCGCGATGCGGTGCCTGGATGCCGGACGCGTGCATTGGGGCGCCTATTGCGTCGGCGCGGCAAGCCAGCTTTTGGACTACGCGCTCGATCACGTCTCGGCGCGCGAGACCTTTGGACGCAAGCTGCGCGACCATCAGGGGATCGAGTGGCAGATCGCCGACATGGCGAGCGCGCTGCATGCCGCGCGGCTTGTCGCCTATGAGGCGGCGTGGCGCTATGACCAGGGCGACGCGGCGGCGCGAACGGCGGCCGCGGCGCTGTCGAAATATACCGGCGCTGACATGGTGCAGCGCATCGCCGACATGACCATGCAGCTGTTCGGTGGTGCCGGGTATTCCAGGGACCTGCCGATCGAGCGCATCTGGCGGGAGACGCGGGTGGTTCGCATTCTCGATGGAACATCCGAGATCATGCGCCAGATCATCGCCCGCAATGCGTTCCGCAATCATGAACGGCGCAACGCGCCGGCCTGACGACAAGCCGACGTTGTATATTGTCGCAATAGCGCTTGTGTTCCGATCCCGCGGCCTTACTGTTTTTGTGGGGAACGCGAGGAGACGGACGTGGCTTCGGGGACGATACTCAAGCTCAAGCAGCAGCGCAGCCGCGATCGGCGTGAGCAGATTCTCTCGGCGGCCACCAAGCTGTTCGGCGAAAGAGGTATCGACGGCACCTCACTTACCGATATCGCCGCCGTGGCGAAAGTACCGCTCTCCAGCATCTACGACTATTTCGAGGACAAGCGCGCGCTGGTGCTCGAGGTGCCCGAAGGCAATTTCGAGGCGCTGTACCAGAAGACCGAGCCGCTGCTTGTGAAGGGCGGTGACCCGGTCGAGCAGCTTCGCATCATCTTCCTCACGAACTTTCAGTACATCAAGGACAACCCGAGCTGGGGCCGTGTCTTCTTCCTGGAAATATGGCCGAGCGTGCTTGCCGCCGAGCCGCGGGTGAAGAAGGCGGTCGACAAATATGCCCTGCTCTATGTGCAGTTGATCAGGCAGGCGATCCGCGCCGGCAGCTATCGCCGGAATCTCGACCCCTACACCGCGATGTCCCTGATGATGGGCGGGATGTGCCACCTGACCGCGGTCTGGCTGCTCTACGGCCGCAAATACGATCTGGTGAAGAAGGGCAAGGCGCTGTTCACCACGCTGCACAACGGCTTCGTTCAGCGCTAGCGCTATGCCGCGGCGTAGCCGCGACAAATGTAGGATGCGTAGAGCGCAGCGAAACCCATCATGCGTCGGGCACAAAGTGATGGGTTTCGCTTCACTCTCCCCATCCAAGGCATGCAAGCTGCCCTTCGGCACATTCGACATCCCGCCAGCGTGAGGGGCTGATCCAAGACCGGGACGATTTGATCCAATTCGTCGTGGTTTGAGCGGCGGTCACCGTGAAAACCGATACACAGCCGGCAAATTCATGTTCTAGTATCATGCAATGGAGACCCCGCGTCCGGAATCGCGGGCATTGGGATGGGGAGCGAACCGATGGACGTCAAAGCTGTCCTGCCACCGCGTGGCCGCGACTATCGCCTGGATCTGCTGCGTGGCTTCGCCAACTGGGCGATCTATCTCGACCATATCCCGAACAACGCGGTGAACTGGATCACGCAGAAGAACTTCGGCTTCAGCGACGCGGCCGATCTTTTCGTCTTCATCTCCGGCTATACCGCGTCCTTTGTCTATGCGCGGATGATGCTCGAGCGCGGCACCGTGATCGGCGCCACCCGTCTGATCAAGCGGGCCTGGCAGATCTATGTCGCGCACGTCCTGCTGTTCGTGATCTACATCGCCGAGATCGGCTATCTCGCCCAGCGCTACCACGACCCCAATTTGCAGAACGAGTTCAACGTCGCGGGCTTCATGCAAAACCCCGCCGAGACGCTCTATCAGGGCCTGATCCTGGCGTTCAAGCCGGTCAACATGGACGTGCTGCCGCTCTATATCGCGCTGATGCTGGTCTATCCGCTGGTGCTGTGGGCGATGTTGCGAAAGCTCAATCTGACGCTGCTGGCCTCGTTCCTGCTCTATCTCGCGGCACGGCATTTCGGCTGGAATCTGCCAGCCTATCCATCTGGCACGTGGTACTTCAATCCGTTCTGCTGGCAGTTCCTGTTCGTGTTCGGCGGCTGGTTCGCGCTCGGCGGCGCCAGCGAATCGATCTCGTTCATCCGTTCGCGCGCCTTCCTGTGGCTCGGCGGCGCCTATCTGCTGTTCGCCCTGGTCATGACGCTGGCGGGCCGCTTCCCCGAGCTTGGACAGGCGATGCCGGCCTGGCTCTACGATGCCTTCAATCCGAACGACAAGACCAACCTCGCGCCCTATCGCGTGCTGCACTTCGTGGTGCTCGCCTTCTTCGTGACCCGCTTCCTGCCGCGCGAATGGCCGGGCTACGAATGGCCGATCTTCGAGCCGATCATCAAATCCGGCCAGCAGTCGCTCGAAGTATTCTGCGCGGGCGTCTTCCTCGCGGTGGTCGCACATGTCGTGCTGGTCGAGGTCTCCGAGAGCCTCTGGATGCAGATCGTGGTCAGCGTGGTCGGCATCGTGCTGATGACCGTGCTGGCCTATTACCGCTCCTGGTCGAAGAAGGTCGACAAGGCACCCAAGCCGCCGGCGGCCGCGACGACAGCGGCGGCCGCGAAGCCGGCGGAATAGGCCTGTTCGCACGTGAACGAACGCGGCCCGTCCGGCCGCGCTCTCGATCCGGCGCAAGCGCTATTCGCAAGTCCGCCACGCGCAAGTTTTCATCCGGCTTCGTGAACCTGACGGCCCTCGAACCATGTCGAAAGTACTTTGGTCTGCGATAGACGTTCCGGCGCTGTCGCAAACAGGTCGCGATCGACCAGGATGAAATCTGCCGACTTGCCGGCTTCGATCGATCCGGTGAGATCGGACAAGCCCATCGCCCGCGCCGCGTTGATGGTGTAGATGCGCAGCACCGTCTCGAGATCGAGGGCCTGCTCCGGCCAAAGCGCGCCGTCATATCCGCCCCGCGGATTGCGCCGCGTGATCATCCCTTCAATCCCGAGCCAGGGGTCGGGATTGGCGACGACCGGCCAGTCCGAGCCGGCCGCCATCAACGCGCCGGCATCGCGGAAATCGCGCAGCGGCCAATAGCAGTCGGCGCGATCCTCCGGCATCGCCGCGCGGATGGCTTGCTGGATCGGGCCGGGATACCAGATGATCGGCGACAGGTCGGCTGCCACATCGAGCGCGCGGAAGCGCGGGATATCGGCGGGAGCAACGAAGCCTGCGTGAGCGATCTGGTGCGTAGCGCCGGCGCCGTTTCCGGGTCCGTTGAAGCTGCGCACCACGTCGATGGCATCGAGCGTATCGCGAACCGCGGCATCGCCGGTGCAATGCACCTTGACCCGCATTCGATGCTTCTCGGCCTTTGCGATCCACCGCACCAGGTCAGGGATCGAGATCAAGGGGTCGCCGCAGAAGCAGCAGCCTTGCAGGCGCGTGGCGCGGTATGGCGTGAGCATGGCGGCGGTCCGCGTCGTCGGCACCCCATCCATGAACAGCTTGATGAAATCGGGACGGACGTGGCGGGTGCGATAGGTCTCGCGGCGCATGATCAGCGCGTCGCCGACGAGATCGGCGCCCGACAGCGTCCGTTGCCCGGGCAGCGAGGCGACGCACCAGCCGTTGAGCTCGTTCGCACGATCGAGCGCGGCCAGCGCCTCCAGGAACGGAAGCGTCGTGGTCGCATCCTGAAAGGCGGTGACGCCGAAGCCGTTGAGAATCTCAACCGCGCGGCGGCACGAAGCCTTGTTGCGCTCCGCAATATCCGGGATGCTGCGCTCGACCGCCTGCTCGGCCAGCCCCGAGGCCCGCTCCAGCAACAGCCCGGTCGCCGCCCCGGTCTCCGCGTCACGCAGGATTTGACCGTCCTGGGGATCGCGGGTGCCATCGTCGATCCCGATCAGTTCCAACGCACGCGAGTTGACCCACCGGTTGTGCTGGCTGTCGTCGCGCAGCATCACCGGATGCGCGCCGGAAACGGCATCGAGCGCCGCCAGCGAACTTGCACGGCCGATCATTTCGACCAGTTGACTGCCCCAGATGCCGCCGAAGACCCACTCGCCCGGCTTCGTCGTCGCGCATCGCGCGCGCACGGTTTCGAGCACCGCATCGAACGACATCGTCGGCAGCAGTTTCAATTCATAGAGGTCGGCTTGCCCGCCACGGAGATGGTGGTTGTGCACGTCGACGATGCCCGGCAACAGCATGCCGCCGCCGAGGTCCACCATCTTGGTTCCGGGACCGGCCAGGCTTTTGACGTCGAGATCGCTGCCGACGGCGACGATCGTGCCGCCGGCCACCGCCATCGCCTCGGCGCGGCCCGCAGCGGCATCCGCCGTGAACACTTTGCCATTATGGAAGATCAATTCCGGCTGCACCATCGTGCTTCGCCCTCAGTGCGCCGACAGGGTTCGCGGCTGCCGCGCGAAAATGGTGAGGCACAGGGCGTAGGCCGCGATTGCGGCGGTCTGTAGCCAGTAAGGCAGCGTAGACCTGCCGGAGAGAACAGTCTGCAGCGCGTCGGAAACATTGACGGCGCAAAGTCCCAGAACGGTGACCCAGATCGCGACCAATGCGAAGAGAACCTCACCTGAACGTGCCGCGGAGGCAAACAAGCAGATATAGGCCACGACCGCGAACGAGATGATCTTGTCCTGATAGGCATAGTAGGGTGTATCGTAGTAGACGAACAGGATCGGGACCTTGATTCCGAAGAAATGCGCCACCGCCATGCAGCAGAAATAGGCCACGCCCGCCCACAACAGCAGATTGAGAATCCGACCGCTCATCGAGACACCCATGACGCCTTGCGATCTGTAGCCGATGGCAGGCTGGTTACGCCGTTCCGATCGCGTCATGGTCCCACATCAATCGTGGACCAGCCAGACACATTAATTTCTGACCGAGGACACCATGGCCTACCAGCGCAAGCGCCCTGCCCCGGATCCCTGCCCGGTCGAGACGGTGCTCAAGATCGTCTCGGGCAAGTGGAAGGTCCGGGTGCTTCATCTGCTTTCGCTGGACGAACTCAGCTTCGGCGAATTGCGCAACTCGATCGCGGGCGTTCGCCAGCAAGTCTTGTCCAGCCTGCTGCGGGACCTGATCGCCGACGGCGCGGTCCAGCAGCGCAAGATTTCATCCGAACGATCGATCTACGCGCTGACGGAGCGGGGCTTCGAGCTTGTTGCGCTGCTGACCCCGCTGGCCGAGTGGGGAAACAATCTGCTCACCGAACAGGGCGTGACGTGGCGACCACCCGAGCCGCGGCGAAGCGCCCAGCACGACGGCAGCGGCGAGACCTACCGGCCCTCCGGACAGAACGTGCAGCGATAGTTGCGTTCGGCCGGTTTGCTTACCGATTCCCGCGCCGGCTGACATAGAACACGATCACGACGAGCGGCAGCGCGAGCGCGAGCCAGGACGCCTGATCCCAGATGCCGTCGCCGAGCAGCGCCGAGATCAGCCCGAAGGCGATCACGGCGCAGAGCAGCACCGGCGCCAGGAATATCTGCGTGATCGAACGTTTTGCGGCCGGCATCAGGATCGCTCCGCGCCGGCGACCAGCGGCCGGCCCGCTGCGACAGGCGCACGTGCCGGCACCTTGCGCAACTTCGCCGCCCAGAGATAGAGGCCGCTGCCGAGCACGATGATCGTCGCGAGGTCGAGCAACGCCCAGATGATCTTCAGCGGCATGCCGCCATAGTCCCCGAAATGCAGCGGACGCGACACGAACAATGCCTGGACATAGAGCGGCATGTCCCTGGTTTCGCCAAACGTGCCGTCATCGGCGTTGATCAGCACCGGCTTGAGCAGCCGCGAGGTCAGCGGCTGGTTGCCGCGGAGATAAACACCGTAATGATGGCCGCCGGCAAATGGCGAACCGGGCATCGCAACGGACTGCACCTTCATGCCCGGCGCATGCGCGAGCGCGGTATCGATCGCGCCTTGCGCCGACGCCAGTTTCGGCGGCACCGGCGCGTTGCGCCATGGCCCCAGCATGGCAACGAGCTCGGTCCGTTGCCAATGCTGCGCGATCTGCGTCGACAACGTGTTGATGACGCCGGTCACGCCGACGACGACCGTCCAGGCCAGGATGACGATCCCGAGCAGATTATGCAGATCGAGCCAATACAGACGGCGGCGCGGCCTGATGGTGCCGAACTCCAGCCGCCGCATGAATGGGCCATAGACGACGACGCCGGAGACGATCGCGACTAGGAAGCAAAGGCCCATGGCGCCCAGAAACAGCATGCCCGGCTGTTCCAGAAACAGATCCGTATGCAGGTCGAGCAGGAATTTGGTAACGGCGCCGCGGGCAGCAGCACCGACGTGGAGCACCCGTCCGGTACGCGAATCGACGCTGACGATCACCTCGGTTTTCGGCGCCGTAACGGTCGATGCCATGTAGACGTGCCAGATCGGATTCTCGTCATCCGCGCCGACGATCGTCACCACCTGGGTTGGCTGCGCTGCACGCGCGATCTCGAGAATCCGGTCGAAGCTGAGCAATGGCGCATTGTCCGGCGCCTGATCAGGCTCGATGGTGGCGCCCAACGCCGCGTCGATCTCATCGTGGAAGATCAGCGGCAGCCCGGTGATGCACAGCATCAAGAGGAACAGCGTGCAAACCAGGCTCGTCCATTTGTGGATACTCGTCCAGAGGCGGATCGATCGCGGGGTCATGCGGAGCGGCCTCCATCAATTCCAGGTGTAGCGAACACTGCCGATCACCGTCCGCCCGGACCCGAGGAAGCAGGAGTTCAGCGTCGTGCAGGAGGCCACATAGTACTTGTCGAACAGATTGGTGGCGTTCACCGCAAGCGTGACGCCGCGCAGCCTGCGATCGAGATTGGACAGATCATAGTGCACGGCGGCGTCGAACAGCGTGTAGCTCGGAATCGAAAACGAATTGGCGAGATCGGGATAGGAATCGCCGATATAACGCACGCCGGCGCCGAAGCCGAAACCGGCGAGCTGCCCCTGCTGGAAGGTATAATCGGCCCATAGCGCCGCCTGGTTCATCGGCTGGATCGGAAGGTGCTTGTTGAGCTGGGAGGGCGTGTTCGTCTTGGTCGTGAGCGTGTCGGTGTAGGCGTAGGAGGCGACCAGCTTCAGGCCCTCCGCCAGGCTGGCCTGGGCCTGGAATTCCGCGCCGCGCGACCGCGCTTCGCCGGTCTGTTCGCTGAATCCCAGAATGGGCGACGGCGTCACGACGTTCTGCTGCGTCATGTCGAACAACGCCGCGGTCAGCAGCAGGTTGGTGCCGGCCGGCTGGTACTTGACGCCGATCTCGGCCTGCTTGGCGGTGGTCGGCCGCAGCGGAGCCGTCGCGGTCACCCCGAGCGTCGGCTGGAACGAGGTCGCATACGCGATGTAGGGGGCAATGCCGGAATCGAAGATGTAGCTCAGGCCGGCGCGTCCGGTGAACGCCTGGTCGTTCTGGTTGGTCTGCTTGTTGGTCAGGAAATTGGTCGAGTCGGTCGTGACCCAGTCGCTGCGACCGCTCAGGGTCAGCCGCCACCGGTCAAGTGCGATCTGGTCCTGCACATAGAGGCCGGTCTGGTCCTGCGTCTGGCTGGAATTGTTGGTCTTGATCGTCGGGAACGTGATCGCCGCGCCGTAGACGGTGTTGTAGAGGTTGATCGGTGGTGCGGCGCCGACACGCATGTCGATCGAGCTGTCGATGTGCCGATAGTCGACGCCAAACAGCATGGTGTGCGCGAACGGGCCGGTCGCGAACCGCGCCTCGGCCTGATTGTCCAGGGTGACGGAACTGGCACTCTCCGGGAACGAGAACGCACCGCGATTGAGCGTCTGCAAATCCGGCTGCAACGCCGTCTGCACCAGCGCACCAGCGCCTGCGACCGCGTAGGTGTTGGTCTGAAGGTCGAAATAGCGAACGTTCTGCCGCACCGTCCAGACTTCGTTGAACGAGTGCTCGAACTGGTAGCCGACCCAGGCCTGGGTGCGGTCGAAATGATCGAAGCCGGGCTCGCCGAGGAACTTGGTGAGCGGGATGCGTCCGTTGGGGTTGGCGTAGAGCGTGCCAACCGCCGGCATGAATTGCAACGCCAGCCCGGTGATGTCGCGCTGGTAGCCGCCCAGGAACGTGATGGTGGTATCGAGGTCAGGCTTGTAGGTGATGGACGGCGCGATTGCGCCGCGGAAGTCATTGACGAAATCGACCTGTGTTCCGCCGCCATGGACCGTGCCGGCGATGCGCCAGAACAGATCGCCCTTCTGGTTCACCGCACCGACGCCGCCGACGTCGAAATTGGCCTGCACCTTGCCCCAATTGTCCGCAAGCAGCTCGAACGAGTTCAGCGGCGTGGCCGTCGGCAGTTTGCTCACCATGTTGACGAAGCCACCGGGAGGGGCCTGGCCATAGAGCGAGGAGGATGGTCCGCGCAGCACTTCAATCCGCTCCAGCAGTGCGAGATCGAGCTTCGGCTGGCCGAATGTGGCCGCGCCGTAGGGCAGCCGCATGCCGTCGAGGAAGAGCTGCGCCTGGAAGCCGCGGATCCAGAGCGATTCGAAGCGCGTGTCGTTCGGGCTGTTGGTGACGATCCCCGGAGTGTAGCCGATCGCCTGCACCACCGAGCGCGCACCCTGGTCGCGGATCTGGTCGGCGCCGATCACCGACATCGACTGCGGCACTTCGAGGATCGACGTGTTGGTCTTGGTTCCCGCCAGCGTGCGATGCGCGACGTAGCCCTGGATCGGACCATTGCCTTCGCGGAACGAGCCGCGGCTCGCCACCGTCTCGGCATGCGGTGGAGCACTCGGTACGTTGCGGTTGGCAGCGTGCCTCGGCCGGTCGCTGCGTGCCGCGCGCGAACCGCGCGACGCCGTCGTGCGCGGTTGCGTCCGTTGTTTCGGTGCCTCCACGGTTACCGGCGGCAACACCGCTGCGCCCTGCCCGCTTCCCGCGGTCTGCGCGGCTCCCGCCGTTGCATACCCCGCCAACGCCACCCCTACACAAACAACGATCGGAGCTTTCGCTCCAGCACCCAGCATTCCCACTTGTCACGCCCCATGCGACTGATGAGGCAGCCGTAACGCCACGGCTCTGTCGAGAAAAGAACTAGCAGCCGCGGCTTTCTGGAATCGCTCTTAGAGCGCTTCTATTTTCATCGACGTACGTCCCAGCGTGACATAAATCCGTGGAACATTCGACTTTCGGAGTAGGCGTCCGTGACGCGAACCGCGCGACGAGGAACCGTTCCCGCTTGAGCCGGGACAAATTCCCAAGCGTGACATCGTGCAATGCATGGGGCGGTTCCAACCGGATTCATCACGACGTGGGGTGAACGCCGGACCGCCGACGTCCCGTAGGACATCGGGCGGCTGCAATGCTTGAGACGGGACCTCAGTTCAGAACTTTACGGTGATGCCCGAGTACACCGTCTGCTCCGTGCAACTCCTGTTGCTGGTACCATCGGCAAAGAAGCAAATGCTGTTGGCCGGATTGCTGCCGTCGAAGCCGAACTTGTTCCTCCAGTAGCGATACGCGACCCAGGCGTCGACGAAATGCGCGTATTTCGCGCCCCACAGCGCTTTGCTCGCGTCGAACGTCAGGCGGACCGGCTCCGAATTGATCTCCGTTTTGGTGCTCATCGCGGATGGCAGCGTATAGCCGCCATAGGCCCCATTGCCCTTCGGACCGTAGAAGCCAGCGCGGCCGCTGACCGAGAAGAAGCGCAGGCTCTCCGGCAGGAAACCGAGATCCATGCCGTAATTGACTTCGACCGCCCAGGTCGGATTGAAGTGCAGATTGCCGTCGGGCGTCCCGGTCAGACCGGCCGGCAGCAGCCCTGCGTAGGGAGGATTTCCAAGCAGTGCGAAGCCGGCATAATTGGGATAGGCAAAGGTGTTGTGGTTCCACTCCTGATAATAGAGCGGCGCTATGTTCAGATAGCCTCGGTAAGGCAGGTCGAACGCAAACTGCAGACCGGCGACGACGGCTTTCTTTTCGGGCGACATGAAGTTGTTTGCGATTCTAAGGTCCGCACCTGCTTCGAATGAGATGTTCTTCAAAGGCCCGACCGTGAAGGCGCGCGTACCGAAAGCCTCATTCCAGCCAAGCGTGCTGCGCAGCGACGCGTTGAATTCGTAGGTTCCTGCGCATGGTCCAGATGCCCCGAAGACCGGCGTGCCATATGCCGCCGAGCACGGGGACGACGGATCGCGGTGATCCGATCGCATGACGTCGGCATAGAAGCTGTTGGTGCCGTAGCTCCAGGCATCGTTATGCGCGTAGGCAAAAACCTGCTTTGCGGTATTGGCGGTCTGTCCGGGCGACGTTGCGTCCGGCAGATAGGCATAGGTGAGCCGGTTGTCGACATCCTTGAAGAACGGCAGGCCGAACGCGGATAGCGCCGGCGTGCCCGGCACCTCGGCGCCGAGCTTGACCGTGATGCCTGAATACACGCCGCTGTCGGAACAACTGCCATTGTAGACGCCGCCGGGCGCGCAGGTCGGGTCGTAAGCCACCGCATAGCCGGCAGTGTTTCGGTTGTAACGCCATGCCGTCCAGATATCGACCAGGTGGCTGTATTGCGGCCCCCAGAACAGTTTGCCCGCATCGAGCGTCACGCGGATCGGCTCGGTGACATACTCCACGGTCCGCGATTTCAGCGGATCGCCCACATAGGGCCCGTAATATCCATTACCCTTCGGGCCACGGATCGACGCCCGACCGCTGATCGAGAAATACTGCAAGCTTTCCGGCAGGAAGCCGAGATCCATGTAGTAGTTGGTCTCGATCCCCCATGTTGGATTGAAGCGCTGCACACCGTCGGGCAGGCCGGTGAAGGGCGGCTTGACTCCGATTGCGCCGTCCGTGCCGGACGGCAGGGCATTGTTGGTGTAGCCCCAGTCTTGCGAGTAGACCGGCGCGATGTTGAAGTAGCCTTTGTATGGCAGCGCGAAGCCGAATTGCAGTCCGGCGATCACCCCCGAGCCGGAGGTGGCGGTCAGCAGGTTGAACGGCGCCATGCTGGCGCCCGCCAGGAACGAGATATTCGTCAGGGGTCCGACCGAGAACGCCTTGGTGTCGAACAACTCGTTCCAGCCAAGGGTGCTACGGACGGAAAACAGACCAACCGCACCACCCGCGCAGGGACCGGCCGGACCCGCCAGGTTGCCGACGCATGGCGGCGTCGGGACCGCATGGTCGTACTTGCTGTAGAGGATCGAAACGGTGTTGGTGCCATATGCCCACGCATCGAAATGCGTGAAGGCAAGCGTATTGGTACTGGCGTTCCTAGTGTAGCCCGGCACCGCCGCCGACCCGTAATATGAGTATGTGACACGGTTGTCGTTGATCAGAAAGAACGGCTTCTCGGCAGCCGGCTTCGCCTTGAGTACCGGCTTGTCTTTCGCAAGATCCGCAGCAGATGCTCCGGTTATTCCAGCCAGAGTCACCACCCACAGAACCGGAATTCCCCTGTTGAAGACTGTCATGTTTCCCCCTTGCGCTGCTTTTTATCGGCGTCAGTGCGCGACGCTGGCCTCGAGCGCGCAGCTCAAGATCAGCGACCACCTTCGCGACGTGAACGACTTTGATTTCCAGCGTCGATTTGAACTTCGACGCAGCTATCGCCGACCCGAGCTCTCAACCATGTGCATGCTGCCCCCGTGGCGTTGTTCGATCTCGAGTCGACCGATCAACCTTCCGACGCCAGAAGGCCGAGCTCGTCGAGAATTTCGCGCGTGTGCTGGCCGAGCGACGGCGCATGCGAGCGAATCTCCGAGGGCGTCGCGCTGAAGCGGGCGGCGGGCCTCGCTTGCCGGATCGGCCCCCAATCGGGATGATCGCAATGCTGCACGATGTCGTTGACCGCGATCTGCGGGTCGCGCAACAAGTCCTCGATTCCAAGGACCGGCGCGCAGGGCACATCGTTCCAATCCAGCACGTTCAGCCAGTGCTCGCTATCGCGGTGTCGCAAGACCTCCTGGATTTCCGCGATAAGCAGCTTGTCGTTCGTCAGACGCGACGAACTGGTGGAAAACCTCTCGTCGTGAAGCCATTCCGGCTTCTCCAGCGCCGCACACAGCCCACGCCACTCGATCTGCGAAACGACGGCCGCGGTGATGTAGCCATCCGTGGTCTCGAAAATCCGGTCCACGCGTCCCGGCGGACGTTTGGGATCGTCCTGCGATGAACGCGTCAGCGAGCCCAGTGCCGACACCCACAGGAACGACACCATGGCATCGAGCATCGCAAGCCTGACCGTCTGCCCCTCACCAGAACGGGCGCGGGCGAACAATGCCGCCGTGATCGCCTGGGCCGCGGTCATGGCCGCGACCTGATCGGCGAGGATGATCTGGACGAATTTTGGTTTCCCGGTTTCCCGGTCGGCTTGCAGGGCAGCGACACCTGACGCCGCCTGGATGATGGGATCGTAGACGCGCTTGTGGATGTAGGGACCGTTCTCGCCGAACCCGTTGATCGAGACGTAGACGATGTCAGGCTTGATCGCGCGCACCTCCGCCTCGCCGAAGCCCATCCTGGCGGCGGTGCCCGGGCGGAAGTTCTCGACCAGGACATCGGCGGTTCTGACCAGTTCGCGAAGCGCCTGCCGGCCCGGCTCGTGCTTGAGGTCCAGCATCACCGATCGCTTGTTGCGATTTGCGCTGAGAAAGGATGACGAGACGGAACCGGGTCCGACGCCGAAATGACGCAAAGTGTCGCCCTCGGGCGACTCCACCTTGATGACGTCGGCGCCCTGATCGGCAAGCATCTGCGTGGCAACGGGACCGGAGATCATGGTCGTCAGATCAAGGATCCGAACACCTGCTAGCGCGCCGCTCATTTCATTCCCTCTTTCCGATTCCACGCAGGCGACCACTGATCCTCAACGGCAACCCGATATGCACAGCCCGTTGCTATCGGCCGCGAAACCGCGCCGGCCGCTTTTCGGCGAAGGCACGCGGTCCCTCGCGGGCATCCTCCGACCGCGTAACTTCGCGTCCTGCCGCCGTCTCGATGGCGAACCCCTCCGACAACGGCAGTCCGCTGCTTTGCAGGGCGACCCGCTTGATCGCCTGGACCGACAGCGGTGCGCTGCTCACGAGCGCCTCGACCATCTTCTCGGTCTCGGACAACAGCGCATGCGGCTCGACCACCCGGTTGATCATTCCCGCCGCCAGCGCCTCGGCCGCGGTGAAGATCCGTCCCGTCATCATCAACTCCATCGCAAGGCAGTAGGGAATTTGCCGTGGCAGACGCACCATCGATCCTGCACCCGGCACGATTCCGCGCTGCGCCTCCGGCAATGCGAAGCGCGCCGACGTCGTCGCGATCCGGATATCGCATGCCAGCACCAGTTCGCAGCCTCCCGCGTAGGCGACGCCGTTGACGGCGGCGATGATCGGCTTCGCGACGATCCTGTCCTTCATGAAGCCGCCACGGCCGGCCTTGCGCATCTCGACAACCCGGCGATCCCATTCGTCTTCGGGCTCGCGCGCGCCGGTGTAGAGCGGGATCAGGCGCTTGAGGTCGGCGCCGGAGCAAAACGCACGGTCGCCGGTCCCGGTGACGACCGCAACGCGCAGCTCGTCGTCGGTCTCGAGCATCTGCCAGGCGTCCTGCAACTTGCAGGATGCCTCGGGGCTCATGCAATTGAACACCTCGGGCCGGTTCAGCGTCAGCCAAAGCGCCGGGCCTCTTCTCTCAACAATCAAATCGCTCATGTCGTTCTCTCCCGGGCAACCTTACCGCTGCGACGCTGGTCGAAACTTGATCAGGCTGACTGCGTCCGAGACCGGCTCGAAGACCGCCTTCACTTTCAGCCCCACCGAAATCTCGTCGGGCGCACAGTCGATGACGTTGCTGGTCAAGCGCACGCCGTGGCCGAGCTCGACGATCGCAATGATGTACGGCGTGTCACCCTTGAATTCCGGCATCGTTGCCCAGTGGCAGACCGTGTAGGAGTAGACCTCTCCTTCAAGGCCGCAGCTCACCCACTCCAGATCGTCATTCCAGCACGCGGTGCACAGCGGTCGTGGCGGGTGCTCGATATGGCCGCAGGCACGGCAGCGCTGCGCACGGATTTCCGAGCCGCGCGCGCCTTCCCAGAACGGCAGGGACAGCCGCGACGGCTGCGGCAGGGGTTTGGAGGAGGCGCCCATGACTGTCTGTCTCACTGGTTTGCAAGCACGAGGGTGACCTGGTCGCCCATCACGCCGCCATTGCCATGGGCAACACCCAGGCTCGCATTCTTCACCTGGCGCGCCGCGCCGCGTCCCATCAGCTGGCGCACGGCTTCGACGACGTGGATCATTCCGCCGGCCGTCCCCGGCTGACCGAACGAAAGCTGGCCGCCATTGGTGTTGAGAGGAAGATCGCCGGCGAAGGTCAGGTCGCGCTCGGCGACGAACGGACCGCTCTGCCCCTTGGGGCAGAACCCCATGTCCTCCAGGCTGACCAGAACCGTGATGGTGTAGCAGTCGTAGACCTGAACGAAATCCATCTGCTTCGGCGCGACGCCGGCCATGGCAAAAGCGGTTTCCGCTGACGCCTTGACCCAGGACTCCGTGATGTTCTTCCGTGCCGAAATCGCCAGATGGGTGCCCGCCTCGCCGGCACCAATCAGATGGATCGGACGGTTCTTCGACGCGCGCGCGACGTCGCGGCTGCTGACGAGAACCGCGGCGCCGCCCGAACAGCGCGAGACGATCTCGAGCAAATGCAGGGGATCGAACACCAGCGGCGACGCCAGCACCTTGTCGATCGTCAGCGGCTCCTTGTTGAACAAGGCGATCGGATTACGCAGCGCGTTGGTTCGCTGGTCGACCGCGACCTTGGCCATCTGTTCCGGCCGCGTGCCGTATTCGTGCATGTGCCGCCGCGCGATCAGGGCATAGCCCGCGTTCGGCTGCGATATGCCGAACGGCGCATCGAACTCGGCGCGATGCGCCGGGCTCAAATGACCGAGCTGGAGCGAGCCTCCCCCGGCGGTCACGCCACCGATGACGCACAGCACGTTGCGGCACAGTCCGGCATGGATCGCCGCGGCCGCGCGCCAGATCATGCCGGCCGCAGATGCGCCGCCAAGCTCGACGGTGTCGAAATATTTCAGTGACATGCCGAGGTTCTCGCCAACCACCGTCGGCCAGAACATGCTGAAGGAATCGATCGGGGTCGTCGTCAGCAGCCCGTCGATGTCGCGCTTCTCGAACCCGGCATCCTGCGCCGTCTCTCGCGCCAGCCGCGCGATGATCTCGAGCGAGACAAGACCATCCGGGGTCTTGGTCGGCGGGAACTCCGCATAACCGGTGATGGCCGCCGCACCCTTCAGACTCACGATCAATGCCTCGCGCTCGCTATTTCGATCCCGGCCGGGCCGGCTTCATGTCGCGGCGAGGATTGCGGAAATGAGCCGGGAAAAATACCTCCCGGATTCGCGAGGGTCGCCGCGCAGCCTCGGGCAGGCGGCTTACCTCTCGTTTTCGCAAGGTGGCATCCCGCATCACCCGGCGCTTCAATCACCTGGCGTTCAATCGTCCTCACTCCGTCGATTTGTGCCGACGGAGACCAATCAAGCTGTGGGAGCATCCCATGCCGATGGGCAGAATCATCCTGAGCGTTGCGTGCATCGTCGCGAGCACCCTGGCTGCTGCCGCCACCGACAAGAAGTATGACGGTGGCGCGACCGACACCGAGATCAGGATCGGGAACCTGGCGCCCTACAGCGGCCCCTTCTCCGCCTACAGCGCCCTTGCCAAGGCGCAGGAAGCCTACTTTCACAAGATCAACGACGAAGGCGGCATTCATGGACGCCGCATCAAGTTCATCTCCTATGACGATGCCAGCAGTCCACCCAAGACGGTCGAGCAGGTGCGCAAGCTGGTGGAGAGCGACGACGTGCTGGCGGTGCTCGGCCCGCTCGGAACCCTGAGCAACACGGCGATGCAGAAATATCTCAACGCCAGGAAAGTCCCGCAGATCTTCGTCGGATCCGGCGCCGCGAAATGGGCCGATCCGCAGAACTTCCCGTGGACCATGGGCATGTTGCCGAGCTACCGCGGCGAGGGACACATCTACGCGGCCTATCTGCTCAAACAGCGGCCCGAGGCGAAGGTCGGCATCCTCTACGAGAACAACGACTATGGCAGAGACTATTTGAAGGGCTTCAAGGACGGCCTCGGCAATGCCGCCAAGGATATGATCGTGGCCGAGGTCCCCTATGAGACGAGCCAGCCGACGATCGACTCGCAGATCGCCACGCTAAAGGCCAGCGGCGCGGACACGCTGTTCAGCGTCACCAGCGCGCGGTTCGCATCACAGACCATCCGGAAGCTGGCGGAGCTGAACTGGAAACCACGGATATTGCTCAACGGCATCTCGACGTCGATCAGCGCGGTGCTCGAGCCGGCGGGCCTCGAGAATGCGAAGGACATCGTTTCAGCGGCTTCCCTGAAGGATCCGACCGACCCGCAATGGACGGACGATCCCGAAACCAGGGACTACCTGACCTTCCTCGAGAAATACGATCCCGGTGCCAACAAGGCCGATGCGATCGTCACGGCGGGCTATGTCGCGGCTCAACTGATGGTTCAGGTGCTGAGACAGTGCGGCGACGACCTGCGACGGGAGAACGTCATGAAGCAGGCCGCCAATCTCAGGGATTTCCGGGCGGCAATGCTGTTGCCGGGCATCATGGTCAATACCAGCAGCAGCGACTACCGCCCGATCGAGGAAATGCAGTTGGTGAAGTTCGACGGAACCCGCTGGGTGCCATTCGGCCCGATCCTCAACAGCGAGTCGGGCCTTCCGCAGCCTTAGCCTGGACCGCTGCGACGCTCAGGCGATCGGACCGATCAGGCCGAGCTGCGCGGCCTTGGCCACTGCCTGCACGCGGGTCTGGGCCTGCAACTTCTTCATCACGTTGTCGATATGAAATCGCGCCGTGCCGGGGCCAAAGCGCAACTCCTTGGCGATCTGCTTGTCGGTCAGCCCGCGTCCTGCCAGGGTGACGCAATCGATCTCGCGCTTGGTGAGATGATTGATGGCTTGTGTCAGGTCGGCATTGGCGGCCGCATCGAGGCACGAGTTCATCAGATAGATGCCGGCGACCACCAACGCCGAACGATGGGTCTCGAGGCAGTGCTCGAGATCGATTCCCTTGCGGTCGAGGAAATGGAGACATCCGACCCGGCCGCGCGGCGCGTGGATCGGAACGCAGAGACCGCCCAGGATGCCGTAGGTCTTCACAAACTCGATATTCTTGCTGGAGACGTCGATCGTCGCGGGCCCTGACCGTCGTGTCGCCACGTGAAAGGCAAGTATTGCGTTCGGCAGGCCAGATAGACCGGGGATTTCATCCGGTACTGCCGCTTGTCCCATACCCGGCGAAACTCGATGAACTTTTCCGACAACGGCCACCGCGACCGTCCGGCGATATGGAGTTCACTCGATTCGGACGCGAGATCATCCCGAAACAGGACAAGCGGAAGGCCGATGGCTTGGCCAACGGCCTTGACACGATCGAGCGCCGACGCGAAGTCGCAAAGCGTTGCCATCTCCGTGCAAAGCTCCAGGACCTGCTCCTTGCGCATCACGACCTCCCCTGTCGAGGTCCGCTGGACCCACACGGCTGATCTTGTTGTTGATTATCGATCGGCCGCGGATATCAGGACCATCACGATTCGGGATCGTCAATAGACAACCGCAGCCCCCCGCGGTCGGAGAACGCCGCAAGGCGGCAGCGCTCTCCGCCTCAGCGACCTGTCCACTGCTTGCGCAGGCTTGGGGATAGCGTGGCAGCTGGGTGCTCGACTGGGCGCGGTCAGCTTGTTAAGTCGCGTCTTCGCAAGGATGATTTGAGTCGAAGCATGACGGTCGCGATCGAGATGGGACAAACGACGGCCGGCGCTTCGGCGGCCATCGACCTCGAGGAACTCTTGGCCACGCGCCTGCTGGTGCAGGGCAATTCGGGTTCCGGCAAGTCCCATCTGCTGCGACGCCTGCTGGAACAGAGCGCGCCCTGGGTGCAGCAGACCATCATCGATCCGGAAGGCGACTTCGTCACTCTCGCCGAGCGCTTCGGTCACCTCGTGATCGACGCCGAGGATCACACGGAGCGCAGCCTGCAGGTCGCCGGCGAGCGGGTGCGGATCCATCGCGTCTCCACGGTGCTCAATCTCGAAGGGCTCGACGCCGAGAACCAGATGCGGCGTGCCGCGGCCTTCCTCGGCGGGTTGTTCGACGTCGCCCGCGACCATTGGTATCCGATGCTGGTGGTGGTGGACGAGGCGCAATTGTTCGCGCCGGCGATCGCGGGCGAAGTGTCCGACGAGGCGCGCAAGCTGTCGCTCGGCGCGATGACCAATCTGATGTGCCGCGGCCGCAAGCGCGGCCTTGCCGGGATCATCGCGACCCAGCGGCTGGCGAAGCTCGCCAAGAATGTCGCGGCCGAGGCGTCGAACTTCCTGATGGGCCGCACCTTCCTGGACATCGACATGGCGCGCGCCGCCGACCTGCTCGGCATGGAGCGGCGCCAGGCCGAAGCGTTCCGCGACCTGGAGCGCGGACAATTCATGGCGCTCGGACCCGCGCTGTCGCGCCGTCCGCTCGGCCTGCGCATCGGTCCGACCGATACCCAGCCGCGCAACGCGGCACCACGACTGATGCCGCTGCCCGAAGCGACGCTGGAAGACGCGCGCGCGATCATCCTCGCGGCGCCGCCGCCTGAGACCAGCGCCCGGCCGCAGCGCCGGGCACCGTCCCCGGATTTGCTCAGCCAATTGATGGCGGCGAAGTCGCCGGCACCGGAACCGGCTCAAGAGGCTGCGGAACAGCCGCTCAGTGCCGAGCAATTGGCCGAGCGGCGCGAACGGCTGGACCGGATCCTGCGCGCCATCCTCGCCGAGCCGGACGCCGGCTTCCGCGCCATCGGCGTGCTGTATCAGGAGTTCGTGGTCCGCTGCCGCATCGAGGGTCTCGGTGCTGTCGTGCCGGAGCTGACCGATTTCCGCCGCATGCTGACGCGGGCCCGCGCCGGGCTCGGTACAGAGATGGCCGAGGACGACGCGTGGCAGGACGTCTCGCTGCGCGCCTCCCTGCTGCCTGAGGACATGCAGGGCGTCTTCATGATGATCGCCCGCGCGGCGAAGGAAGGCTGGCCCTGCCCGAGCGACGCCGCGATCGCGCGCGCCTACGGCACCCATTCGTTGCGCCGCGCGCGGCATCTTCTGACCTACATCGAGGAGCAAGGCCTGATCGTCTGCCAGCTCGACGGCGCCGGACGGCGGATCGTGACGCTGGTCGAACTGGCCTGGGCAACCGCGGCCGCCGACCCGAACGTGGATGAAGCACCGGCGGAGGCCGCCTGCAACGACTCAACGCCGTGAGCCATGCAGGATCAAGACATGCACGAAAAAGGCCCGCCGTGAGGCGGGCCTTTTTGTCGGAACCGGTTGGTCCGAAGCTTGGTTGCGGGGATAGGATTTGAACCTATGACCTTCAGGTTATGAGCCTGACGAGCTACCGGGCTGCTCCACCCCGCGTTAAACCGTTGCGTGCCTTGCAGAAAGAGTGCCCGAACCTGCCGGCCAACGCGTCTAACGGCGCCGATCGATCCGTCCGGAGGGCTTCCTGAGAAGGCGACCCAGGCCGAAGCCGTCGGGTGCGGGGCGTATGTATCAACGTGTGCCCGGTTTGGAAAGCCCCGGACGTGGGTTTTTGAGGATTTTGTGACGTCGAAATATCAGGTTTTCCTGACAAATCGACCGCGGGGAACCAGGTCTTGCCAGACCGCGCGCAAAAGCAGAGCTTGGCGCCCAACAAAATCCGTCAAGGAAACGTCATCCGAGGGGAAACGCCATGGACCGGCCACTGAAAAGCCCGGGGCTGCATGCGCTCGAAGAGACCTTTCAGCGCCAGTTCGAGCTGTCGCGGAGCGAGCCGGCGCCGACATTGCAGGCACGGCTGGACCGGCTGCGGCGCCTGCGCGCCGCGCTGACCGAGAACGAAGCGCGATTCGAGGCGGCGATCTCGGCCGATTTCGGCCACCGCTCCACCGTCGAGACCGCGATCGCCGAGACCATGCTGGTGCTCGGCGAGATCAAGCACGCCGCCAGGCACCTCAAATCCTGGATGGCGCCGCAAAAGATCCCGACCACGGTGCAGTTCGCGCCGGCGAAGAACCGGCTGATCCCGCAGCCGCTCGGCGTGGTCGGCATCATCGCGCCCTGGAATTACCCGCTACAGTTGACGCTGGCGCCCGCAGTCGCGGCCATCGCGGCCGGCAACAGCGCCATCATCAAGCCGAGCGAGCTGGTGCCGCGGTTCTCCGAACTGCTGATGGAGGCGATCGCGAAGAAATTCGACAGCACCGAGCTCGTCGTCACCGACATCGACGACGACATCGCCAAAGCCTTCGCCGCGCTGCCATTCGATCATCTGATCTTCACCGGCTCGACCCGCGTCGGCCGGCTGGTCGCGGAAGCCTGTGGCCGCAATCTGACGCCGGTGACGCTCGAGCTCGGCGGCAAATCGCCCGTGATCGTCGACGGCTCCGCCGACATCGACGAAGCCGCGCAGCGCATCGCCTATGGCAAGCTGCTCAATGCCGGCCAGACCTGCATCGCGCCCGATTACGTGCTGGCGCCGCAAGCCTCGGTGCAGCCGCTTGCGATGCGGATGCAGGGCCACATGCGGCAGATGTTCGGCACCGATCCGAAAAATCCCGATTACACCTCGATCGTCTCTGACCGGCATTACGTCAGGCTCGAGGCCCTGCTGGCCGATGCCGCCGCAAAGGGCGCGACCATCATGCAGCCCTCGGCTCCCAACGATCCCGAGTGGAAGTCGAGGCGCAAATTCCCGCCGACCGTCATCATCGATGCGACGCCCGACATGACCGTGATGCAGGAGGAGATCTTCGGGCCGCTGCTGCCGATCATGGGCGCCCGTGACGCAACGGAGGCGATCGCCTTCATCAACAAGCGCGACCGCCCGCTGGCACTTTACTGGTTCGGTACCGACAATGCGGCCCGCGACGCGGTGCTGGCGCGCACGGTGTCAGGTGGCGTCACCGTCAATGACTGCCTGTTCCATTTCGCGCAGGCCTATCAGCCGATGGGCGGCGTCGGCGCATCCGGCACTGGCGCCTATCACGGCGAATGGGGCTTCAGGACGCTGACCAAGCTGAAGCCGGTGTTCTACCGCTCGCGCTTCAACCGGCTCGCCGATCTCTATCCGCCCTATGGCGCGAAGATCGCGCGGCTGGAGAAGCTGATGCGGATGTTGTCGTAACCGTCATTCCGGGGCGCGCGCAGCGCGAGTCCGGAATCCACTTATCCGCGTCACCGCGGCGCGATGGATTCCGGGCTCGATGCTTCGCATCGCCCCGGAATGACAAAGAAGAATAGCCAAGGGGGAAACAAGAATGACTGACACGTTCGATTTCGTGGTGGTGGGTGGAGGCTCCGGCGGCTGCGCGGTGGCGGGGCGGTTGTCGGAGGATCCGGCGACCTCGGTGGCGATGCTCGATGCCGGCGGCACAAACGACAATTGGGTGGTGACCACGCCCGGCGCCATCATCCTGATGCTCTCGAGCAAGCTCAACAACTGGGCGTTCGACACGGTGCCGCAGAAGGGCTTGAACGGCCGCATCGGCTATCAGCCGCGCGGCAAGGGGCTCGGCGGCTCCTCGGCGATCAATGCCATGGTCTATATCCGCGGCCATCGCGCCGACTACGACCATTGGGCCTCGCTCGGCAATCCCGGCTGGAGCTACGCCGACGTGCTGCCCTACTTCAAGCGCGCGGAGCACAACACCGAGCTCGACGGCGAGTATCACGGCAAGGGCGGGCCGCTCAACGTCACCGGCCTGCAGTCCGACAATCCGGTCAAGGAGATGTTCCTGCAAGGCGCGCGCGAGGCCCAGTTCCGGATCCGCGACGATTTCAACGGCGCCGAGCAGGAAGGGCTCGGCATCTACCAGGTGACGCAGCGGAATGGCGAGCGCTGGAGCGCGGCGCGCGGCTATATCCATCCTCACATGGGCCGCCGGCCCAATCTGCGTATCGAGACGCAGGCCCACGCGACCCGCATCATCTTCGAGGGCAAGCGTGCCGTCGCCGTCGAATACATCCAGGGCAAGGAGAAGAAGGTGCTGCGCGCGCGGCGCGAGGTTATCCTCGCGGCCGGCGCGTTCCAGTCGCCGCAATTGCTGATGCTGTCGGGCGTCGGCGACGCGGCGGCACTCGGCAAGCACGGCATCGCCAGCCTGCATCAGCTGCCGGGGGTCGGACAGAACCTGCAGGATCATCCGGATTTCGTGTTCGGCTTCGCCTCCGACGCGCCCTATTTCTCGGGACTGTCGTGGAGCGGCATCGGGCGGATCATCAAGGGCATCGGGCAGTACCGGCGCCAGCGGCGCGGCCCGATGACTTCGAACGTCGCCGAATGCGGCGGCTTCCTGAAGACCCGGCCCGACCTCGACATCCCCGACATCCAGCTGCATTTCTGCATGGCCATGGTGGAAGACCACGGCCGCAAGCCGCGCTGGGGCACCGGATTCTCCTGCCATGTCTGCCTGCTGCGGCCGGCAAGCCGCGGCAGCGTGTGGCTGAACAGCGCCGATCCCCTCGCAGCACCCGCGATCGATCCGAACTTCTTCGGCGAGGACAGCGACGTCGAGACCATGGTCGCAGGCTTCAAGATGACGAAGCGACTGCTCGACACGCCGGCGCTGCGCGCGTTGCAGCAGAAGGACATGTTCACCGCAGGTGTCAGCACCGACGACGACATCCGCAGCATTCTGCGGGCGCGCTCCGACACCGTCTACCACCCGGTCGGCACCTGCAAGATGGGCAGCAACGATCCGCTCGCGGTGGTCGATCCGACGCTGCGCGTGCATGGCCTGGAGGGCCTGCGCGTGGTCGACGCCTCGATCATGCCGACGCTGATCGGCGGCAACACCAATGCGCCGACCATCATGATCGGCGAGAAGGCCGCCGACATGATCAAGGCGGAGATGCGGGCGGGGTGACCTTCTCGTCATTCCGGGGCTCGCGAAGCGAGAGCCCGGAATCCATTCATCCACAGAAGCTGCGGCCCAATGGATTCCGGGCTCGCGCTGACGCGCGCCCTCAGGTGCGCAATTGCGCACCGGGGAATGACGGCTGTGGTATGGCGGACATAGACAATGAATCTCTACAATTGTCCTTGATGTAAGCCGGATTCATCAACCTGGAAACCCTAGGAGATTGGGCAGGAAATCCTTACCCATGAACCTCTTCGACCTCGCCGTGATCATCGGGCTGCTGTTTGCGGTCGTGACCGGTTTCATGACCGGCCTGTTGCGCAGCGCGGTCACCATTTTGGCCTATCTGATCGCGATGCCGCTCGCGGTCGCGGCGCTCGCGATGATCGGGCCCCACATCGCGACGCTGCCGGCCTCGCCGTTTCCGCCCAACGGGGTGCTGCTGTTCGGCCTGTTCCTCGCGATCGGTGTCATCCTTGGAAAGATGGCGCGGACGATGCTCGACGACACGATGGGCGCGGAGATCGGGATCGGCGACCGCCTCGGCGGCGCGCTACTCGGCGCGGTCAGGGTGGGCCTAGTCGTGACCACGCTGGTGCTGGTGTTCGATCAGCTGGTGCCGCTCGCTCGGCAGCCGCAATTCCTCAACGGATCGCAATTGCGGCCGCTGTTCTCGGCGGCCGGACAAGCCGGTTTCCGTTCGCTACCGCCCGAGGCCACCATGGCGATCGAGCGGCTGCGGCGCGAGCAGCGCATCTAGCTCGCCGCCTTCGCCCGGCTGTTCCTGCCCGGCATGCACTTATGCATTGCACATCCCTTATCGGCGGGGTCGAGCTTGGCTAGAATGCATCCATCAAACCTTTACAAACCTATCCGACCTCACAGGGAGCGAACTCGTGGATCTTGGAATCAAAGGCCGCCGCGCCATCGTCTGCGCATCGAGCAAGGGACTGGGCCGCGCCTGCGCGATCGCGCTCGCCAATGAGGGGGTGCATGTCACGCTGACGGCGCGCGGCGCCGAGGCGCTGAAGCAGACCGCCGATGAGATTCGCAAGGCGCATCCCGGCGTCACGGTCACCGAGATCGTCGGTGACATCACGACCCCGGCAGGACGCGAGGCCGTGCTGAAAGCCTGCCCCGAGCCGGACATCCTGATCAACAATGCCGGCGGCCCGCCGCCCGGCGATTTCCGCAACTGGACCCGCGACGACTGGATCAAGGCGATCGACGCCAACATGCTGACGCCGATCGAGCTGATCAAGGCGACCGTCGACGGCATGATGGCGCGCAGGTTCGGCCGCATCGTCAACATCACCTCGGCGGCGGTGAAGGCGCCGATCGAGATTCTGGGCCTGTCCAACGGTGCCCGCGCCGGCCTCACCGGCTTTGTCGCCGGCGTGTCGCGCAAGACCGTGATCAACAATGTCACCATCAACGGCCTGCTGCCGGGCCCGTTCGACACCGACCGCCTGCGCGGCACCGCCAAGCCCGAAGCCGAGAAGCGCGGCATCTCGGCCGACCAGGTCCTGACCGAGCGCGCCAAGCTGAATCCCGCCGGCCGCTTCGGCCGTCCGGACGAGTTCGGCTATGCCTGCGCCTTCCTGTGCGGCGACAAGGCCGGCTTCATCACCGGACAGAACATCCTGCTCGATGGCGGCGCCTTCCCGGGCACGCTCTAGTGCCGCCGACTTGAAGCTCCTGCACTGTGTGCGGCGAGACCGATTGGGAGCTTCAAATCGGTCAAGCGGCACTAGAGATTAATGAGTCTTCTAGCGCCCTCTTGCTTTCCGAAGTTCGCGCAAGAGGTCGCTGGACGAGTTCACGAACTTCGGAAAGGGGCGCTAGATGAAGGCGGTCTGGTACGAACGGACCGGCGCGGCGCCGACGGTGCTCACCGTCGGCGAGATGCCAACGCCCGACGCCGGTCCCGGCGAGGTCCGGATTCGCCTCGAAGCCTCCGGCGTCAATCCGGCTGATGTCGGCCGCCGCGGCGGCAATTATCGCGCGATGGAGTTTCCCCGCGTGATCCCGAACAGCGACGGCGCCGGGATCGTCGACCAGATCGGCGAAGGCGTGACGCGCTTTGCCGCAGGCGATCGCGTCTGGCTGTTCAACGGCCAGCGCAACGGCCGCGCCTTCGGCACCGCGGCCGAATACATCACGCTCGCCGATTATCTGGTGACGCCGTTGCCGCAGGACGTATCGTTCGCGGCCGGCGCCACGCTTGGCATTCCCTGCATGACCGCATGGTGCGCGTTGTTTGCCGACGGCCCGGTCGCGGGCCAGACGGTGCTGGTCACCGGCGGCGCCGGCGCGGTCGGCCACTATGCCGTGCAACTGGCGAAGTGGGGCGGCGCGCGGGTGATCGCGACCGTGAGTTCGCAGGTCAAGGACGTTGAGGCGCGGCTCGGCGGCGCCGACATGGTGGTCAACTACCGGACCGAGGACGTCGTCGCCAAGGTCATGGCGTTCACCGAGAACCGCGGCGTCGATCGCGTGATCGACGTCGATTTCGGCGGCAACCTCGCGACCACGCTGAAGCTCATGGCGCTGAATTCGACCATCGCAGTCTACGCCACCAACGGCAACCGCACGCCCACACTGCCGGTGCGCGAATTGATGGAGAAGTGCATCACGGTGCGCTCGCTGGTGTTGTTCGCGCTGCCGCCGCCGCTGCTCGCCGCCGCGCAGGCCGACATCACGAAATGGCTGGCGTTTGGCACCCGCGTGCACAACATCGCCGGGCAATTCGCGCTCGCCGAGACTGCCGACGCCCATCTCGCGGTCGAGAAGGGCGACAAGATCGGCACCGTGATCGTCGACTGCGCCCGATAACAAGAAAACCGAGGACACGCCGCATGCAATGGACGATCGGCAAGGTCAAGATCACCAAGGTCGTCGAACTCGAGACCGTTGGCAGCACGCGCTTCATCCTGCCGCTGGCCGGCCGGGAGGAGATCCAGAGCCTGCCCTGGCTGATCCCGCATTTCGCCAACGAGGATGGCCGGCTCAAAATGTCGATCCATTCGCTGCTGGTCGAGACGCCGGAGCACCGCATCATCGTCGACACCGGGCTCGGTAACGACAAGCAGGGCCGCAACGTGCCGACCTGGAACAACCGCAGCGATCCGTTCCTGGAGAAGCTGACCGCGGCCGGTTTTGCCCCTGACAGCATCGACACCGTGCTGTGCACGCATCTGCATGTCGACCATGTCGGCTGGAACACGAAGCTCGCCGGCGGCAAATGGGTGCCGACCTTCGCCAACGCCCGTTACGTGTTCGGCCGGACCGAATTCGAGCACTGGCGCGACCACAGCGACGATGCCGCGCATGCCGCCGTGTTCGCGGACTCGGTGAAGCCGATCGCGGATGCCGGCAAGGCCGAGCTGGTGCCGAGCGATCACCGCCTGACCGAGGAAATCACGCTGATCCCGACCCCGGGCCACAGCCCCGGCCACATGAGCATCCACATCAAATCAAGCGGCGCGGAAGGGCTGCTGACCGGCGACGTCGCGCATCATCCGTGCCAGATGTACCACCTCGACTGGTCGTCGACCGCGGACTCCGACCAGACGCAATCGGCGGCGACGCGGCGCGAATTGTTCGCGCGCTTCGCCGACACGCCGACGCTGGTGATCGGCGGGCATTTCAATGCCGGCCATATCAGGCGCGATGGCGACGCCTTCAGGTTCGTCGCGCTCGACACCTGAACTAGCCCAGGCTGGCGCGCGCGAGGAACAGCGCGTCGGCCTCGCTGGCGGCGATCGCGGCCGGATAGGGCAAGGCCTTGGCACGGCCCGGCAGGCTGCGCTCGAGCTCGGCGCGCTCCTCGTCGTCATCGGCGATGAAGACGGTGACCCGGATCAACCGGCCGAGCTCGGCCTTGTGCGCCTTCATCCACAGCACCATCGGCTTGCCGGCGGCGACCTCCGGCTGATCGTTGACGTTGACGATCACGGCGAGCGGCCGGTTCGCGGCGAGCAGCTCGGCGTACTCCACGGTCCAGTCGCAACCATCCTGCTCCGTTTGCAGGTAGCCGGTTGCGATGAAGATGCCGGGTTCGGCTTCGCGAAAGAATTTCATGGGCGATACTCCTGATGCGGATGAGGGTGTGATCATGTCTCTCTGGCGAGCGCGGATCCGGGCTGCGTCCGCCGCGCCTGCAACGCAGCCGCGGCGAGCATCGCCGCCGCCAGCAGCGCGAACAGGCCGGCCAGCGCGGCCGCGGCGGAAAAACCGCGGGCGAGCGCACTCGCCAGCATGGCGTGAAAGGTGTCCGGTGCTATGCCGAGACCGCCCGGCGTTTCGTGACGCCGGATCGCGATGGCGGCAAGTTCGGCCGCGTTGCCGACATTGGCATTCATCAGCGCGCTGGTGAGCGACGCAGTGGCGGTGGTGGCCAGCACCGTGCCGAGCAGGGCGATGGAGATCGTCATGCCGCTCTGCCGCAAGGCGTTCATCGTCGCGGACGCGATTCCGCTGCGCTCGCGCGGCGCCACCGCCATGGTCGATGCGCCCGTCGCCGGCACCGAGAGCCCGAGGCCCGCGCCGAGCAGCGCGAACAACGGCGCGATCACGGCATAGGGCGTCGCTTCCGTGAACGAGCTCATGCCGAGCATGGCAACGCCAAGCAGGACATAACCAACGATCATCAACCGGCGCAGCCCGAAACGCGCCGCCCAGCGGCCGAACAACAACGATCCCGTCGCCGCGACGACGAACACCGGGGCGATTCCGCTGCCAGCCTGGGCGGCCGACCAGTCCTGCGCCTGCTGCAAGAACAGAGAGAACAGGAACAGGCTGCTGTAACCGGAGAAGCCGAGTGCGAACGAGGCGAAGTTCACCGCCACAAAGGCGAGATCGCGAAACAGGTCGACCGGCACCAACGGGCGCGCGGCGCGCCGTTCGACCACGACGAACAGCAGCAACGCGGCTCCCGCGACGCCGAATGCCGACAGCGTGGCGGGCGCAGTCCAGCCGCCGCTGGCGGCGATAAAGCCGTAGGTCAGCGCGCCGAGAAGCACCACGCTCAAGACCTGGCCGGCTGGGTCGAGCGCGGCGTGGTCGGGATCGGCGCTCTCGTCGATGCCGACCAGGCCAAGACCAAGCGCGACCGCGCCGACGGGCAGGTTGATCAGGAATACGCTCCGCCAATCGACAGTGTCGACCAGGATGCCGCCGAGCATCGGACCGAGAATGAGCGACACCGCGCTGAACGACGACCAGCCGCCGATCGCATGCGCACGCTCGGCGGGATTGGGGAACGCCTGGGCCAGGATCGACAGCGCGCCCGGGATGACCAACGCACCGGCGACGCCCTGCAACGCGCAGCCGGCAATCAGGATCGCAAGCGACGGCGCGGTCGCGGAGGTGGCGGAGCCGAGCGTGAACAGCACGATGCCGAACAGCCAGGCGCGCTTGCGGCCGTAACGGTCGCCGATCGGGCCGGCCGAGAGCATGCAGGCGGACAGGCTCAGCGCGTAGGCACCGACCACCCACTGCAACCCGGCAAGCTCAGCCCCGAGGCCGGCTTGGATGGCAGGCAGCGCCACCGTGACGATGCTGATCGCAACGGTCGCCATGCAGGTGCCGAGATAGACCGCAAGAACGGCCACGGATTTGCGGGACAGAGACATCATTATGCCGCCGGATTGTTGGACATGGCGGCACAAATACGCATCGACTGACGGTCGGTCAATATAACTAAGCTATTTCAAAGTCATTCTAAATATGCGATCCAGAATCGGATATCAGATGCAGGTGGATGCGAACGGCATGATCGGGAAGCGGCAGACGGCGGCGCCACGCGGCGCAGCGCAGCGTTGGAGACGGGCTCAGCCTGCCGAGGTCAGGGTGGACGACCTGATGTCGGCGGCAGCCGCCCTGTTCATCGCGAAGGGCATCGAGGCCACCACGATCGACGACATCGTCGCCCGGGCCGGCGTCGCCAAGGGCACCTTCTACCACTACTTCTCCACCAAGGCAGATGTGATCATCGCCCTGCGCGCGCGTTTCTCGCAGGACTTCCTCGCCCGCGTTGCGGCTTCGATCGCTGAATGTGCCGAAGACGATCACGCCGGACGGCTATCGGCCTGGCTACGCGGCGCGGTTGGAACCTATCTTGCCAATGTCGAACTGCATGACGTCGTGTTTCACGACTTTCCGCATCATCAGCGCCAGTCGCAGGAAAAGGACGACGTGATCGCTCAGATCGTCGCGGTGCTGGAGGATGGCCGGAAGGCCGGGGTCTGGACCTTCCCGGACGCCCGCAGCGCGGCGCTGATCGTATTCGACGGGATGCACGCCGTGGCTGATGATGCGATCGTCGCGGGTACGCGCGATCCGGAGCCGCCGTGCCGGCTGCTGGAAGACATGTTCACGCGGATGCTGGCGGCGCCGCAGCCGCAATCATGACGGGCATTTGAACGAACCGTTCCAAGCCGCCACGCCGGAAGGTGATGGCTGCAATGCCGCGACCGTGAAGCGGTTGAATTTCCTGCCGCGCTGTTCCATGAAGCGTGTCGAGGTATACCAGTAATAATCCTCAGGACATCGCAGGGAGTGATCAACATGAAGCTTGTTCGTTATGGCGAAAAGGGTGCGGAAAAGCCCGGTCTGATCGATAAATCCGGCCAGCTCCGCGACCTCTCGGCCCATCTGAAGGACCTGACCGGCGAAGCCTACACGCCGGAGTCGCTGAAGAAGCTTGCTGCCCTCGATCCCGCCTCCCTGCCCGCGGTCGCCGGCAAGCCGCGCTTCGGCGCCCCCGTCACCGGCATCTCGAAATTCGTCGCGATCGGCCTCAACTATTCCGACCACGCCAAGGAAACCGGCAACCCGATCCCGTCGGAGCCGATCTTCTTCCTGAAGGCCAACACCGCGCTTTCCGGCCCGAACGATCCGGTCGAGAAGCCGCGCGGCTCGACCAAGCTCGACTGGGAAGTCGAGATCGCCGCCATCATCGGCACCCGTGCCAAGTATGTCTCGGAAGCCGACGCGCTGAACCACGTCGCCGGCTACTGCATCTGCAACGACGTCTCCGAGCGCAACTTCCAGATCGAACGCCTCGGACAGTGGACCAAGGGCAAGTCGCACGACACGTTCGGTCCGGTTGGCCCCTGGCTCGCCACCAAGGACGAAATCGCCGACGTGCAGAAGCTCTCGATGTGGCTCGACGTCAACGGCCAGCGCCGCCAGACCGGCACGACCTCGACCATGATCTTCACCATGGCGAAGTGCATCTCCTACGTCTCGCAGTTCATGACGCTGCTGCCCGGCGACGTCGTCACCACCGGCACCCCGCCCGGCGTCGGCACCGGCATGAAGCCGCCGCAATATCTCAACGTCGGCGACGTCGTGACGCTCGGCATCGAGGGCCTCGGCGAGCAGCGCCAGGAAATCGTCGCGGCGTAGTTTACGGGACCGTCATCCTGAGGAGCGCGCAACGCGCGCGTCTCGAAGGATGAGCCAAGGACACCGTCGTCCATCCGTCGGAAGGGTGACGGCAAAGCATCGATCACTACCCATCCTTCGAGACGCGCGCCCAAGGGCGCGCTCCTCAGGATGACGACTGCGTACTCGGAAAGAGGTCATCTCCATGAAACTCACCTTCTCTCCCGCTTCCCCGTTCGCCCGCAAGGTGCGCATCGCGGCGATCGAGCTCGGCCTGATCGACAAGATCGAATTCGTGCCGGCCAGCGTCGCGCCGGGTACGGCCAATGACGAATATTCCAGGATCTCGCCGCTGAAGAAGCTGCCGGTGCTGATCCTCGACCATGGCGACGTGATTCTGGATTCCTACGTCATCGTCGAATATCTCAACGAGATCGGCGGCGGCCGGCTGATCCCGGGCTACGGCCCGCGGCGCTGGAAGCTGAAGACCGATCACTCGTTGCTCAACGGCATGCTCGATTCCATGCTGCTGTGCCGCTACGAGAAGATGGTGCGGCCGCAGGGCTCGCTGTGGCAAGCTTGGTACGACGATCACTGGAACCGGGCCTGGGCCGGCATGGCGCGGTTCGAGAACCGGCCCGACGTGCTGGACGGTTCGTCGTTCGACATCGCGCAGATCGGCCTTGTCTGCGTGCTCGGCTACGCCGATTTCCGCTTCGCCGATTGCGGCTGGCGCAAGGCCTATCCCAAGCTCGACGCCTTCTACCAGCGAATGCAGGAACGGCCGTCGGTGAAGATCTCGGCTCCGCCAGCCGCGTAGCGTGGCAGGGCGGTAGGCATGACGATGCGCCATCGCTTCGCCCGCCCCTTCCTGCTCGGCGCGAGCCTTGTGCTCGCGTTGACGGCCTCGATCACCACACCAAGGGCCGACGACATGACAGCTGAACAGAAACAGACTTGCGGATCGCCGGCCGCGCTCGACGATGGCTGGACGATCGCGTCACCCGGCAGCGTCGGCATGGATGGCGAGCGGCCGTGCGGCATCGCCGCGCGGCTCGCCCTGCGCAGCAGCGAAGTGCATTCCGTCGTCGTGGCGCGTCACGGCAGACTGGTGTTCGAGCAATATTTCACCGGCATCGATCAGCCGTGGGGACACAAGGAAGGCCGCATCGAATTCACGGCGACCACCAAGCACGACATGCGTTCGGCATCGAAGAGCGTGACGTCGCTGCTGGTCGGGATCGCCATCGACCGCAAGCTGATCGCCGGCGTCGACGAGCGCGTGACGAAATTCTTTCCCGAGCGCCAGTCGGTCAAATCAGCCGGATGGGACGCGATCACGCTGCGCCACCTGCTGACGATGTCGTCGGGCATCCAATGGGACGAGGCACTGCCCTGGACCGATCCGAACAACGACGAACCGCATCTCGCCTTCGATGCCGATCCGATCGGCTATGTCCTGGCCAAGCCGATCGCAGCGCCGCCGGACACGCTGTGGACCTATAATGGCGGCGGCACGAATGTGCTCGGCAACATCGTCGAACAGGTCTCCGGCAAACCGCTCGAAGCGTTCGCGCGCGAGACGCTGTTCCAGCCGCTCGGCATCACCGATCTCGAATGGAAGAGCTACGAGAACGGCAAGATCGCTGCCGCCGCCGGCCTCAGGCTGCGCCCGCGCGATGCCGCCAAGATCGGCCAGCTCGTGCTCGACCGCGGACGGTGGAAGGAGCAGCAGATCGTCCCGGCCGACTGGATCGCGCAATCGATTGTGCCGCGCTTCCAGGCCGTCGGCTATTTCGGCGGCACGCTGTTCTATGGCTATCAGTGGTGGATGGGCCGCTCGCTGTCCGACGGCAAGGAAGTGAAATGGGTCGGCGCGTTCGGCTGGGGCGGACAGCGCATCATCATCGTGCCCGATCTCGATCTTGTGATGATGACGACGGCCGCCCAGTACGGCCAGCCCAAGGAAGGCCTTGCGGCGATGGATATCCTCGCCAACATCATCATTCCAGCCGTGCGCGACGCGCACTGACCTTTGTCTACGCGTTTTCTTCACGCCAACCGGACTCCGCTTCGCTCGAAAACGCTAACGCCAGGGAATCACCATGAGCCTGAAATTTGCCGCCGGCGATCTCACCATTCACCGCGTCGTCGAGGAGGAAGCCAAGTTCCTGCCCGCGCACGACATGTTCCCCACCCTGACGCCGGAGCTGCTGGGCGAGAACCGCGCCTGGATGAAAGCCGCCGGCGCGCTCGACGATAGCGACACGCTGATCCTGGCGTTCCAGTCCTACATCGTGAAGACGCCGCACCACACTATCCTGATCGACAGCTGCATCGGCAACGACAAGCCGCGGCCGGGTCGGCCGAGCTGGAACATGAAGACCGACGACAGCTATCTGCGCGGCCTTGCCTCGGCCGGTTTCTCGGTCGGCGACATCGACTATGTGATGTGCACGCATCTGCATGTCGACCATGTCGGCTGGAATACGCGGCTCGATAACGGCCGCTGGGTGCCGACCTTCCCGAACGCGCGCTATGTGTTCGACAAGACCGAGTTCGACTACTGGACCGAGACCAACGCCAAGGCCGAAGTCCCGCCATTCGTCGACAGCGTGCTGCCAGTGGTGGAAGCCAAGCGGGCCGATCTCGTCGGCAATGATTTCGCGATCGGCGACCACATGCGCGTCCTGCCGACACCCGGCCACACCCCGGGCCACCTCGCCTTCACCTTCGGCCGCGGCAAGGATGACGCGGTGTTTGCCGGCGACCTGATGCATTCGCCGATCCAGACGCTCTATCCGGAGATCTCGCCGAAATTCGACGTCGACCCCGCGCTGGCGGCAAAGACACGCCGCAGCTTGCTCGAGCGCTATTGCGACACCGAGACGCTGTGCTGCCCCGCCCATTTCCCCTCACCCTCGGTCGGCAAGATCAGGCGGAAGGGCAACGGGTTTGTTTGTGAGACGGCATAGCAGGAGCTCGCTCGCTTCACCCTCCCCTGGAGGTGGGCAATCGCATAAGCGCTCGACCTCCCCACGAACTCCGTCATGCCCGGCCTTGTGCCGGGCATCCACGTCTTGGTTTCCGCACGACAAAGACGTGGATGGCCGGGACAAGCCCGGCCATGACGAACGTAGAGGCAGCAAAGCAAAGCTGCTCGCGGTTTCGATTGCGCTCCGCTGGAAGGGAGGGGTGCTTCTTCCTCAATCGAACAAACTCGGCGTGTGGTTCACCACCGCACCTTCGATCTGCAACATCTTCAGCTTGGTGACCACGCCGCCATTGGCCGAGAAGCCGCCCGGCTTGTTGCCCGCCGCCAGCACCCGGTGGCAGGGCACCACGATCGGACACGGGTTGCGGCCGAGCGCCTGGCCGACGTCGCGCGACAGCTCGACGCCGCCGAGCTGCTTGGCGATGTCGCCATAGGTCATGGTCTTGCCCGGCGGAATCCTCCGCGCGATGTCGTAGACGCCGCGGTTGAATTCGGGCACCCCGTCGAGATCGAGCACGATGTCGGCGAGGTCGTTCGGCTTGCCGGCGAGCAGCTCGATCATGCCGTCGATCGCGTGCTGCACTTCGGCCGGCGGTGCCGCCTCGGTGACGTCGCCGTTGCGCTGGGCAATCCGCTTGCGGGTCTTCTCTTCATTGCCCATCGGCAGCTGCACGCCGGTCACGCCGTGCTCACCCCAGACGACGCCGCAGGCGCCGATCATGGTCTCGAAGATTGCAAAATGCTGGCCGGTCATGGCGCACTCCAGATATTCGTTAGGCTCACAAACCGGAGCCTGCTGTTGATCTGAAATCTAGGCTTGGCGAATGTTGCTATCCACCCGAATTCCGTGGGAACTTGGGCGGAATCAACAACATCTCCTGCCCTCCGCGAGCCCTAAATGCACAGCCTCCGCGTCAACGGTTTCGACATGCCCTACCTCGACATCGGCGAGGGGCCGCCGCTGGTCTGCGTGCATGGTTCGCTGTGCGACTTCCGGATCTGGTCGGCGGTGCTCGGCCCGCTGACGCGTCACCATCGCGTGATCGCGGTCAGCCTGCGGCATTTCTTCCCGGCGCATTGGGACGGCGTCGGCGATACCTATTCGATCGCGCAACATGTCGACGATGTGATCGCCTTCATCGAAGCCTTCGACACCAAACCGGTCGACCTGATGGGACATTCCCGCGGCGGCCATATCTGCTTCCGGGTCGCGCAGCGGCGGCCGGACCTGCTGCGCAAGCTGATCCTCGCCGAGCCCGGCGGCGAGCTCGACGAGACCCTTGATCCCGACTTCAAGCCCGGCCACTCGCCGCTGGCAGCACGGTTCGCGGCATGCGCCGCGGAAATCGCCAAGGGCGATATCGACGGCGGCTTGCAGATCTTCATGGACGCGCTGGAAGGCCCCGGCGCCTGGAAGCGGATTCCGGCAGCCTCCAAGCAACTGCTGCGCGACAATGCGACCACCCTGCTCGGCCAGACCCGCGACCAGCGGCCGCCGTTCTCCAAGGCGGACGCCGAGGCGATCAGGGCGCCGACGCTGTTCATCGGCGGCGCCAACACCAAGGGCGTGCTGCCGAAAGTGCTGCACGCCCTCGCCGCCAACGTGAAGGATGCGCGTACCGAGATGATCCCGGGCACCACGCACCCGATGTTCGAACAGGCCCCGCAGCGCTATTGCGAGATCGTGCTGGAGTTCTTGGCCGCATAGGCAGTGCACCTCTCCCCGCTTGCGGAGAGAGGGTGAAGATCACACCTTCCACGCACCGACGGGCTGGCGCACGGCGACGTTCAACCTGTTCCAGACGTTGATCGCTGCGATGCCGAGCACCAGCGATGCCAGCTGCGGCTCGTTGAAATGCCTGGCGGCCTCGTCCCACACCGCGTCCGTCACCGGATCCTCGCGGTCGCTGAGCCGGGTCACCGCTTCCGTCAGCGCCAGCGCGGCCCGCTCGGCGTCGGTGAAATAGGGCGCATCGCGCCAGGCACCGACCGCGAACAGCCGCTCATCGGTCTCGCCGGCGCGGCGGGCGAGTTTCGGGTGCATGTCGACGCAGACGCTGCATCCGTTGATCTGGCTGGCGCGCAGATGCACCAGTTCCAGCAGCCTTTCCGGCAGCGCCGGCTTGGTGCTCTCGCTGAGCGCCTGCAACGCCTTCATGGCCTCGGGAACAACCATCACCGGGTGGTTCATGCGGGCTTTCATCATATCGCTCTCCTGGTTTGCCTTTTGACGCCGCCGTGCCGATCTGTTGTCACATCGGCCGGGCTTCGTTCGTCATGGGCATGACGGAGCGGACCAGGGGAATGTGACCTATGACCGAGAAAAATTCTCTCGCTGAACGGTTCGAGGCCAATCGGCCGCGCCTGCGGGCGGTGGCCTACCGGATGCTGGGTTCGACCGCGGAGGTCGACGACGCCGTGCAGGAAGCCTGGCTGCGGCTTGGCCGCACCGACACGGCTGCGGTCGACAACCTCGGGGGATGGTTGACCACGGTGATCGCACGGATCTGCCTCGACATGCTCCGCTCGCGCAAATCGCGCCGCGAGGAGCCGATCGGTCCGCATGTGCCTGAGCCGGTCGCGGACAATCCGTCCGAGCGAGAGACGGAGATGGCGGACTCCGTCGGCGCGGCGCTGCTGGTGGTGCTGGAAACGCTGGCGCCGGCCGAGCGGCTGGCGTTCGTGCTGCACGACATGTTCGCGGTGCCGTTCGAGGAGATCGCGCCGATCGTCGGACGCACGCCGGCGGCCGCGCGGCAGCTCGCCAGCCGTGCGCGGCGGCGCGTGCAGGGCGCACCGTCCGCGCCGGATGCCGATCTCGGCCGGCAGCGCAGAATCGTCGAGGCTTTCCTCGCCGCGTCCCGCGATGGCGATTTCGAGGGACTGCTCGCCGTGCTCGCGCCCGATGTCGTGGTGCGCGCCGATCAGGCGGCGCAGCGGCTCGGCTCGCTGCCGGTGATCCGCGGCGCCACCGCTGTGGCCGAGAGCTTCAAGGGACGCGCGCAGGCGGCGAGACCGGCGCTGGTCGACGGCGCGATCGGCGTTGCCGTCATCCTCGGCGGCGCGTTGCGGGTCGTGCTGCGGGTTACGATCTCGGGCGACAGGATCGCGGCGATCGATGCGACCGCCGATGCCACGGAGATCGAAACCTTCGATGTCGAGGTGCTCGACCGCAGCTGACGCGGCTGGAGGCTGACAGGTCGCGATGCTAGTGTCTCCCTGCGTTTCAGCAGGGAGGACAATCATGAAACTATCGATCAAATTGCTCGCATCGGCCGGCCTGCTCGCCCTCGCCTCGTCCTCCGCCCTTGCCGCCGCGGATGAAAAACTGCGTGCGGCCGCCGAGCAGGCCCAGCCCGCGGTGATCGAAAGCCTGCACGACATGGTGCTGATCGAGTCCGGATCCGGCGATGTCGAGGGCCTGAAGAAGATGGCCGACTACACCGAAGCGCGGCTGAAGGCGCTCGGCGCCAAGACCGAGCGGCGCAAGACCACCAAGGGCGCCGGCGCCGACATGGTGATCGGCACCTTCGAGGGCACCGGCAGCAGGAAGCTGATGCTGATCGCGCATATGGATACGGTCTACGAGCACGGTATCCTCGACACCCAGCCCTACAAGGTCGACGGCAACCGGATCTACGGACCCGGCATCGCCGACGACAAGGGCGGCATCGCCGTCATCCTGCATTCCCTGAAGATCCTGCAAGATACTGGCTGGCGCGACTACGCCAAGCTCACGGTATCGTTCAATCCCGACGAAGAGGTCGGCTCGATCGGCTCCGGCGAGATCATCTCCGAGCTCGCCGATCAGCACGACGTGGTGCTGTCCTGCGAGCCGACGGTTGCGCCTCCGGTCGCCAAGAACGAGAGCTTGCTGCTCGGCGCCAGCGGCACCGCGACCGGCAACATGGAGGTGAAGGGCAAGGCTTCACATGCCGGCGCGGCGCCGCAGCTCGGCCGCAACGCGCTGCTCGAGCTCGCGCATCAATTGCTGCAAACCGAGGACGTCGCGAAATCGATCCCGGGCACGCAGCTGAACTGGACCACCGCGAAGGCCGGCACCGTGCGCAACCAGATCCCCGATCACGCCTCGGCCGGCGCCGACATCCGCCTCACCATTCCGGACGGTGTGCAAAAGCTGCAAGCCGCGCTCGACGAGAAGATCAAGAACAAGCTGATCCCGGACACCGAGGTGACCGTGAAGGTCACCGCGGGCCGCCCGCCCTTCGTGGCTGACGATCGTGGCCGCGCGCTCGCCAAGCAGGGACAGGCGATCTATGCCGAGCTCGGGCGCACACTTGATCTCGCGGAGATGACCGGCGGCGCGACCGACGCCGGCTACGCCGCGCGCAGCGGCAAGGCCGTCGTGGTCGAGAGCTTCGGCCTCGCCGGCTGGGGCTACCACGCCCGCGACGAGTATATCGACACCAACTCGATCGTGCCGCGGCTCTATCTGATGATGCGGATCCTGATCGAGTTGGGCAAGGCGAAGTAGCGGGGCATCTTTCGCGCCGGCACCCGGGCCTCCTCCCCCGACTTGCGGGGAGGCCCGCTGCCAAAATATCGAAAACAACCCCATGCAAAGCAGCCGGTGGCCGGCATTCGACCAGGCTGGCTTGATGGCTGATGAGCTGGACCGGCGCGAATGCTGGACAGGTCCATTCTCAGAAAGATTCGACATATCAATTGCTTGCCTCCACTGCGAATTGGAGCCTTGACCGTCCGCGCAACCGGCAGTAGCTTCCTTATCGAATACGGAATTCCGTATTCCAATTTGGATGGCCGGCATGATCCCGTTGGACCCGCTTCCGAACCTCATCGACCAGGTCTATGGGCGGTTGCTCGAGGCGATCATCGACCGCACGCTGTTGCCCGGTCAGCGCATCACCCAGAATGAGCTTGCCGAACGGCTCGGCGTCTCGCGCCAGCCGATCTCGCATGCGCTGCATCTGCTGCATCGTCAGGGCCTCGTCGCGGAAAGCGGCAAGCGCGGCTTCGAGGTGACGCAGCTCGATCCGCAGCGCATCCGCGAACTGTACGAGGTGCGCGGCGCGATCGACGCGCTGGCGGCGCGGCTCGCGGCGCGACGCGTCAAGGAGGATTCCACCGCCCGCAGCCAACTCGAGGCCGCGCTCGAAGCCGGCCGCGCGATCGACGACGACGCGCCGCTGGCGCGCCTGATCGCGATCGACGTCGACTTCCACAGCGCGATCTACCGGCTCGCCGGCAATTCCGCGATCGAGGAAATGATCGCGCCGCAATGGCCGCATATGCGCCGCTCGATGGCAACCGTGCTCGCCGAGCTCGATTACCGCGGCAGTGCCTGGACCGAACACGAGACCATCGCCGCGCATATTTTCTCCGGCAATGCCGCCGCCGCGGAGGCCGCGGCGCTGGCGCATGCGCAGACGGCGGGGCGGATGACGGAAGAGAAGCTGAGGACCATCGACGTGGCGGCGTGAACGGGTTCGACGCGGCGCCGCAGCAATAACCAACCAACAATCAAAGGAGGAAAGCACCATGAAACTGACGCAAGAGCAGATCGAATTTTTCCATCGCGAAGGCTGGCTGTTCCTGCCCGAGCTGTTCAACCAGGAAGAGGTCGACTTCCTCGCCCGCGAGGCGGTTTCGATCTACGACGCCAACCGCCCCGAGGTGTGGCGCGAGAAGAGCGGTGCACCGCGCACCGCATTCGCCGCGCATCTCTACAACGAGGCGTTTGGTCTCCTCGGCGCCCATCCGCGCATGATCGACCCGATCGAGCAGCTGTTCGGCGAGAAGGTCTACATGCATCAGTTCAAGATCAACGCGAAGGCGGCCTTCACCGGCGACGTCTGGCAATGGCACCAGGATTACGGCACCTGGAAGCGCGACGACGGCATGCCGGAGCCGCGCGCGATGAACATCGCGATCTTCCTCGACGAGGTGATGCCGATCAACGGACCGCTGATGCTGGTGCCGCAGAGCCAGACCGCCGGCGACCTCAAGGCCTCGCACGACCTCGAAACCACCTCCTATCCGCTGTGGACGCTCGATGAAGAGACCGTGACGCGGCTCGTCAAGCAGGGCGGCATCGTCGCGCCGACCGGCAAGCCCGGCGGCATGCTGATGTTCCACGGCAACCTGGTGCATGGCTCGAGCGGCAACATCACGCCCTATCCGCGCAAGATCGTCTACCTGACGCTGAACGCGGTCTCGAACTACATCCGCACCCCGACGCGGCCGGACTACATCGCGCATCGCGACTTCACGCCGATCCAGACAGTGGCCGACGACGCGCTGCTGCGATTGGCACGTGCGCCGCGGCAGGCGGCGGAGTAAACACACAACTGTCATTCCGGGGCTCGCGAAGCGAGAGCCCGGAATCCATTGACCGCATGTTTTGCCGTACGATGGATTCCGGGCTCGACGCTTGCGCGTCGCCCCGGAATGACGAGTTCTGAATTTGTCGCGCGCCCCGCGCGACCGCAGCATCGGTAACCAGCATCATGAACCTGCATCACCTCCTCAAAACCCGCGCCGCCGCCGGCAAACCGGTGCGCGTCGTCCTGATCGGCGCCGGAAAATTCGGCTCGATGTTCCTGTCGCAGGTGCCGCACACGCCGGGGCTCGAAGTGCCTGTCATCGTCGATCTCGACCGCGAGCGCGCCCGCGAGGCCTGCCGCACGGTCGGCTGGGACGACGCGCGGATCAACGCAACCACCTTCACCGACGACGGCGCGCGCGCCATCGCCGGCGGCGCGCTCGATGTGGTGGTCGAGGCCACCGGCAATCCCGCCGTCGGCATCCGCCACGCCCGCGCGGCAATCGCCGCCGGCAAGCATGTCGTGATGGTCAATGTCGAGGCCGACGTGCTGGCGGGGCCGCTGCTCGCCGAGGAGGCGCGCAAGGCCGGCGTGGTCTATTCGCTCGCCTATGGCGATCAGCCGGCGCTGACCGCGGAGATCGTGGATTGGGCGCGCGCGACAGGATTTCGCGTCGTCGCCGCCGGCAAGGGCACCAAATATCTGCCGGCCTATCACGACGTGACGCCGGAGGGCGTGTGGCAGCATTACGGGCTCACCGCCGGCGAGGCGCAATCCGCCGGCATGAACCCGCAGATGTTCAACTCCTTCCTCGACGGCACCAAATCGGCGATCGAGATGGCCGCGATCGCCAATTCCTGCACGCTCGACGTGCCGTCGGAGGGCCTGCTGTTTCCGCCCTGCGGCGTCGACGATCTGCCGCATGTGATGCGGCCGCGCGACAAGGGCGGCGTGCTGGAGAAATCCGGCATCGTGGAAGTGGTGTCGTCGCTGGAGCGCGACGGCCGCCCGGTGTTCCGCGATCTGCGCTGGGGCGTCTATGTGGTGCTGGAGGCGCCGAACGATTATGCCGCCGATTGCTTCAGGCAATATGGCCTCAAGACCGATTCATCCGGCCGCTTTGCGGCGATGTACAAGCCCTATCATCTGATCGGGCTCGAGCTGAACATCTCGGTGCTGTCGGCTGCGCTGCGCAACGAGCCGACCGGACAGCCGCGCGGCTTCCGCGGCGACGTCGCAGCGGTCGCCAAGCGCAATCTGCGCGCCGGCGAGATGCTCGACGGCGAAGGCGGTTACACGGTGTGGGGCAAACTGATGCCCGCCTCCGCCAGCCTCGCTGCCGGCGCATTGCCGATCGGCCTCGCGCATCGGGTCAAGCTGAAGCACGACGTCGCCCATGGCGCCGTGGTGCGCTGGAGCGACGTCGAGGTCGACGAGGCGAACGACACCATCAAGACGCGCAAGGCGATGGAACAGGCGTTTTCGCGGTAGGGCTCAACCCATAGCAGGGACGCTCTTCACCTCTCCCCGCTCTTTGCCGGGAGAGGTCGGATCGCATCGAAGATGCGATCCGGGTGAGGGGCGAGGCACGCGGCTCAACAAGCAGCGAAGTGCTCGCCGGATAGAAGCCCCTCACCCCGCCCTCTCCCCGCAAACGCGGGGCGAGGGAGACGAGAGGGCGGTGGCCCGATCGGTTCACGGCAACAGCCGGCTCGCCTTCGCCAGCCTGAACCATTTCCGGAACATCGCTTCGGTATCCATCATCTCGGTGAAGCCGGCCTGGTTGATCTTCACCGTCGAGACGATCGAGGGCGGACCGGATTCAGTCTGCCCATGGCGCAGGCTGTAATCGGCATATTGGAACGACAGGCCGACGAACTGTTCCAGACCGGGCGCGATCAGGTCGTGTTTCCTGCGCAGTTCATCCCACAGCGGGATCCATTTCGGATACTCCTGCGCCAGCGACAGCGGCACAGGCTTGCCCGGCGTCATCTCGAGCGCATCCGAGACCGCTGGCCAGATGTTCTCCCAGGTGAAGACGTCGCCATTGGTGACGTTGAACGCTTCGTTGCGCGCGGCTGCGGCATCGCCGGACCAGGCGATTGCGCGCGCCAGCAGATCGACGTCGACTGCCTGCGCGACACGCGGCGCGCCGCCGGGATAATCCAGCGGCCTGCCTTGCGCGCGCAGCACCGCCGCATAGACGCCGAGCGGCGGGATCAGGTCCATCGCGCCGCCCATCGCTTCGCCGATGATCAACACCGGCCGCAGGATGCTCCAGTGCCAGCCCTTGCCGCGTTGCAGCTCACGCAGGAAGTTCTCCTGCGCCCAATAGAAATTCGGCTGCTCGTACATTTCCGAGCGGCCCTCGCGCGCCGGCACCGCGAGCGGCCGGACATGCACGCCATAGGCCTTGGTGCCTTGCAGCAGCGCGACGTGCTTGAGATCGGGCGCCGCGGGTTCGAGTGCCCCCATCAAATTGCGTAGCATCCGGTCGTTGGTTTCGATCTGCCCGGCATCGCGCCAGCCATCGACCAAACTCGGCGCTTCGTAAAGCGCGGCATAGATCAGATGCGTAGCACCGCCGAGCTCGGCCGCGGCGCGGCGGCAATCCTCGGCATTGCTGAGATCGATCGGCACGTGCCGCGCGCCGTGGAGATCGCGCGGCTTGCGGCGCGACAGCGCGATGCGCTCGCAGTCTCCGGACGCGCCGAAGTGGCGCAGGGCGGCGTTGCCCACCAGGCCGGTCGCACCGGCGATCACGACTTTCTTGTTGGCCATGTCCTTGAACTCCCGTCCCTCGCTGCATGCGTAGCAGATCGCAGCACCGCCCGCAGCCCATCGCGCGGGTATCGCATGAGACCTCGGGCGGCGAATCGTCCGCCCGGAAACGGTCGCCGGCCTTCCGTTCGGTGGCTTCATGATGCGGAGAGGCACGCGCATCTGGGTCGCGAGCGGATACAAAAAAGCCCCGGAGAATTTCTCCGGGGCTCATTTTGATTCCGCTTTGACTTGGTTGGCGGCTCAATTGTCGTCGCTGCCGCCGAACTCTTCCATCAGCTTGTCGTAGCTCTTGGTGACGAGATCGATGTTGCCCTTGTTCTCGACCGCGGGCGGCGGCGACTTCAGCGCTTCGTTGAGGTCGGCGAGCGCGTCCTTCTTGTCTTTGGCCGACATCTTCTTGTCGGCCTGCACCTGGGCGATCTGCGCCTTCAGCACGGCCTCGGGGCCGACATATTTCTTGGTCTGCGGATCGAAGCCACCGAGCACCAGCGAGATGTTGTCGACGACGTTGTTATAGTCGTCGAAGCTGGCGAAGCCGTTTTTCTTGGCGATGGCCTCGAGTTGGGCAATGACCTTCGGATCGGGCTTGGAGTCCTGCGAGAGCTTGGCGGTGATCGGATCCATTTCCTTGGCCGCGGCGATCGCGCCATCGACCTGCTTGTCGGTCAATGCGATCTGCTTGATCGGCGGCGGTTGGTCCGCCTGAGCGGGAGCGGCGGCGGGTGCGGCCTGCGCGGGCTGCTTTGCCGCCGGCGCCATCTGCTGCTGCTTGGCCTGCGCGAATGCGCCGCTGGTCGACGCCGCGGACATCGCGAACGCGACACACGCGACGCTCAACGCAGCAGTTACGGGACGGACGATCTCACGCATGGAAGTCTCCTCGTTGGGGCAGGTGTGTTGCCGAGCTTCTTGGGTGGAATGGGTACGGAAATCGAAATGAACGGCCCATGAACTTTCGTCGTAGACGATGACGGTCAATCGTGGCCGAATGATCACAAACTGTTCAATCAAGCTTGATCGAGCTGCGGCCGGCGCGGATTGTCGACACCGGAATCAGCCTGGGCGCACAGCCTGGCTCGTGACGCGGGGAGACAGCCGGGTTTCGCTTCAAGTGCACGGCTTGCGACGAGTGGCACGAGGGCATGCCAGGTTTCTTCGCCGAAGCACCGTTGGTTTTCGACGCAATTCCATCCGGGGAACGTCCGCGCCGCTGCGTCCTCGAATCGGAAACCTGCATCATCGACGACCAGCATTTCTTCGTGCGCTGATGTATCGAGGTTCCGGTCCATGGCGAGGACGAACCGTTGATCTGGGGCGTCCGGATCACGCTGAGCAAGCAAAGGTTCGACGAGTTCGTTGCGTGCATCGACCGGCCAAAGCGCGCGCATGTCGGACCATTGTTCGGCTGGCTGTCTGCCGAAATTGCGTTGTACTCAAGCACCGAGAACCTGAAGACGCGCGTCCATCTGCGCGGCGATGGCGTCGGCCCCTCTTTCGAGCTTGAGCCGACCGAGCACCCTCTCGCGATCGAGCAGCGCCACGGGATCACCGTCGATCGCGTCGCCGA